>JBKQQG010000020.1:0-83566 GCA_052144455.1 Bryobacteraceae bacterium
GCACCGCCGCCCGTCTCACTTCCCGCTCGCTCATCCATGTCCTTCCCACCAGACCTCCTCAAGGTCTAGTTTGGAGGGACATTTCTATCGAGTCCAATAGGGGACATTATCACAGAGGTTCAACACCTTGCGATACGATGGGAGATTCAGGGAACAGAAGCCTGCATGGCGCCGTCTTACCTTGCTTGAGGCATCTGAACCTGCATCGAGGTGCGACTCCATGATCTCTGTTCAACGCGGCATTGCCGTGATCTGCGTTTTCCTGTTGCTGGCGCCGATGGCGAGCGCGCAAGGGCCGGGCATCCAGACCAATGGAGCGGGCTGGCGCTCGGGCCTGACCCGGGATTACCGGTACCAGGAGTTGGCGCCGATTGATCTGGCGAACTCGGGCCGGCTGGAGGCGCTGATACGCTCCGGCAACATTTACCTCTCGCTGGCGGACGCGATCGCGCTAGCGCTCGAGAACAACCTGGACATCGCCTACCAGCGCTATGGCGCCCTGAACGCGTCGGCGAACCTTCTGCGTGCGCAGGCTGGAGGATTGCTGCGCGGCGTGCCCACGGGGGTTCAGACGGCGACCACCAACGCGCTGGCCCAGGCCGGGATAACCAGCGTCGCGGGCGCCGCTAGCGCTTCCTCGGGCTCGGCCAGCTCCAGCGCCAGCGGCACCATCATTACCGCGACCGGGTCGTCGATTCCGAATTACGACCCCTCCGTCTACGCCTCCTACGGCGCTGCTCACCAGACCACCCCGGTGGCCAACACGGTGACCACCGGCACCACCAGCGTCGCGGCGAATTACACTGCCGCCAGCTTCGGTTACTCGCAGGGCTTCGCGACCGGCACGTCGGTGTCGCTGGCCTGGAACGACGAAACGGTATCTTCCAACAACCTGTTCAATAGTCTCAACCCCAACACCGTCGCCAACCTGAATCTGACGGTCACCCAGCAACTGCTGCAAGGCTTTGGGCTGGCGGTGAACCGCCGGAACATCCGGATCGCCAAGAACACTCAAAAGGTCACGGACCTGAACTTCAAGCTGCAGGTGATCGCTACGGTGGCGCAGGTCATCGCGGCGTATTGGGACCTGGTGAGCTTCACGGAGAACGTGAAGGTGAAGGAGCAGGCGCTGGCGTTGTCGCAGAAGCTTTACGAAGACAACAAGAAACAGGTGGAGATCGGAACGCTGGCGCCGATCTCTATCGTGCAGGCGGAATCCGAGGTGGCCACCAACGAGCAAGCCCTGGTGAACGCGCAGACCCAACTGCTCCAGCAGGAGACGCTGATCAAGAATGCGCTGAGCCGCACTGGCGTGGCCAGCCCCAGCATCTCGGAGGCGCACATCATCCCCACCGACCGCATCCGGGTTCCGGAAAAGGACCAGACCGAGCCGCTGCAGGATCTGGTGTCGCGGGCGCTGGAGAACCGGCCGGAACTGGCGCAGGGCCGAATCAACATCGACAGCCAGAAGCTCGGCCTGCAAGGAACGAAACAGGAATTGCTGCCCTCGCTGGCTGTCCAGGCCTCGCTGACCAATAACGGGCTGGCCGGTCAGCCAACCGCTTACGGAGGCGCGGACCCGTTCGTCATCGGCGGCCTGGGCACAGCGACGGAGCAGGTGTTCGCACGCAACTTCCCCAGCTATTCGATTGGATTCGGGTTAACGATCCCGCTCCGGAACCGGACGGCCCGGGCCGACATGGTCATGGATCAGATCGCTCTGCGGCAGCTCGAGCTCAGCCAGCAGCGGCAGGTGAACCAGGTGCGGGTGGACGTGCGGAACGGGCTGATCGCGATCCAGCAGGCGCTGGCGGGCTATCAGGCGGCGGCCAAGGCGCGCGATCTTGCGGAACAGGTTCTGGACGCCGAGCAGAAGAAGTACGCGCTGGGCGCTTCGACGGTCTTCCTCGTGATCCAGTACCAGCGCGATCTGGCGTCGGCTCGCTCGACCGAGGTGGCGGCGGAGAGCGCCTACGCCAAGGCCAGGGTCCAATTGGACCAGGCGGTCGGACGAACGCTCGAGGCGAACAATATCTCCATCGACGAAGCGGTGAAGGGCAAAGTGGCGCTGGCGCCGAGCGCGCTGCCAGCGGTTCCATAGCAGCCGGTTTTCGGGAATCTCAGATGCGAAAGGCACGGTTTCAACCGTGCCTTTTTTGCGCCCGGCCACCCAGCGGTGGTCTTTGCTATAGTCGGAGCATCGGGCTGGAAACGAGGAGGAGGCGCTTGTGAGTCCCAGGAAAGAACCCCTGAAGGAAGCTTCGCCTACGAGCGGTGTATCGCGCCGCGGATTCATCCGCGGAGTCGGTTTGGGGAGCGGCGCGCTGGGCGCGGGCGTGCTGCAGAGCGAGGCGCTCGCCCAGGCGCCGGCGGCGGTAGTCGGTCCGGGAGCGGTGGCGATCACGCTGAAGGTCAACGGCCAGGCGCACCCATTGAGCGTCGAGCCGCGCCTGACCCTTTTGGACGCGCTGCGCGACCGGTTGGACTACACCGGAGCCAAGAAGGTTTGCGACCGCGCGGTCTGCGGGGCCTGCACGGTGATGCTGGATGGCAAGGCGGTGTACGCCTGCGGCGTGCTGGCCATCGAGGCGCAAGGTAAGGAGATCCAGACCGTCGAGAGTCTCTCCGAGGATGGCCGGTATCATCCGGTGATCAAGGCCTTCGTGGATAACGACGCGCAGCAGTGCGGCTTCTGCACCCCCGGATTCGTGATGGCGGCCAAAGCGTTTCTGGAGCAGAACCCCGACCCGACCTACGAGCAGGTCAAAGCGGGGCTGGGCGGCAACCTGTGCCGCTGCGGAACCTATATGGGCGTGCGGAAGGCGGTTTTGCAGGCCGCCAAAGAGATGAAAGGAGCACAGCATGCCTGATACACCCGATTACAGTTGGCCGGCGGCGGAGAAGCGGCGGGTGATCGGCAAGCGCACCTCGCGGGTGGACGGCTATTCCAAGAGTTCCGGGCAGGCCAAGTACGCCTACGATACCCAGCGGCCGGGCTTGCTCTACGGCGCGGTGCTGGGCTGCCCTCACGCGCACGCGCGGGTTACCGGCATCGACGCCTCGGCGGCGGAGAAATCCAAAGGCGTGACGGCGGTCGAGCTGCTGGCCAAGCCGGGCGACGAAATCCAATGGGCGGGCTACGAGGTGGCCGCGGTAGCTGCGGTCTCGGAGGATCTGGCCAGGGACGCTCTGCGCAAGATCAAGGTCGACTACGAAGTGCTGCCGCACGTGGTGGACGAGCGGGACCTGGCTAAAGTGGGCAACCGCGCCAAGGCCAGCGGCGAGCAGGTATCGGGCGACCCCGACCAGGCGTTCAAGGACGCGGATGTCGTCTCGGAGGGCTTCTACGGCATCCCCGTGCTCAATCATTGTTGTATGGAGGCGCACGGGCAGGTGATCGAGTGGAAGGGCGACCGGTTCGAGTATTGGCCCTCCACGCAGAACATCTCCGGAGTGGGCAGCGACCTGGCGAAGGTACTCGAGATTCCCGCCACCAACGTTCACTCTCAGATGCAGGCCATGGGCGGCGGCTTCGGCAGCAAGTTCGGGCACGACCGCTGGGGCGAGTTCGGCGCGCGGCTCTCCAGAACTAGCGGCGGGCGCGCCGTGAAGCTGTTCCTGGATCGCTCCCTGGAGTTGCAGATCGCGGGCAACCGGCCGTCGCTGTTCGCCAAGATCAAGCTGGGCGCCAAGAAGGACGGAACTTTTACGGTCTGGCAATCGGAAAGCTGGGCCACGGGCGGAATCGGCGGAGGCGGTCTGCCGGCGGGCGAGCTGCCCTACGTTTTCCGCGGCGTGCCGAACAAGCGGATGGCGCACACGTCCGTCTCCGTGAACGCGGCCGAGGAGCGGGCCTGGCGCGCGCCGAACAATCCGCAGCTTTCCTACGTGACCTGTACGGCCATGGAGGACCTGGCGGCCAAGCTGAACATGGACCCCGTGGAGTTCTTCGACAAGAACCTCGGATATGCGGGCCGCGTGCCGGGCCCGGCGGTGTATCGCGCGCAGTTGAAGCAGGCCGCGGAGCTGGCGGAGTGGAGAAGGCTGTGGCATCCGCGCGGCCAGTCGGGACCGGGCAGCGTGAAGCGCGGGATGGGGATCGGCTTCAATCAGTGGGGCGGCATGGGCCATCCGAGCAAGTGCCTGACGACGATCCACTCGGACGGCACGGTACAGGTGGAATTGGGCAGCCAGGACCTGGGCACCGGAACGCGCACGGTGATCGGGATGGTGGCGGCGGAGACGCTGGGCCTGCCGGTGGGCGCGATCCAGGTGCGCATCGGAGACACCAAGTATCCGCCCTCGGGCGCATCCGGCGGCTCCACAACGGTGGGCGGGGTGTCGGCCTCGACGCGGAAGTCGGCGATGAACGCGCTCGCGAAGCTCTTCGACGCGGTGGCGCCGGCGCTGGGCGTTCCGGCGGATCAACTGGAAGCGGCCGACAGCAGGATTCAGGTGAAGGGCAACCCCTCCAAGAGCCTGAACTGGCAAGCGGCCTGCCGGAAGCTGGGCACCAAGACCATTTCGGAGATGGGCGAGAACGCGCAGCGCGGCCCGGGCGGACTGATCGGCTCGGGTGTGGGCGGCGTGCAGATCGCCGATGTGTCGGTGGATACCGAAACCGGCATGGTGAAGATGAACCGCGTGGTGGCGGTGCAGGATTGCGGATTGGTGATCAACCCCAAGACGGCGGAGAGCCAGTGCTTCGGGGCGGTCCTGCTGAGCATCAGCGGTGCGCTCACCGAAGAGCGCATCCTGGACCCGGTGACCGGGCGTATTCTGAACGCCAACATGGAGTTCTATAAGCTGACCGGGATCGGCGACGTGGGCGAGATCATCGTGCACCTCAACACGGAGCCGGAGCACGACCAGCGGGGCGTGATCGGCCTGGGCGAGCCGCCGGTGATCGGCGGGATCGCGGCCATCGCCAACGCGGTAGCCAACGCGATCGGCGTGCGCGTGCCGGTGGTTCCGCTGACGCCGGACAAAGTGCTGGCCGCGCTGCAAGGGAGGAACGCCTGATGCAACCCTTTGAGTACGCCAATCCAAAGACGGTTAAGGAGGCGGTGGGCCTGCTCGGGAAGAGCTGGGAAGACGCGAACGTCCTGGCCGGCGGCACGGACCTGCTGAACCTGCTGAAGGACTACATCCAGACACCCAAACGGGTGGTGAGTCTGAAGGGCATCCGGGAGCTGGGAGGGATTTCGAAGACGGCGGCGGGGCTGCGCATCGGCGCGATGGTCACGCTGGCGGAGTTGCTCTCCAGCGCGGAGGTGAGGGACGAGTATCCGTCGCTGGCCCAGGCGGCGCACGGGGTATCCAGCCCGCAGATTCGCAATATCGGGACCGTGGGCGGCGACCTCTGCCAGCGGACTCGCTGCTGGTATTTCCGGCTGGGCTACGGGCTTCTGGCGAAAGGCCCGAATGGGGAGAGCCTGGCCCGGAACGGAGATAACCGCTACCACGCTATCTTCGACAATCAGGGACCGGCGTGCTTCGTGAGCGCTTCCAGCTTCGGGCCGGCGCTGGTGGCTCTAGGAGCCAAGGTTAAGTTGGTTTCGGCCGCGGGCAGCCGCGAGTTGCCGGTCGAGAAGTTCTTCCTGACGCCGGCCGACGACCGTGGGCGCGAGAACGCGCTCCAACCCGGCGAGATCCTGACGGAGATCCTGGCGCCGCCGGCCGGCGGAGCGCGGAACGCGACCTACGAAGTGCGGCAGAAGGAAGCGTTGGATTGGCCGCTGGCGACGGCCTCGGTGGCGCTGAAGATGAGGGGCAAAGCGGTCGAGAGCGCGCGCATCGTGCTGGGCCACGTGGCCCCTGCGCCGCATCGCGCGGTGGCGGCGGAAAAGGCGCTGGCCGGCAAAGTCGTGAGCGCGGCGCTGGCGGAGGAGACCGGCAAAGCCGCGGTGGAGGGCGCCACGCCGCTCGCCATGAACGGCTATAAGATCCAGTTGGCGCGGGTGGCCGTGAAGCGCGCGCTGCTCGAGGCGGTGAAAGCGAGGGCGTGACCATGGAGCAAGCCGGTTCCCGCCCGATGTCCAGCGACCGCTGCGCGAATCTGCGCTGGAAGGGCCTGTTCATCGATCCCAACCAGGATGCGCCAGCCGGGGACGACCACATCTTCTGGTGCCTGAAGACGCAACTCGTCCTCGGACCGGACGGCAGGCTGGCCGGCAAGTACGAGTGCCACGCGGCGCGGAGCTGCTACCAGGCGCTGTAGGCGCGTTAGAATAGGTTCATCCGGGCCAATCAGAGGAGGCTGGGGATGAAACAACTGTTACGTGCAGTTCTAACTATGCTCGCCGGCGGTGTCATCGTTTTGGCGAGCGGAATTCGCGGCGACTACGTGGAATCGCGCACGGCCGACGTTTACACAGGGCCGTGCTTCGCCAACGGCCAGGCCAATCAGGTGGGCGACCTGGCGGTTTTCGGCTGGAGCATCCGGCAGGGCTCCTGGCAAGGCGTGAAGCTGGACGGCTTGTCCGTGGCCGGCGTGGTGAAGGCCAGTGGGACGCTGGGTATTTCGGGCACCGAGTATCCGGTTAAGGCAGTGCTGATTCTGGACGAGCGGGCCAGCGAGGAACAACGGCTGGCGCTGGAGGCCTTCGCGCGGCGGGTGGGCGGCCGCCTGCTGGAGGATATCGTGCGCGTCGAGGTCGCCCCGATCTCGTTCACGGTGCGGGACGGCAATGTGCACACGGCGCAGGTGACGATGAAGGCCGGCGCGCTGGCGCAAGTGGAGACGCGAGCGCTGACGGGCGCGGATGCCATTTGTCATAACGAGGAGACGTTCTACCCGCCGCTTGCCAAGCTGGACCACGCCATGCCCGCCTACACGCTGGCCAACCGCTTCCAGGGCCTGGGACTGGGGACGGTGTGGAGCAGTCCGGGCGAGCGTAGCGCGTTCGTGGGCAGCTTTCGCCTGGAAGAGTAGCCGGCCGTCCCGCCCGGCGGCGCGCGTGATACCATCGAGGTGCGATGGCTGGGAAACGCGCGCTGATCACGGGCATCACGGGCCAGGACGGGTCCTACCTGGCGGAGTTGCTGCTGGAGAAGGGCTACCAGGTGCACGGCATGGTGCGGCGGGTAGCGCTGGAGGACCCGGAACACCGGCTGTCGCGGCTGCTGCCGGTGCTGGGGAGGCTGCAACTGCACGCGGCGTCGCTGGAGAGCTATGCCAGCATACACACGCTGATCGACAAGGTGCAGCCGGAGGAATGCTACCATCTGGCCGCCCAGAGCTTCGTGAGCTACTCGTTCGACGACGAGTTCTCGACGCTGAACGCCAACATCAATGGGACGCATTTCCTGCTGGCGGCGTTGCGGAACCTGGCGCCGCAGTGCCACTTCTACTTCGCGGGGTCGAGCGAGATGTTCGGCCACGCGCACGAGGTACCGCAGAACGAGGCCACGCCGTTTCATCCGCGCTCGTCTTACGGCATCAGCAAAGTGGCGGGGTTCCATTTGACGCGGAACTATCGCGAGGCCTACCGGCTTCACGCTTCAAACGGGATCTTGTTCAACCACGAATCGCCGCGGCGCGGCTACGAGTTTGTGACGCGCAAGATCGTGGCCGGAGTGGCGCGGGTGCTGGCCGGCCGGGCGGGCGAGGTGCGACTGGGGAACCTGGACGCCCAGCGGGATTGGGGGCATGCGCGGGAATACGTGCAGGCGATGTGGCTGATGCTGCGGCAGCCGGAGCCCGACGATTACGTGGTGGCGACCGGCGAGACGCACTCGGTGCGGGAGTTCGCCGAACTGGCCTTCGCGTGCGCCGGCCTGGACTACCGCGAACACATCGGCGTGGACCAGAACCTGTTCCGGCCGGCGGAGGTCAACATCCTGCTGGGGGATGCGAGCAAGGCGCGGAAGGTATTGGGATGGCGGCACAGCATAGGATTCCAGGAACTGGTGCGCGAGATGGTGGAAAGCGAGTGCCGGCTGCTGGGGGTGAAAGGGATGGTGCGGGGCGCCGCCCAAATCTGATCGCGGGAGGGGTTCCGTGAAACTGGTGAGCGCCAGCCGCCGGACGGACATCCCCGCGTTCTATTCCACGTGGTTCCTGAACCGTGTGCGGGCGGGATACTGCGAGTGGATCAATCCGTTCGGGGGGCAGATCCAGCGGGTGTCGCTCGCGCCGGAGGATTGCGCCGGGATCGTGTTCTGGACGCGCTACCCCGCGCCGCTGCTCGCCGGACTGGGCGAACTTCTAGCGCGCGGGCATCGCTTCTACTTCCACGTGACGATCAACGGGTATGGGAAACCGCTGGAAGGGCGCAACCCGGCTCTCGAGAGGGCGCTCGTGGCATTCCGCGCACTCGCGGAGGCGATCTCTCCCCGGCTGGCACTGTGGCGATACGATCCGATCCTGCTCTCGACAGCTACGGGGCCGGAGTATCACGTCGAGAACTTCTCGCGGCTGGCGCGCGCGCTGGCCGGATACACCGAACGCTGCTACTTCTCCTTCGCGGATTCCTACGGCAAGACGCTCCGCAACCTGGCGCGGGCGGGCGTGGAATGGGCCGAGCCGGAGCTGGAGACGAAAGTCGCGCTGGTCTCGAATCTGAAGAGCATCGCCGCGGCGCACGGGATCGCACTATATTGCTGCTGCGAGGACGCCTTGCTCGCGGCGGGCGTCCGGAAGGCGCACTGCGTGGACCTGGAGCTAATCGGAGGCGGCCTGGCGCTCAAGCCGCGCCCAACGCGCGCGGAGTGCGGATGCGTGGAGAGCGTGGACATCGGCGCCTACGACACCTGCGGATTCGATTGCTTGTACTGCTACGCCACGAATAGTTGGGCGGCCGCGCGGGAGCGTGCCCGGCGCCACGATCCGAACGATGCGGCTTTGTGGCGGCCGTAGCGTGTATACTCGATCCTTTCGAGGAGAATCGTGAAGCGGAGTTCCTACTTGGTAACGGCGCTGGCGTTGATTCTGGCGGCCGTTGCGGTGTTCGTGGCGCGGCGAGAGCGGCCCCGCGCGGCGCTGCGACTGGCTCCGATCGAGAAGAGCGCGCTGGTGCGCGGCCAGGTCCCGCTCTGGGACGAGAGTTTCGTTCCCAGCCCCGATTTCCAGCACGTGGCGTGGGCGGAGGCCACGCCCCACGGCGAGCGCATCGTGGTGGATGGAAAGCCCGGCCGGGAATTCGAAGAGGTCCGCACGATATCCGGCCAGGGAAGGGGCGTCCTGTCCCGGCTGCCGATCGTCGTCTTCGCGCCGCGAGGCGGCCGTTTCGCCTACGGGGCCAAAGCGCGGGGCGTCTGGCGCCTGGTGGTGGATGGCGCGGAAGAGGGGAATTGGGACCGCCTGGGGCATCTCGAGTTCTCCTCCGACGGCCGCCGCTATGCGTATAGCTTCGAGCGGGCGGGCCAGCGCTGGGTCTCCATCGGTGGAAAGGAATTCGGCCCCTACGACCCGCCCCAGGGCGTAGCCTTCGACTTCTGGCTGACGCCGTTCTTCAGCCCCGATGGCAACCACGTGGCCTGGACGGGCCGGCGCGGCGGGAAAGTCTTCGGCGTGCTCGATGGAAAAGAGGATGCGCCCGTGGCGGGCAGGATAGGGATGGCCGAGTTTTCCGCGGACTCTACGGTCTTCGCCTACTCGGTGGCGCAGGGCGGCGATCACACCTGGATCGTGCGGAAGGGAGGCACCGTCCAGCGGCTGGAGCACGCCGGCGACTT
The DNA here is from genome assembly GCA_052144455.1 of Bryobacteraceae bacterium. Taxonomy (GTDB): domain Bacteria; phylum Acidobacteriota; class Terriglobia; order Bryobacterales; family Bryobacteraceae; genus Fen-330. The sequence goes on from JBKQQG010000020.1 coordinate 9,679, forward strand.
TCGCTTCGCTCCGGAGGGCGCCCGCTACGCCTACACCGTCCGGGAAGGGAACTCGTACCGGCTCTTTACCGACCGGGGCGAGACCGGCCCGTGCGCGAGCGGCCGGGAGTTCTGGTGGGATTCGCCGGGCGCGCTGAGCTACGTGAATGGCTCCGCGGAGCTGATCTACGGGGACCGCAGATGGCCGGCCGCGGGACGATTGCTGCAAGTGAGCGCCAGCTCGGATCGAAAGCAGGTGCTCTGGATCGCGCGCGACGGAACCCAAGACCGGGTGTTCCTGGACGGGCGGGAAATCGCGAAAGGCAAGAAGGCGGCCTGGGCCTGCTTCGCCGGAGCGCGGCAAATGCCCTGGATCGCCATGGAGCGGGAAGATGGATCGGAGCTGCAATACGGCGGCGCCGTCGACCCGTCGCGATACACGGAAGTTGGACCGGTCGTGCGCTCCGGGCAGGGCGGGCGGGCCGCGTGCCAGGCGCTGGCCAACACCGGCACGCCGCGGAAGCCGGTCTACGCGACGAGAGTGCTTGAGGATGGCCAGCCACTCGGCGAGCTTCCGTCGGCGGAAGACACGCTGATGGAAGACGACCAGATCCAATTCACGGCGGACGGGCGGCACATGGCCTGCCTGGTGGCAGCTTCAGGGACGGTCGAGGTCCTCTTGGTGGACGGGAAGGAAGCGATTCGCAAGCGCGGTTTCCTGTATGCCAGAGAGGACCCCGCGTTGCGGGCGCTGCTGACGGAGGGGACCATGTTCTTGGCCCTCAAGACCCAGGGCGGGGCGAGCGCGGAGAGGCTGCGGGAACTGTTGCCCGAGGGCCAGGAAGCGGCCCGGCTGGCGCTGATATCCACGGCGGCGCCTGAGATGGGCATCCCAGCGGGCTGGGAGCTGTCGTTCTTCCAGCGCGCGATGCAGGCCCGGGGATTCGCGATCGGCGCGGACGGAATCTTGACGGGCTTGGGCCTGGAGGAGACCGAGAAGCAGTTGAGGGTCGCTCCGATCTGGCTGGACCTCAGTGTGGCTGCCAGTCGAGCGCGTAGACCTCCTGGACACTGATGTCGCGGGTGGTGAGGAGGGAATCGTCCGGGCCCAGACCGGTCCACCAGCCGAAGTGGCCCAGTGCCAGCCTTCCGTAGTCGGCCAAGTTGACCAGGCGCTCGAGCTTGCGGTCGCTCACGCGGATGCGAAAGAAGGGCGCGTCTTTATTGAAGGGGTCGGAGAAATAGACGTACTTGCCATCCTTGGACCAGTCGGGATATCCGGAACGAGCGGTAATCAAGTCCTCCCACTGGCCGGTGGCGCGGTTGAAGAGCACGAGTTTGCGATAGTCGCCGGTCATGGCGAGGATGTAGCGGCCATCGGGCGACCAACGCGGGGAGAACAACCCGGTCGAACCCGGGACGCTCGTCACTTGGCGGGTCTTCAGATCGACGATGTGGATGGCGTCCGTCTTGGTGGTCCGAGCGGACTCGGCAGACCCGCCGAAAGCGATGGCGTTGCCGTCCGGAGACCAGGATGGGTCGAGGCTCTCGACCGCCCCGGGTAGGAGTTGTTCGGGGCTGCCGGCTTCCGCGGAGATCAGGTACGCTCGCCAGGGCTGGGCCGGCGCCTGGCCGCTGAAGGCGATGGTCTTTCCGTCGGGAGACCAGCGCGGCAGCCCGCACAGCATCGGGGGGAAGGTCAACTGGCGGCGGTCGGAGCCGTCGATGGAAGCGCGCCACAGAGTGCGCTGGGGATAAGCTATGTAAGCGATGGACCGGCCATCCCGCGAGAACGCCAGGTGCTCCGCCGAGAGCCCGGGAAGGAAGGGCACGGCCATGTGGCTCTGGGGATCGAGCCGCAGCACCTCGCCGCGGGGCTGAGCCCCAATGAAGAACAACTTCTTGCCGTCGCGGCTCATCAGCGGCGCCTGGCCGCTCACTTGTCCGAAGGTCAACTGGACGGGTTGGCGGCTGAAGCTGCGCCAAAAGGGCGCCTTCTCGCGAATGGCCCAGATGTTGGGAGTGCCGTCGCGGATCGACTGGAAAACGAAGAACTCCCCGTTGGGCGTCCAGGTTCCGCAACATTCCGCGGGAGGAGTGTTCCAGCCAGCCAGCAGGGGATGGAGGCGCGTCCCATCGGGCGCGACTTCCCAGAGGCTGGAGGTGTTGAGCCGCTCGTCGCGAACTGTGAATCGGATGGTCTTGGAATCGGGTGACCAGCGGGGCCACAAGGTCGTCCCGTTGACGGTGGCTACCTTGGTCAGGCCGCTTCCATCGCTCAAGGCGCGATAGATCTCGTCCCCGCGGGCAACCAGGATCTGAGTCCCATCCGCCGACCAGGCAGCGTCGTACGCGAGCAGGTTGCCGATGCGGCGCGGCTGACCAGCGGGCAGAGGCACGGCCCAAACCGGCACGCTTTGCACTGGAGAGGGGGGCGGTTCGGTAAGTCCCACAACGAGAAGTGCGGGGCGGTTTGGGGAAATCCCGGCAAGACCCCAGCCGGTGAATGGGAGCGGCACGGGCGCCGGTTCACCTCCCTCCACCGAGACCTGCTGGAGGGTCATGCGGTGGAAGGCCGGGAATTCCTCGAAGTAGATTCTGGAGCCGTCGGTCGCCATGGGATCGGGGATGCCGGTGAAGGTGGCGATCTTGGTGCGGCCGTCGTTGGTCAACTGAACCATGCCAGCGACTTTCGGCGGCGGCAGCGGGGGTCGCCAGGCGAGGAGGAGGGCGAGGGCGAGGGCCAGGCCGCCAAGCACCCACCACCTGAGCTGGTTCCTTCGAAGACGCCGGACCGGAGCGGCGGCCGTCTCGACCGGCGGCGGATGAGTGGTGGGGATGGCTGCGGACACAGCGGCCGAGCGCCCCGACTCGGATTCGCGCCGCAGCCGCTTCAGGTCGGCGCGCATTTCGGCGGCGACCTGGTAGCGGAGATCGCGGTCCTTCTCGAGGGCCTTCTCGATCACGCGCTCCAGCTCCGTGGGCAGGTCCGGATTGAGGCGCACGGGCGAGACCGGAGCTTTGTGCAGGATGCCGTCGAACACCGCGGCGGTAGTGACGCCGGCGAAGGCGCGCTGGCCGGTGGCCATCTCGTAGAGAACCACGCCGAAGCTGAACAGGTCGGTGCGCGCGTCCAGTTCCTCGCCAAGCGCTTGTTCTGGGGACATGTAGGCGACGGTGCCCATGGTGGCGCCGGGACTGGTGACAAGGTGATCGGGGCCCTCGGTTTCCAGGGCGGTCGCACCCGCGGGGACACTCCGTCCGGCGGACGACTTGGCGAGACCGAAATCCAGAATCTTGGCCTGGCCGCGGCCGGTGACGAAGATGTTGGCGGGCTTGATGTCGCGATGGACGATGCCCTTCCCATGGGCGGCGTCGAGTGCGTCGGCGATCTGAATGGCCAGATCGAGCAGTTCGCGGGTGCGTAAGGGCCGGCCGGCGATGCGATCGGCCAGGGTGCGGCCTTCGAGCAGTTCCATGGCGATGAAGGGCTGGCCATCAGACTGTCCAATCTCATAGACGGTGCAGATGTTGGGGTGATTGAGCCCGGCGGCGGCGCGGGCCTCGCGCTCGAAGCGCTCGCGAGCCAGCGGAGTCAAGGACCGGTCGTTGGGCAGGAACTTGAGCGCGACGCGGCGGTTGAGGCGGGTGTCCTCGGCCAGGTAGACCACGCCCATCCCGCCATCGCCCAGCTTTTCGAGCACGTGGTACTGGAAGACAGTCTTGCCAGTCATGGAGAAGGAAGCCCCTTTATTGGATGCGAGCAGAGGCGGATGGGCGCAACGGGTTATTTTCCGGGCGCCTTGGACCTTCGGTCTAGGTGATGGCGAGCTGCTGCATGGGCGCCTGCGGGGGCGGCAGAAGCGGGTTGAATCGGACGGAGACCAATCGAGAGACGCCCGGCTCCTGCATGGTGACGCCGTAGAGGGCCTGGGCGGCTTCCATGGTGCGCTTGGCGTGTGTGATGACGATGAACTGGGTCTCGAGGGACATCTCCGCAATCAAACGGGTGAGCCGCTGGATGTTGGGCTCGTCGAGCGGGGCGTCCACTTCGTCGAGGATGCAGAAGGGGCTGGGCTGGTACTTGAAGACGGCCATCAGCAGCGCCAGCGCGGTGAGAGCCTTCTCTCCACCCGAGAGCAGCAGTACGTTCTGGAGGCGCTTGCCGGGAGGCGAAGCGACGATGTCGATGCCGGAGTCGGCCGCATTGGCTTCGTCGGTGAGGCGCATCTCGCCTGCGCCGCCGTTGAAGAGGGTCGCGAACAGTTCGCGGAAATGGGCGTTGATGGCGGTAAACGCTTCGCTGAAACGCTTCTTGGATTCGACGTCGATCTCCTGGATGGCCTTCTCGGTGTCGCGGATGGAATCCAGCAGATCCTGGCGCTGCGTGTTGAGGAACTCGTAGCGCTCGTGCGCCAGGCGGTACTCGGCAAGGGCCTCGGGATTGACCGGGCCGAGGGCTTCAATGCGCGCGCGGAGCTCCTCGTACCGGGCCTCGATTTCGCCCAGGCCCGCGGAGTCGAGCTCCGGCTCCTGGCCGGCGGCCAATTCTTCGGGCGGGATGCCCAGCTCCTTGCGGCTGGATTCGGCGATGTGCTCGAGGGCGGCCTGGCGCTTCACCAACTCGACTTCGACGTGCGCGCGGCCTTCCTGCGCCTGCTGTACGCCGGCGCGTAACTGCTTGAGGGTTTCCTCGATAGCGGCCAGCTCCGCCCGCAGGCTCACCTCATCGGCGGCCAGGGAGTTGACCGCGCACTCGGCGGCGGAACATTCTCCGGAAAGCTGGCTGACGCGCTGGTCGAGCTCGAGGTTGCTGCCCAGGAGGCGGGCGCGCTCGACGCCCAGGCGCTCGAGGTCGCGGGCAATCTCCTCGCTACGCGCGGTCAGCTCGCCGATCTGGGCTTCCAGGCGGGCCACGGCGGCGCGCTCGGCGCGGCGGCGCTCGTCGAGGCCGGCCATCTCGGCGCGCAGGGTGGAATGCTCCTCGCCGACGTGGGAAACCTGGGCCTTCAGCCCGTCCAACTCGGCGCGCGCGGCTTCGATCTCCCGCTCGTGCCCGGAGAGGGCGCGCTCGCGCTCTTCGACCGCGGCCTGATCGTGAAGCCGCCGGGCCTGGGAACGCTCGCGCTCCTTGGCGATGCGATCCAGCTCGAGGCGGGCCACGGAAAGACGGGAGGCGGCGCGGGAAAGCTCGCCGGCCAGCTTGCGCATCTCGTGATCGAGTGCCAGCGCTTCCTTCTCCTGGTTCTGCTGGAGGCCGCGGAGCCGCTCGGCTTCCTGCTCGATCCAGGCGATGTCGCGCTCGAGGGTTTCAATGCGCGCGGCGGCCTCCTCGAGCTGCTTTTGGCGCGACTGCACCTGCGCCTTCACCTCGCGCAACTCCCGTTTGAGGGCGAGCGGGCCGCTGGAGGTTTTCCTGCCGCCGCTCACGGCGTGGCCGTGATAGCAAACGCCATCCGGCAGGAGGAAGTAGAAATCCGGGAACTCGAGCGCCAGGCTGCGCGCGGCGGCGCGGTCGGTGGCCAGATAGCATTGCGCCAGCCGCCGCAGGCACTGCACCGAGGAACCGCTGAAGCCGTTGGTGAGGCGGAGAACGCTGCTGAGCGGCGCGACCACGCCCGCCGCGGCATCCACGGGCGATTCGCCGCCGAAGGGCTGGTGGTCCGGCTCGGGATGCACGAGGAAGGTGGCGCGCCCTTCCTGGCTGGAGCGCATGATCTCGACGCCGCTCTCGGCCTGGCGCCAATCCTTGACTACGATGTACTCGAGCTCGTCGTGGAGGAACTCCTCGGCGGCCTTTTCGTAAGCCGGCTCGACTTCGACGAAATCTGCGAGCACGCCGAGCGGGTGCAGCTCCGGGGCTTGGCCGCGCTCGATGGCGGTGAAGAGGCGCTTGACGGAGTCGGTGGTATAGGCGCGGTGGGAGAGAATCTCCTCGAGCGAATCGCGGCGGGCCTGGAGCTGGGAGAATTCCGAGCGCGCGCGGTCGAGAGCGCGGCGCGCCTCCGCCAGTTCGGCTTTGCACTCGGCCATTTCACGCTCGGCGCGGGCGCGCTGGTCGGAAACCGACTCGAGTTCCAACTGGCTGGCGGCCAGCTTGCTGGAGAGCTCGGCTTGGGAGGCGCTCAGCCATTCCTGATCGGAGACGGCGGATTGCTCCTCCTTTTGGGCCTTGGCGGCGTCGCGATCGAGGGCGGCCAGATAGGTGTCGATCTGGCCGAGCTGGTTCTTGAGGGAAGCGGCCTCGCCGAGCAGCCGCAACACGCCCTGGCGGGAGGACTCGATTCCGCGCTCGCGCTCCGCAAGGCGAGCCTGCAGCGCGTCGCGTTCGCGCCCCTTGGCCTCGAGGCGCTCACGGGCGGTCTCGGTATTGGCGTCTTGTTCGGCGACGCTTTGGCGGCCAGCCGCCAGCTCCTGGCCCAGGGCCGCGAGGCGGTTGTCGAGATCCTCGGATTCTCCTTCGCCCTGGGCCATTCTCTGCTCGATAGAGCCGACCTGTTTGGCCTGATAGTCGAGCCGCCCGCGCGTACGCTCCAATTCCAGATTCAGCTCCGCCAGCCTCTTGCGAGCTTCCGTGAGTTGTTCTTCGGTCTGGTAGCCTTGGGCCTGCGAGCGGCTATATTCCCGTTCCTTGGCGGCGGCCTCGCTGGAGAGGGATTCGTAAAGGGCCGTGGCCAGATTTAGTTCGAGGGCGATGCGCGCCGTTTCGGCCTCGAGCACGCTGTAACGCGCCGCCAGCACGCGCCGCAACTGGGCGTTCATCTCGGTCTTCAACTCTTCGTAGCGGCGGGCCTTGGCGGCCTGGCGTTTGAGCGAATTGGCCTGGCGGCCGACCTCTTCCAGGATGTCGAAGACGCGCTCGAGGTTGTGCTTGGCGCCCTCGAGGCGGGCCTCCGCGAGCCGGCGGCGCGACTTGAACTTGGAGATGCCGGCGGCTTCCTCGATCACCAGGCGGCGGTCCTGCGGGCGGGAACTGAGAAGCTGGCCGATGCGGCCCTGCTCGATGATGGCGTAGGACTCGGGGCCCAGCCCGGTACCCATGAAGATGTCCTGGATGTCGCGGAGGCGGGCGGTGCGGCCATCGATCAGGTACTCGCTCTCGCCGGATCGGAACAGGCGGCGGGTGAGCGTGATTTCCCGCGGGCCGTGCTCGAGGCCATGACCGTTGGCGCCGTTGGTTCCGTTGGCTGCGCCGTTGGTTCCGTTGGTCCCATTCGCGCCATGGATGGCATCGGCGCCGTTGGTTCCACTCGTGCCATTGGTTCCGTTGGTCCCGTTGGCCTGGCCGTTGGGCGCGCCGTTGGTCTTGGCCAGCCCGACGAAGTGGAAGCCGGGATCGACCATGGTGATGGTGACCGAGGCCAGGCTGAGGGGTTTACGGTCGCGGGTACCGGCGAAGATCACGTCCTCCATGCGGGCGCCACGGAGGGTCTTGGCGGACTGCTCGCCCAGCACCCAGTTGATGGCGTCCGCGAGGTTGGATTTCCCGCAGCCGTTGGGACCGACAATGGCGGCCACACCGGAACCCGAAAAACGGAGCTCGGTGCGCTCGGGGAAGGACTTGAACCCCTGAAGTTCGACGCGTTTGAGTTTAAGCAAGGTTCGCTAGCTCCTCAGTCAGACGAACATTTCTCCGGGGCCCGACGGGGCCCCGGCTCTCGGGGGATGAAACCATGGTAAACGGGAAGAAGGAAAAAGTAAAGCACATTCAGTACTCCCTATAGGGCCATCGGGCTAGAGAATCCATTCTGTAGGGGCCGACACGCAGACCTTTGGTTAGATTGCCAGGCATCGGAGCCCTGTCCTGTCCTCGATTGTAGCCGGAAGGACGGGCATCGCCAAAAAAAGTCCGGCACTGTCCGCGGACGGTATCGATTGTGGTATAGCAGACAGTATAGACATGGAAGCGCATCCCGTCCCCTACGTTCCGTTCCGCACATTCCTGGCCGCGCTGGAGACGCTGGAGCGCGGTTGCCCCAACCAGCTCGACCGCTCGGTCTGGCCGTCGTCTTCGGGCGCCATCCAGGGGCAGTTGCTGGGGGCGTTCCGATTTCTGGGCCTGATGGACGAGGCACAATGCCCGAGCGCGGAATTGCGGGAGCTGATCGGCAAGAAAGAGAGCCGGCGAGCGCTGCTGCGCCGCATTCTGGAAAAGAACTACGCGACGCTAGTGGCGCTGGACCTCAGCCGCACCTCGCCGCACCAGCTCGAGGAGGCGATGCGGCAGTATGGGCTCAGCGGCGCGACGCACAAGAAGGCCCTGTCGTTTTTCCTGCAAGCGGCGCATTACGCGGGGCTGCCGCTGTCGGTGCTGCTGCGGGCGAAGATACGGGGCAGCGGGGGCGGGCCACGGCAGCGGCGCGCGCCGGCTACGGAGGCGGCGACCGCCATCGCGGCAGGCAAGACGGTCCACCTGAAGAGCGGCGGAAGCGTGACGCTCACTACGGCATTGGATCTGTTCTCGCTGAGCGCGGAGGACCGGAAGTTCGTCTTCGAGCTGATCGACCGGATGCAGGAGTACGGGGGTTAAAGAACTGGCTATTTCAACGGCTTGAGGACTTGGATGCCGGGGGGCAGCACGAACAGGCTCTGGGAGAGACCCTGGTTGATCTGGACGGTGTCGGAGTAGATCTCGTAGATCTTCTCGTCGTTACGGAAGCGCTGGATGTCGAAGGGCCATTGGACACCGCCTCCGACATCGCGGTACTTGGCGAAAATGGTGACCTCCTCGAAGCGGTCGCGGGTTTTCGGATCGCGGCGGACGTAGAGCTGGCGGACGGGAAGCTTGGTGAGGCGGTCCAGGTAGACCCTCACGGAACGGTTGTCCGCGTCGCTGATATCGACGACGTCCACAATCCGGTTGTCGATCCGATCCGCATCCTCATAATCGAAGGCCAGGCCCGGTTCTCCGAGCCGCTGCCGAAGAATGTAGAAGACGTTGTGGAGCGTGGAGTCCTGGTAGCGGAGGAGGGTCTCGGGCGGCACAGGGCGCGCGCCGCGGAAAGAGATCTGATACCCTTTTCCGTCGGCGAAGAGCACGGCGCCGCTACGTTCGTTGGGGCCGAAGGACTGGCGCTCGCGCACCCAGAGCGTGCCGGGCACGGGCGGGTCGGGGCGCTGGACGTAGCGGGTGTAAATGGCAGCGCGCCCGAGGCCCGACAACTTCTCGTGGTAAAAGGAGTAGGCGCGGCCCGACTCGGTGCGGTCCTGCACGGCCAGGAAGCGGTCCCCGCCGAGCGCCGTGAGCGTCTCGTCGATGAGGCGCTTGCCACGCTCCTGCGGGGTTTGGGCGTGCGCGGAGGCCAGGGATAGAAGGAATGCCAGAATGACTCTCACGCCTGTAGGATATCGCGAGTTGGCGGTGGGCTCGGGGAAGTGCCCGAGTGTTGGGGCGAGGAGCGTTGGCCGACCACGTGCCGAGCTGGCTGCAGTCGCCTGGATTCAAGACGCGTACTGGGACACCAATCGCACTAGTTCGTCCGGCTGAGCTTGAACGTCCGAAGAGCCGTCCCGGAGGTAGACTGCTCCCCCAAGCATGTAGACTGGAGCCTCGCCCCTGGCGACGGCAATCCTCGCGACCACGTATCCACGGATGGTCTCAAACGTGATCTGGACGGGCGGCCTTGGTTTGATGCGGTTTCTGACGAGCTGGTGGACCTTACGTTCCAGGCGATCCCTCTGGGCAAAATCAAGTCCCAGCCCTTTCACATGTCCGGCGTCGTCGATTCCAACCAGAACCACGCCGTCGTTTGTGTTGGCGAATGCTGCAATTGACCGCAGCATCTCTTCTTCAACGTCTCCAGCTCTGTCCTCAGCGTCAGAGAGGCCGCGCTTGAATTCGACTCGCTGGTTCTCTCCTTCAACCACAGCTTCCTGAATGGACGGCACCTGCATCCCCGTAATGGCGAAGTAGTTCCGCAGGAATCGTCGGCTTAAGGCGCGCGCGATGAGGCTCGCGCACAGGAATCCGATGGCGCACGAGCACGCCATCCACCAGAGACCGCCAACTTCTACGAACGAAGTGGCTAGCAGCCGTCCGTCCGTGTCCGTTTGGGCCGCGTATAGACCGCCTTCGTAGATGTAGAGTTCTAGCCCCGGACTCGGCCGGGGAACGCCTTTAGGCAGGAACGCCGGAATCCACGGACCTTGCTCCAGAACTCGCTTCGTGTGAGGATCTACTACTTGGAATCCATCGACAGAGATGCCGCTCCTCGAGAACCGGGCCGCCGCCCTTGGTGCAGACACGCGTGAGGCGATCTTGTCCGCCTCGCGCCTCAAGACTGCATCCACGTCTCCGAGGAGGGATCCCGGTGTCTCGATGGCCTTCCAGGGAGCCTTCTCCGCATAGCCCACCAGGATTTCGAAGCTCTTGGCGGCGTCCGACACCACCGCGCGAGAGTACAGACGCCATACCTCCCCGTCCGGTGTGTTGTACGTGGAGGGCTGTCGAAACCCCGCGATGAAGGTTGTGTCCGAGTAGTGCAGCGGCGGAAATTGGCCCGGCTCGGCTGCGGTGGGAGTGGGCATGTTCATGAAGAACCTGTTTTGCGTGTCAAGAACGTAGTCCGAGCTGTCCGATTCCCAGTCGGTCGAGAATGCACTGCTGTCGCACTTTGCGCCAGTGCAGCTGATTTCGGATAAGGTCAGTAGATTGGCGTCTCTCCATCGGAGGAGCTGAGGGTAGGCGGGGGCCACATACGCGAGCAACGCCAGGAGAGCTCCGGCAACCCCGCTCAAGATGGAGAAACGAAGAATCCTACTTTCGACGCGTGCGCGGCCTGACAGAGGCCGCGACGGCTTCCTAACGGCGAGCCTGAGCGCGGACACAGTCACCCCCTGCGGATCAAGGACAGCTTACCAGTTCCAGGCACCCCTACACACCATCTTTCGATAGGCAGGGATAGGCAGGGTGCTGGCCCACAGGCGTCGAGATGAGGTCTCGTGCTCTTCTCTTGATGACGGGACAGCAGCGGGGAGTTTGTGGTTTCCGTTCTTTGGGTGAGTTCTGCGACCTCTCCAGGCTCTCCTCGCTGCGTATGGTCTTCCAGGCTCCGTCTCCAGGGAGGGTGCCGCGTAGGCGATTCGTTTCCCTCCCGCGACGCGATAAACTGTAGATGCTGGTTATGCAGCCCGGATGGTGGTTGCGTGCAGCCGGGACTCGCACGAGGTCCTACGGGAACGGCGCCGCCATGCTCTGGAGCCGGGCTTCAAGTCCAAGGAGCCCCTATGAAGTACATCTGTGTTGCGTCTGCGCTCGTGCTCCTGTCAGGAAGTGCGCTCGCGCCTCTTCCGGCCCAGACCCTGGGCGGCTGCGGCATGTTTCCCGCCAACAACATCTGGAACACCCCCATAGACACCCTCCCGGTGTCTTCTTATTCCGCAGCCTACGTCAGTTCCATCGGAGGATCGACCGGCCTGCACCCCGATTTCGGGTCGGGGACCTGGGACGGCGAGCCGATCGGCATCCCCTACGGCCTGGTGCCCGGCAGCCAGCCGAAAGTGGCGGTGACCTTCGACTACGCCGACGAGAGCGATCCAGGGCCCTATCCGATTCCCGCCAACCCACCGATCGAAGGCGGCTCCGGCTCCACGGGAGACCGCCATGTCCTGCTCGTCGACACCACCAATTGCATTCTCTACGAGCTGTACGCGGCCTATCCCCAACCGGACGGCGCCTGGCAGGCGGGCTCCGGCGCTATCTTCGATCTCAAGGGAAACCAGCTCCGGCCGCAGGGTTGGACATCGGCGGATGCCGCCGGCCTGCCCATCTTGCCCGGCCTGGTCCGTTACGACGAGATCCTGGCGGGGGAAATCAGCCACGCCATCCGTTTCACGGTACAGACGACACAGGAGGCTTATCTCTGGCCCGCCCGCCACTACGCTTCGAGCAACACCTCCACCAACGTGCCGCCCATGGGAGCGCGCTTCCGATTGAAGAGCGCGTTCAATGTGTCGGGGTTCCCGCCGGAGGTCCAGGTCATTCTGAACGCCATGAAGAAGTACGGGATCATGGTGGCCGACAATGGCTCCAACTGGTTCATCTCAGGCGTGCCGGACGACCGCTGGAACAACGACAACCTGGCCACGCTGCACAACATTCCGGGCTCGAATTTCGAGGCCGTCGATGAGTCGGAGCTGATGGTCGACGTGAACTCCGCGCAGGCCAAGGCTCCCCCCGGGTATGCAGTGCTGAGCGTCAGCCTGACGCATTCCGGGAGCTTCTCGCAGGGGCAGGCGGGAGCAACCTACTCGGTGGTGGTGAGCAACGCTACCGGGGCCCCGCCAACCAGCGGCACGGTGACGGTGACCGAGATCGTTCCCGCCGGGCTAACGCTGGTCTCGATGGCTGGCTCGGGTTGGAACTGTTCGGGCGCGAGTTGCACCCGCAGCGACGCGCTCCCTGCGGGCTCGAGCTATTCGGCCATAACGGTGACGGTGAACGTCGCGCCGGACGCGCCCACACAGGTGTTGAACCAGGTCGCTGCGACGGGCGGCGTCTGGGCGGCCAGCGCCAGCGACTTGACCACGATTACCAGCGCGGCGGGCTCCTGTACGTACTCCGTCAACCCGACGGAACTGAACGCCACCGCTTCCGGCGGCAGCCTGACGGCGACCATCCAGACCGGCGCCGGCTGCGGCTGGGCCGTTGAGGATCTGCCAAGCTGGATCACGATTTCCGGGAGCGCCCAAGGCTCCGGCTCCGCAACCGTCACGCTGGTGGTCGCCGCCAACAGCGGGGCTATCCGTGCCGCCCAGATCTCGATTGCGGGCGTCGCGGTGACGGTGAATCAGCTTTCGACTCCGATTGTGGTCAACTCGACCGCCGTCGTAAACGCGGCCAGTTACGGCGCGGCGGTAGCTCCGGGCAGCCTCGCCGCGGTGTGGGGCAACTTCCTTTTGGCATCGCCGATCCCGGTAACTTCTTTCCCGATTCCGACCAACCTCGGCGGCCTCTCCCTGCAGTTCGGAGGCGGGGCGTTGGCACCGCTGTTCTATGCCAGTTCCGCTCAGGCGAACGCGCAGGTCCCGTGGGAACTGGCCGGGCAATCGCAGACCACTGTTACGGCGAGCATCAACGGACAAACCAGCGCGCCGTTGACGGTCGGCCTGGCGACTTACGCTCCCGGAATCTTCACGGTGAACGGCCAAGGAACCGGGCCGGGCGCGATTCTGGACCTCAACTACCATCTGATTTCGGCGACGAATCCGACGACTGCGGGAGCCTACATCCAGATCTATTGCACGGGGCTGGGACCGGTAAGCAACCAGCCCGCGACGGGCGCGGCCTCGCCCCTCAACCCGCTGGCCTCCACCCCCACGTGGCCGACGGTGACCATCGGCGGCGTTTCAGCGGCGGTGCAGTTCTCCGGGTTGACGCCGGGTGACGTCGGCCTGTACCAGGTGAACGCGCAGGTGCCGGCAGGGGCGCCCAAAGGCAACGCCGTGCCGGTAGCGATCGCCATTGGGGGCGCCACGTCGAATACGGTGACCATCGCCGTCCAGTGACCGCGGCAGCGAGCGGAAATCGCAACGGATTAAAGACGGGCCGGGTGCGATTTCGTGTATACTGATTGGCAATCCGGAGCATAACTGGAAATCCCGGAGCATTACGCCTCCCGTTTCTCCGGAGGCGATCACACCTGGAACACTCGAGTAGCTTGGGAAGGAGACTGCGCGGTATGAGGAAGAACCTCGGGATTGGGTTAGGACTCCTGCTGATGGGCGGGACGCTGTGGGCGCAGCAGTATCTGGTCACGACGGTGGCCGGGGGCGGGCTGCCGCCTACCGCGGCCCCGGCGTCGTCCACGGCGCTCGGGTATACGCAGTCGGTCGCCACGGACGCCGCTGGCAGCGCGTACTTCATTGCGAGCAACTGCGTTTTCAAGGTCGACGCATCGGGAGTTCTCACGCGAGTGGCGGGAAGTTCAACAGGCTGGGGCTACTCGGGCGACGGAGGCCCAGCCACGAACGCCCAACTCAGCAACCCTGCCGGCGTGGCGGTGGATGGATCCGGCAACCTCTATATCGCCGACACATACAACAGCGTGATCCGCAAGGTTGCGGCGGCGACCGGCATCATCACGACGGTGGCCGGGAATGGGACGTATGGCTTCTCGGGCGACGGAGGCCAGGCCGCCAGCGCGGAGCTCAGCGAGCCTGCCGCCGTGGCGGTGGATGGCTCTGGAAACATATACATCGCCGACAACTACCAACGTATTCGCAAGGTGGCCGCGCCAACCGGCATCATTACGACGGTGGCCGGAAACGGCAGCGGGGGATATTCGGGCGATGGAGGGCCGGCCACCAGCGCCCAACTCAGCGGGCCGACCGGCGTGGCGGTGGACGCGGCCGGCAACATCTATATCGCGGACTATTGGAATCAGCGCATTCGCAAGGTGACGGTGGCGACTGGCATCATCACGACGGCAGCCGGGAATGGGACCCAGGGGTATTCGGGCGACGGAGGTCCAGCCACCAGCGCCCAACTCAACTATCCCTGGGGCGTGTCGGTGGACGCCGGAGGCGACCTCTACATCTCCGACCAATACAACGGACGCATTCGCAAGGTGGCGGCGACCGGCACGATCACGACGGTGGCCGGAGGGGGCGGGGCCTACCCGGGCGACGGAGGCCTGGCCACGAGCGCCTCGCTCAGCTCTCCTTTGGGTGCGGCGATGGATGGCTCGGGCAACCTATATATCGCGGACGACGGCAACTGCCGGATCCGCCGGGTGGCGGCAGCCACTGGCATCATCACGACCGCGGCCGGCAACGGCGGTAACTTCTCCGGCGACGGAGGCCCAGCCACGAGCGCCCAGCTTTGGATGCCCTTTGGCATGGCGGTGGATGGTTCCGGCAACCTCTACATCCCCGACCTGTACAACCGCCGCGTGCGCAAGGTAGCGGCGGCGACTGGCATCATCACGACCGTGGCCGGGAACGGCTCCTATGGTTATTCGGGCGACGGCGGCCCGGCCACCAGCGCCCAGCTCAGCGCAGTTTACAGCGTGGCGGTGGATGGCGCCGGCAACCTCTACATCGGGGACAATGACAACCAGCGTATTCGCAAGGTGGCGGCGGCGACTGGCATCATCACCACGGTGGCCGGGTACGGCACGCAGGGCTATTGGGGCGACCAAGGCCCGGCCACCAGCGCCTTGCTTAGCGACCCCGACGGCGTGGCGGTGGATGCCTCCGGCAACCTGTACATCGCCGAATGGGGCAACTCCGTGATCCGCAAGGTGACGGCGGCGACGGGCATCATCACGACCGTGGCCGGGACTGGCACCAGCGGTTATTGGGGCGACGGAGGCCCGGCCACCAGCGCCATGCTCAACAATCCCGAGCAGGTGGCGGTGGATGGTTCCGGCAACATCTATATCGCGGACAGCGGCAACTGCCGGGTCCGCAAGGTGGCGGCGGCGACTGGCATCATCACGACCGTGGCCGGGAATGGCACGTGCGGTTATTCCGGCGACGGAGGCCCGGCCATCAGCGCACAAATCTATTCCGCTTGGGGCGTGGCCGTGGATGCCGCCGGCAGCCTCTACATCGTGGACGGCAACCAAACGGTCCGCAAGGTGGCGGCGAACGGCACCATCACGACAGTGGCGGGCACGGGATATTGGGGATACCGGGGCGACGGCGGCCCGGCCAGCAGCGCCCTGTTCAACAGTCTCCGGCGTGTGGCGGTGGACGCCGCCGGCAACGTCTACCTCGCGGACTCCAACAACAACGCGATCCGCATGTTGGCGCCCATGGCGACCCACGCCCTGCTGAGCGTCGCCAGCACTCATTCCGCCGACCCCTTTCAGGGAGAGACGGCCGCGACTTACTCCGTCGTGGTGAGCAATACCGCCGGGGCCGGGCCGACCGTCGGCACGGTTACGGCGACCGAGATCGTCCCAACCAGCCTGACGCTGGTCTCCATGTCGGGCGTAGGTTGGAACTGCTCGGGCGCGACTTGCACCCGCAGCGACGCGCTCAGCGCCGGATCGAGCTATCCGGCCATCGCGGTAACCGTGAACGTCGCGGTGAACGCGCCAGTACAGGTGGTGAATCAGGTCACGGTTTCGGGAGGCGGCGCCGGGCCGGCCAGCGCCAGCGACTTGACCACGGTTTCCGCCGCGGCGGCTTCCTGCACTTACGCCGTCAGCCCGACTGTGCTGAACGCCACGGCTTCCGGCGGCATCCTGACCGCGACCATTCAAACCAGCGCCGGCTGCGGCTGGTCCGTTCAGAATCTGCCGGGCTGGATCGCGATTTTCGGGAGCGCCCAGGGTACCGGCTCCTCGACCGTCACCCTGGCGGTCGCCGCCAACAGCGGTCCCGCCCGTTCCGCGCAGATCTCGATTGCGGGCGTCGCGGTGACGGTGAATCAGGCTTCGACTCCGATCGTGGTCAGCTCTAACGCCGTTGTAAACGCGGCCAACTACACCGCGCCAGTAGCTCCGGGCAGCATCGCCGCGGTGTTCGGCAGCTTCCCTTTGGCTGCGCCGATTCCGGTGACCTCGTTCCCGATTCCAACCAACCTCGGCGGCCTCTCTTTGCAGTTCGGCGGCACGGACCTGGCTCCGCTGTTCTACGCCAATTCCGGCCAGGTGAACGCGCAGATTCCGTGGGAGCTGGCGGGGCAATCGCAGACCAACATAACCGCCAGCATGAGCGGACAGAGCAGCGCGGCGCAGACGGTGAGCCTCGCGACCTATGCTCCCGGCATCTTCGCGGTCAACGGCCAGGGGACTGGACCGGGCGCGATTCTGGACCTCAACTACCACCTGATTTCGGCGGCGAATCCGACCACAGCGGGAGCCTACATCCAGATCTACTGCACCGGTCTGGGGCCGGTGAGCAACCAGCCCGCGACGGGTGCGCCCTCGCCAAGCAACCCGCTGGCCTCCACTCCCACTTGGCCGACAGTGACCATCGGCGGCGTCTCAGCGACGGCGCAGTTCTCCGGGTTGACGCCGGGAGACGTCGGTTTGTACCAGGTGAACGCGCGGGTTCCGGCAGGAGCGCCCAAAGGCAACGCCGTGCCGTTAGCTATCTCGATTGGGGGCGCCACGTCGAACACGGTGACCATCGCGGTGCAATGAGCGCGGCGGGCCAACGGACACGGAGGGCCAGGACGGGTGCTTCCGGTGGGGGGCAAAAAACTGGTACAATCCAATTGCGTTTGAGTGTCCCGCGAAACTTGGCTGAGGAATCCGTTCTGCCCCGTGGAGCTCGCATGAAAGCGTAAGGAGAAAACTTGAAAAACATCTTTGTAGGCAACCTGGATTTCAGCGCGACCGAAGAGTCGATCCGCGCGCTGTTTGAACAGCATGGAACGGTGGACAAAGTCGACGTCATCACCGATCGCGACACGGGCCGCTCACGCGGTTTCGCGTTTGTGGAAATGCCGGATACCGATGCGGCCGAGCGGGCCATCGCCGCTCTGAACGGAACCAACTTCGGCGGGCGAACCCTCAATGTGAATGAGGCACGGCCCAAAGCGGACCGCGGCGGCGGCGGCGGGCACGGGGGCGGCGGCGGCTTTTCGCGCGGCGGACCCCGGCAGAGGCGGGAACCCCGCTGGTAAGCAACACTTGATCGAGAAGGGGCAGGCCGCCCGGCTTGCCCCGGCACTTTCCTAATCCCACCCGCCGCTGGCCGAAATCCCTACAAGAATCGATGAAGCGAGGTGCGGCTGGCCGTCTGGTGCGCTTATACCGGCGGCAAGACCGCCGGCGCTACCCCGCCGGCGTTACGGGCCACACATGCTCGACGAAGATGAGGGCATCGTAGAGGTCCGCCAGAGGCGCCTGGACGCTGTTCATCTTGCGGAAATGGCCGGAGAACCAATAGGTATCGTCATACTGCCGCGACCATTGCGGGCGCATGAGCCAGCGGTCGAGCAGGTCGTCGCCGCGCAGAGAAGCAAGGTCCACGAAGAAGACCAGCGCGCCAACGCGCGAGAGGGCCTGGGCGTAATAGCCGGGCGGCGCCGACTCGACAGAGTGCATCCTCAGGCCGGCCGGGCCGCGCGATCGAAAATCGCCTTGATCGAACTCGAAGCCGATGGCGTACTGCCGGGTTCCGAGGAGCCGATTCAGGTGGCCGCCCATACGGCCCGGTAAGTGCGCGACCTGGACATTGTCGGCCCACAGGAAGACTTTGGACTGGGGGCCCTCCCGATCGAGGATCCATTTCACGTTGGCGGCCAGGCGTTCCTCGCGGCCGGCGTTGGATCCGCCCGGGATGTAACCGTCGAAGCCGTAGAACTTGAGCCTGGGGCGGCCGGGCTGCTCCCGATTGTAGTCGCGCATCCATCGGATGAGAGCCAGGAACTCGTCGGTGTCCCAGGCCCAGTAGCCGAGGGGGCGGAGGGCGTCTTGAGGTTCGCCGGGGCCTCCGGCGATGTAACGGTCCACCGCCAGGCCGGCCTGGTAGGGCGCTCGCAGGGCAAACAGCGTGAAGCCCCTCTCGCGAACCAGATACTCGAAGAGGCGGTGCTTCATGGCGAAGAACTCGTGGACGCCGGGCGCGGCCTCTCCGGCCATCACCAACCGCTTGCCGTCAACGAGTGGCTTAAGGAACCGCAACTCATCGAAGACGCCCTGGGCAGCCTCGACGGTCGAGAGCGGGTGCGCGCCGCGGCGGATGGCCGCCACCAGGCCGGGCTCGAGGGGCTGGGCGGAATCGTCGAACCAGTCGACGTACCGCACCAGGAACCAGAGGATCCCGGCACCGGCCACCAGGAGCGCGATTTTGGCAATACGCATACGCGAGAGCACAGTGTAGCGCAAGCGAGCCGGCCGCGGCCAGGGGCGTCAATCCGTTTCATCCTCGCCGGCCATCCTGGCTTCGGACCAGTAGTTCCTGCGGCTGGGGACCTGAACGATCCAAAACTCGGGCAGGAGAATGCCGGTCAGCCGGCGGCCAGGACAGCAACTGGTGTCAATCCCGTAGACGCGATCGCGCCAGACGAAGGACTGGCCGTTGCCGGTGTAATCTTTGTGACCGACAATGAGCGGCTTGCGGTTTCGATAGAGCTCCCACCAGGGGCGGGCGTAGTTGCGTTCGAGATGCCGCCGCTCGCCTAAAGTTCCGACCAGCACGCGTTCATCCTGCTGCTCCAACGGGATTCGCGGCTCCAGAAAGGCGTGCACCAGGAGGGCGCGTCCAGAGCCACAACGTGGGGGAGGGTTCCCAGGTATTCGATCGCCTGCGCGTACTCCTCCGGCGAAAACTGTTCGCGCGCCAGAAGCTGCGAGGGCGACAGGGCGGCTTGCCCGGACCAGCCCCGCACGTGCTTGCGCTCGTGGTTGCCAAAGAGAGAGCCGGCGTTGGAGGCGGTTCTGAAGAGACGCAGAACCGCGGGGAAATTCGGGTCGCGGTCGAGCATGTCGCCGATGGAGACGATGTCGTCCGAGGACGACAACCCTGCCTTGGCCAGCAGGTCGCACAGCTCATCGAAGCAGCCGTGAATATCGCCGACGATCAACTGTGCCACTTGGATAGTGTCGCGAACTTCCGAGGACGTGAGAGGTACAATCGGAGGCGGAAAGGAAGCCATGATGTCCGACAATCGATTCTCCCGGCGCAGCTATCTGGCGATGCTCGGAGCGAGCGCAATGCTGGCCGCATCGGATCCCGCCGCCCCAGCGGCCGCGGGCGACGCCGATCGTGCCCGCCGCATGCGGTGGTGGCACGAGGCGAAGTTCGGCATGTTCATTCACTGGGGCTTGTATAGCGTGCTGGGCCGGCACGAGTGGGCGATGGAGGAGGAGGGCATCCCGGTTCCCGAATACGAGCAACTGGCCAAGCGCTTCACGCCCCAGCCGAACGCCGCGCGCGCTTGGGCGAAACTGGCCAGGAAGGCCGGGCAGAAGTACATGGTGATGACGACCAAGCATCACGAGGGCTTCTGCCTGTTCGACACGAAGTTCACCAATTACTGCGCGCCTAAGCAGGCCTGCGGCCGCGACTTGGTGAGGGAGTATGTGGAGGCGGCGCGCGCCGAGGGGTTACGAGTGGGGTTCTATCACTCACTGATGGACTGGCATCACCCGGATGGCGCCCGCTGCGCCCAGGACGAAGCGGCGCGCCGGCGCTTCGTGGATTACATACACGGGCAGATCAGCGAGTTACTGACTAACTACGGGAAGATCGACGTGCTGTGGTACGACGTTTCCTGGCCGCTGGACGCCCAAGGCTGGGAGTCGGAGCGGATGAACGAGATGGTGTTCCAACTGCAGCCGGATATCGTGGTGAACAACCGGAACGGATTGCCAGGCGATTTCTCGACGCCCGAACAGCACATAAAGGCGGAGCAGAGCGGGCGGGCTTGGGAATCCTGCATGACCATGAACGACAGTTGGGGCTATCAACGCGCCGACGACAACTGGAAGAGCGCCAAGACGGTGATCCGGAACCTGAGCACCTGCGCGAACGGCGGCGGCAACTACTTGCTGAACATCGGGCCGAAGCCGGACGGCTCGATTCCGGAAGAGTCGGCGCGCATTCTGAGCGCAGTGGGGCAGTGGATGGATCGCAATGGCGCCACGATTTACGATTCCGAGCCCTGCCAGGCGAGCAGCTCCGTGTTCGCGAATTTCACACGGAAGGGCAACACGCTGTACATCCACGTGTATTTCTGGCCGGGCGGCACGGTGACCGTCGGCGGGTTGCAGGCCAAGGTTGTCTCGGCACGGCTGTTGGCCAGCGGCCAGAAGGTCGAGTTCGAGCAGGAGCGGTTCCGGGTGCGGTTTAAAGGACTGCCGGCAACGGCACCGGACGAACCGGTGACCGTGATCGCGGCGGAGTGCGATGCGGAGCCGACGCAGAACATGGACCCGATTCGCACGCAGCGGTCGCGGACCACAGTGTAAAGCTAGCCCGCGCTGCTCGCGCACAGTTTGTTGCGACGCACGATATACCCGCGTCTACTTCGTTGCGCTCGGCCGGCTCCCTCGACGTACCGTGAGGTACGCCTCGGGTCGCCGGCCTTCGCACGCCTCGTATCCACGGGCATCTCCTGCGCCGGACGAAGACGTCGTGCGAGCAATGCGGGCTAGGCGTATCGCTTGCGCCAGGCGTCGAGTTCGGCGGCGAGATTTTCGCGCACGGTCACGAAGGACGGATTGGCGTACTGGTTGAGTTTCTCGCGGGGGTCGCCGCGCAGGTCGAACAGTTCGCCCGGCCCCTTGCCCTGGTCGCGCAGGACCAGCTTGAAGCGAGAGTCCCGAGCCATCTGGGCGGCTAGGAAGTCGCCAAACACCAGGTTGCGCCAAGGCTGCTTCTTAAGGAACGGCTCATTGAGGAGGGCGGGCAGGTAGCTGCGACCGGGCAGGTTGCGGTCCTGCGGGAGCGCGGCGCCGGCAAGCTCGCAGATGGTAGGCAGGAAATCGCAGACGCTCACGAGCTCGGGCCGCGCACCCTCTACCGGCACCTTTCCCGGCCAGTTCCAGATCATGGGCGTGGCCATGACTTCCTCGTACATGTTGGGAGGATCGGAGGCCAGGCCATCGCTCCACAAGCCATGCCGGCCGAGCAGGAATCCGCTGGCGCTGGTGAAGAGGATCACGGTTTTATCGCGGATGCCGCGCTGGCCGATTCTGGCCAGCAGCGTGGAGAGGCGGTCGTCGAAGGCGGTAAGGGCGGCGGCGCGCCGGCGGATGTGAGGCACGACGTCGGCGAGAAGGTTCTTGTCCCGCGCGGCGTTGGGGGCCATGGGTTCCCAACCGATGCCATCGAAGGAAGCCTTCGAGTACATGTCGCGAAACTTGGCCGGCAGCTCTTCGGCGGAGGCCAGCAGGTCGGTCTGGTTCACGGTCAGAAGGAAGGGGCGGTCGCCCTTCTGGGAGTCGAGAAACTCGAGCGGGTTGGCGGAGCCGCAGAGGTAGCCCGCAGTCGCGAGCAGATCGGCGAGAGCGGGGTCATGGCTTCCCTGCTGGTGCGGCGGGCGCCCGGTGAGCAGAGCGGCGCGGTTGGCGGGACCGGTGGGAGCACACCCGATGTTGTAGAGGAAGCGCGTGCCGCCACGGGCCAGCAGATCGATGTTGGGGGTACGGATCTCGCGGTTGCCGTAGCAGGCGAGCATCCAGGCCCCCAGGTCGTCCGCCACGATGAGCACGATATTGGGCCGAGCCGAAGACGGCTTGGCGAAGGCGGGCAAAGCGGCAGCGAACAGAAGTTCGCGACGGGTCAAGCGCAGGCTATTGGACAACGTCCGCCTCCGAAGGCTTGAAAATGAGCGATTGCATGGTCGCACCGCAGAACTACTATCGTACAAGGTTTTGGCGGGCTGCCGCCTCCCTTGCGCGGCTGCTACATTGGACGCATGGGATCTCGCGGACGGTTGGGGCTTGCGGCGGCGGCACTGCTGCTAGGGCAGTTCGCGCCGATGGCGGCGCGCGGCGCCGAAAAGGACCGGTTCCTGGTGTACGTCGGAAGTTACACCGGGGCGCGGAGCAAGGGCATTTACGCCTGGCGGTTCGACGCCTTGACAGGCGTTGCGACGCCGCTGGGCCTGGCGGCTGAGGCCGTCAATCCGTCCTTCCTGGCGGTTCATCCAAGCAATCGGTATCTTTACGCGACATCGGAGGTCGGGAACCGCGGAGGCCAGCCGGGCGGAGGCGTCGAGGCATTCGCGATCGACGCCGCAAGCGGCAAGCTCACTCCGCTCAACCAGGTTTCTTCGCGCGGCGCGGGCCCGGCCTTTGTCGCCGTGGACCGGACCGGTTCCTACGTGCTGGTGGCCAACTACAGCGGCGGCAGCATCGCCGTGTGCCCGATTAAGAAAGGCGGCCGGCTGGGCGAGGCCACGGCGTTCGTGCAGCACGAAGGATCGAGCGTCAACCGGCTCCGGCAGCGCGAACCGCACGCGCACTCGATCAACGTGTCGCCCGACAACCGCTTCGCGATCGCGGCCGACCTGGGCCTGGACAAGCTGCTGATCTACCGGTTCGACGCCGCGAAGGGGACGCTCGCGCCCAACGATCCTCCGTTCGCCGCGGTGAAGCCGGGCTCGGGGCCGCGGCACTTCACCTTCCATCCCAGCGGCAGGTTCGCCTATGCGATCAACGAGCTGGCCTCGACGGTGACGGCGTTCTCCTACGATGCGGCCCGGGGCGCGCTCAGCGAGCTGCAAACCGTTTCGACGCTGCCCGGCGGATTCCTGGGCGACAGCACTACGGCCGAGGTGCAGGTGGACGCGGCGGGGCGGTTTCTGTACGGATCGAACCGCGGCCACGACAGCATTGCGGTGTTCGCCATCGATGCGGCGACGGGCACGCTCACCCCGGTCGAATATGTCTCGACGCGCGGCCGGACGCCACGCAATTTCCGCATAGACCCCACGGGCGCGTATCTGTTCGCCGCCAATCAGGATTCCGGCAACGTCGCGATATTCCGCATCGACGCCCAGACGGGGCGGCTGACGGCGACGGGGAAGGCACTGGAGGTTGGCTCGCCGGTTTGCGTGAAGTTCGTCCCGGCGGAGTGAGGGTCGAGTATTCTACGAATAGAGGAGGCAGTGCGATGCGGACACACATGCGGAGGCTGTTGCCGGTGGCATTGGGAGTCGCGGCCGTGGCGCTGGCCCAGCGGCCGCCAGCGGAGCGCGAGCGCACGCGCGTGGAACGCGAGGTCCGGCACGAACTGGTGATGCTCCGCAACTACAGCGTCTTCGACAATCTGGCGTTTAAGCTTGACGGAGGCGACGTCACTCTGCTGGGTCAAGTGGTGCGCCCGGATCTGAAGGCGGATGCCGAGCGGGCGGTGAAGGGGATCGAGGGCGTGGAGAAGGTCGATAACCAGATCGAGGTGCTTCCCCTCTCGCCCAACGACGATGGCGTACGGCGGGCCGTGTACCGCGCCATATTCGGCAGCGTGGGCCTGGACCGGTATGTGCTGGCCGCCGTTCCACCGATCCATATCGTCGTGAAGAACGGCAACCTGACGCTGGAGGGCGTGGTGGCGAGCGAAGGCGACAAGAACCTGGCGGGCATCAAGGCGAACGGCGCGCCAGGCGTGTTCTCGGCGACTAACAACCTCAGAGTCGAGAAGTAGGAATCGCCCTGGCATTGCGGCTCAGCCGCTGCTATCCCCCTATAATGGAAGAATGCCTAGCACAGCCGAGCCCGGCGCGGCGCAGATCGCGCAGGGCATCATGGACCTGGAAAGCCAGTACCTGCTTCAGAACTACGCCCGTTACCCGATCGTGCTGCACCGCGGAAGAGGCTGCCTGCTCTTCGACGTTCAGGGCAAGCGCTACCTGGACCTGATTTCGGGCATCGGCGTGAACGCGCTGGGGCACGCGCATCCGCGCATCATGCGAGTGCTGCGCGAGCAGGCGGGACTGCTGATCCACGGCTCGAACCTGTACTATCACGAGTACCAGGGGCCGCTGGCCAAGCGGCTCGCCGAGATCAGCGGGCTGGAGCGTAGTTTCTTCTGCAACTCGGGAACGGAGGCCATGGAAGCGGCCATCAAGATGGTCCGCTCGCACGGCGGAAAGACCGGTCCGGAGAAATACGAGATCGTTTCGCTCGACAACTCTTTCCACGGGCGCACGGTGGGCGCCCTCTCGGTGACCGGCCAGGCGAAATACCGGAAGGATTTCGAGCCGCTGCTGGCGGGTGTGAAATTCGTGCCGCCGAACGACATGGCGGCGCTCGAAGAGGCCATCGGCCCGCGGACGGCCGGGGTGATTCTGGAGTGGATACAAGGGGAGGGCGGCGTCGTTCCGCTGACGCACGAATACGTGGCCAAAGCCAAGGCGCTGGCCGCACGCCACAACGCGCTGGTGGTATTCGACGAGATTCAATGCGGCGTCGGGCGCCCCGGGAAGTACTTCGCTTACCAGCTGGCCGATCCGGCGATCCTGCCGGACATTATGGTGGCGGCCAAACCGCTGGCCTGCGGCTTACCGCTGGGCGTGCTGATCGCGAACCGGAAGGCCGCGGCAACGATCGGCCCCGGAATGCACGGGACCACTTTTGGCGGCGGACCGCTGGCTTGCCGGGTGGCGATCGAGTGCCTGGAGATCATCGGCGAGCTGCTGCCTTCGATCTACCGGCTGGGCGGCGACTTCCGCATGCAGCTCTCGGAGATGGCGCGGCATTTCGGCTTCATTCGCGAGATACGCGGCTGCGGGCTGATGATCGGCGTGGAGCTGGACAAGCCCGGAAAGCAGATCGTGTTGGATGCGATGGCCGAGGGCCTGCTCATCAACTGCACGCACGACACCGTGCTGCGCTTCCTGCCGCCGTACATCATCACGGAAGAGGAAATCGACCGGGCGATGAAGATTCTGCGCCGGGTTTTGCAGAAGGCGTAGAGCGGTCCGGCGCGATCGGATGCGATGCCGAGTTCGTTCGTCTTTCTGGATCCCTCGGGCAGGCGCTGGACGCGCTTCAAGCGGGTTGCGCGCACGGCGGCCATCTTCCTGGGGATCGCCATGCTGCTGTTCGCGTTGAGCCTATTTAGCGGCCCGCAGCTTCCAGCCCTGGGACTGCCGGTGGTGGAGCACCTGGCGCGCTTCTCGGAGGTGCCATCGGTGATTCGCGGAGAGAAGACCGGCAAGAACGTTCCCTTCAAGCTGCGCAAGGCCGTCCAGGAAATGAAGTTCGTCCGCTCGGCGACGCCGGTGATTCATCCCAAGACCGCGGGCCAGGTCGGCGCGAGCCGGCCGATAGTATTCGGGTTCTACGTGAACTGGGACCCGGGCAGCATGGTCTCCTTGCGCCTCAACCTGCAGCACCTGACGCACCTGCTGCCGGAGTGGCTGGTGCTGCAGAACGGCGAAGGCGACCTGGACGACCAGTCGGATCCCACGGTGATTCAAATTGCCGCCGACGCCAAGCTTCCCGTGCTGCCCATGGTGACCAACTTCCGCGAAGGCTGGCAAGCCGCCGATCTGCACCGCGTGCTCAACGACGCCTCCGCGCGGGCGGACCTCATCGACAACATCTACAGCAATCTGGTGGAGCACAAATCCGCCGGAGTCAATATCGATCTGGAGGAACTGGCGTTGAAGGACCGCGAGCGGCTGGTCGAATTCATGCGGCTGCTGCGGGCCAAGCTCGAGCCCGCGGGCTTGCTGCTGACCGAGAGCGTGCCGGTGGACGACGAGGCCTACGATCTGAAACGGCTGGCGGAGCTGTGCGATTACATTGTGCCGATGGTCTACGACGAGCACTACCAATCGGGCGCGCCCGGGCCGGTGGCCAGTCAGGAATGGTTCGAGCGGCAACTCGCTCTATTGGCGCGCCGCCTGCCGGCCCAGAAGACGATCGTGGGCCTGGGCAACTACGGCTACGACTGGATCATCGGCTCGCAGGGCGCGGCGGAGGTGGTGTTCGGCGACGTGATGTCGGCCGCCCGGTCGAGGCACGCGCCGGTGGTCTGGGATGTGGCGACCGACAACCCGGTGCTGCGTTACCGGGCCGGCGCGCAACACGAAGTCTGGTTCCTGGATGCGGTGGCGGCGCTCAACCAGGTGAACGCCGTGGGCGACGCCGGATTCCGGGGCTGCGCGCTGTGGCGGCTGGGCGCGGAAGACCCCGGCCTGTGGAAGGTGCTGAGAGCCGACGGCTGGCCCGCCGACAACTTCGACACCTCGATCCTGGGGCGGCTGGTGGCGCAGAAATCGGTGAGCGAGTACGGGGACGGCGAACTGCTGCACATCGCCGATACGCCGCGCGAAGGCCAGCGCCAGGTGCGGCGCGAAGCCGATGGCGGCTACACGGAGCAATACCGGGAATACCCGTCCTACTACGTGATCGAAGCGTCTGGAAAAGCGCCCGGCAAAGTGCTTGCGCTGACCTTCGACGATGGCCCCGACCCGGAATACACGCCGCCGATCCTGGATATCCTGAGGGCGCGCCACGTCCCGGCGACCTTCTTCGTGGTGGGGGTCGAGGCGGAGCGGAGTCCCGGCCTGATCGCGCGCGAATACGCGGAGGGCCATGAGATCGGCAACCACACTTACTCGCATCCCAACATCGCCACGGTATCTGCCGAGCGCACCATCCTGGAGTTGAACGCCACCGAGCGCATCATCGAACATGCGGCCGGCGTGTCCACGATCCTGTTCCGCCCGCCCTACAACGCCGACAGCGAGCCGCAGACGCCCGAGGAGATTGTGCCCATCTTGCGCGCGCAGCAGGCCGGCTACATCACCATCGGCGAGCGAATCGATCCGCGCGACTGGGAGAAAGGCGCCACCGCGGAGGGCATCGTTTCGGAGGTCGTTCAAGAAAAGGACGAAGGGCAAATCGTGCTGCTGCACGATGGCGGAGGCGACCGCTCGGCCACGGTGGCGGCGCTGCCTCGCATTATCGACTACTTCCAGCAACAGGGATACCGCTTCGCGACGGTGGGCCAGCTCATCGGGAAGACCCGGGCCCAGATTATGCCTCCGCCGGGATCGGGCGAGTTGGGTTGGGCGCACATCGAGGGGGAGGCCTTCGATGCGAAGAGCACCGCGCTGAAGGCCGCCGGCATCCTGTTTCTGTGGGCCATCTATCTCACCGCGCTGCGCTCGATTGTGTACGGCGCCCTGGCGGTGATCCAGAAGCTCCAGGCCCGCCGCCGCCGCTTCGACCCGGCTTGGCGCCCGCCGGTTTCCGTGGTCATTGCGGCCTTCAACGAGGAGAAGGTGATCCTCAAGACGGTGGAGTCGATCCTGGAGAACGGCTACCAAGACCTGGAAGCGATCGTGGTGGACGACGGCTCGCTGGACCGCACGCTGGCGGTGCTCGAGGAAGCGTTTGGGAACGACCCGCGGGTGCGCATCCTGACTCAGGCGAATGCGGGCAAGTCCGCCGCGCTCAATCGGGCCATCGGGGAGGCCCGCCACGAGATTCTGGTGGCGCTGGACGCCGACACCGTTTTCCGGCGCGGGGCCATCGAGAAGCTGGTGCGCCACTTCGCCGATCCGCGCGTGGCCGCGGTCTCGGGTAACGCCCGGGTGGGGAACCGCACGGGGTGGATCACACGCTTCCAGTCGCTAGAGTACACCTACGGCTTCAACCTGGACCGTCGCGCGCTGGACGTGCTGAACGCCATCACGGTGGTTCCCGGGGCCGCGGGCGCCTGGCGCAGGAGCCTGATCCTGGAAGCCGGCGGGTTCGCGAGCGACACGCTGGCCGAAGACACCGACCTGACCTTGGCCATACGAAGGCTGGGTTATCGCATCCTGTACGACGAGGAGGCGGTGGCCTATACGGAAGCGCCCCAGACCACCGGCGCCCTCGCGCAGCAACGATTCCGTTGGGCCTTCGGCACCTTGCAATCGGTGTGGAAGCATCGGGACGCCACCTTCGACCCGCGCTACGGATCGCTGGCCTTCGTCGCGCTGCCCAGCATCTGGCTCTTCCAGGTGCTGCTCTCCACGCTGGCGCCGTTTGCCGATCTGGCCATGCTGATCGCCCTGTTTTCGGGCAACTGGCGAATCGTGCTGCTGTACTACGGCGCGTTTTTCGCGCTCGATCTGACGATGGGCCTGGCGGCCTACGCGCTCGATGGCGAGAACGCGCGCGACCTGGCGTTGCTGTTCTTCCAACGCATCTACTACCGGCAACTGATGCAGTACGTGCTGGCGAAGTCAGTGTTGGACGCGCTGAGAGGCCGGGTGGTGGGGTGGGGCAAGCTGGAAAGAACCGCGACGGTCCAGTAGCGCCAGATCCTGGGCCGGCCCGGATCGCGATAGAATCGCTGTTTACACCATGCATACCCGCCGACTTGCCGCTTTCCTGCTGGGGGCCTGGCTCTCCGGCAGCTTTTTTATGATCATGGTAGCGACACGCAACATGGCCGCGGCCGACCGGATGGCGTCCGCGCCCCCGGCCTCCGCCGCGATCAGCATAGAGATTCTGGGCCAAACCGCCGCTCGCACGTTCCTGCGCATTCAATCCGCGGAACTGAACCGCTGGTACTTCGACACCTGGGAGTGGCTCGAAATCGGTTTGGGAGCAGCTCTGCTGGCGGCGCTGATGACCGGTCCGGGGCGGCATCGTTCGGCAGTACTGCTATGCGTTTTCATGCTCCTGACGGTCCTGATAACGCACTTTGCGATCACCCCGCAGGCTACGCGATTGGGGCGGCTGGTGGACGCGATCCCCGCGGAACAGCCGTCGCCCGACCGCGTACGGCTTGGGAACTACAACACGGTCTACGCGGTGATCGAGTGCGCGAAGTGGCTGCTCGGCCTGATGCTGCTGTCGAGCCTGCTGCGGCGGCACGCGTCGGAGCTGCCGGCGGGAGAGGTGCGGAGGAAATGGAGGCGGGTGCATTGAGGGGGAATCCTTGCAGGCACGACGAGCGACTATAGGCGACGCGGAGGCCATGGCGCGGATCTACAGCCAGGGCATCGAGGAGCGCATCGCCACGTTCGAAACCCGTCCACGCACTGCCCAGGACGTGCGCGCCTGGTTCGACAGCCGGCATCCGATTGTGGTCGTGGAGGAGGCGCAGATGGTGATCGCATTCGCGGCGACATTCCCGTACAGCCAGCGCGAGTGCTACGCCGGAATCGCCGAGGTCTCGCTGTACGTCGAGCGAGGAGCGCGGCGGCGCGGCGCCGGCCGCCTGGCCCTGACAGCCCTGTTGCAGGCCGCCGAGGAAGCAGGCCTGTGGAAGCTGGTCTCGCGGGTCTTCGTGGAGAATGCCGCCAGCCTGGGCCTGATCCGGTCGCTCGGATTCCGCGAAGTGGGCGTCTACGAGAAGCACGGGCGGCTGGACGGGGTGTGGCGGGATGTGATGGCCGTGGAGCGGCTGATTCCTGGGAACCTCCCAGGGCCGGCGTGCTAGCATAAGGATTCCAGGCTCCGGGCTCCGTGCAACGGGCGGCCGTGAACCCCGCCAGGTCCGGAAGGAAGCAACGGTAACGGCGCGGCTCGTGTGCCGCGGATCACCTGGGGCCTGGGTTGTGCGCGGCCTCCTGGTCCATGTATCAAGTCATCGCCCGGAAATATCGCCCCCAAACGTTTTCCGAACTGGTGAGCCAGGAGCACGTGCGCACCACGCTGGAGAACGCCATCGCGCAGAACCGGATCGCGCACGGCTACATTTTCTCCGGGCAGCGCGGCACTGGGAAGACGACGGTGGCGCGAATCCTGGCGCGCTGCCTGAACTGCTTGCAAGGGCCGACGATCGCGCCGTGCGGTGTGTGCGCGAGCTGTCTGGAGGTTAGCGCGAGCAATGCGCCGGACGTGATCGAGATCGACGCGGCCTCGAACCGCGGCATCAACGAAATGCGCGAGCTGCGCGAGAACGTGCGGTACCGCCCGGTGCGCGACCGGTATAAAGTTTTCATCGTGGACGAGGCGCACCAGATCACCAACGAGGCCTTCAACGCGCTCCTGAAAACGCTGGAGGAGCCGCCCGAGTGGGTGGTGTTCGTGATGTGCACGACCGAGGCGCATAAGATCCCGGCGACGATCGCCTCGCGCTGCCAGCACTTCAGTTTCCGCTCGGTGGAGTTCGAGGAGATCGTGGGCCGCTTGCGCTGGATTTGCGGGAGGGAGGGAATCCAGGCGGACGCGGAAGCGCTTTCCGTGCTGGCGCAGGCCGGGGAAGGCAGCATCCGCGACTCGCTCTCGGCGCTCGACCAGGCGATCGCCTGCTGCGGCACCACGCTCGACGCGGCGGAAGTGCGGGGCCTGCTCGGCGCGTTCTCGTTGGACGCGCTGGCCCAGATTACGCAGGCGCTCGCGGATTCGAGCAGCCCGCGTATGCTGGAGATCGTCGACGAACTGGTGCGCAACGGGCATCATCTGCAGCATTTCGTGCGCGAGCTGGCGCGCTACTTTCGCAATCTGCTGGTCACCAAGATCGCCGCGGAAAACCACCGGCTGATCGCCGGCTCGGAGCAGGAACGGGAGCGGCTGGCCCAGATCGCCGCTGGTTTCTCCGAGCAGGATCTGACGCGCTACCTGCAGCTCACGCTGGATCTCTATCGGGACCTGCAATTCTCCTGGCAGCCGCGGCTGCACCTGGAGCTGGGGCTGGTCCGGCTGGTGGAGGCGGGCAAGCTGGTTTTGATCGAGGAGGCGCTGGCCGGCCTGGGAGGAGGCTCATCCGCCGCCGCCACGCCCGCGCCCGCGAAGGCGGCCACGCCAGCCACCGGATCGCGCGCAGCGACGATGGCCCCGGGCGGAATCCAGCAGAGAATCGTCGCGGCACTGCATGAGTTGGGCCTGGCGTTCACCGCCGACGCGGTGGAGCACTCGAGGCTGATCGCGACTGGCGGAGAACTTCAGTTCACTACGCCGCCGCAGTTCATGCTGGCCATGCAGGCCGGCGAACTCGACAAGGCCGTCCGGCACTTGAACGCCGGCAACTGGAGGATCAAGGTATTCGCCGGAGACGCGGGGGCGGCCGATCCCCAGCCGCAGAAACAGCCGACAGCCGCCACGGATGAGGCCACGGGCCGCGCCCTCGCGAACCCGGAAGTGCAGCGCTTCCGCGAGGTGTTCCCCGGCGCCGAGGTGCGCGTGGTGCGAAACCTCAAAGATTAGTGGTAACCTGCCTTTAGCCCAGGAGCAGTCCCATGAGAATGCCCGGAAACATGCAGTCGATGATGAAACAGGCGCAGCAAATGCAGCAGAAGCTGCAGGAAGAGATCGCGCTGATCCGCGTGGAGGCTTCGGCCGGCGGCGGCATGGTCACGGTGAAGATGGACGGCCAAAAGACTGTCCTGGGCGTCAAGATCGACCCCGAGGTGGCCGGCGACGTCGAGATGCTGCAGGACATGATGATGGCCGCCTTCAACGAGGCCGCGAAGAAGGTAGACGAGGAAGCGCGGCAGAAGATGGGCGGCATGCTGGGCGGAATGGGCCTGCCGCCAGGAATGTTCTAAGCATGCCGGACTACGCCGAACCGCTGGCCCGCCTGATCCAGGAGTTCAAACATCTTCCAGGGATCGGGCAGAAATCGGCGCTGCGCCTGGCGTTCCATGTGCTGCGCGCTCCGCGCGACGACGCCGAGCGCATGGCGCAAGCGCTGTTCGACGTGAAGGACAAGCTGACGCTCTGCCAGGTTTGCAACAACATCAGCGAAGGAGATCTGTGCCCGGTGTGCCGCGACCCGGGCCGGGACGCCGCGGTGCTGTGCGTGGTCGAGGAGCCCCACAACATCATTCCGATCGAGAGCACGCGGCAGTTCGCGGGAGTGTATCACGTGCTGCACGGGGCCATTTCGCCGCTCAAAGGCATCGGCCCGGAGCAACTCCGCATCAAGAGCCTGATCGAACGGCTGGAGGCGGGCGTGGTGCGGGAGATGATCATCGCGACTAATCCCACCGTGGAAGGCGAGGCCACCGCGGCCTACCTCTCGAAGCTGATCAAACCGCTGGGCATTACCGTGACGCGCATCGCCATGGGCATCCCGGTGGGCAGCGACCTGGAGTTCGCCGACGAGGTCACGCTCACGAAATCCTTCGAGAACCGGCGAGAGATGTAAACAGTCGCGCGGCCCGGTTTCGCCGCTGGGCGGGATCGGGTTACACTGGATCCGCAAGCCAAGAAGGGGACCGCAAATGAAAAGAATCGGAACGGTAATTCTTGCCGGGATGATGTTTGCCGCGCTATCCATGGCCGCGTCGTGGACGGGCTGGGTTTCGGATGAGAAGTGCGGCGCCAAGGGCGCCAATGCCGCGCATGCCGGATGCGCGCGCGGCTGTATCAAGAGTGGCGTGCCGCCGGTGCTGGCGACCGAGGACGGCAAGGTATTCAGGTTCTCGAACCCGGATACCGTGAAGGAGCACGCCGGGGAAAAGGTGGAAGTGACCGGCACCGAAACCAACGGCACGATCATGGTCGAGAGCGTGAAGACGATCGTCAAGCCCAGTTAGTCCGCAACACGGACGATTGGGTTCCCGCGCGCGAACGCCACCGGCACCCGCCTTGCGCTACTGTTACGGTAATGAAGCTCACACGCCGGGAGTTTGTCGCCACTACAGTTGTCGCTCCCTGGGCCGCGGCCGCTGCGCCGGCTAGCGTTCGGGTGCGCGCCTTCGATTTGAAGCAGGTGCGCCTGCTGGAGAGCCCCTTCCGCGAGGCCCAGGAGCGCAACCGCGAGTTTCTGCACAGCCTGGAAGCGGACCGCCTGCTGCACACGTTTCGCCTGAATGCCGGCCTGCCGTCCTCGGCGCAGCCCCTGGGCGGGTGGGAGCGGCCGGACGTGGAGCTGCGGGGGCACTTCACGGGGCACTACCTCTCGGCCTGCGCGCTGATGTACGCCGCGACGGGCGACGATGAGTTGCGCACGCGGGGCAATGGCATCGTAGAGGAGCTGGCGAAGTGCCAGAAGGCCAACGGGGACGGCTACCTCAGCGCGTTTCCGAGGGAGTTCTTCGACCGGCTCAAGGCGGGCCAGAACGTCTGGGCGCCATGGTACACCATCCACAAGATCCTGGCGGGACTGCTCGAGATGTACACGCGCTGCGGCAACGAGCAGGCGCTGGCGGTTCTGGAGGGCATGGCGGGCTGGACCGGAAACTGGGTGGTGGGGTTGAGCGGCGAGCAAATGGCGCGCGTACTCCAAGTGGAGTTCGGCGGCATGAACGAGGTGCTGTACAACCTCTCGGCGGCGACCGGGAAGGCCCAGTACGCCGCGACCGCGCATCGCTTCGACCACCAGCGCCTCTTCGACCCGCTGGCCGAGGGGCGCGACGAGCTCACGGGCCTGCACATGAACACGCAGATCCCGAAGATAGTCGGTGCGGCGCGCCGCTACGAACTGACCGGCGAAGAGCGCTACCGGAGGATCGCCGAGTTCTTCTGGAAGCAGGTGAGCGGGCCGCGCGCGTACTGCACAGGAGGCGGGAGCAATCACGAACACTGGCGCACCGCTCCCGGCAAGTTGGCAGGCGAGCTGAGCGCGGAGACCCAGGAGTGCTGCTGTACGTACAACATGCTGAGGCTCACGCGCCATCTGTTTAGCTGGGAACCTCTGGCGCGCTACGCGGACTATTACGAACGGGCGCTGTTCAACGGCGTCCTGGGCGCCATGAATCCGAAAGACGGCATGACGATGTACTTCGTGCCGCTGGCCTCGGGCTACTGGAAGATGTTCTCGACGCCGCGCCATTCGTTCTGGTGCTGCACGGGGACGGGTGTCGAGTCGTTCTCCAAGCTGGCCGACAGCATCTACTTCCACGACGAGGCGGGGCTGTATGTGAACCTGTTCATCGCCTCCGAGCTGGAGTGGCCGGAGAAGGGCCTCCAAATGCGGCAGGAAACCCGGTTCCCGGAGGAGCAAGGGACGACGCTTCGCATTCAGGCGAGGCGGCCGGTGGCACTAGAGCTTTCCCTCCGCGTGCCCTGGTGGGCCAGACGCGGGATCGCGGTGAAGGTGAACGGCAGGCCGCTGCCCGACGGCGCTTCCGCCGGCGGTTACGTGAATCTTCACCGCACGTGGAAGAGCGGCGACAAGGTGGAGGTCTCGACTCCGATGAGCCTTTACTCCGAGGCGATGCCGGACGATCCTACATTGAAGGCGTTCCTGTACGGACCGCTGGTGCTGGCCGGCGAACTCGGCACGGAGGGTCTTACCGAGGAGATGCAATACGGCGGAGCGGATGGGAGCAACACGCTCAAAGGCAACCCCGTCGCGGCTCCGGGATTTCGCAGCAGGGCCGAGGACCCCGCCGCGTGGATTCAGCCAGTGGCCGGCCGCGATCTCGCATTTCGCACCTCCGCCCAGGAGCGCGACGTGACGCTGGCGCCGCTCGACCGGCTGTTCGGACAACGGTATGGTGTTTATTGGCGGGTGAAACCCGCGGGATAAAAACATGCGAATGATATTGGGAGTTCTCTGCCTAACGGCGGCGACTTATGGCCAGCAGCCGGAGGCACGAATCAAGATCGACACCGACCGCACCATCGGCGAGGTGCATCGGTATATATTCGGGAGTTTCGCCGAACACCTGGGGCGAGTCATCTACGGCGGGATTTACGAGGAAGGCGGCCCGCTCTCCGATGCCCAGGGCTACCGCCGTGACACCATGAAGGCGGTGCAGGATCTGGGTGTAACGATTCTGCGCTGGCCGGGCGGCAACTTCGTTTCCGGCTATAACTGGAAAGACGGAATCGGCCCTAGGGACCAGCGACCGGCGCGGCCCGACTACGCCTGGGGCGGCGTGGAAACAAACCGCTTCGGGACGGATGAGTTCCTGCAATACTGCGAGCGCCTGGGCGTGGCGCCGTATATCTGCATCAATGCCGGGCTGGGCAGCATCGAAGACGCCCGCAACTGGGTGGAGTACTGCAACGGAGACCGGAAGACTTACTGGGCCGACCAGCGCCGCAAGAACGGCCGGGAAAAACCTTACGGCGTGAAGGTGTGGGGCCTGGGCAACGAGCTCGACGGCACGTGGCAGATGGGGCACAAGAACGCCGAGGACTACGCCAAGTTCGCGCTTGAGGCCGGGAAGGCCATGCGGTGGAACGACGCGTCGATCAAGCTGATCGCGAGCGGCTCGTCGAACTTCGGCGCCGACTGGGTCGGCTGGAACCGCACGGTGCTGGAGAAGACGGCTGGCCTGATCGATTACATTTCGCTGCACACTTACATTGGAAACCGGGAGAACAGTTTCGAGCGGTTTCTGGCCGCGTCGCAGGATATCGAGCACTACATCAGGGTGGTCCAAGGACAGATCGAGGCGGTGCAATCGGGGCAACGGAACCCGCGGCCCATTGCGATCGCCTACGACGAGTGGAACGTGTGGTACCGGGCCCGCGGCGAGGGTAACGGCAGACTGGAGGAGATTTACAATTACGAGGATGCGCTGGCCATGGGCATGTTCTTCAACTGCTTCTTCCGCCACGCGGACATCGTCAAGATGGCCAACCTGGCCCAACTGGTGAACGGCATCGCGCCGATCTTCACCAACAAGGCTGGCCTGTTCCTGCAGTCGATCTACTTTCCGATCGCCGAATACGGCAAGCAGCGCGGCAACATGTCGCTGGATCTGCTGGTTTCCTCTCCCACTTACAGCGTGGACAACCGCCCTACGCTTAAGTATTTGGACGTCTCGGGAACTTACAACGCGAAGGAAGGTATGGTGTACCTCAATGTGCTGAACCGCAGCGAGAAGATGGACATCGCTTCACGGATCGACAACGTTACCGGGAAGCTGGACGGCGAAGTGGGTGTCTGGGAGATGAACCAAGCCGACCTCAAGGCGACCCATACCTTCGGAGACGACAAGAAACTGCGGCCGGCTGTCAGGACCATCGCCGCCGCGCTGGACGGCAACGGCCTGACTTACACGTTTCCTAAGCACTCGCTGACCATTCTGCGTTTGCGGGTGAAGTAATGGAGGAGATTCATGAGCTGGAAGGCTACTGCCGCTTGGGCGCTGGGCGGCGCGATGCTGCTTTCGGCGCAGACCTACACCGAACGCATCGACGCCGCGATGAAGCTGGTCGACGATACCATCGCCAAGGGGCCATTCCAGGCGGATTGGAAATCGCTGGAGACGTATCAGCCGCCGGAGTGGTATCTGGATGCGAAGTTTGGAATCTTCATCCACTGGGGCGTGTATTCGGTCCCGGCCTTCGGCAACGAATGGTACCCACGGAATATGTACTTGGCGGGCACGCCGGAATTCAAACACCATGTCGAGAAGTATGGGCCGCAATCCAAGTTCGGCTACAAGGACTTCATTCCGATGTTCAAGGCGGAGAAGTTCGACGCCGACCGGTGGGCGGAGTTGTTCCGAAAGGCCGGCGCGAAGTATGTGATGCCGGTGGCCGAGCATCATGACGGCTTCGCGATGTACGACTCGAGCCTGAGCGAATGGTGCGCCGCGAAGATGGGGCCGAAACGCGACGTGGTGGGAGAATTGGCCGCGGCGGTGCGCAGGCAGGGGCTGCACTTCGCCGCGTCCTCGCACCGCGCGGAGCACTGGTTCTTCATGGAAGGGGGCATGACCTTCGACTCGGACGTGAGGGACCCGCGTTATTTGGCATTCTACGGCCCGGCGCAGCCCAAGCGTTTGCCGGGCGCCAATCAAGACAACCAGCCGAATGAGGCGCACCTGAAGGACTGGCTGGCGCGCAGTTCCGACATCGTCGAGAAGTACCGGCCGGAGGTGCTGTGGTTCGACTGGTGGATTGAGGAGCCGGCCTTCAGACCCTACTTCCAGAAGTTCGCGGCTTACTACTACGACCGGGCGGCGGAGTGGGGGACCGGCGTGGCCATCAATTACAAGAACAACGCCTATCCGGACAAGGCCGCGGTGTTGGATATCGAGCGCGGTAAGCTGGCTGCGATCCGGCCACAGTTCTGGCAGACGGATACGTCGATCAGCGAGAAATCGTGGGGTTACATCGAGAGCGACACGTTCCGATCGCCGGGCTCGCTGGTGGACGACCTGGTGGATATCGTGAGTAAGAATGGCTGTCTGCTGCTGAACATCGGGCCGAAGCCGGACGGCACCATCCCGGTGCAGGCCGAGAGAATCCTACTGGAAATGGGCCGCTGGCTGAAGGTCAATGGCGAGGCCATTTACGGTACGCGGCCCTGGAAGATCTTCGGCGAAGGCCCCACGCAGGTGGTGGAAGGCCAGTTCAAGGACACGGCCAGCAAGCCGTTCACGGGCGAGGATATCCGCTTCACGACGAAGGGGGAAACGCTGTACGCCATCGCGCTGGCATGGCCGGAGCAGGGCAAAGCGGTTGTTAAGGCGCTGGCCGCCGGCTCGCCGCTTCTGGGGCGCGAAATCAAGTCGGTTGGGCTGCTGGGCTCGAAGACGAAATTGAACTGGAGACGGACTACCAACGGACTCGAGATCGAGTTGCCCGCCGAGAAGCCCTGCGATTACGCGTTCGTGTTCCGGATACAGTGAGGGTTCAGCGATTCTTCGGAAAGCCGCGCTGGTAGGGGAGCGGAACTTCGGCCTCCCGGCCCAGTTTTCGCGCCGCGTGCAGGGGCCAGTAGGGGCTTCGCAGAAACTCGCGCGCGAGCAGAACCAGGTCCGCCTGTCCGCGGCGAAGGATGGCGTCGGCCTGCTCCGCGTCGGTGATCATCCCCACCGCTCCAGTCAAAATGCGGGCTTCGCGCCGAATGCGCTCGGCGAAGGGGACCTGGTAGCCGGGGGCGGCCGGGATGCGGGCGTCGGGGCTGGTCCCGCCCGATGAGCAATCCACCAGATCGACGCCGCACTCGCGCAGGCGCCGCGCG
The DNA here is from genome assembly GCA_052144455.1 of Bryobacteraceae bacterium. Lineage (GTDB taxonomy): Bacteria > Acidobacteriota > Terriglobia > Bryobacterales > Bryobacteraceae > Fen-330. Next base: position 47,836 of record JBKQQG010000020.1, read on the forward strand.
AGTTCTACGGAATCGTCGAGATTCCAGCCCCCGTCCACCCAATCGGTCGCCGATATGCGGATGAAGAGGGGCAACGCTTCCGGCCAGGCGGCTCGCACCGCCGAGGCGACCTCGCACACAACCCGCGCCCGCCCATCGAAGCTCCCACCGTATTCGTCGCGGCGACGATTCGATAGCGGCGAGAGGAACTGGTGCAGAAGGTATCCGTGGGCCGCGTGGATCTCTAGGAGCTCGAAGCCGGCCTCCACCGCCCGCAGGGCCGCGCGGGCGAACGCCTCGATGACGCCAGGAATCTCAGCCAGGCTGAGTTCGGCGGGAACCGGATCCGAGGGCCGGAACGGAATCGCGCTGGGGGCGACCGATTGCCAGCCGCCGTCCTCCGGAATAATTGCCCCGCCGCCTTTCCAAGGCGGTTCGGTGCTCGCCTTGCGCCCGGCGTGCGCCAGTTGGATGCCGGGAACCGCGCCCTGCTGTTTCACGAACCGCGCGATCCGGGCCAGGCCGTCGATATGCTCGTCCTTCCAGATGCCCAGATCGTTCGGCGAGATACGCCCGCGCGGCTCCACCGCGGCGGCCTCACTGACGACGGCCGCCGCCCCGCCCACCGCACGGCTCCCCAGATGCACCAGGTGCCAATCGCCGGCAAAGCCATCCTCGGAGGAATACTGGGACATCGGGGCAACGACGATCCGGTTGCGAAACCGGACGCCGCGAATGGTCAGCGGCGCGAACAGGTGCGCACTGGGTTCCATGCTTCGAGTATGCACCGAACCCGCCCCCAGCACGCGGCCCCTCCCTCCCGCCTTCAGCCCGAGATGTGGGCTAATGCCGGCTCCGCAGGGCCGCGAGCTGGCCCTGGCGGGCGTAGTCGATGGCTTCGGCCAGGATGCGGGCGGATTCCTGGGGGGCGTGGAAGCCCATGGAGTTCTCGGCGTTTACGAAATCGACGCGCCACTGGGCTTTGCGTTGGAATTTGAGCGCGGCGTCGGGGGCGCCACCGGCCTGTAGGTCGTCGATGAGCGCGACGAGCGCGTCCTCGGCGCGCGAGAGCAGGGCCGCATGACGGTCCTGAATGGCCTCGACGCGCGCCTTCATCTCGGCGGCGGGGTACGGATGGCAGGGCAAGCAGGAGCGCTCGATGGAGAGGAGCGGGCTGCGCACCTGGTGGTCGCTGATCTTCATCGCGCCTTGGCGCTGGTAGGGCATGTGGCAGTCGGCGCAGGAAACGCCGCTGCGGGCGTGGATGCCCTGGCTGTAGGTCTCGAATTCGGGATGCTGGGCCTTCAACACGGGCGCGCCGGTGAGGGCATGCTTCCAATCGGTGAAGGAGATCTGGTCGTAGTAGGCCTCGATCTGGTCCATCTTCAGGCCCTGCGCCCAGGGATAGGCGACGATCTTGCGCTCGCCGGCGAAGTAGTACTCGGCATGGCACTGCCCGCACACGAAGCTGCGCATCTCCTGCCGGCTGGCCATGGTATTGGGGTCGTAGTTTTCGATTCCCTGGCTCTTCTTCAGGGCCCGGATGCCGTAAAGAAACGCGGGGCGCGTGACGCGGAGCTGCATAGTGGCGGGATCGTGGCATTCCAGGCAGCCGACGGGATGGTCGACCAATTTGCGCGCTTCGTGGAAGGGCATGGCGGAGACGATCTCGAAGCCTTTGAAAATGTCGCCACCGCCGGCCTTGCGATAGGCGGGAAGAATGGAGGCGTGACACTGGAGGCAACTGCCGGGCTGCGGCCGCTCCCTGGTGCGGCGGGTGTTGTCCTGGTCCTGGAGGGAGTAGGCGTGGCCGCGCGGATGATTGTACTCGAGTTCGAAGGCGTAGCCCGCGAAAATGCGCTTGAGCCGCGGGTCCTTGTCGAGGTGGGAGAAGGGCACGCTGCCGCCGTACTTGGTGGCCTGCATTTCGGTGGTGCGCTTGAAGCCGTCGTATTCCCGGGGGAAGTTGCGGCCCCATTCGGCGGGCTCGACGGTAGCCTCGGTGAGCTTCACGACTTCGACAAAAGGCTCGCGCGCCTCGCGCTGGCGCCGGTTGATGTTGAGGAGCAGCAGCGTGACCAGAAAGGTGGCCAGCGCGACCGCCGCGCTCAACCCGAGATAGGTCCATCGAGTTGGCTTCATAGATTCACCTCCTGGGGCCGTGGCCCACGCCGGCGTGGCAGCGCACGCAGTCCTCTCGAGGCATCCGGGCGGCCATGTCGCCGTGGCACCGCAGGCAGTTGGCGCGCAGTTTGGCGGCATTCGCGGGACGGATGCGGATGGGGTCGGGGAAATCCTGGAGCGTGAACCGCAAGGAGTGGTTCCAGCCGTTTTCCGCCTTGGTCAGGTACTTGCCGGCGAGCGGGTGCGGCGTGTGGCAGTCGTTGCAGACGGCGCTGGCGTGGTGGCTCGACCGCTGCCAGGAATCGAAGTAGTCGCGCATCACATGGCAGTTGGCGCAGGCGGCGGGATCGTTACTGAAGTAGGAGTAGCCCCGGGCGTAGACGAACGTGTAGGCGCCCAATCCGAGCGCGGCCCCAACCAGAGCGCTGAGCAGGACGCGGCCTGTGCCAACGGCGGGCATCCGCACCATTGTATGAGATCCTGGCGGGCCACGTTATAATGAGTCAGTTTTGGATTACGGACACAAGGAGGGATTCCAATGCGGAGCAAGGTAACGGTAATCGGCGCGGGGAATGTCGGGGCGAACTGCGCGCTGCGGATCGCGGACCAGGAACTGGCGGACGTCGTGCTAGTGGATATTGTGGAGGGCGTGCCGCAGGGCAAGGGGCTGGACCTGCTGCAATCCGGGCCGGTGCAGGGTTATGACGTTCTGGTCACGGGGGCCAACAACTACGAGCCCACCGCCAACTCGGATATCGTGGTCATCACGGCGGGCTTCCCGCGCAAGCCGGGCATGAGCCGCGACGATCTGCTGATGGCCAACTACAACATCGTCAAACCTGCCACCGAGCTGGCGGCGAAGTACTCGCCGGATGCGATTCTGATCGTGGTGAGCAATCCGCTGGATGCGATGTGCTGGACGGCATTCAAGGTCTCCGGCTTCGGCAAGAGCCGCGTGGTGGGCATGGCGGGCATTCTGGATACCGCGCGCTTCCGGGCCTTCATTGCGCGCGAGCTGGAGGTCTCCGTCGAGAACATCACGGCCATGGTGCTGGGCGGGCACGGCGACACTATGGTTCCGCTGGTGAGGCTGACGAACGTATCGGGCATTCCGCTCACCGAATTGCTGGATCCGGCGACGATCGCCCGCCTAGTCGAACGGACACGCAATGGCGGCGCCGAGATCGTGAAGCTGCTGAAGACCGGCAGCGCGTATTACGCGCCCTCGGCGGCGGCGGTCGAGATGGTCGAGTCGATCCTCAAGGACAAGAAGAAGGTGCTTCCCTGTTCCGCCTACCTGGATGGGGAGTATGGCGTTGACGGCGTGTTCGTTGGCGTGCCGGTGAAGCTGGGCGCGGGCGGAGTCGAGAAGGTTTACGAAATCCGCCTCACGCCCGAAGAGCAAGCCCAGTTCGAGAAGAGCGCGGCGTCGGTTCGGGAACTGATCGACGTGCTGAATCGGCCGGCTGCCTAGCGGCCGCGGCGGACGATGCGAGATCCGCGAGTCGGGGGCGGTGTGGCTATTGCGATCTTCTCACAATGACGAGGGTTTCCAGTGTCGGGGCCAGATACCCCTTCTGAGCCTTGAAGATGGCCTTCCACTCGGCGGTGCTCAGCCACTGATAGCGCTGGCGGAGTCTGGATTCAAACGCACGCGGGTTCAGGCGGGCCAACTGGCCATGACCATCGCAGTTGAGCGTACGGGTGATGGCCACTTGAGCGAGACTAGGCAATAACTGAAAGAACGGAAACTTGAAATGCGGTTCGAGCCAGGAGTATCTCCAGGGGACCACCACCACCAGTTGCCTGGCGACGCGAATCATCTCGTTCGCGATCGCCGTGAGTTTCTGGCGGTCGCATACGTGCTCCATCATGCCCACGGAGACCGCCAGGTCGAACTGTTTGTCCCGGAAACGGCGGAGGTCGGCAGCGTCTTGCCGAATGTACTCGAAATTGGGGTGAGCGATGCGGACTTGGTTCGGATCGACGAGGTCAATGCCGACGACCGTCGATTCCGGCGGCAACACCGACTCCAGGCTGTTTCCATCCGTGCCGCAACCCACATCCAAGATGGACATTCCAGGGAACGTGACGACTTTGGAGAGCAGGAACCTGGCGCGAGAGCGGCGGCGGCGGCGCAGAATGCTCTGCACGGGCCGGAGCAAGTAGACGCGTTCTATGTTCATTGGCGCGGAGCCCCCTGCCGGATCCGGACCGCGATTTCCATCCTGCCCGCCTTGCTGTTATCGATTATACCTCCGGCCGCTCAACCTGGCCGCGTTGTCCTTGCTGTTCCTATCGCGAGGAAGTCAGCGGCGCCGACCGTGGCCGGCCCCACCCGATGAGTGCGCACGAAGTCGGCGTTTGTCGGGTTTGTAGCGCCTGACCGAGGCGAGCGGCTTGGGAACTTCCTGACGCCTCCGGTGTCTAAGTAATCGGAGAGTGGAAAGGAGGCCCAAGATGTTCGAACAAAGCATTTTGAAAGGGGCGCCGCGAACCCGGCGGGTTGGGTCGGCGATGGCCGCCTTCGCGATCCAGATGGTCGCGATCGGCGGGGCATTCCTGTTTCCTCTGGTGTTTGTCGAGAAGATGCCGGTAGTGCGGCTGGCGCCGCCGCTTCCGCCCGCGCCGCGGCCGATGAGAGCGCAGGTGGATCCCGATAAGTACGTCCGGGTTGTGGATGTGGTGCAGGTGGCTCGCCCCGGAGTGTTGGTCCAGCCGTTCCACATCCCGGACCATGTCAGCACAACCGCCGATCCGCCTTTGCCGCCGGAGATTGGTCCGGCCGGGGGCGTGGTGGGCGGCGTCGGTCTCCCGGGCGGGAGCGACACAGGCGTGATTGGCGGCATCGTCCAGGCGATGGGGCGCGTAAGGTTGACCGAGGCGCCGCCCGTGAAGATTCAAGCGACCGGAGCCCAGGAGAAACCGCCGGATCGCGTCAAAATCGGCGGGGTTGTGATGGCCGGCAAGCTGATTCACCGGGTGACGCCCGAGTATCCGCCGCTCGCGAAACTGGCGCACGTTTGCGGTACGGTGCGTTTGCAGGCGATCATCAGCCGCGACGGGCGCATACAGGGCTTGCAGGTGCTGGGCGGGCACGCTTTGCTGGTTCAGGCCGCCGTGGACGCGGTGGCGCAGTGGATCTATCAGCCGACCACGCTGAATGGCGACGTGGTGGAGGTGCTGACCACGATCGACGTGAACTTCACGCTCCGGTGACGGGCGTGGCGCGGAACATTTCCGCAACGCGCGGTGTCTAAGTAATCGGGGAGTGGAAAGGAGGCCGCAGATGTTCGAGCAGAGCTTCTTGAAAGGCGCACCGCGCACCCGACGGGTCGGGACGGCCCTGATTTCCTTCGTGAGCCAGGCCATTCTGGTCGGCGTGGGCGTCCTGATGCCGCTCATTGCATTCGACAGACTTCCGCAGACGCGGCTGACGCCGCCGCTGGTGGCCCCGCCGCCTCCGCCTGGGCCGCGGAACATGGAGGCGCGGCCGCACGTGACGCTTGTCCCAGCGCCGCACGGCCGCGTCCCGAGGCTCTTCACCGCGCCGGCGTTTGTGCCCACGCGTATCGCAATGAACCTGCCTCCGGAGCCGGAGCCTGCGACGGCGGACAACACCGATTACGTTCCCTTCTCCCCCGGCGCAGGCCCGGGTGGCGTGCCCCATGGCGTCGGAAACGCGCCCTGGCGAATCGCGGCGCCCCCGCCTCCTCCGGAGCCCAAGCATGACGTGAAGCCTGTCGCCAAGCCGCAGGTTCCGGTTGCTATCAGCAGGGGCGTCATGATGGCGAAGCTGATCCACCAGGTGACGCCCCCCTATCCGCCGCTGGCGCGTCAGACGCGCGTTTCCGGAACAGTACTGTTGCAGGCGATCATCGGCCGCGATGGCTGCATCGGGGACTTGCAGGTGCTGAGCGGGCATCCGCTGCTGGTTCCAGCGGCCGTGGACGCGGTTCGCCAATGGCTCTACCAGCCGACCACATTGAACGGCAGTCCGGTGGAAGTCCTCACCACGGTAGAGGTGAGATTCGTGCTCAGCCTGTGAGGCCTTGACTCAGTCCCCGTCCTTGGCCGGCGCGCCAAGCTTCTCGAGTGCGGCGGCGATGACGGGATCGCGTTGCGCTTCCACCTCGTCGCCGCGCTCGACGCCCAACGACTGATTGAATATCTCCTGCTTGAGCCGCGTAGTGATCCAGTTCCGCTCGGCCGTCCACTCGGCGATGCCGGGGCGGATATTCCGCTCCGAGAGGTACACCTGGAACCGGTCGAGCAGCGCGGGCGTCACCTCGTAGCCGCTGGGAATCGGATCGCGCCCGCGCGTCAACTCCGTGGCAAAGGAGGGGAAAGCGCCGCTGGTCTCAAGCGCGATCCGAAACCGCGTCAGGGGCTCGGGAAGCACTACGTAATCGGGCTGAATGCCGCCGCCGCCGCGCACCGGCCGTCCCGCGTCGGTGTGGAACTCGCGCTGCTGTTCCCAACGCTCGGAAATGCTCGACTGCCGAATCCGGCTGTCGCGCAGCGGCTTCTGAATGGAGCGTCCACTGGGCGTATAGTAGTACGCGGTGGTCAGCGCCAGCCCGGTATTCTCGGAGAGCGGGAAGACGCTCTCCACCAACCCCTTGCCGTAGCTCGGCTCTCCGAGGATCACCGCGCGGTCGTGGTCCTGAAGCGCGCCGGCGACGATCTCGGCGGCGCTGGCCGTTTTCTCGTTCACCAGCATGGCCAGCGGGAACTGGTACGGCGCGGCTGTCTTCGGCACGCTCTCGGCCGCGGATTGCACCGCGCGGCCGCGCACGCTCAGCAGCGTCTGGCCCGGCTTGAGAAACATGGCCGCCGTGTCCAGCGCCGCGGGCAGCAGACCGCCGGGATTGTTGCGCAGATCGAGCACCAGCCCGGCCAGCCGGCTTCCGCCCAGCTTCTCGATCGCCTGGCGGATCTGGGATCCGGTTTCGGCGTCGAAACTGGTCACGCGCAGATAGCCTACGCCGGGCCGCAGCAGGAAAGCTCGATCGACGCTCGGCGACTGCACCTCCGCGGGCGTGAGGGTGATTACCAGCAGCCTCGCGTTGCCCGGCCGCCGCACGTCCAGCCGCGCCGGTTGCTGCCGCGATTGGGTGAGGAGGCCAATCAACTCGTCCAGATCCAGCCGGGCGAGTTGGATGCCGTTGATCGCGATAATCTCGTCTCCGGGGGCGATGCCGGACTTCGCCGCCGGGGTGCCCGCCAGAACCTGCAACACGATCACCCGCCCCGGCAACACCGAGACGACGCTGCCGAAGCCCTTACGCGTGGATTTCTCCAGTTCCTTGAGCTGGTCGAACTGGTCCGCATCGAAGAACACCGAATGCGGGTCGAGACAGCGCAGCAGGCCGGGGATAGCGCCCCCAAGGATCGCCTTGTCCGGCGCCACGGGATCGGCGGCCTCTCGTTCCACCGCCGAGTAAACGGCCGTGAATTCCTTGAGCCGTTGCGCCAGGTCTTCGGGTTCGGCGGGTGGAGCGGCGAGCAGCAGTGCGGGCAGGAAGAATAACATCAGAATTCCAGTGTACTTGATGAGGCGGAGCGCACCGTGGGCGTCAGGACCGCGCGCGCCCAGTCCAAAGCAGGTTCGCGAGGTCGTAGCCGCGATCTTTCGCGCGCGCCAGGATGTCGCGGGCTAGCGCTTGGTCCATGCGCGGAGCGCGGCCCAGGATCCACAGGTACTTCCGCCGCGGCTCGCCGACCAGCGCCCAGCCGTAGCCGGGGTCGAGATCGAGGATCCAGTAATCGCCCCAGAACGGCCGGAAGAACGAAACCTTCAGCTTCGAGTTCGGCCCGCCCGGAGAGGCAACCTGGGCCGTTCCGGCGACCTTGGCGAGGCGGCCGTCCCGCATCCGGCACTCATTCACCACGGTGATTCTCCCGTCCGGACGCAGGGTGTAGGTAGCGGTCGCGGCGCCATCGCACCGGCGCTGGAAGCGGTTCGGCAGTCGCGCGATTTCGTACCACTTTCCCGCATAGCGGGCCAGATCCACGGCGGGCGCCACTTCCGGCGCCGGGCGCTCGGGCGCGGCACGGCTCAGCCGCCAGGTGTGGAACAACGTCGCTCCCAGAATCAGCGCGCCCCCAGAGAGCGCCCAGGCGCTAGGCCGCTCGCCATGCACCAGCCACGTCCAGACCGGGTTCAGCGCCGGCTCGAGCAGCAGCAACGCCGAGGCCTCAAAGGCCGGCACGTGCGGGATAGCGCGCGTGAGACAGAAGTAGGCGAGGCCGATCTGCACCAGGCCCAGGTACAGAAGAACCGCCAGGCCCTTCCACTCGACGCTCGCGACGGGCAAAGCCAGGGGCAGAGCCGCCAGCGCCGCGATCGCGTTGCCGGCCGCCACCGTCGCGACCGCCACGGAGCCGTCGCCTTTTCCCAGCCACCTGAGCCCCATGAGCGTAAGCGCCCAAGCCACACCGGAAAGCGCCGCCAGCAGGTTTCCGTGGAGCGGGTCCGGAGCGGTCGCCACGGCCGTTTCCCGCCCCGCGAAGAACAGCGCCAGTCCCGAGGCCACGGCCAGAGCGAAGCCCAGGTCGCGCCTTCGGATCGGCTCGCGCAGCAGCCAGGGACTGAGGAGCAGGACGTAGAGCGGCGCAGCGCTTTGGAGGAAAATGGCATTGGCGGCGGTGGTCAGCTTGGTGGAGAGCACAAACAGGATCACCGTGGCCGCGTAGGCGCAACCCGCCAGCAGAACCCGCCAGCTCCAGGCCTTTCGCGCCGCGGGCAGCAGCGCAACCAGCGCCACGGCCGCAATTGCGGAGCGGAAGGAGGCCACCTGCCAACCCGTGAACGAGGCCGCCTTGATCGCGGCGCCGCCGGTGGAAAACAGCACCGCCGTCGCGAGCAGCAGCAGCCGGTTAGAGGTGCGGGGATCCATCCCGCCCATTGTAGAATCCTTGGTTAGCGGCCTGCACCCGCGAGGCTGTACACTGAACTACAGGGCAGTTCATGCCGACCATCCTGGTAGTCGACGACGAGCCCATGGCGCTCAAACTCGTGCAGAGTGTCCTGGAGAGGCGGGGCTTCGAGGTGATCACCTCGGCCAGCCCGGTCGAGGCGCTGGAAATCTTCCGCAGAGAACGACACCGGATCGCGCTATTGATCAGCGATGTGGTCATGCCCGAGATGGATGGCGGGGCCCTCGCCAATCGGATCGTGAAGCTGAATCCCGAGCTCCCGGTGCTGTTCATGTCCGGCCTGGTCACGGCGAACGAAGTGGAGCTAGCCGGAACGATCACGCAGTTCGCCTTCATCCGCAAACCGTTCCGTCCGGGCACGCTGGTGCAGGCCGTTCGGAAGATGCTGTCGGACGAGGAACAAACCGCCTAGCGGCACGCTACAATCGGAATAAGGAGGGGTTCCCACCCATGAAAACAGTGTTACTTGCTATCTCGGCTGCCAGCCTGCTGGCCGCCCAACCCGCGGCCGCCCCGGTGAGCAAGATCTTCGACCAGCAACTTAGCATGATCGAGCACGAGTTCGTGCCGCTGGCCGAGGCCATGCCCGCCGAGAAGTTCAATTTCGCCCCCACGGCAGGCGAATTCAAGGGAGTTCGCACGTTCAGCCAGCAGGTGTCGCACGCCGCGGCGGTCATTTACGCAGTCTCGGCGGCGGTGCTCGAAGAGAAGAACCCCAGCGAGATGGGCCCGGACGAGAACGGCCCGGCTACCCTGAAGACGAAGGCGGACGTTGTCCAGTATCTGAAGGACGCGATCGCCTATGGGCACAAGGCCATGGCCAAGCTCACCGACGCCAATCTGACCGACATGGTCCCCTCGGCTTTCGGCCCTGGGAAGATGTCCCGGATCTTCATGGCCAACGCCGCCATCTGGCACAGCCTCGACCACTACGGCCAAGCGGCAGTTTACCTCCGCATGAACGGGATCGTTCCTCCCGCCAGCCGCCCGCGCTGAAGCGAGCTAGCGGGCGGCTGGTGCGGCTCGCCGGTACAGCCACCACCTGGACGATTCCGCCTCGAGCCGAAACTCCCGATCCAGAGTTGGTTGGTAGATCTTCAGGTAGCCGTCGTAGAATCCCCGAAAGGTAGCGGGATACTTCGGGACCATCACGACCGCGGCATCTCCGAAGAACCGGCTGGGAGAGGGATGGTGCAGTTCGTCGAGCGTGTAGTGGTACGCGGCGGAGGCGATGCCACCTCGGATGGGCTCGCGTCCAAGTGCGTACGCGAACGGGTTGACCATATCCAGGTTCGCGACCTTGTCGTTCGGGCCGGTGCGCGCGAGCAGTAGTCGGATACCGTCGTTCAGGCTGCCAACGTATTCGTGGCCGTTCGAGTATTTGTCGACGTCAACGATGTCTGCGTCGTACATGACCAGCGGACGCAACCGCGGGGATTCAAACCTCAATATACCCGGCGGATTGGGATTGGCCCTGGCATCCACCAAGGCGTATGCCAGCCCCAGAGCCTGGACGAGCATCGTCGGGCCAGCCAGCCATCCCGCAAGCAGAAGGAGGGCCGTGGCCCGCTTCCTGGCTGTCGCGGGCGCGGTGGGAAGCAGGGCGGGCTCCATCGAAAACAGCAGGAGCACGGCGAAAACGGCCACCAGCGGATAGGCAGACACTTGGGCGTTGGTGACGAGCAGCAGAGCGTCGGCGGCGGCCACTGTCAGGGCGGCCAACGGATACCGGCAGGAGCGCCATAATGAGAACGCACCTGCTGCCAGACTTCTGGTCGACCACGCGCACCCCAGGGCCAGAAGGACGAGCGGCGCCCCATGGTTGAAGGCCCCGGCCAGGATGTCCTCCAGCGTATTCCGCAGACCCAGGGTGGCGCGCCGCGCCGCGCCCACCTCGGCCAGATCGTTGACCATGGCGGCCACATCGAACCGCAAGTAGGCCAGAAAGACGAGCGCCGTCGCGGCAAAGCCGGCCGCGTACCCCAGCGCGCGCGGCCCGCGACGCTCCCAGAGCAGCAGCGAGATCCCGACTATGGGCAGCGCGACGAGGATATAGGAGACTTTCAGGAACAACAGAAGGGCCATGGCGCAGCCCGTCAGAATCGGCTCGCCCCACCGCCTGTGCCGCGAGGAGGAATCCTCGAAGGCCGGCTGGTAACACTCGAGCATGACGATTGCCAGGAGCGCATACCCGTAACGGTTGTAAACCATGGCGTGCGAGGTCCACCAGAAGCCGTCGCCCAGCGCGAAAGGCGCGGCCACCAGCAGGGCGACGAAGCAGGGGTAGGCAACGGCCGTCAAGGTGCGGGACCTTCCCGCGGCCAGCCATGCGCACCACAAGCCGGCCACCGCAGCCACGCAAGCGTTGGTGTAACCGATGGCGCCAACGCTGCAGCCGGAGACTGCCAGTCCCGCCGCAATCAGCAGAAACGTCAGCGGGCCCCAGCCACTCGAGTAATCCAGGTGCACCCGCTGGCCATGCAGCGCTCGCCAGCCATTGTCCAACAGGAAGAACATGTCGTGACCGTAGAGCCGTACGTGGATCGGCCCGATAGCAGCCGCGAGAGCGGCGATCAGCACCACGGCGCCGGCGGCCACGATCCCGCAGTGGGTGCGCAGCCAGTGGCCGGCCCAGAAGCCCAGCACGCGGGACGTCAGGCCGTCGGACCAGGACCGCGACGCCGGGGCATCCTTGTTCTCGGCTGGAATCTCCATTTCAGACTCGCTCTTCGGGTCCATCATACACTGGACGGAGCGCCCCATTGTGCCGGCCTCCGCGATAGGCTACCATCGCCGCTATGGAACGGATTTGCGAAGAACTCAAAGTCCTGGGCAAGGACCTGGTCGAGCAGGTGAAGGCGCTGATTCACGAAGGCAACGTGCGGCGGCTCATCATACGGGACGAGAAGGGGCACACGTTCATGGAGATTCCGGTCACCATCGCCGCCGCGGGCGCGATCATCGCTCCTTTACTAGCGGCGCTGGGCGCTCTGGCGGGGATGGTGGCCCACTTCACGGTCGTGGTCGAGCGCGTGCCGGAACATCCGCCCGAGGGCCAGAGCGGGCAGCCGTCATAGCCCGGCGAGTTCGCGGCGGAGCATATCCAAGGCGAGCTGGGAGGCTAGCGCGCGGACGCGTTCGCGGTCGCCCAAAAAGTGGGCGCGGCGGGTGTGACAGGCTTGGGGGCCAGCCAGACCGGCGACGACGGCGCCCACGGGGATGGCTTCTGTACCTCCAGCGGGGCCGGCGATTCCGGTGACCGAAAGCGCGTAGGTGGAATCGGTGCGGAGCCGGGCGCCGCGCGCCATGGCCTCGGCGACTAGATCGCTCACCGCCGTGTGCTCGCGCAGCACTTCTTCCGGTACGCCGAGCAACTCGGTCTTCATCCGATTGGAGTAGGTGAGGAAGCCGCCCAGGAAGTAGTCCGAGGCCCCGGGGACGGAAGTGATGCGCTGCGCCAGCAGGCCGCCGGTGCAGCTTTCGGCGACGCTCAGCGTCTTGGAGCGGGCACGTAGCGCGCCGCCGATCACCACCTCGAGCGGGTCTAGGTTCCTCGAATAGATCCAGTCGCCCAGGAGGGCCTCGATCTGCCCGCCGACCTCGGACAGCAGCGCTTCCGCCTCGGCTTCGCCCGGGCAACGCGCGCGTAGGTGGATCTGGATGTCGCCTGCGGCGGCCAGGATGGTGGTCGCCGGGTTCGCGTATTTCGTGTAGACCGGCGCAATCCGCTGGTCCACTTCCGATTCGGCCATCAGCGCCACGCGGTAGCTGCGGGTGCGAATAACCTGCGGCGGCAGCATGCGCTGGAGCCGCGGCTGGCACTCCTTGGCGAACAGGGGCTGCATTTCGTTGGGCGGTCCCGGCAGCAGCACGACCGCGCGCCCGCCATCTTGAACCCACTGGCCGGGCGCGGTGCCGTTGGGGTTGGACAACGCATCGGCGCCCTCCAGGACGAAAGCTTGCCGCTTGTTGATCTCGGCCATCACCCGATTAGAGCGGCGGAAGCGTTGGCCGATGGCGTCGCAGATGTCCGGACGAAATACCTGGCTCCGGCCGAGCGCCGCGGCGACGGCGTCGCGCGTTACATCGTCTTCGGTCGGTCCCAAGCCGCCAGTGAGAATCACGAGCTCCGAGCGCGCACAGGCAGCGCGGACGGCCTCGGCCAGCCGCTCGCGGTGGTCGCCCACGATGGTCTTGGCGGTCACTTCGACGCCCAGCGCATTGAGTTGATCGGTGAGCCAAAGGGAATTGGTGTCCACGCGCTGCGGCGTGAGCAATTCGGAGCCGACCGCGATGATCTCGGCGTTCATCTAGAAGAGCGGACGCCCCTGTATGCCGGCGTCCACGCGAAAGAGAGCGCCGTTGGTAGCCACCACCATCGAGCGGGATGGGGTGAAGGCCAGACCGACGATGTTGGGGCCGGAGAGGAACAGTTCGGGTTGGCGGTCCTGGCCGAGCCGGACCACGCCGCGGCGCCCGCCCAGGCTTCCGGCCACGTAGAGGCGGTTCTCGGAGTCGAAGGCCAGCCCCTGAGGACGCCCCAGCCCGCGATAGAAAACCTCCACTTCGCCGGCGGGCGAGATGCGATAGAGAGAGTCGAAGCTCGAAGTGGTCGGCCCGGTGGCATAAAGGTAGCCGTCGGGGCCGAACGCCAGGTGGAACGCGGCGATGGAGGGCTCCAGCGTGGCGAAGACGTAGATCTGCCGCTGCTGGCTGATCTTGAAAATCGTTCCTTGGCGGTCGCCCACGTACAGGTCCCCCCCCGGATCGAAGGCCAGGCCGGTGGCGACGCCCATACCCTCGACGTAGACCGACATGTTGCCGCTGGGCGTAGCCTGATAAACGACGCCATCGTAGCGGCTCGAGATGTAGAGCAGGCCCTGGGAATCGAAGGCCAGCGCGGTCGAGTTCATCACGTCGGAGAGGAACGGCTTCACGTTGCAGTTCAGGTCGATCTTGTAGACCGAGACCGGTGTGCTCTGCCCGCGCGAGCCGCTGAAAGTGGTAAAGATGTTCCCCGCGGCATCCACCGCCGGATTGGCTACTGGGTGAACCGAGTCGGCAATGGGAACGCCGAGGTCGCAGGCGTAGGCCGGGCTGGCTTGCTCGCCGTTGCGTACGATCAGCTCGCCCACCGAGGCGCCATCGGGCACCCGGGCGACGATGAAGGAATCCGAGCCGACGACGACGGGCGCGTCGATCTCCCCGAAGGTTACGCGCGGCCGCTGCGACTTGAGAAACCCCTTGCCGCGGATCTGGAATTCCCCTCCGGCGATAGCCGCCGGCGGGCTGACTCGCGAAATCTCGGGCTTCCCGTCCGTGTTCTTGCGAATGGGCATACTCAATAGAGATTGAAGCACCCGGCGGCGAATAACACAAGCGCGCCATAGAGGCCGGCCATGAGATCGTCGGCGACAATGCCCCAGCCTCCGGGCAGCGCCTCGAGTTGGCGCACCGGAAAAGGCTTCCAAATATCGAAGAGGCGGAAGAGCAATAATGCCGCCAGCCAGCTCTTCCAGTTGAGCGCGGCCGCGCCCGCCAGGGTCAGCCATTGGCCCAGCACTTCGTCGATTACCACCTTGCCAGGGTCCTTCTCTCCGACGGCCTGTTCGACGCGGCCGGCGGCCCAGATCCCCGGCGGGGTCAACACCAGAGCCAGGGCGGCGAAGTGCAGCGGCCGCCAGCCGGCGTAGCGCGCCAGCAGGATGGCCGGCAGGAGCGCGCCTAGCGAGCCGGCGGTGCCCGGAGCGATAGGCGATAACCCGCAGCCGAACCAGGTGCCAATCGCGGTGGCGAGCGGGCCGGCGGGCCGGGGGCTATTCACGGTCCTCATCCTCCAACTCCGGCTCCGCTTCCGAAGGCGACGGAATCCGGTAGCTCTCGGTGGCCCAGTTGGCCAGATCCTGCTGGCGGCAGCGTTCGCTGCAGAATGGATCAATTGGACCGCCGGAGACGACTTTTCTCTTGCAGATTGGGCATTTCATAGGATGACGAAGGGGTCCCCCTCCGGCGCGAGCAGCGTGCAAACCAGATCGTAGTCGTACGCGGCGGTGATGCGCAGGCGGCGGAAGTCGCCCGCGCGCGGCGCCCGGCCCTGGACATCGTTGACCAGGCACACTCCGTCGATGTCGGGCGCCTGGGTCGCGAGGCGCGCCTGCCAAAGCAGATCGGTCTCCGGAGACGGTCCCTCGACCAGCACTTGCACGTCGCGACCGATCAGGGCCCGGTTTCGCCGCCGGGAGATTTTTCGCTGGATCGCCATCAGCCGCCGTTTCCGATTGTAGATCGTCCGGCCGTCCACCTTGGCGTCCAGGTCGTAGCTGGCGCTGGTCTCCTCGTCGGAGTAGGAGAAGACGCCCAGCCGGTCGAATTGCGCCGCTTCGACAAACTGGCACAACTCCTGGAAATCCGCGTCCGTCTCGCCGGGGAAGCCGACGATCATGCTGGTCCGGATTGCTACGCCCGGGATGCGGGCGCGAATCCTCTCGATCAGCCGCAAGAAGACGCCGCCATTGGCGCCGCGCCGCATGCGCTTGAGGACGCGCGCGCTCGCGTGCTGCAAGGGCAGGTCGATGTACTTGACCAAAGCCGGCCAGGCGGCGATGGTATCCAGCAGCTTGCCGCTCACCTTGTTGGGATAGGCGTAGAGAAACCGAATCCACTTCTCGTGCGGCGTCTCGATCCGCGCGAGGCGCTCGAGTAGCAATGGCAAGCCGTCGCGCAGCCCCAAGTCTTCGCCGTAACAGGTGGTGTCTTGGCCGATTAGGTTGACCTCGCGGACACCCTGGGCGAACAACCGTTCCGCCTCGGCCACCACGGACTCCGGTCGCCGACTGCGGAAGCACCCGCGGAACTGCGGGATGACGCAAAACGTGCAGGGGTGATCGCAGCCCTCGGCGATCTTGATGTAGGCGAAGTGAGGCGGAGTGGCCAGCACGCGCGGCGTTTGGTGGCTATAGAGGTAGGGCTGCTCTCGAATTGAGGACGCGGGCGTCCCTTCGCAGGCGGCGACGATGGCGTCGAGTTCGTTGGTGCCGAGGATGGCGTCCACTTCGGGCAGGCTGCGGCGAATCTCATCGCGGTAGCGCTCCACCAGGCATCCGGCCACGATCAGCCGTTTCAAGCCGCCGGTATTCTTGTAGGCCGCCATCTCCAGGATGGCATCCACCGACTCCTGTTTCGCGGGGTTGATGAAGCTGCAAGTGTTGACGACGATGGCCTGGGCCTCCTCGGGACGCGCGGTGAGCTGGTGGCCGCGAGCGGCGAGCTGGCCCATCATGACCTCGGAATCGACGAGGTTCTTGGGACATCCCAGACTGACGAAGCCTACCTTCAAGCGTGTATCCGTGAGGACGGAGCAGGTTCAGACTTCAGGATAGCAGGACGGCCCGGGCGACACCGATCGACCAGCGCCGGCGGCCGTGGAGACGACGGGGCGCTCTTCCGTTGCCAGCGCCTCGCCGTCACTGCTCGATGTGCGCAGCGCCTTGGACCAGGAATAAGGCCTTCCCGCGCTTGTGAAGAACCGCACCTGCTTCGCCGGCGACGATCCATGCCTTCTCGCTCTTTGGAAGAGGACATTCCTCGACTGCGGACTCGTAGGTCAAGCTCTCCACTTCCACGGGTTGCTTCATAACCCAGTACAGCTTGCCCCCGACGCTGACTTGCTCGCGCTTGAGAAACTGCTTGGCGTCTCCTGCGACGATACGCCCCCCAGGGAAGCTGCCGGTAAAGTAACTCATAGGCACCTGCAACCGGGGCGCGATGCGAATGGTGGATACGCCGCTTGTCGCGGAGAATCTCTGCTCCCATGCAACACTGCCGTTGAGTATTACTCTGAGGGACTGACTCAGCTTGGACCGTTCGAAGGCGACTGTCCCATCGCCATCGGAAACCGGCATCCCGGGTATCTCCATGCCCTTCTCTCTCGTGAACTGGGGCCATTGCGGAATAGGCCGGGAGGCGGGGGCAGGTGTCGTTGGTGTCGTATGCTGGAGTTTCTCCGTTGGCGCTGACGAAGGAACATCGGCAGGCAATGTCGCCGCTGGAGATTGGGACGCTCTCGCCGGTTGGGAGTTCTGCTCTCTGGAAGCCTGAGTACAACTGAGTAGGGCGATGAGCCCCACGAGTAATATCGCAGCCTGGCTGCTGTTCCGCTTCGTCACAAGCCCTCCTCCCCAAGCGTACCAGGAATGTTCTGGCGCCAGGAACGGGCGGTCAAGTCCCTCTTCCTGACCGCCCGGTTTGATTCAGCGCACTACTGAACCGAGAGCGTTCGCGTTCTGCGTCTTTACTCCCGGCTACAGGCTCCGGGCGTGCACCTGATCGACGGAGAAGGCCGCGCCGGATGAATGGCAGACCGCGCAGGATTCACCCAGCTTGGGGTCGGTCATGATCGAGGTGTGGGCGGCGTCATCCTGCCCGGTATGGCAACCGGTACAGGCGGCGGCGGTCGGTCCCATGGGATTGTAAAACCCTCGCGGAGTCTGCACGGCGATCCGGGTGCTGGGCACCGGCACCTCCTGGTAGCCGTTGACGTGGCACTTGGCGCAATCGCGGAGGTCCCCGGGGAAGAGCACACCGCTGAAATCGTTCACCGACCCGCCATAGCCGTAGATGATGTACGGGCTTTCCATGTTCACGCCGGTGTGAATCCTATGGATCAGGACTGGAAAGTCGATGGTCTGTGCGGGCATTTGGGCGGCGGGCCGCAGAGACGCGTCGGTAGCGTTGGGGTTGTGGCAGAGGATGCAGTACTGCACCTCGTTGCGAATGCCACCGTGCGCCGAGATGCTGTAGTGGCAAGCGTTGCAGTTCTGAGTTTGCGCCTCCACCGGGTGCGGCGCCACCTTGGAACCGTCCACCGAGAAACTGATGACCACGTTGTGCCCAACGTCGCGGACCACCTGCGAGGAGACCGTGCCGGGCAATACCGTGATGTTGCGGTAGCCCTCGATGCCGATGGTGTAGGTGCCGGTGGCGGCCGCCGGAATCAAATTCGTGAAGGTATACATGTAGGTGCCGCCGGAGCCAGTAGCCTTGAGGGCGCTTTCCGAAACCACCGAAGCGTAGTCGGCGGTCGGGCCGGCCATCACCAGGCTCAACGAGTTCATGCCGGATGGCAGGATGGGATTGCCGCTCGCGTCGTTCAGGGTGAAGGTGACGGTGGGCGCTTGGCCGGCGCTTCCGTTGGCCACTTTCTGGAGCGTGAAGACGACGCCCGGCACGCCCGGCGCGAAGGTGGGAATGGTATGCGCGCCGATAATGGAGGCGTCGAACGGAAGCTCACCCTGCGGGATGTGGCATTCCGCGCACTGGCTATCGTCAATCTCCGGCAGACCGCCGGCGTGGTTCAGTCCGGTGGCGAAGTTCACGTTGTCGTGGCAGGAGCCGCAGGCCGCCCGCGTGGGGTGAGTGAGCCACCAATTGCCTTGCGCGGGCAAAGGGTTGGGCGCGGGGGTCATGCTGCCGGGCGGAGCCGTTCCGCCCTGCGGCGGCGCGCCAGTTTCATGGCACATCTGGCAGTTGCGGGGGTCGGCCGGAAACACGACGGTGGAAAAGTCGCTGACCGCCTGCTGGTAACCGATGATCTGGTAGGGCGTGCCGGCCAGCACGCTGGGCAGGCTCGAGCCCATGTGGATCTTGTGGAACATCACCTCGGCATCGATGCTGTTGCCGGTGTCGGGGTCGATGGTCTGGGTGGCTCCGCCGCCGGGGTTATGGCAAAGTACGCACAGCGCCACATCCCTGCGAGAGCCGCCGTGGGCCTCGAGCGGGTCGTGGCACTTGTTGCAGGCGGGCGTGCGGACCACGTCATGGACGTCGACCACCGCCGAGCCGTTGGCCACGAAGCTGTACTCCGCGTCGTCCGAGTTGGTCCCCAGGTCGAACTCGCTGAGGTCGCGCGAAGCAAAAACGCCGATGGTTGTGGTGGTGGATGGGTCGAAGCCGCTGGGCGCCTTGGTGTGGAACGTGTAGGTGTACTGGCCCTCGGCAGTCTGCGCATAGGTTCCGCCCGAATCCGCCGCCGGCTGGACCGCCGTCACGTTGGTGATGGGGCTGGTCTGGGCGCGGCTGGTGTAGGCGATGTAGTTGGTCTGCCCCTTGGGGATGTAAGAGGCGACGAAGCTGGTGGATACTGGGCCGGGCGTGGTGATGCCGCTCCGGTCCAGTGGCAGGCCGGTGGGATCGGCCAAGGTGAACTGCACCGCGATGGTGCCATCGGAAGCCAAACTGGCCGAAATGATCTTGATGGCCAGGCCAGGCTGAACGAAACTGACCAGGGCCTGGTCGGCGTAATACGCCTTGTCCCGAGTGGTGAATGCCGGGCGGTCGGAGCTGCTGAGCAGCAGTGCCGAGCCAAACAGAATGGCGACGGGGAAGATGCGAAGGGTAACCCCTCTCATGGATAAAGCTTAACCTAATCCGATGCGCAATGGAAGGGGGTGGGCGATGTTTGCTGCGACAATTTGGGCGGGGGGCCTTCCTGGCGGCTCAAGGCTGGGAAGATTCCTGAGAATCGCCTCGCGGAGGGGGCACAAGTTGATGTGGGCCAACTACTTGCGCCGTCCCTTACCCGCGAGCAGGAACTGGAGTGGCTGGCGGTGAGGCTGGTGCCGGGGCTGGGTACGCGGAGCGCGGCCAAGCTGCTGGAACGATTCAGGACGCCCCAGGCCATTCTGCGCGCCTCGCGTTCGGAGCTGGAAGCGAGGGGTGTGGCGGGCGCGGTGGCGCAGAGCATCGCCAGTGGTTGCGCCTACGAAGACGCCGTGGTGCAGCAGGAAAAGATGGCGCAGGCGGGCGCTGTGCTGGTCACCATGACCGACCCCCGGTATCCCCAGCGGCTGAGAGAGATCTTCGATCCGCCCATCCTGTTGTTCGCTCGCGGCCGCGTCGAGCTGCTGGAATCGTTGACGCTGGCGGTGGTCGGGACGCGGCGGCCCACGCCCTACGGTCTGGCGGTGACTGAGCGGCTGGCGGGGGACTTGGCGCGCGCCGGGCTGACCATCGTGAGCGGCATGGCGCGGGGCATCGACACGGCCGCGCACCGCGGGGCGCTGGAAGCCTCCGGGAACACCATGGCGGTGCTGGGTTGCGGGGTCGACGTCATCTATCCTTCCGAGAACCGGAAGCTGGCCGCTGAGATGGCCGAGAAAGGGCTGCTGCTCTCGGAATTCCCCATGGGCGCTCCGGCCTACCCGCAGAACTTCCCCATCCGCAACCGGGTCATCAGCGGGCTGAGTCTGGGCGTGCTAGTGACCGAGGGGGCGCAGTACAGCGGGTCCGCCATCACCGCGCGCCTGGCGCTCGACCAGGGCAGGGAGGTGTTCGCCGTGCCCGGCAGCATCGTCTCGAAGATGAGCTGGGGGCCAAACCTGCTGATCAAACAAGGCGCCAAACTCGTTCAGGACTGGAACGACGTGGTGCTGGAGCTGGCGCCAGAGGTGCGCCGGGAATTGGCGGCCCGCAGCCAGATGCGGCTCTTCGGCGAGGGCGACGCGGTGGCCGCGGATGCGCCGAAGGAAGAGAATCCCCGGAGCCCGGTGGCCCGCCAGATTCTCGCGCTGCTCAGCGTCGAAACTCCCACCCAGATCGACGATTTGCTCGATCGCGCCCAAGACGTCTCGAGCTCGGAAGCGATTGCCGCGCTGTTCGAGCTGGAGATGCTGGGCGCGGTCCGGCAACTTCCCGGGAAGAATTTTGTTAAAGTGTGGTGAGAACCTCATTCCGGCGCCAGCGCGGCAGTAATCCCAGGATGTGCCGGTCAACTGACAGCGGACGTTTGTTCATATGCCAACTTCATTGGTCATCGTAGAGTCTCCGGCCAAGGCCAAGACTATCGGCAAGTATCTCGGCAAGCAATACGTGGTGAAGGCATCGCTGGGCCATGTGAAGGACCTGCCCAAGAAGGACCTGGCGGTGGACGTGGATCGGAATTTCGAGCCTACCTACGTCATCATCGAGGGCAAGAAGAAGCTCATCGCCGAGCTCAAGCAGGCGGCGAAGAAGTCCGAGTTCGTATACCTGGCGGCCGACCCGGATCGCGAAGGCGAAGCCATCTCCTACCACTTGAAGGAAGAGCTCGAAGGGAAGAGGGGCAGCGCGCCCAGGGTGCGCCGGGTGATGTTCAACGAGATCACGCAGAAGGCGATTCACAAGGCCTTCGAGCACCCCACCGATGTGAACATGCACCTGGTGGAGGCGCAGCAGGCGCGCCGCGTGCTGGACCGCTTGGTGGGCTACAAGATCTCCCCGCTACTGTGGGACAAGGTGCGGCGCGGGCTGTCGGCGGGCCGGGTGCAGACGGTGGCGGTGCGTCTGATCGTCGAACGCGAGCGCGAGATACGGCAGTTCGACAAGCGCGAGTACTGGACCATCGACGTCAACCTGGCGGCGAAGAAACCGCCGCTACTGACGGCGCGGCTCTTCAAGCGCGACGATGATGCGCTCGAGATCGGCGACCAGGCGCCGGCCGAAGCGCTGATGGCGCAAGTGGAAGGGGCGCCGTACATCGTCAAATCGGTGCTCACGCGCGAGAAGCGCCGGAACCCGGTGCCGCCATTCATCACCTCGACCCTGCAACAGGAGGCGGCCCGGAAGCTGCGCTTCAGCGTTAAGCGCACCATGGGGCTGGCCCAGCGGCTGTACGAGGGCATCGCACTCGGCAAGGAAGGCCCCACCGGACTCATCACTTACATGCGCACCGATTCGACGCGGGTGGCCGAAGAGGCTCTGCGCGACGCCCGAGGCTTCATCGCGGAGAAATTCGGAACCGAGTACCTGCCCGAATCCGCCAACATCTACCGCAGTAAGAAGGACGCGCAGGACGCCCACGAAGCCATACGGCCCAGCGACGTGTCGCACTCGCCGGAGTCGATCGAGAAGTACCTGGCCGAGGACGAGCTGAAGCTGTACCGTCTGATTTGGATGCGGTTCCTGGCCTCGCAGATGATGCCCGCGGTCTTCGACCAGACCACCATCGACGCCAGCGCCCAGGGCAAGGACGGCGCCGAGTACGTGTTCCGCGCCACCGGTTCGGTTCCCAAGTTCGACGGCTTCCTGAAGGTGTACGAGGAAGGCAAGGACCAGAAGGACGAAGAGGACGAGGAGCTGAAGCACAAGCTGCCCGCGGTGAACGAGGGCGAGCCGCTCAAGTTCCGCTCCATCGGGCCCGAGCAGCACTTCACCGAGCCGCCGCCGCGCTACAACGAGGCCACTCTGGTGAAGAAACTGGAAGCCGATGGCGTGGGGCGGCCTTCGACCTACGCCTCCATCATCTCCACCATCCAGGACCGCGGCTACGTGAAGAAGGAGACGGGCCGCTTTTCGCCGACCGAGCTGGGCATGGTGGTGAACGACCTGCTGGTGGCCAGTTTCGACGACATCTTCGACATCTCCTACACGGCGCGGATGGAAGAGGCGCTGGACGAGATCGAGGACGGCAAGATCGAGTGGCGCGTGGCCATCTCCGAGTTCTACGAGAAATTCCGCAAGGACCTGGAGCACGCCGAAGAGCACATGGAAGACATCAAGCGGATGGAGAAACCCACCGGCCTGGTGTGCGACAAGTGCGGCAAGCCGATGGTCATCAAGTGGGGCCGGCACGGCAGCTTCATCGGCTGCATCGGCTACCCGGAGTGCAGCAACACGCGCGAGCTGGCGGTGGATCTTCCGGATGTCGATGGCGTCGATCTCACCGACCAAGCGGACGAAGAGTACTGCGAGAATTGCGGCCGGCCGATGGTGCTCAAACGCGGCCGGTTCGGAACCTTCTTCGCCTGCTCGGGCTACCCGGATTGCAAGACCACCAAGCGCATCGGCGAGGAAGAGAAGAAGCCCGATGTGCTGCTGGAGGAGAAGTGTCCGCAATGCGGCAGCCAGCTCGCGCTCAAGCACGGGCGCTTCGGCGAGTTCACGGCGTGCAGCAGTTACCCGGCCTGCAAGTACGTCAAGCAGAAGACCATCGGCGTGAAGTGCCCGCAGTGCGGCGAGGGCGACATCAGCGAGCGGCGCTCGCGGCGCGGCAAGACATTTTACGGTTGCACCCGCTACCCGGAGTGCAAGTTTGTGGCCTGGAGCCGGCCGGTCGCAGAAAAATGCCCGAACTGCGGCAGTCCGTACCTGCTCGAGAAGTGGCTGAAATCCGGCCACCTGGCGCAGTGCCCGAACCCCGAGTGCAAGTATAAACGCGAGCCGTCCCCGGCGGGAGCGGCGGTGACGGGCTAGACGTCGTACAGGTACCGAACGTCGAGCGCAATCTCCGGATGGAGCGAGAGCCCGACCGGACACGTGCGCGCGGCCGCCTCGAGTTTCTTGCGCTGCTCCTCTGGGAGGCGGGCCGGCAGGTGCAGCTCGAGCGAGAGCGCTCCGATGCGCCGGGGCTCGCTGCGCATTTCTTTCTCTACCCGCATGGACATGCCCGAAAGATCGATTCCGGAGCGCTCGGCGAGGATTCCCATGATGATCATCGCGCAAGCTCCCCACCCGGCGGCCAGCAGGTCGGTGGGCGAGAAGAACGCACCCTGGCCGGCGTTGTCGCGCGGGGCATCCACGAGCAGTTCGGCGCCGGAGGGGCCATGCGCCAGCCTGGCGCGCTTGTTTCCGAGATAGTTGCCTTCAATGAGGACGCTCATCTGTCACCCATCGTATCGCACGCCGCGGGCGGGCACACCCGTCACTTCCCTGTAACATAAGAGCGGAGATTGAGACTAGATTCTCCGCCAAATCTCGGTGATACCGCCGATAAATGAAATCTTTGCGTTCCTAGGGATTTTTTCCACAAGAAGAGGGGCTCGATCTGGTAGAATATATGAGTACCCAACTCGGGAGAGGGAGCTATCAAGATGGCAAGAAAAACTAGTCAGTCGAGGTCTTATCTGTCCACCGAGGGCGCTGGCGTTGCGCCGGCGCGGACCGAGCGGAAGAGAACCGCGCGGGTGGAAACCGGGGTGACCGCGATCGCCGAGGCTCCGGAGGCGTGCGCACCGAAGAGCGCCGAATTCCAGACAGAATTCAACATCTCCGAGCAGGAAGAGATCGAGCGGTTGGCCTATTCCTACTACGAGGCCCGCGGGGGACAAGAGGGTTCTTCCGAAGACGACTGGTTCCGCGCCGAGCAGGAAGTTCGCAGAAGGCGCGCGACTACGAATCGCTAAGCGGCGGCAATCGCGCCGCCTTTCTTCCTTCAGCGGTATTTCCGCAGAACGGCCAGCACGCGCCCCTGAATCTGAAGATCGGCCGTTGAAACGCGAATCGGTTCCATCGCCGCGTTAGCCGGCTTGAGAAGCACGGCCGTGTCCGACTCCCGGTAGATGCGTTTCAGCGTGGTCTCCGCACCGCGCACCAGCGCCACCACGATTTCGCCGTCGCGCGCCTGGTGCGTGCTCTCGACCAGGACCAGATCGCCGCTCATGATGTGGTCCTCGATCATGGAATTGCCGCGCACCTCGAGCGCGAACACATTCTCGCGATTCAGGAAGTCGCCGAAGTCCAGACGCTCCGCGCCGGCCATGGCCTCCACGGGCGTGCCCGCCGCGATGCGTCCGAGCAGCGGAATGTCCAGCCCACCGGCGCCCTGGCGATGCTTGCGCACCTCCTGGAAGTACTTCGGAGAGAGGTCCAGCGAGCGGCTCTGATTGATGCCGCGCTTGAGGTAGTGCTTGTTGTCCAGCGCCGCAATGTGCTTGTGCACGGTGGCGAGCGATGCGAGATCTAGCCCGCGGGCGATCTCTTCGTAGCTGGGGCTGTAGCCGTTCTGCTCGAGGAAGCCGGCGATGAAATCCAGTACCTGCTTCTGGCGCCTGGTCAATGCCATGCCCCCATTGTGGGCGAACAAAAGGGGAAAGTCAATACTTCTTTGACGGAAGCTCCCACGCAGTTCGAGCCAGGCCCGGTCTCGCCGCGCCGAATCTCATGCCCATGGATTCGGCCAATTCGATGTGTTGACACCACAAACTGCCGGTTGTTATGATTCTCGCTCATGCCGCCCGCCGGCGACGCCGTCACGCGCTTTGCGCATCTTTCGCGCGCCCAGACTGCCGTCGCCGTAGCGTGCCTGTTGGCGTTCGCGGTTGCCTGCCTGTTCTCGTTGCGGGGCGTCCCGCTCTCTATCCCGAACCCCACCCAGCAGACCGACGCGATGATGTACCGCCGAGTGATCCAGCGTGTTCGCGCGGGGGAAGGTTACTACAGCGCGCTCGGCGCCGAACTTCGGATGGGCCATTACGCCTCGCGTTCCGTTTTCAATTGGCGCATGCCGCTTCACCTGATGTTCATTGAGGCGGCCGGCGAACCGGCGAGCCACTGGGTGCTGGCGGGACTGGCCGTGGCGGCCTGCATCCTGGCCTGCCTCGCTACAAACCGCGCCGGCGGACCGGGTCTGTTGCAGGTGATCGTCACCGGCCTAGCCCTTAGCAACTGTTTCCTCTTCGGGCTCGATTTTCACCTGTACTCGGATGTGTGGGCCGGAGTGCTTATGGTGATTTCCGTCTCCTCGTACGAGTTCGATTGGTGGCCCGCAGGCGCCGCCACGGGCATCCTGGCCCTGTTCTTCCGGGAACTGGCGATGCCCTTCGTTCTGGTGAATCTTGGCTTCGCGCTGTGGCGCCGGCGAGGAGCGGAAGTCGTGGCGTGGGTGGCGGGCTTGGCGCTCTGGGCGGCATACTTTCTGGTGCACGCCTCCGCCGTCCGCCCATTAATCCTGTCGGGGGACATTCCCGTCGGCTGGATGCGGCTGGGGGGCCTGCACTTCATCCTGACCACCACGCTCATGAGCCTGCTCATCGGATTCCCGGATTGGGTCGCCGCGCTCTTCCTCCCAGCCATGCTCTTCGGTTTGGCCGGTTGGAAGACTGGGATTGGCAACCGCGTGGCCGCAGTAGTTGCCGTGTATCTCGCGATTTACTGCGTTGTCGGAACGAACGTGAATCTATACTGGGGCGCCCTCACCAACCCGTTGCTGGCCTTCGGGCTGGTATGGTTTTTGCCCGCTGCCATCGACGTCGTCAGGTCGCTCCCGGCGCCACGCAAGGCGAGGGTTGACGCGGGCTAGCCCGCGGTCGCGGGAAGCGCGCGTAGCCGCCGCACCGGCGAGAATACCAGCCACAGCGAGGAGAGCAGCACGCCGAGCGCCCCGATGAAGAGCGCCCCGCACATTCCGACCGCCTCGGCGAGCGCGCCGGCCGCCAACGCTCCCAGCGGCAGCACTCCCCAGAACAGGAGGTGCATGGCCGAGTTCACCCGGCCCAGGAGACGATCCGGCGTGACCGCCTGGCGCAAACTGGTCTCGTGGATGGTGTACACGGGCCAAGCCACGTCTCCCAGTTGCGCGGCTGCCAGGAAGGCGGAGCAAGCCGCCACCGAACCGTGCGCCAGCGGCACGAGCAGGCTCGATGCGCCGATCGCCAGCGCGGAGCCGATCAGCGTGCGCCCCGTTCCAAACCGCCGCCCCAGCCGTTCCGCCACCATCGCGCCGGCCAGACTGCCCACGCCGCCCACGGCGATGACGGCGCCCAGCAACGCGGGACTCAACCCCAGTTCGCGCACCGCAAACAGGAAGTACAGGCTGCCTGGAAAGCCCAGGAAGAAGGCGGCAGTGAGGGTCCGCCCGGCCATCGCCCGTAGCACCGGATCGTTCCAGGCGCCACGCAACCCCTCGGCGATCTCGCGCCCCAAATGCGGCTGAGCCCGGCGCACGGGCGCAGGCTCCGGCTTGCGGATTCTCGACAGAAAGACTGCGGAGCACAGGAACGAAACGGCGTCGAAGAGAATGGCCATGGGCGCCGTGATCCACTCGACGAGCACACCGGCCAGGCCCGGTCCGGCCACCTCGGCCACGGCTCCGCTCAAGGCCAGCTTGCCGTTCGCAGCGAGGAGCTTCTCGCGTTCGACCAGCGCGGGGAGATAGGCCTGGTGCGCCACGTCGAACAGCACTGTCAGAACCCCGGCCGCGGCCGCCACCCCAACCAGATGGCCCAGGCTCAGCCGGCCGAACGCCGCGGCCAACGGGATCGAGCCTAGCAGCGCGGCGCGCCCCAGATCGGCGGCGATCAGAATGGGCCGCCGACGCAGACGATCCGCCCACGCGCCCGCCAAAAGGCCGAAGACCAGCACGCCGGCGGCACCCGCCCCGCTGAGAATGCCCATCTGAAATGGCGAGGCTCCCAGCACCAGCACGGCTGCCAGCGGTATGGCCGTGCGGCTGATCCGCGACCCGATCTCGGAAACCGCCTGAGCTGCCCACAGCTTGAGAAAATCCCGCTGCCGCCACAGGCCGTTCTCACGCATTTCCCCAGCATCGCACGGCCGCTCACATTTCACGCACGCCAGCCGATAAGCGACATAGAACCTCTGTCATTGTCAGTCTCGCTCTCAGTCTCGCCAGCCTCCGCGACGCCAGCCGCCAGCTCGTCCGGCGGAGTCTCGGCTATTACCAAGCTCAGCGCCGCCCAACGAGCCGAGGTGGCCCAACTCCAAGTGGTGGACGGCCACGTGCGGGCACACGAGCAAGCCCACCTGGCTGCCGCGGGGCCTTACGCGACCGGCGGCCCCTCCTACATTTACACCACGGGACCGGACGGCAAGCTCTACGCGGTCGGCGGAGATGTCACCCTGGACGATTCTCCGGACCCGCGCGGACCGGAGGAGACCATCCAGAAGGAGCAAACGATTATCGCGGCGGCCAACGCACCTGCCGACCCCTCGATGCAGGATCGCATGGTGGCGGCGCAGGCAGCCCAATTCGAAGCCACGGCGGAGCGGCAACTGGCGGCCGCATCCCAGCGCGGCAGCGCGGCGTACAATGCGCAAAGCGCCGCGCAAGCGACGGGTCAAATACTCTCCTTGATCGCCTAGAAGCGGGTTACCTCGCTGAAGCGGAAATCGGCGACCTTGAGCGCGGGCGCCACCATATCGAAGGCTTCCTCTCCGCTGGCTCGCTCGGCCGGCGAGAGCGCCATCACGTTTCGCAGCGCTTCGATCAGGCTCTGGTTGAAGCGGAAGTTGCGCAGGCCGCAAACCAGGCTGCCGTCCTCGATGAGAAACGTCCCATCGCGCGTCATGCCGGTCATGATCTTCTCGTAGGGGTCGACCTCGCGGATGTACCACAGCCGAGTGACCAGAATGCCGCGCGGCGTCGAGGCGATCATGCGTTCGATGGATTCGTCGCCGCCCTGGATCACGATGTTCACGGGCGCTTCGCCCGCCTGGTTGGGCAGCGGAAAGCCGTGCCCGGTCGCCTCGCAACCCTCGCGCAAGGCCGCCTGCCGCGAGCGGGCGATTTCCCTGGGCACGCCGCCCTCGACCAGGGCCAATCTTCGCCGCGGCACGCCTTCACCGTCGAAGGGCGGTCCGGTTTGGAGCGGGTGGTAAACGTCGTCCGCGATATGGATGCCTTCGCCGAACAGCCGCTCGCCGAGGCGGCCGGTGAGGAAGCTTCGCTGGTCGCGGATGGCCGTGGCGCCGAAATCGGCAAACATCTGGCCCAGCAGGTCCTGCACCGCCGAAGGCTCCAGGATCACCGTGTAGCGGCCGGGATCGAGCTCGCGCGGGCGCCGCGAGAAAGCGGCCTTCTCGGAGGCGCGCCGGGCCAGGGAAACCGGATCGACCCGTTCCGAATCGGGCGCGCTCGCCTTGGCCCAGCCCGAGCTGTCCGGGGTCATGGCCGTGATCGAGAACTGCGCCAGCGTGTCGTAGTAGTAGCCGAACACGCCGCGCGAATTCAGGATCGCCTCCACGGATTGCCCGGCCGAATGGATTCCCGCCGCGGTCTGCGATGCGCCCCGGACCAGATCGATGGCCCGGGCCACCATCTCGGCGCGATCCCGCGGCGTGCTGCGCGCCGTGGAGCCAAAGAAGCGGTTCGCCTCACGCTGCTGGCTCGGCTCGGCCATGGGGAGCAACTCCGGATCGGGCTCCGTCGAGCGCGTGATGGCCAGCGCGTCTTCCACCACGCCGCCCAGACTGGCTTCGTCGAAACGGTTGGTGCCCGAGCGCGCCGTGCGCCGGCCCACCACAGTCCGCACCGAGAGAAAGCGCCGCCGCTCCGAGACGTTCTGATGGATCGCGTTCTCCGCGAAGCGCGTAAGAGCGGACTCCGTGGCGCCCAGCGTCACCTCCACGTCCTCGGCGCCCAGGGCGCGGGCCGCGCGGAGCACGCGGTCGAAGACCTCGTGGCACTCGGATCTGGTCAGCAGTTCGGATTCGTCCATTTCCGGTCACCCCGCGTACGCCGTCCCGATCTTGATGTTGCGGAAGCGCGCCGGGCTGGCTCCGTGCCCGGTGCCCATCACTTGTTCCGGTTGTCCCTTGCCGCAGTTGGGTGTGCCCCAGAGCACCCAGTGCCGGGGGCCCGCGATCGCCGCGCAGGAGTTCCAAAACTCCGTCGTGATGCCGCTGTAGCTCGGGTTCTTCAGCATCCGCGCCCGCTTTCCGTTCCGGATCTCCCAGCCGATCTCGCATCCGAACTGGAAGTTGTAGCGCTGGTCGTCGATGGACCAGCTCTTGTTGGTCTCCATGTAGATGGCATCGCCGTCGAAGACCTCTTCGAGCGGCTGCGAGCCTGGGAGCAGGCTGATGTTGGTCATGCGGATCAGCGGCAGGCGCCCCCAGCCGTCGGCGCGCATGGCGCCGATCGAGCGCGCCTGGCCGATTTCGGCCGCGGTCTCGCGCGAAGTGAGGTACCCGGTGAAGCGGCCGTTTCGAATCACGCTGGTGCATTGCGCCGGAACGCCCTCGTCGTCGAAGGCGAACGTGCCCAGGCCCGGCCCGTGCTCCAGCCGCGCGTCCGCCACCACGTTGACGATCTCCGAACCGTATTTCAAATGGCCCAGCTTGTCGAGCGTCAGGAAACTCCGGCCTGCGTAGTTCGCCTCGGAACCCAGCACCCGGTCCAACTCGATGGGATGGCCGATCGATTCGTGGATCTGCAATCCCAACTGCGAGCTGTCCAGGACCAGATCGAAGGAGCCTTCCGGGCACTGCGCCGCCGAATGCAGCTCCACCGCCTGCTCGGCCATGCGCGGCGCGTTCTCCAGCAACTGCAGTTCGTCGATCAGCTCGTAGCCCTTGAGCTGATACTGCCCTCCGAAGGAGTTCGGGTAGGACCGCTTCTGAATCTCGTTGTCCCGGAAACTGTAGGCGACCAAACCGGCGCCGCTGGTCGTGCGCGTCTGATCGATGCGGCTGCCCGCCGAAGAGGCGAACACCTGCCGCTCGCGCGTGAACACCATCGAGGTCTCCGCCAGCGTCACGCCGGAATTGCGCCGCAGTTCGGCGTCGATGGCGAGCAGCAGGGCGAGGTTTTGCTCGATCGGAATCGAGAACGGGTCGATGCGGCAGGGCGAAATCCACACCGCCTCGCAGGGATCTTCGGGGGCCAGCCGCGCGTCCTTCCTCTTCGCGGCGGAGCTCGCACCGGCGATCCTCCGGGCCAGCGCGGCCGCCTCGGCCAGGCCCCGATCGCTCAGATCGTCCGTGGCGGCGAAGCCCCAGCATCCGCCCACCAGCACGCGCACGCCCGCACCCAGGCTTTCCATGCTGGAGACGCCGCTCACCTTTCCGTTCTTGGTGGCAACCTGCCGCGTGCGGCTCTCCACCGCACGCACGTCCGCATAGGAAACCCCGCGCCCGACCGCCTCCCCCAGCGCCGTCTCCGCAATCCGCTTCATCTTTCGATTGTAGCGGGCGGCGCTGGATCGACGCTTACTCCACCGTCAGTTGCGTTTCCGGCGGGATCGTCTTTCGCCCGCGCAGCCACCTCTCGAACTGGTCTCTCACCTCTTGCGCATCGACCCCGAAGCCGGCCTCGAGCACGCCGTCCCCGGCGGGCAGCGTTTCGTCGAACGCGCTCGATCCGGTGAAGTCGCGCAGAAAGAACTGATCCAGCCAGGCCTTCGGCGCCGGCGCCTCCGCGCCTTCCGTCCGCAACGTCAGCTTCAATCTTCTCGCGAACATGCCTTCCCGCTCCGGGCGCGGGCCTCCGTTTCGAGCAGCGCCCGTTTCCGCTCCAGGCCCCAGCGGTATCCGCCCAGGCCGCCATCGCCCCGCACCACGCGGTGGCAGGGAATCGCGAGCGACACCGGGTTCGAGGCGCAGGCGTGGCCCACGGCGCGCGCCGACTTGGGCCGTCCGATGGCCTGTGCGACCTGGCTGTAGGTGCGCGTGCCGCCGTAGGGAATCTGGCGCAGTTCCTCCCACACCCGCCGCTGGAACGCGGTCGAGCGAATGTCGAGTGGCAGGTCAAGCGCCGGCTGCGCTCCCTCGATATGCTTCACCAGCGTGCCCACCCAGGCGCCCAACCCAGCCTCGGCGCGGCCAATCTCCGCTTGCGGAAACTCGGCGCGCAACTCCGCCTCGAGCGGAGCGTCCGACTCGCCCAGCGAAATCGCGCAAATGCCCCGCTGGGTCGCCGCCACCAACAAACGCCCCAGCGGACAATTGGCGATCGAGTAGCTAATCCACACACCGCGCCCGCCCCGCCGGTAGGTGGCCGGCGTCATCCCGAGTTGCTCCGCCGCCCGCTCGTACAACCGGCTGCTGGATCCGTATCCCGCCTGATACAACGCGTCTGTCACTTCGCCTCCCTTGCGCACTTCTGTCTTGAACGAGCCCAGCTTCCGCGCCGCTGCGTACTCGCGCGGCGTCACGCCCAACTGCCGTTGAAACATGCGCGACAGCCTCTGCGGACGCAACCCCAGCTCTTCGGCGAGCGCCGCGATGGGCCGCGGCATCAACTGGCAGGCCCGCTCGACAATGCCCAGCTCCGCACTCCGCGCCTCCTGCGGACGGCACCGCCGGCAGGCCCGGAATCCCGCACGCTCGGCCTCCTGCGGCGTCTCGAAGTACCGCACCTGCTCGCGCCGGGGCCGCCGCGCCGGGCAACTCGGCCGGCAGTAGATCTTCGTCGAGCGCACGGCGAACACGAACCGCCCGTCGAAGCTCGCGTCCCTTGCCGCTACCGCCTTCCAGCGCCGCTCCTCATCCATAGCTTGAGCATAAGGCAGCCCGAGCCCACGAATCTATCCGAATTCCGGCGTCAAACTGCCCGCGGCTGCTAGAATCGGAGTCATCCCGATGGGTTCCCGCGAGTTACGGCGGCAGGCGCTGTTCGAGTCTCTGGACCGGCGCATTCTGTGCCTGGATGGCGCCATGGGCACCCTGTTGCAACAGGCGCGGCTCAGCGCGGCCGATTTCGGCGGGCCGGCGCTCGAGGGCTGCAACGAAGTCCTGGTCCGCACGCGTCCTGACGTCGTCCTGGGCGTCCATCACGCCTACCTGGCGGCGGGCGCGGACATTATCGAAACGAACAGCTTCGGCGGCACGCCCATCGTGCTGGCCGAATACAACCTCGCCGGCGAGACGCACGAACTCAACCGCCGCGCGGCCGAACTGGCGCGCCAGGCCGCCGACGAGTTCTCGACGCCGCAACGGCCGCGCTTTGTGGCCGGCGCGATGGGACCCACCACCAAGTCCATCAGCACTACCGGCGGCATCACCTTTACCGAGCTGCGCGACGCCTACTACGCCCAGGCTCGCGCCCTGGCCGAGGGTGGCGCCGACATCCT
This sequence comes from Bryobacteraceae bacterium, assembly GCA_052144455.1. Classification (GTDB taxonomy): domain Bacteria; phylum Acidobacteriota; class Terriglobia; order Bryobacterales; family Bryobacteraceae; genus Fen-330. The sequence continues at coordinate 80,442 of JBKQQG010000020.1, forward strand.
GCTGCTGGAGACCTGTCTGGACACGCGCAACGCCAAGGCCGCCCTGCTAGCCGTCCAGCAACTCGCGAGAGAGTTGGGCGCCGGGATCCCGGTCATCGTTTCCGGCACCATCGAGCGCACCGGAACGATGCTCGGCGGCCAGACCGTCGACGCCTTTTATGTCTCGGTCGCCCACGCCGATCTTCTGGCCATCGGCCTGAACTGCGCCACCGGCCCGGAATTCATGACCGATCACCTGCGTACGCTGCACGAGATCGCCGCGACGCGCCTCTCCTGCTATCCCAACGCCGGCCTGCCCAACGAGGAGGGCGCGTATCTGGAGACGCCGGAATCGCTGGCTCGCCAGCTTCAGCGCTTCGTCGAGCGGGGCTGGCTGAACATCGTCGGGGGCTGCTGCGGCACCACGCCCGCGCACATCCGCGCCATCGCCGAGATGGTCGAGGGTAAGCCGCCGCGTACGATCCCTCCGCCCAGCCGGCGCGCCTTCTATTCTGGCATCGAGCTGGTGGAGGCCGAGGAGAGCAACCGCCCGCTGCTAGTCGGCGAGCGCACCAACGTCATCGGCTCGCGCCTCTTCAAGAACCTCATCGCCGCCGAGAAATGGGAGGAGGCTAGCGAGATCGCCCGCCGCCAGGTGCGCAACGGCGCCCACGTCATCGACGTCTGTCTCCAATCCAGCGATCGCGACGAGATCGCCGACATTCCGCCCTTCTACGACCGCCTGGTTCGCAAGATCAAAGCGCCCATCATGATCGATTCCACCGATCCGCGCTCGATCGAGTTGGCGCTCACCTATTGCCAGGGCAAGAGCATCGTCAATTCGGTCAACCTCGAGGACGGCGAGGAGAAGTTCGCGCGCGTCTGTCCGCTAGCCCGCGCTTACGGCGCCGCGCTGGTCTGCGGCACGATTGACGAGGACCCGGCGCAGGCCCAGGCCTTCACCCGCGAGCGCAAGCTGGCCATCGCCGAGCGCTCCTGCCGCCTTCTCACTGAAGAATACGGCATCCCGCCCGAGGACATCGTTATCGACCCACTGGTATTCCCCTGCGCCACCGGCGACGAGAACTACATCGGCGGCGCGGTCGAAACCATCGAGGCGCTCCGTCTGATCAAGCAGCGCCTTCCGTTCGTGAGGACGCTGCTCGGCATTTCGAACGTTTCCTTTGGCCTGCCGCCCGCCGCGCGCGAGGCGATCAATTCCGTCTTCCTGTACTACTGCACCAAGGCCGGCCTGGATCTGGCCATCGTCAACGCCGAGAAGCTGGAGCGCTTCCCATCCATCCCCCTCGAGGAGCGCCGCCTCGCCGAACACCTGCTGTTCAACACGCCGCCCGCGGACCAGCCCGGCTCGGAGCTGCTCGGAACCGCGCCGGACGATTGGCGCGCACAGACTCGCGAGCAGAAGGCCGCCATCAACCAGTTCCATATCGCGGCGATCGCGGCCCATTTTCGCACCGCCGCCGGGACCAGGCAGAAGGAGGCGAGCCTCCCCCCGCTGGATGAGCGCCTTGCCAGCTACATCGTCGAAGGTTCGAAGGACGGCCTGATCGCCGACCTTGAACTGAAAAGAGCGGAGGGCGCGAGCCCGCTCGAGATCATCAACGGTCCCCTCATGTCCGGCATGGCCGAAGTGGGCCGCCTGTTCGGCAACAACGAACTGATCGTCGCCGAGGTGCTGCAATCCGCCGAGGCCATGAAGGCCGCCGTCACCCACCTCGAGCAGTACATGCACAAAGCCGATGCCGCCGCGCGTGGCAAAATCGTGCTGGCCACCGTGAAGGGCGACGTTCACGACATCGGCAAGAATCTGGTCGAGATCATCTTCTCCAACAACGGCTACCAGGTGATCAACCTGGGCATCAAGGTGCCGCCCGAGGAGTTGATCCGCGCCTGGCACGAGCACTCGCCCGACGCCATCGGCCTCTCCGGCCTGCTCGTGAAAAGCACGCAGCAGATGGTGATCGCCGCCGGCGATCTGAAAGACGCGGGCATCGGCGTCCCGCTGCTGGTGGGCGGCGCCGCGCTCTCGGAGCGTTTCGCGCGCACCCGGATCGCGCCGGCCTACGGCGCCGCCGTCTGCTACTGCAAGGACGCGATGACTGGCCTTCGCCTGCTGAACCAGCTCACGGACCCGGCCACCCGCGAAGCCACCCTCGATGCCCATCGCTGGCGCGAGGCGGAGGCGTCTGCCCCGCCGCCGGTTGCGCTCGCCGTGCCTCTTAGCGAGCGGCGCAGCTCGAAAGTCCGCACCGGCATTCCCATCCCTCCCGCGCCCGCGCTAGAACGTCAGGTGCGCGACGTGCCTCAACTCGCCGAGGTCTGGAGCTACATCAATCCCTTCATGCTTTACGGCAAGCACCTCGGCTTCCAGGGGAATTTCGAGAAGCGCCTGGCGGAGCGCGACGAGAAGGCTCTTGAGTTGTTCCACCAGGTCGAGCAAGTCAAACAACAGGCGGCGCTCAAAGTGCGCGCAGTCTGGCAATTCTTCGAGGCCGAGCGCGAGGCCAACTCCATTCACCTGTTCGCGCCCGGCGGCTCAGAACCTTTGCACACGTTTCGTTTCGGGCGCCAGCCGCGCCCCGACGGCCTCTCGCTCAGCGACTACGTCCTGGATCCCGTCGACGGCCGCCGCGACCACATCGCCATCTTCGTGGTCACCGCCGGCCAGGGCATCCGCGAGCGCGCCGAGCGTGCCAAACGACGCGGAGAGTACTTCTTTTCGCACGCCCTCCAGGCGCTGGGCCTGGAAACCGCCGAGGCCTGCGCCGAATGGCTGCACCGCCGCATCCGCGAAGACTGGGGTTTTCCCGACCCGCCCACGCTCACCATGCACGACCGCTTCACCGCGCGCTATCGTGGCAAGCGCTACAGTTTCGGCTACGGCGCCTGCCCGAACCTCGAAGACCAGCAGGGCATCTGGAAGCTTCTCCGCCCCGAGGAAATCGGCGTCCAACTCACCGAAGGCATGATGATGGACCCCGAGGCCAGCGTGAGCGCGCTGGTGTTCCACCACCCGGATTGCGCGTACTTCACGGCGGAGGAAGCTTAGGCACCAGCAGCATCTGGCTGGCGCACCCCTTCTTTTCGACCTCGACGCGCGCCGGCCCCGCCAACAGTTTGATTGG
>JBKQQG010000021.1:0-8946 GCA_052144455.1 Bryobacteraceae bacterium
GGCCGCGGCGGGTGGTGGAAAACCAAAACCAGGTTTTCCACACCACGCCGCTCCGATTCTGGAGTGAGAAGAAGGGGACACTTCTATCGAGGTGGAGAGGGGGACATTTCTATCGAGGCTTGACACCATCGTATCGCAAGGTTGGGTTGCCCCTGCCAGCCTGCTATAATTCTCCCGTCGGTCCAGTCGAAACTGTGTTCCAAGGAGGTTGTTTGCATGGCTAGCAATGTCCCCCCGAACCCACCGCCCCCGCCCGGACAGCCACCCGGCCCGGGGCAACCGCCCTACCCGGGCCAACCACCCTACCCGGGGCAACCGCCCTACCAGGGCCAGCCGCCCTACCAGGGCCAGCCGCCCTACCCCGGGCAGCCACCTTACCCGGGCCAGCCGCCCTACCCCGGGCAGCCACCCTACCCTGGGCAGCCACCTTACCCGGGCCAGCCGCCCTACCCCGGGCAGCCACCCGCCGCCCAGCCTCCCAAGAAGACCAGCCCCGTGGTTTGGATACTGGTGGGCTGTGGGGGGCTCCTGCTGCTGTTCTTCCTCTCGCTGGCGGTCGCCGCCATGATGGGCATCAGCTTCCTGCATCACGTGGCGAAGAACCCGGCCGCGGCGGTAGCACGGGCCATGATTGCCGCCAACCCTAATGCCGAACTGGTCTCGATGGACGAGGACGGCGGAAAGGTGGTCGTCCGCGACAGGAAAACCGGAGAGACCGTCACCCTGAATTTCGAAGATCTGAAGCAGGGCAAGCTGTCCATATTGGGCGACAAGGGTGAGAAGCTGACCATCGGCGGCCAGGGCGAGTCGGGCGTCGTGAAGTTCCAGTCCCCCGAGGGGAATGCCACCTTGGGCGGAGGCGGTCCGGTCAATCTGCCTGCCTGGTTCCCCAGCTATCATGGCGTGACGCCCCGCAGCACGTTTTCGCTCTCCGACAACACCAGTGAATCCGCCGGTTTCCAGTTCACCACGGCGGACGCCACCGAGCAGGTCCTCTCGTTCTATGAATCCGGCTTCAAGAGCGCCGGGCTGAAAGTCACCACATTCAGGCAGACCGACGGTGGCGTGGTCGGTGCGCAGGACGAGGATGAGCGGCGCCAGGCCACGGTCACGATCAGCACGTCGGGCGGCGCGACACAGGTGATCGGCACCTTCAAGAGCAAGAGATAGCCTCCGCTGCCATCCGGTGGCTCCCTGAAAAGAAGAAACCCCGGGGCTTGGGGGCCTCGGGGTTTCACTCAGAGGGGCTGGCGACAGGCTGGGTCCCGTCGCCGGGGATGCTTGATAAGTCAATGACGACTTATATTTGTCATTATTAGAGCAATCCTGGGGCCAGACTGCGCTGCGCTCGTTTCTCATAGGTTTGCGTGGAATTGTGCACCTTCCTCCTTCCACATTGGGCGTAATGCCTCACCCACTGCGCCGCTTTACACCCAGGTCATAGCCTGGGATACCAATCCGGAGGGTTGATGAAGAGGTCTTCACCGAGGGTTGGCTTTGGATTGGCTTTGGGTTGGCTTTGATTCGTCGCCCTTCGCTCCGTCATGGTTGGTGTCGGGGGGTGTTGTGGCCGGGCGGGCGAAAATGGGTTCGTTTGGTTTTCTGGGGATGGGGCGAGCGAGATCGGGAATGACTGCGCGGATCGGGAACGGCGCGGGCTTTGCATCCTAATCGATGGTAACCGGGGGGCGCAGCCAAAACCTGTCTTGTGGGCAGGCGAAGGGCGGATAAGCCCTTGGTGGGAAAGGAGAAGCTAAGTTAGTGCCGGGCGGTGACCGATTAATGGCCGAGCCGGCGGCGCTGGAGTTCGATGGCCTCCTGAGCTTCTCTTACCCGCTTGAGGATCTTCTTGCCGTCCACCGCAAAGAGGACTCCGCAGGCGGCGCATCGGATGCGCGGCGACAGGCCGAGGTCGGCCACTGTCAGCTCGCTCTTCTCCCCGCAGGAGGGGCAGGGGATATTGACGGTTGCTTCAGGATCGAGGTTGATAGCCATGGCAGGGTAGGGTAGCGAAATGAGGAGGCCCGTGTCAAACAGTAAGGTGTACAATCGGGGGCGACCGGTTAGGGGGTTCTGAGATGAGAATTCGAGGCACGCCTTCGCGGCGGGGCGCGGGGAGGCCGGCCCCGGTTGGTTGGGCGGTTCTGAGCGTGTTGCCGCTCCTGGTTGGGTGTCCCGGAGAAACGCCTCAACCGGCGCCGGCACCGGGGCCCATCACCATATCGCTCTCGGCCAGCTCGATCACCGTGCTGCCGGATGGCACGCCGGCCTCGGTTGACGTCACAGTGCAGCGTCCGTCAGGCAACACCGGCGCGGTCACCCTCAGCACCACTCCCGTGCCGGGCATCACGGCGCAGATCACTTCGCCGGGAACGGGCGACAGCGGCCAGGTGGTTTTCACTGTGCAGAATTACCCGGCCGGGCAAGTCACCGTGAGCGTGGCGGCCACGGAGGGGAGCGCCAGTACGAGCGCGTCCCTGGTGCTGGACGTGGCCGTCATGGCGACGGTAAGCGCGGAGGCAAACACGGGCGCCGGATTCAACGGCACGCTCGAGAACTTCATGGCGACGTCGTTTCAGCCGGCCGAGTGGGACTATGAGTTTTTCGCCAGCTTCCCTGGCGCGGCCACAACTCTGGGGAACTTGCAATCGCAGCATATCCGGCTGCAGCCGGTGTCGGAAGCCGTGCCGCAGAAAGCCGACCAGAGCTGGGACTTCACGATTCTCGACGCGCTCGTCAATCCCGTGATCCAGGTCGCCGACAAAAGCCCCGAGTTGCAGCTCGCCACCGCTCCTGCATGGATGAACGACTCGAATGGGGACCTGATGCCCGCGCACTTCGCCGACTTTGCAGCTTATGCCGCCAACGTTGTGAGGTACTACAACACCACCAGCGGCTTTAAGGACTCGAACGGCGTCACGCACGTTCATTCGGCGACGAATCCCACGCCCATCGCCTGGTGGGGGATTTTCAACGAGCCAAACATCAACGGGTTGTCCGCCACGGACTACGTGAGCCTGTACAACATGGTGGTTCCGGCCATGAAAGCCGCCGGGGCGCTCGTTCCCTTGAAGTTCGTCGCGATCGAGCTTTCGGATTGGGGGAACGAGCCGCAGATTTTCCTTCCCCCATTCGTGAACGGGGTGACGGCGCAGGTGGACGCCATCGGCACGCACTACTACGCCTCCTGCAACCAATCGGATTCCGACACGGCTGTGCTGGCTCAAACTCTGAGCACGTTCGTGCCGCACGTCCGATACATCTATGAGCAGTTGAAGACCGTTCCGCGCCTTGCGAACGTACCCGTGTGGGTGACCGAGAACAACGTGAACGCGGATTATCAAGGAGCGAACGGGTATAGCACGTGCAATCCGGGGCAGAAGTTCGTCTTGGATCAGCGCGGGACCAGTGCGTTTTTCGCGGCCTGGCGGCCGTACGTTTTCTCTCAACTGGGAAAGGCCGGAGCGCAATCCATTTACCACTGGGATTTCGACGCGGACGCACAGTACGGCGAGGTGGATTACACGACGGGCCACACCTATCTGAGCTACTGGGTGGATTACTACCTGCAGCGCTACTTTCCTTTCTGCGATCCTGGCGGACTGCCGGGCTGCACCAGCACCGGTTCCACGATCCTGCAATCGACTTCATCGGAACAGCCCGCGGCGCAAACCGTCGAGTTGCTGGCGACCAGGAACGCGGACGGCTCGGTGGTGCTGATGTTGTCGGATCACGCGGTAAGCCACCCCAGCGACAATAACGGAAAGGGTGCGCCCCGGACAGTGATGTTGGATTTGTCGGCGCTGGGTCCGTTTGCGACGGGCACGCAACTGACGCTGGACGCTAATACGGCCCCGGCCGCCGGCCCGGTGGCGACGGGGATCACGCCAGCCGCCCAAATGACGATCAAGCTGGCTGGGTACGGCGCCACTTTTCTGACGCTCTCGAACGGGACGGCGTCGCCGGTGACGCCTGCCGAGGCTAGACCCGTGGCCGGCGATGTACTGGCCGGGGCCGGGGGCAGCCTGCCCGCATACGACGCATCTGCCCGCGCCGCCCCGACGCTGGTCTTTTCCGCGAACCCGCCGGTGGTAACTCTCGGGCTGCCGGTTACGCTCACCTGGTCGGCGACAGGCGCGGCCTCCTGTGTAGCATCCGGGGATTGGTCGGGGCCTCGACCGGTCGAGGGATCGCTGGCCGTGGTTCCTGTGGTGGCCGGGACCTATGGCTACGTTCTGTCCTGCACAGGGCCGGGCGGGAGCGTCGCCCGATCGGCGACGGTTGGTATAATCGGTCGCGAGTAGGACATGAAACTTACAGCTCAGTTCATGGTGGTCTCGACGATGGCGCTCGCGGGGGGAATGGCTGCGGCGCAGGAGCGGTCGATTACGGCCGATTTCGGGAAGGTACGGGGGAACCAGAGCCAAGTCTTCCGAGAATGCATCGGCGCCGGGCGGGCCAACGAAGGCCTGAGAGCAGACTGGCAGCAGCAGCTCCGGCTGGTGCAGAGGGAGATCGGATTCAAGTACATTCGCATGCACGGGCTGCTGCACGACGACATGGGCGTGTACAAGGAAGACGCCCATGGCAACCCCATCTACAACTGGCAGTACATCGACCAGCTCCACGACTTCCTGTTGAGCGTGGGGCTGAAACCGTTCGTGGAGCTGGGCTTGATGCCGGCCGACCTGGCGAGCGGCAAGCAGACGATCTTCTGGTGGAAGGGCAACACCACACCGCCGAAGTCGTACGAGAAATGGGCGGCGCTGATCCGGGCGCTGGTCGCGCACTTCCAGGAGCGCTACGGGCACGACGAAGTGAAGACCTGGTACTTCGAGGTCTGGAACGAACCGGATCTCCACGCCTTTTTTGCGGGAAGCCTGGAAGACTACCTGAAGCTGTACAAGACCACCGCCGAGGCGATCAAGAGCGTATCCGGCGACTACCGGGTGGGCGGACCAGCCTCGGCGATAGGGTACCGTTTCGAGGAGGAGCTGGTGCGGTACTGCGCGGCGAACGGCGTGCCGATCGACTTCGTGTCGACGCATTGCTACGGGGTCAAGGAGGGCTACCTCGACGAGACGGGATGGAAAGGAACGGTGCTGGACACCGATCCGGCGGCCGTGCGCAGCCGGATGGCCCACTCGCGCGAGCTGATCAAGAACTCGAAGCTGCCGAAACTGGAGCTGCACTTCACGGAGTGGAGCTCGTCGTACACGCCCACCGATCCGATTCACGACCAGTACCACCAGGCGGCCTTCATTCTGGACAAGATCAAAGGCGCCCAAGAGTTCGTGGACTCGCTTTCCTACTGGGTGTTTACCGACATCTTCGAGGAGAACGGACCGCGCATGACACCGTTCCACGGCGGGTTCGGGCTGCTGAATTACCAGGCCATCAAGAAACCGGCGTATTACGCCTTCCAGTTCCTGAACCGGCTCGGGAAGACGGAGCTGGTGAACGCCGACGCGGCCTCGTGGATTGCGAAGGACGAGGCGGGCGGCGTCCAGGCGCTCTTCTGGGACTTCACGCCGATCGCGCCGCCGGAGGGCACTAACGACCAGGTGTTCTATAAGGGCGAGCTGCGGCCGAAGCCGAAGGGGAAGGTGCGGCTGGAGATCGCCGGCGTTTCCGATGGCGCCTACCTGATGCGGGTCTTCCGTACGGGGTACCGGATGAACGACGCCTACACGACGTATCTCGATGCGGGTTCTCCCAGCCAGCTTACCAGGCGCCAGGTGGAGGCTATCAAACAGGCCAACGACGGGTCGCCAAGCTGGAGCGAGGTGGTGAAGATCACGGGGAGCCGGTTTGAGCGGGAATACGAGATCCGCGAGAATGACGTCTACCTGGTAACGCTCGCGAAGCTATAGCGCAGGGCCGGATCCGCCGGGCTACTGGCCAATGTGGAACGTGCCGGCGACGCTCAGACTGGCGCTGGCGGAGGAACTGCCCAGGTAGACGGTGTAGTCGCCGGGGGCTACCAGCCAGCTTTCCGAGTTGACGTCCCAGTAAGACAGGGGATGCGAAGAGTCGGCGTTATCCACTGCTATGGTCACGCTCTGCTGCTGGCCGGGTTGCAGGAAGACCTTGCTCCAGCCCACCAGACGCCGCGGCGGTTCGCCGGTTGAGGCCGGCAATCCCAGATACACCTGGGCGACTTCGGCGCCGGCGACCGCGCCCGTGTTGGTCAGATCGAAGGTCACCTGGAACTGCTGGCCGGTCGCCGCCAGGCTCACGTTGGAGAACGCGAAGGTGGTGTAGGACAGTCCAAACCCGAAGGGGAACAGAGGCGCGATGTTATTGACGTCGCACCACTTGTATCCCACGTTGAAGCCTTCGGTGTAATCGACCCGGAACGGCGTGGAGGAGTTGGGATCGATGGGCGCGGGAATGACCGGCCGGGGCAGATCGTTCACGCTCGCGGGAAAGGTGATGGGGAGCTTACCGGAGGGGTTGACGCTCCCGAAGAGCAGGTTGGCGATAGCCTGGCCGCCACGCTGGCCGGGGTACCAGGCTTCCAACAGCGCGCCCACCTGGGGGAGCCAGGGAGCGAGTTGCGGCCCACCGTTTTCCATGACCACGATGGTGCTCGGGTTGGCCGCCGCCACGGCGGCTACCAGCGCGTCCTGGTTGCCCGAGAAGTTGAGGTCCGGCAGGTCCATGCCCTCGCTCTCCCATTGGCTCACGAAGACGATGGCCACGCTCGAAGACTGCGCCAAAGCCGCAGCCGCGGCCGTATCCGCTCCGTCGTTGAACTGCACGCTAGCGTTGGGCGCCTGGGCCTGGATCGCCGCGAGTGGCGAGGACGGATCGAAAATCTCCTCGGCGTTGGTGCAGGCGGCAGCGCCCGGGCCCACCGCACTGGGCGGACACTGGGGAGGAAGCGTGAGCGCCGCTCCGCCGACCGGGATCACCTGCGCCGATCCGCCGCCGGAGAGCACGCCCACATCGGCGTGGGAGCCGATAACCGCGATGGAGCCGATCTTGGAGGCATTCAGCGGAAGCAAACCGTTCGCGTTCTTCAGCAACACCGCGCCCTGCTCCAAGGCTTCCTGGGCGATGGCCGCATCGGCAGCCGAGTCGAAGGAGCCGGGCGCGGAGGGATGGTCGAACAGCCCGGCCACGAACATGGCGCGCAGGATTCGGTGCACCATGTCATCCAGGCGCGACTGGGGCATCTGTCCGCTCTGGATCGCGCTCTCCAGGCTGGGCGCCCAGACTCCGCCAAAGTAGTATCCGCCCGGCTGCTCCTGATCGAGTCCGGCCAGAGCGGCGGCCGCCGAACTCTCGGCGGCGAACGCATCGGAGGCCACGAAGCCCTGGAATCCCCAGTCGCCCTTGAGAACCCCATTCAGAAGAAAACCGTTCTGGCAGGCATACACGCCATTCACCAGGTTGGAGGAGCACATCACCGATTGTGCGTCGGAGTCTTGGAGCGCGATTTCGAATGCGAGCAGGTCGCTTTCCCTCTCTCCGCGCGCTGAGATCGCGGCGTCGGCGAGCGTCCGGCCGGTCTCCTGGTCGTTGAGCGCGTAGTGCTTCAGTGTGCCGATCAAATACTGCCCCTGAACGGCGAGAACATGCGCGGCCTTGATCTTCCCGGCCAGCAGCGGGTCCTCTCCCGCCGCCTCGAAGGTGCGGCCATCGCGCGGTTCACGGCCGCCGAGATTGATGTTGCCTCCCAGCCACACGTTCATTCCGTAGGCGCGAACTTCCGTGCCGATCACGGTGCCGTATTTGGCGGCCTCGCCGAGATCCCAGCTTGCGGCGCTGGCCATCGCGGAGGGCAGTGCGGTGGCCGGCCCAAAGCTCGCGTACACGCCTACCGGTCCGTCCGCATAGAGAAGATCCGGGACGCCCAGCCGTGGAATGCCCGGAACCCATTCCTCGGCGCCGAGCGGTCCAACGGGGTTCTCTATGTAGGCGCCGTGTACCAGCTGGAGTTCCTCATCCGGAGTCATCTGCGCGATCAGCGCATCCGCGGCCCGATCGGGGTCCGGGGCCTGGACGGCAATGCTGACGGTGTTCGACGCCGCGCCCCCAATCGAGACCACCACCGGCGCGTCGCCCGCGGGCGCAGTGACCGGAGTCACAGCGTTGACCTGATACACACCCACCAGCCCCGGAACAAGCCCCGAAAAGGTCACCAGGGCAGGCGCATCTCCTACGGTCACTACCGGTGTGGTGGTGGTCTGGGATAGAGGTCTGACCAGCGCTGCCGCTCCGCTGGGCGGTTGATAGCCGACCGGACCCAGTCCAGTGCAGTAGATCACGATGGGGGTACTCCCGGCCACCGCCGGATGGGATTCGCCGATGAGGCGATATGAGGCGTCCTGGATAATGCCCTGCCCATTGATGTTGAAGATGGCGGGTGCGAAGGGCGCGAGATTCACCGTCTGCGGCGCGCTGGTCTGGCCGGCAACGGTGACGGATAACGCGGCCTGGGACTCCCCGGCCAGCTCCCAGGGGATCTGGATGTTGACCTGGCCCGAGGAGACGTAGAAGAGCGGTGCGGGCTGGCCTCCGCCGAACTGCATCGACAACTGGGAAAGGCTGGTGGGAAGCGGCACAGAGAGGGCCTGGGCCGGCGAGTCGAGCGGAAAGGAACCGAAAACCGCGGCGATGCTTCCCGGGGCCACCGTTCCCGAGTAGCTGGCGGCGTCGACGATGCCGCCCATGGCGATGGCGGGGCCAGTGGTTTGGGCGGAGACGGAAAGAACGGATGCGGCCAGCAGCGTGAGATCGAATCGAGTCATGGTTTTCGGGCGCAACACTCCAGATTGTGTTTCGTCATTATCTTACCTGTAACCAGGCTGGCTGTTGTGCCTCGATTAAAATGTCCCCTTTTCACCTCGTTAGAAATGTCCCCCCCGAAGCCGGAGAGTCCTTCCATTCCCTCCCCGCGGATTGTCGGCATCGCGGTGGAACCCGTCAAGGCTTCCC
>JBKQQG010000022.1:0-42093 GCA_052144455.1 Bryobacteraceae bacterium
CTCCGAAACTTAACCGCGGAAACAGCCTGATGGAAACAAAGGACGGCTCTCTTGTCCTCTGGGTTCAACAGCCTTCGAACCGGCTCCGCAAAGTTGTGGAGCTGCCCCAACTGCGGAAGCTGGGCTAAACATCTTCCCTCCATCTGCCGATGCATTGGGCAGCCGGAGGCATACCTGTGGACCGTTCGCTATCACAAGAGGAAATCGACAGCGTATTCAGCGCCACCCATGGCAAGCGGCCCGAGGATGACGTCAAGAACGCGGTGGCCTACGACTTCCGGCGTCCCGACCGGATCGCCAAGGACCAACTGCGCGCCATCCACTTGTTGCACGACAATTTCGCCCGCAACCTGGCTTCCAGCCTGTCGGCGTTTTTGCGGCAGTACGCCATGGTGAGCCTGGTGTCGGTGGAGCAGCTTTCCTTCTCCGAGTTCTCGCAGTGCCTGCCCTCGCCGACCTGCCTGGTGTCGCTGGCCTTGAGCCCCTTCGAGGGCAGCGCGGTGCTGGAGATCAACTCCTCGCTGGTTTTCCCGATCCTGGAGATGCTGCTGGGAGGTAACGGCAAGGCCAGCGCGAAGATCAATCGGGAAGTGACGGAAATCGAGCAAGTGGTGCTGGACGGCCTGTACCGTATTATTCTGCACGACCTGAAACAGGCCTGGCAGTCCATTACCCCCATCGAATTCACCATCGGCGCGCGGGAGACCGAGCCGCAGTTGTTGCAGATCATGGCCCCTAACGAGGCGGTGGTGGCGATCGGGCTGGAGGTGCGGATCGCGGAGTGCTCCGGCGTGATCAATATCGGCATGCCCTCCATCATCATTAAGATGCTGCGGCAGAAGTTCGACCAGCAATGGTCGGTCCGCCGGACCGAATCGACGCCCGAGGAACAGCGGCGCGCCCTGCGGGCGCTAAATCTCTCCACCGTCCTGCTGGACGCCCGGCTGCAGGGGCCGACCGTGCTGGTCGAAGACCTGTTGCGGCTGAGGATCGGGGATGTGATGACCTTCGATTACCCGGTGGAGAAGCCGGTGGACTTCCTGGTGAACGGCGCCCTGAAATACCGGGGGCACATGGCCTCGACGGGCCGCAAAATGGCGTTCCAGATCGCAAACTTGCACAAGTCCGGCGATGCGTAGCGCGGAGGCGGGGGCCATGGCGGGAAAAGGGGTGGCCCGGCGAGGTTTGGGGTTATAATCTCTGTTTACGCCTATGAAACGCATCGCAGTTGCATTGGCTTGCCTCGCCGGCTTGAGTGCGGGCGCGACGCCTCCCGGAAAGGGTAAAGCCGTGGGCTCCGCGAGCGCGCCCATCACCATCGAGGTCTTCAGCGACTTTGAATGCCCCGCCTGCAAAGGCCTGCATGACGAGGGCCTGCGCATGCTGGTGAAGGACTACGTCGTGACCGGCAAGGTATATCTGATTTACCGGGATTTCCCGCTCCCGATGCACAAGTACTCGCGCCTGGCGGCCTCCTACGCCTGCGCCGCGGCGCGGATTGGCCGGTATGCCGAGGTGGCCGATGCGCTGTTCATGAATCAGTTGACATGGTCCGTGGATGGAAGGGTGGAGCAGACGGTAGTCAAGGCTCTTACCCCAACCGAAGCAGCCGAGGTCCGCAAGCTGTTCACAGATCCCGGTATCACGGCCGAGATCCAGCACGACATCGAACTGGGCAAGGCGGCGGGCATCAATCAGACCCCGACCTTGATTGTGAGGCACAACGGAGTGCCTTACCCTCTGCCTGGCGGCAACGTCAATTACGACCTGCTGCGCGGTTTCCTGGACCACATGCTGGCGAAATGACCATGGCCCGCTATCTCCGTCTAATCCTCCGCATCGCGCTGGGCGCGGTGTTTGCGTACGCAGCCTGGCTGAAGCTGAAGGAAGACTGGTACCTGTTCGCCATGGCGATCGACGGATACAAGCTGCTTCCACAGTGGGCGGTGATCCTGGTGGCGCGGACGCTGCCCACCGTGGAATTGCTGCTGGGATTGCTGCTGATCGCCGGCCCGTGGCTGCGCTATTCCTCGGCGGCGCTCACGCTGATCCTGGGGGTGTTCTTCGGCCTGATGGTGCGATCCTACGTGCTGGGCATGCACAACGACTGCGGATGCTTCGGGGGAGGCGACCCTATTTCCCCGCACACTCTGTTGCGCGACGGCACTCTGCTGGCGGGCGCGCTGGCGCTTACCGCACTGGCTTGGCTCGCGCCTTGCGCACGCCGCTCCAATACCACCAGCGCCGCTTCTCCGGCTCCAGATCCGGATTCCGCGCCTGCGCAATAGCGGCCGAGAAAACGTCCAGGCAGCAGGGGTCGATCCGCTGGCCTTTGATCGCGCAGAGCCGCTGGTATAGTTCGGTGTCTTCGCAGCGGGCGAGTTGCGCGACGCTGGTTACTCCCAGTTGCCGAAAATCCTCGAGCGTGGCCGGGCCGACTCCGGCCAGGTCCCCCAGTTTCCGCGTCTGTGGCGCCATGACCCCCATTCTACCCGATCGGCCCGGCGGTAGAATCAGCATAGATATGCCATTCCCTATCCATCGCATGAGAAGGCTGCGCGCGAGCGAGGGGCTGCGCGCGCTGGTGCGCGAAACCTGGCTGGAGCCCGCGCAGTTCATCCTGCCCCTGTTCGCCTGCCCGGGCACGGGCGTGCGGCGCGAGATCGCCTCGATGCCGGGGCACGCACAGCTTTCGGTCGAGAAGATCGTGCGGGAGGCGGTCGAGGCGCAGTCTCTCGGTCTGGGCGGCGTGCTGCTGTTCGGAATCCCGGAGAGCAAGGACGAGATGGCCTCGGGCGCTTACGCCGACGACGGTATCGTGCAGCGGGCCGTGCGCGCGATCAAGCAGAGTGTGCCGGGCCTGCCGGTGATTACCGACGTCTGCAATTGCGAGTACACCAGCCACGGGCATTGCGGCAAGGTGGTGAATGGAGATGTCGATAACGACGCGACGCTAGAGTGGCTGGCGCGGGCCGCGGTCTCCCATGCGCGCGCCGGCGCCGATATCGTGGCGCCCTCGGACATGATGGACGGGCGCGTCGCGGCCATCCGCAAGGCGCTGGACGCCGAGGGGTTCACCAACACACCCATCCTCTCCTACGCCGCCAAGTACGCCTCGGTGTTCTACGGGCCTTTCCGGGAGGCGGCCGAATCCGCGCCGCAGTTCGGCGACCGGCGGAGCTACCAGATGGATCCGGCCAACGGCCGCGAGGCGCTGCGGGAGATCGAGCTGGATATTGAGGAGGGCGCGGACATGATCATGGTGAAGCCCGCCATGCCCTACCTGGACATCATCCGGCAAGCGCGCGACCGCTGGGACGTGCCCATCGCGGCCTACCAGGTGAGCGGGGAGTTCAGCATGATCGAGGCGGCGGCGCGCAACGGCTGGATCGACCGCCAGCGCGCCATGCTGGAGTCTTTGACCGCCATCCGGCGCGCCGGCGCCGATGTGATCATCACCTATTTCGCCAAGGATGCCGGCGCTGCCGTGCGGCATGCCGCATCGAGCGGATTGGCGCGCCGCGGCTGATCGGCTTACTCCCGAAAGCGCCGCAGGGCCTCGCTGGTCCCGCCTTCGTAGGCGTCGATGAGCTTGTCCCAGGCGGCGTTGGCCTGGTCGTCGATCTGTTTGCGGGCGGGGTCGGCGTCGAACCAGGCTAGCGTCCGCCGAATGCCTTGCGCGAAGGGCAGGGTGGCGCAATAGCCGGGCACGAAGCGCTTGATCTTGGTGTTATCGAAGACCACGCTCACGGCCTTGTCGCCGATCAGGCCGCCCAGCTCTTCCGGCAGGCAGGCGGCGATGAAATCGGACGGGATGTGAACCAGTTGCGGCTCGGCGCCGGCGGCCTCGGCAACGATCCGGTAGAACTGGTCCCAGCACATGGCCTCGTCGCTGGTGATGTGGAAGGCGTGCCCGATGGCCTGTTCGCGACCCAGCAGCCCGACCAGTCCTTTAGCGAAATCGGTGTTATGGGTGATCACCCAGAGCGAAGTTCCGTCGCCGGGCACAATGACTTTCTTGCCGCGGCGCATGCGGTCCACCACGGTGTAAGACTTGGCCCAACTGTTGACCGCCAGAGTAACTTGGGTGTCGCCATAAGTGAGCGAGGGCCGCACAATGGTAACCGGGAAACCCTCCTCGCGGTTAGCGCGCAGTAACCGCTCCTCGCAGGCGATCTTGTTCCGCGAATACTCCCAGTAGGGATTCGAGAGCGGCGTGGACTCCGTAATCAGATAATGCGACGGCGGCTTCTGATAGGCGCTGGCCGAGCTGATGAAAATGTACTGCCGCGTGCGGCCGCGGAACAGGCGCAAGTCGCGCTCGATCTGGGCGGGGGTGAAAACAATCCAATCCACCACCGCGTCGAAGAGCGCGTCGCCCAGCGCGAGGGCGGCCGCGGCTTCATCTTCGATATCCACCGCGGCCGTCTTCACCCCGGCGGGCAGAAGCGCCGCGCGGCGTCCGCGATTCCAGAGCGTAAGATCGATGCCGCGCTCGGCCGCCAGCGCCGTGCTCGCCGTGCTGATGATTCCGGTTCCACCTATGAAAAGAACTCTCATATCCCACCCCGTATCTTCAGCTCCTCGATGAATAATTCGCAAAACGGGCGCCGCATACCGGATTTCTCGACCGCGCCATCGGCCGTGAAGGCCATGTATTCCTGCGACGGCACGCTGAACTTAGGCCAGACAGGAAGCCCCGGGCCGTTCGGATCGCCCGAACGCGCGAAATTCACCCAGTAAGCCTGTATCTGGTCGGATACCTTCTGGTCGGCCGGCTCGAGCTTGACCCCGCTGGGCCAGGTGCCGAAGACGAAGTTCAGCTCGGACGCGTGAGCGGTGGCCAACTGGCCGGGCTGCGGACGCTCGAATTCAAACTCGTAGGTGGGCCGGCCCGCCGCGGCGTGGGCCATCGCTTGGGCGGCGGAGGGACACCGAAACTCGATGTCGCTCGACCACTGGCGGCCCGGCACGCCGTAGAGCGAATCCGGCGCGCCCTGGCCCCCATCGGCCAAGCCATACAGCGCCAGTGCGCGGTCCGCCAAGTCCGGGTAGGTCTTTCGAATCGCCTCCCGGAGCCGGTCGGGAGATTGGGGCCCACCGGTTTCCTGGGCGTTGCTCCCGGTAATCATGGGAATCGCGGCACTCTGGCCTTGCGCGAAGACCTCCGCCGGAGACTTCGGCAAAACGTAGCCATCGAGCGACGATCCGAGGCCGCTGCGGTCCCAGTTCGTGGCGGCTTTGAAGGCTTCCAGGACCTGCTCGGGCGGCAGCTTCCGCAAGTACGGGATGACGCCGGCCTCGGGCGCACCAAGCTGAGCGGCCAGCTTGCGGGCATTGGCTTCCGCGTAGGCCGCGGTCATGGAGCCGTGGAAGGCGGAGACCGCACAGCTTTCCGCGATAGCGCGCTGGAAGAGGCCGCGGGCCAGCGGCGAGGTCGTCAGCAGGCCGGTATCGTAAGCCCCCGCCGATTCGCCCGCCACGGTGATGTTGGCCGGATCGCCGCCGAACTTGGCGATATTCTTGCGCACCCATTGGAGCGCGGCGATCTGGTCCAGGAGCCCGTAGTTGCCGCTGGAGTGGTGGGGCGATTCGGCGGCCAGTTCGGGATGCACCATGAATCCCAGCGCGCCCAGGCGGTAATTGATGGCGACCAGCACCACGCCGCGGCGCACCAGCGTACGCTGATCGAATCCCGCGGCTTCGCCCGAGCCGGAGAGGTTGGACCCGCCGTGAATCCAGAAGAAAACCGGATGCTTGGACTTCGGCGGCCATTCCGGAGTGGCGACATTCAGATACAGGCAGTCCTCGGCGCTGGTCTTCACGTACTGAATGTTCCAGCCCTCAGAGATCTGCGTGCAGGCCACGCTGAAGGCGGAGGCGTCCCGAATCCCTTTCCAAGGCGCCACGGGCTGGGGATCGCGCCAGCGCAGATCGCCCACGGGCGCCCGGGCATAGGGAATCCCTTTGAACGCCGCGCCGCGATCCGGCGTCGACCGCCCGCGGATCTTGCCGCCAGTCACGCCCACCACGGGACCGGCCGGCTCCGCCGCGACGGCAGGCGCAGCCAACAGAATCGCCCACACCGCGCTCGATAGTCTCATGGCCACGATGGTAACAGATCGGCCTGCGAAGCCGATGCCCCCGGGCCATAGTACAATCGGTCGAGATGCCTCGGCCCCTGCCGCTGGTTGCGCTGCTCGCCGCCTTGGGTACCGGGCAGGCGGGGCTGGGGCGGGAGCCGGTGCGCGCCGCGCACGCCATGGTGGTCTCGAGGGAAGCGCAGGCCACCGACGCCGGCGTGGCCGTGCTGCGATCCGGCGGCAACGCGGTGGATGCGGCCATCGCGGTGGGCTTCGCCCTGGCGGTCACGCATCCCGCGGCGGGCAACATCGGCGGCGGCGGATTCATGCTGGTCCGCTTCGCCGACGGCCGCAGCACCTTCATCGATTTCCGCGAGCGCGCCCCCGAGCGGGCCAGCCGCGACATGTTTCTCGGCCCGAACGGCTTCCCGACCCGCGAGAGCATCGTCGGATACCGCGCCGCGGGCGTCCCGGGCACGGTGCGAGGCTTCGAGCTGGCTTCGAAGAAGTACGGGAAGAAGCCATGGGCGCAGTTGCTGGCCCCGGCCATCGCGCTGGCCTCTCACGGCTTCCGCGTTTCCCAGGGACTCGCCGAGAGCCTGTGCTCCGCCAAGACGCGCCTGGAGCCCTTTGCCGATTCGCGACGCATCTTCCTCAAGGACGGCGCCTGCTACGAGGCCGGCCAGCCACTTGTGCAGCCCGAGTTGGCGGCGACGCTGGTACGTATTTCGACCCGGGGCGCGCGGGACTTCTACGAGGGAGAAACGGCCCGCCGGCTGGCCCAGGCGATGGCCCAACACGGCGGCCTGATCACGCTGGCCGACCTGCAGGCATACCAGGCCGTGGAGCGCGCGCCGCTCAAGGGCCGCTATCGGGATTTCGACATTCTCACCGCGCCGCCTCCCAGCTCGGGCGGAGTGGGAATCCTCGAGATGCTGGGCATTCTCGAAGGCACTGGCTACCAGAACTCCGGCCCCGGATCGGCCTTCTCGATGCACTTTACCGCGGAGGCCATGCGCCGGTATTTCGCGGATCGCAGCGAGTACCTCGGAGATCCCGACTTCGTCCGCATTCCGCTGGCGGGCCTGCTCCAGAAGCCCTACCTGGCGGATTTGCGGAAGTCGATTGACCCGCGGCGGGCCACGCCCAGCGCGCAATTGAGACCGGGTTCGCCGCCACGCGACGAGGGTCCGCAGACCACCCATTACTCAATTGTCGACGCGGAGGGGAACGCCGTCGCGGTCACCTATACGATCAACGCGGGTTACGGCAGCGGGGTGACGGCGCCCGGCTTGGGCTTCCTGCTGAACAACGAAATGGACGATTTCGCCGCCAAGCCCGGCAGCCCGAACCTGTTCGGCCTGGTACAGGGCGAGGCCAACGCGATCCAGCCGGGCAAGCGCCCTCTGTCGTGTATGACGCCCACCATCCTGCTGCGGGCTGGCCATCTCTATCTGGTTCTAGGCTCGCCGGGCGGCCCGCGGATCATCAGCGCGGTGCTGGAGGTGATCCAGAACGTGGTCGATTTTCGCATGAGCGTTCAGGACGCCGTGGACTACCCGCGCTTCCATCACCAATGGCTCCCCGATATCCTATATGTTGAGCCCGGCGTTTCCCCCGGCGCCGCGGCCCAGTTGGCCGCCTGCGGCCACAAGCTGGAAAGGACCCGATCCATGGGAGAAGTAGCCGCGATTTTGGTTAATGCCGGCGGGCTCGAGGGCGCCGCCGACCCGCGCTCCGAGGGTAAAGCCGCCGGATACTGAGAATCCATGACTCACGCCATCTCCACACATCTGTTTGCCAACCATCGCCTCACGGTGGCCGCGCTCGAGCGCATACAGCACGCCGGGATCGAAGCCGTCGAGATCTTCTGCGCCCCGCAGCATCTGGACTACAACAACCGCGCCCAGATGATGGAGCTCAAACACTGGTTCGCGGATTCCGAGCTGAAGCTGCACTCGCTCCATTCGCCGATGTATACCGACGACGTCTGGGGCCGGAGCGGCCCGCACGCCGTGATCACCATTACCGAGCCGGTGAAATCCAGCCGGGTCCTGATGGTGGACGAGATCAAGCGGGCCATCGAGATGGCGGAGTACGTCCCGTTCCGCTACCTGGTGCAGCACCTAGGAGTGGGCGGGGAGGAATACGACGAGCGGCGCCAGGAAGCCGCCTTCGACTCGCTGGACGAGCTCACGGTCTTCGCCCGGCAGCGCGGAGTGGAGATCCTGCTGGAGAACATTCCCAACGGACTCTCGAGCGCCGAGCGGCTGGTGCACTTCCTGGGCGAAACCCATCTGCACGTGGGGTTCTGCTTCGACGTGGGCCACGCCCACATGCACACGGGAATTCCAGCGGCCTTCCACCTGATGAAGGACCGAATCCGTTCCACCCATATCCACGACAACAATGGAGTCGACGACAAGCACATCTTCCCGTTCCTCGCGGAGGGCGGCACCATCGACTGGAAAGAGACCATGGACCTGCTGCGCACGCGCCCCGATCAGTACCCGCTGCTCCTGGAATTGAAAGAGACTCCCGAGTTCAAGCACCCGTACGATGCCTGCGTCGAGATTTTCGATCGATTGGAGAGCCTTTAGATGAGCGTTCCCACCATTACCATCGCGGAGGCCGGCCGGCACACCGGAGAGAGCGTGCGCATTCCCGGTTGGCTCTACAATCTGCGCAAGTCCGGCAAGATCGTCTTCCCGCTGCTCCGCGACGGGAGCGGCATCCTGCAATGCGTAGCGGTCAAGAGCGCGCTGGCCGAGCCGCTGTTCGAGAGGATCAAGGATCTCACGCAGGAATCGTCGATCGTCGTCACCGGCAAGGTGCGCGCCGAGCAGCGGGCGCCCGGCGGCTTCGAGATGGATGTCGAGGATCTGGAGGTGGTGCAGCGGGTGCCCGAGAGCGATCCGTACCCCATTACTCCCAAGGAGCACGGCATCGACTTCCTGATGGATCACCGGCACCTGTGGCTGCGCAGCCGCCGCCAGCACGCCATCCTGCGCGTGCGCCATGAAGTGGTGCGCGCCGTCCGCGACTACTTCGATTCCAACGGTTTCACGCTCATCGATACGCCGATCTTCACACCTGCCGCTTGCGAAGGCACCACCAGCCTGTTCGAGGTGAACTACTTCGACGAGGAGAAGGTCTACCTCACGCAATCCGGCCAGCTCTACAACGAGGCCACCGCCATGGCCTTCGGCAAAGTCTATTGCTTCGGGCCGACGTTCCGCGCCGAGCGCTCGAAGACCCGCCGGCACCTGACGGAGTTCTGGATGGTCGAGCCGGAGATGGCCTACGCCACGCTGGAGGACGTCAAGCGGGTGGCCGAAGAGTTGATCGTCTTCATCGTGAACCGGGTGCTGGAGAACCGGCACGCCGAGCTCAAGGAGCTGGAACGCGATCTGAGCAAGCTGGAGTGCATTCGGGCGCCGTTCCCACGCATCGGCTACGACCAGGCGGTGAAAACCCTCCAGGCCAAAGGCAGCGAGATTCAATGGGGCGGCGATCTGGGCGGCGCCGACGAGACGCTGCTGGGCGAGGATTATGACCGCCCGGTGATGGTGGATCGTTATCCCACCGCCGTGAAGGCGTTCTATATGCAGCCGGACCCCGAGCGGCCCGAGGTGGTGCTGGGCGTCGACGTGCTGGCGCCCGAAGGCCACGGAGAACTGATCGGAGGGGGGCAGCGCATTCACGACCTGGATCTTTTGCTTCAGCGCATTGAAGAGCAGGGCCTGCCCAAGGAGGCATTCGACTGGTACATCGACCTGCGTAAATACGGCACGGCGCCGCACGGCGGATTCGGGATGGGCATCGAGCGCTGCGTGGGCTGGATCTGCGGACTGGATCACGTGCGAGAGACGATCGCCTTCCCGCGCATGCTGTACCGCACTCACCCGTGAGGCGGCATGCCTAATCCCCGCATCGCGGTCATTGGCGCGCCGCTGGATCTGGGGGCCGGACGGCGCGGCGTCGATATGGGCGTCTCGGCGATCCGCTTCGCCAACCTCGGCCAGCGTCTGGGCGCCCTTGGCTACCGGGTCGAAGACCTGGGCAACCTGGAGGTCGAGCAGCCGGAGCGCGCTCGAGTCGGCCCCAGCAACGCCCGCTTCCTCCCGCAGATCGCGCGGACGTGCTCGCGTCTGGCGGGGATAGTGCAAGCCGCGGCGGAGGCCGGTAAACTGCCGCTGGTGCTGGGTGGCGACCACTCGGTGGCCATCGGCACGCTCGCCGGAATGGCCAGGCACTTGCGCCGGAGCGGACAGCGGCTGGGCGTGCTCTGGGTGGACGCCCACCCGGACATGAACACGCCGGAGACCTCGACCAGCGGGAACGTGCACGGCATGCCGCTGGCCTGCTCGATCGGCCTGGGCCCGCGCCGGCTCACGCATCTGGGCGGCTTCGCGCCCAAGGTCGAGGCGGCCAACGTCGCGCTCGCCGGCATCCGCGACGTGGACGCGCTGGAGAAGCCGCACGTGCGGGACTCCGGCGTGCGCGCCTTCACCATGCGCGACATCGACGAGCGCGGCATGCGCGCCGTCATGGCCGAGGCCCTGGAGATCGTGTGCGCGGGCACGGCCGGCTTCCACCTGTCGCTCGATATGGATTCGGTGGACCCCGAAATCGCTCCCGGTGTCGGCACGCCCGTGCGCGGCGGCCTCAACTACCGCGAAGCCCACCTGGCCATGGAAATGGCCGGCGATACCCGGCGTATGCTCTCGATGGAAGTGGTGGAGGTGAATCCCATCCTGGACGATGCCAATCGCACGGCGGCGCTGGCGGTCGAATTGGTGCTCTCGGCGATGGGAAAGAGGATCCTATGAAACTGCGCGTGGCCGTCCTGTACGGCGGAAGAAGCGGCGAGCACGAGATTTCGATCCGATCGGCGGAAGCCATCATGGCCGCCATGGACCCGGAGAAATACGAGATCGTGCGCCTGTTCATCACCCCGCAGGGCAAGTGGGAGCCGCGAGCCATACAGCCGGAGCCAGGGTCGAACCCCGGCATCGACGTGGTCTTCCCGGTGCTGCATGGAACCTTCGGGGAAGATGGCACCGTGCAGGGCCTGCTGGAGCTGGCCGATCTGCCGTACGTTGGAGCGGGCGTGCTGGGTTCCTCGGTGGCCATGGACAAGGAAATCACCAAGCGGCTGTGCCGCCAGAGCGGGCTGCCCATGGTGGACTACGTGGTGCTGTGGCGCGGCGACCTGGATTTCGAGAGCCCCTTCGGGTACCCGGTCTTCGTGAAGCCCGCCAATTTAGGCTCGTCGGTGGGCATCTCGAAGGCGCGCGACGCCGCGCAGCTCGCGAGCGCGCTCCAGGCGGCCGCCCAGTTCGACCGCAAGATCATCGTGGAGCGGGCCATTCTGGGGCGCGAGTTCGAATGCTCCGTGCTCGGCAACGACAGCCCGCGCGCCAGCCTGCCTTGCGAGATCCTGCCCTCGCGCGAGTTCTACGACTACGAGGACAAGTATCTGCTCAACCAGGCCCGGACCGTGCTGCCCGCCGATCTTCCGCCGGCCCGCCTGGAGGAGATTCGCCGCCTGGCCGTGGCCTGCTACGTCGCGGTGAGTTGCGAGGGCATGGCGCGGGTGGACTTTCTGATGGAAGGCTCCTCCGGCCCGATCTACATCAACGAGATCAACACGATTCCGGGGTTCACGTCGATCAGCATGTATCCCAAGATGTGGGAGGCCACGGGGATCGGCTACTCCGAGCTGATCGACCGGCTGATTCAGCTCGCGCTGGAGCGGCAGGCGGCCAAGAACGCGACGCGCTACGCGAGGTAGGAGCGAGCTCAGTCCGGCAACTGCTGGATTCGTGGCGCGTCAGGACTGTTAGGTTTCCGCGTGATGGCGGACGTCGATACCCTGGACTAAGTAGACGACGTCCTCGGCGATGTTGGTGGCGTGGTCGGCGATGCGCTCCAGGTTGCGGGCGATGAAGATCAGGTCGAGGGACCGCGAAACGGTGGATGGATCGCGCTCCATGAAGCTGACCAGCTCGCTGTAGATAGCATCGCGCAGATCGTCGACCGCATCGTCGGAAAGCAGGACCTCGCGGGCAAGTTCTGCGTCGCGGCGCACGAAAGCATCCAGGCTCTTGTGGACCATGGACTCGGCCAGGCGGGCGAGCTGCGGGATGTCGATCAGCGGCTTGACCAGCGACTGGCGCATCAAAGAGAGCGCGCGCTGGACGATGTTGACGGCCAGGTCGCCCATGCGCTCGAGATCGCTGTTGATCTTGATGGCCGCGGTCAGGAAGCGCAGGTCGCGGGCCATGGGCTGCTGGAGCGCGAGCAGGCTCACGGCGAAATCGTCGATCTCGATCTCCATCTGGTTGATGCGCGCTTCGCGGGTCAAGACCTGGAGGGCGTGGGCTTCGCTCCGCTCGGAGAGCGCGAGCACACTGTTCGAAATGGACGACTCGACCAGGCCGCCCATCTCCAGCAGCCGCTGTTGCAGTTCTTCGAGCTCTGCCAGAAAGTGGCGCATTTATCCGAACCTTCCTGTGATGTAGTCTTCGGTCTCTCTGCGCGCCGGCCGCTTGAAAATGACTTCGGTGCGGTCGAATTCGATCAGCTTTCCCAGCAGGAAGAAGCCGGTGTGCTCGGCGACGCGGGCGGCCTGCTGCATGTTGTGGGTCACGATGAGCAGGGTGCAGGTATCCTTGAGCGTGAACATCAGCTCCTCGATCTTGGCGGTGGCGATGGGGTCCAGGGCGGAGCAGGGTTCGTCGAGCAGGAGAACCTCGGGATCCACGGCCAGCGCCCGGGCGATGCACAGGCGCTGCTGCTGGCCGCCGGAAAGCGCATAGGCGGAATCGTGGAGCTGGTCTTTGACCTCATCCCAAAGGGCCGCCCGGCGCAGGCTGTGCTCGACCGACTCGGCGAGCGTATGGTGGCGGCGCCAGCCGTTCACGCGCAGCCCGTAGGCCACGTTGTCGAAGATGGACTTGGGGAAGGGGTTGGATTTCTGGAACACCATGCCGACACGGCGGCGCAGGCTGACCACGTCCATGGCCAGCATGTCTTCGCCGTCCAGCAGCAGCTCGCCCACGGCGCGGGCGTGGCGCACGGTCTCGTGCATGCGGTTCAAGGTGCGTAGGAAAGTCGACTTTCCGCAGCCGGATGGGCCGATCAGCGCGGTGACCTGGCGGGGCGGGATGGCCAGATTGACGTCGTGCAGCACGTGGTTGTCGCCGTAGTGGAAGTTGAGATGGGAGACGCGCAGCTTGTCAGGCATTCTGGTTCACCTTGGGGGACAGCACCAGGCGCGCGGCGACATTGGCGGCGAGCATCAGCGCCAGCAGCACCAGGCCGGCCGCCCAGGCCTGACGGTGCCAGTCGTCATAGGGCGAAATCGCGTAATTGAAGATCATCACGGGGAGGGAGGCCGTGGGCTGGTTCCACCCCGAGCTCCAGTACTGATTGCTGAAACTGGTGAACAGCAGAGGGGCAGTTTCGCCGGCCACGCGGGCCACGCCCAGGATGGTCCCGGTAAGCACACCGCGAAAGCCTGCCGGAATCACCACGCTGGCCACGGTCTTCCATTGGCTCGCGCCCAGGGCCAAGGCGCCTTCGCGCAACGTCTGCGGCACCGCGCGCAGGAACTGCTCGGTGGTCCGCATGGTGATGGGGATCACCATGATGCTGAGGGCCACCGCGCCCGCCAGCGCCGAGAAGTGGCGCATGGGCTTGACCACGATCGCGTAGGCGAAAATGCCGATAACAATGGAGGGAACGCCGTTGAGCAGGTCGGCGGTGTAGCGCACCACGGCCGGGAAACTGCCCCGGCCAAATTCCGACAGGTAGACTCCGGCCAGGAACCCGGCGGGAACTCCCATGAGCGTGGTGAGCAGGAGCAGCTTGCCCGTACCCAGAATGGCGTTGGCCATGCCCCCGCCAGCCTCGCCGGCCGGGGTGGGAAGATGCGTGAGGAAACTCCAGCTCAGCGAGCGGCTGCCGTACCACAGCAGGTAGCCCAGGATGAAGAAGAGCACGGAAACGGTCGCCAGCGCGCACAGGCCGGTGAGGGTGAACATGATTCCGTTGACCAGTTTGCGCCAGGTCATGGATGTTGCGTCCCCCGCCGCGTGGTGGAAAGGATCAGCAGCCGGGCCACGCCGTTGAGCAGGACGGTGAGGAAGAACAGCACTAGCCCCAGCTCGATCAGCCCGCTGAGGTGCAGGTCGGAAGTGGCCTCGGTGAATTCGTTGGCGATCACGGCCGCGATGGAGTAACCGGGGGCCAGCACGGATGCGTGAATGCGGGGGTCGTTGCCGATGACCATGGTCACCGCCATGGTCTCGCCCAAGGCCCGGGCCAACGCCAGGAACACCGAACCGACGATTCCCAGGCGGGCGAAGGGGACCACCACCTGCCAGGTGGACTCCCAGCGGGTGGCGCCCAGAGCCAGTGCGGCCTCCCGCTGCTCGCGGGGCACTGAAAGCAAAGCTTCGCGGGAGATCGAGACAATGAAGGGCAGGATCATGATGGCCAGAACGACGGAAGCGGTCAGGACTCCTACGCCGTACGGCGCACCCAGCGCGCGCATGATGGGTACCAGAACGAAGACGCCCAGCAGACCGTAAATGACGCTGGGCACGGCGGCCAGCAATTCGATGACGAAGGTGAGCGCATCGGAAATGCGGGGCGGCGCCAGCTCGGCGAGAAAAATGGCCGCCCCGAGTCCAAGCGGGACGGCCATCGCCAGCGCTAGCGCCGAGGTCGCCAGCGTGCCGTAGAGGAACGGCAGCGCGCCAAACTGGCCGGCTACCGGATCCCAAATCCTGGTAAACAGGAAAGCCCAGCCGAACTTGTCCCTGGTGAGAGCCGAGCTCTGAAAAAGCTCGAAGACCAGCAGCGCCGTAAGCAGCAGAATACCGCCCGCGAAGGTGGCCGTGATGGCGGCGGCCAAATCGTCGCCAGCGCGCAAACGCCCCAGGAAACCGCGAGATCGAGAGGCTCCGCGCACCGGCTCGATGGTCATGGCGGGGCTGGACATGCTACTGAATCAGAGAAATCGCCTTCAACTCGGCCGCCACGACGGACTTGGGCAGAGGCGCATAGGACAGCGGCTCGGCCATCTTCTGTCCCGGTCCCAGCATCCAGCGCAGGAAATCGGTAAGAATCAGCTTCTTGGTGGCGTCCTGAATTCGGCTGGGAATGAGCAGCCAGGTGAAACTGGAGATCGGATAGGCGCCTTTGCCGGGCGCGTTGGTGATGGAGACGCGGAAATCGGCGGGCATGCTGGCGGCGGCGCCGGCGGCGGCCGCGGTCACCGAAGCCAGGTCGGGCTGAATGAACTGGCCCGCGGCGTTGCGCACCCGCCCGTAGGCCATCTTGTTCTGAATGGCGTAGATCAACTCGACGTAGCCCAGGGAATACTGGCTCTGCTTCACCATGCCAGCCACGCCCTCATTGCCTTTTGCCCCCAGGCCCACCGGCCAGTTCACCGAAGTCCCGGATCCTACCTGGGTCTTCCAATCGGGGCTGGTCTTGGAAAGGTAGTCGGTCCAGATAAAAGTGGTCCCGCTGCCGTCGGAGCGGTGTACCACCAGAATGTCGTCCGCAGGCAAGGGGACGCCCGGGTTGGCCTTCGCCAGCAGCGGATCGTTCCACTTCTTGATCTTGCCGAGGAAGATCCCGGCCAGGGCCTCGGGAGTGAAGTTCAGCTCGGCCTCCACGCCGGGGAGATTGTAGGTGGCCACCACCGCGCCCATCACCGTCGGGAAATGCAGCGGCTTGATGCTGGACTTGCCGAGCTGCTCTTCGTTCATGGGCTGGTCGGTGGCGCCGAAATCCACGGTGCCGGCCTGGAGCTGGCGGATGCCGCCGCCCGAGCCGATGGACTGGTAGTTGATCTGGGCATCGGGATGGAGCTTGTGGTATTCGTCGAACCACTTGGAATAGATAGGGTAAGGGAACGTGGCGCCGGCCCCGTTGACCAGGGTCTGGGCGGACAGGGGGACGAGTAGTGCAAACAGGCAGAGTGCGAATCTCATTGAGTATCCTCAGCTTGATTCTCGGGGGGCCTTGTTACAGGGAGATTAAGGGGGGTTAAAGAGTCGGTGAACGGTGGGTAGCCCCAGCACTTGAGGCGCCGGCTGTGAAATACAGCGGCTGACATCCGGGGAATTCTGCATCCGCTTCCGCGTTCACACATCTGATAAACATGAACCGGGCCAACTGGTCCGCCAACCTGGGTCACCTGGAGTCTTAGTACTCCTAGTACCGCAAGTGGCTGTTGACAGGGAGGCGCGGGTCAGGTTAAAGTATATTAATATAAGCTTGTACCCCTAACGGGGCGGGGCCGGGTTTGTATGCCCGGTAGCTGGGATAGGGCAGTCGGGACTGAAAGGGCGTAAGCTTGCCCAATTTCGGGTTTCCGGCGTGCCGAATCGAAATGATGAGGGGCGGGGAATCCTCTTCCAGGAGTGCGAAGGGTAGCAGTGTACAGGTGTGCCTCAGAAGGGCGGAGTGAATCCATGCTGGGTCGGGATGCTTCCACGGAACTACGCGAGTGGTTCGCGGTACGAGTGAGATCCAATTGCGAGCTTACCGTGGCGCAAGCCTTCTCGGCCAGGGGCTTAGAGTACTGCCTGCCGCTCCGCAAGCTGCGGAGACGCTGGTCGGACAGGTACAAAATCGTCGAGTTTCCCCTTTTCCCAGGCTACGTGTTCTGCCGCTTTCACCGCAGCCGCCGCACGGCGGTGCTTTCCGCGCCCGGGGTGCTCCACGTGGTGGGCTTTGGAGGGGTTCCGGCCCCCTTGGATCCCCAGGAAATGGCGGGCGTCCTGGCCATCGCCGCCAGCGGTTTGCCAGCCGAGGCCTGGCCGTATCTGAAAGCGGGCCAGAAGGTAATGATCGGCGAGGGCCCACTCTCAGGAGTGCCGGGAATCGTGTGCCGGGCCACCAGCCACTACCGTTTGGTGGTGAACGTGACCTTGCTGCAACGCGCGCTGTCCGTCGAGGTGGAGTCGGAGTGGGTCTGCCCGCTGCTGGAAGCGGACCCGGCGGCGAAATGCTCAGGCGGAGCGATGGTGCAACGGAGTTTCGAAACGTCGGACCTGGCCAGGGCCGTAGGCACGCAGTGAAAGGGAGTGAAATGTCCGGCATCATGCGAATTCTTAGCGCGGTTGGGTTGCTGACGCTGGTGGCTGGGTGCAGCCTGGCGTTGGCCGACCCCCCGCGGGAATCCCCCGCCAGCAGCGGCAGCGTGGACTCCGACTACGTGCTCGGCCCGGACGATCAGATCAAGATCTGGGCCCTGGGCGTCGAGGAGATCCCCGACCGGCCGTTCCGGATCGGCTCCGACGGCGGCGTCGATCTTCCGGTGGTGGGGCGCGTGGAAGCGAAGGGGCTGACCGTGGAGCAGTTCCGCGTGGAATTGCTTAAGCGGCTGGAACACCAGGTGTGGAAGCCGCAGGTGTCGGTGGAGGTTGTGGAGTTCGGGAGCCAGCCCGTGACCGTACTGGGCGCGGTGGTGAAGCCGGGAACGGTGCAGTTGCAAGGCCGCAAGAACCTGGCGGAACTCCTCTCCCTGGCGGGAGGGACAAGGCCGGACGCGGGCTACGACGTCCGGATTTCCCGCGAGAAGCGGTACGGCGCCATTCCGCTGGATTCCGCGCACTGGGCCTGGGACGGAGACTACAGTGTGGCGGACGTGAACCTCAAGAGCTTGCTGGCAGGGGACAATCCGGCGTGCAACATTGCGATCAAGCCGCACGACGTGATCACGGTGCCCACGGCCGAGACGGCTTACGTGATCGGCGCGGTCGTGAAGCCCGGCACGATTGTTCTGGCGGAGCGGCAGACCATCTCGGTTTTGCAGGCGCTGGCGATGGCGAATGGTCTGGGCAAGAACGCCAAGCCGCAAAACGCCAAGATCCTCCGAACCGCGCCCGGCAGCTCACAGCGCACCGAGTTGCCGATTGACCTGAAACGGATCATGGAGGGGCGGGGCGAGGACGTCAGCCTGAAGGCCAACGACGTTCTGTTAGTCCCCGAGAACGTCGCCCAGAAGGCAGTCTTCAGGACCTTGGAAGCGATGATCCAGATGGCCACGGGGGTGGTCATCTTTCGTCCTTGAGCCGGGAGTCGAGTCTAATGAGCCAACCATATCAGCTTCTGCCCGGGGCCGAAGGGCCCAGGCCGCCGGCGTTGCAGCCCATCCCGGCCGCAATCACCCGCGGGGAGGGTTATCCCACTCAGGGCGTCGCCGAGGCGAACCGGCTGGGCGATTACGTTCCCGCCTTCAAGAGACGAAAGCTGCCGGTGTTGGCGATCACGCTGCTGGGGGTGCTGGCAGCGTTGGCGCTGAGTCTCACCGAGCCCCCCACTTACCGGGCGACGGCTTCGGTGGAGGTGGAGGGCCTGAACGAGAACTTCCTCAATCTGAAGGATGTGTATGCCACCGAGAACCCGACGACCGGGGGCTCGCTCGAAGGGACGGTGGACACGGAACTGGCGGCGCTAACGGAGGAATCTCTGCTGCAACGCGTGGCGACGGAGCTGAAGCTCGATCGCCGGCCCGAGTTCCAGCCTAAACCGGGAATGCTGGCCCGGGCCAAGGGCTGGGTGGGCATGGGGTCCGCGGCGGGCGCCAGGCCGGACGCGGGCAGCGCGGTAGCGATCCTGAAGGAACACATGCTTCTGGAGACGCCGAAACAGGGGCGAATCATCAGGATTCAGTACGAGGCGCGAGATGCCGCGCTGGCCGCGGAAGTGGCCAACACGCTGGCCAAGACGCTGATCCAGCAGAACCTGGAGTCGCGGTGGAACGCCACCAAGCAGATTGGAGAATGGCTGAATCCGCAGCTTACCGAGCTGCAGCGCAACCTGTCGGAATCGGAAGAGCGTTTGCAGAAGTACGCGCAATCGGAGGGATTGCTGATCACCCGAAACAACGAGAGCGCGGGCGAACAGGGCCTGCGCCTGGAACAGGAGGAACTGGCCAGGGCGCGAGCCGACCGTATTTCCAGGCAGTCCGTATACCAGGCGGCGGTGGATGGACCGCCGGGCGTCGAGGCCGCCAACGCCGATAGCGGAGTACTGCACGAGAATCAGATCAAGCTCACGGACCTGCGGCGGCAACTGGCGGAGCTCAGCTCGGTGCTCAAACCGGAGAACTACAAGGTGGCGCGCGTGCAGGCGCAGATCGCCGAACTGGAGGCCGCCCAGCAGGACGAACTGGGGCGGGCACGCCAGCGGATGGAGGAGCAGTATCAGGCCGCGCAGACCCGGGAGCAGTTGCTGACCAAGACCTACTCGCAGCAGGCGGCGCTGGTCTCCGCGCAGTCGATCAAGACCGAGCGGTACGAGAACCTCAAGCGCGAGGTCGAAGTCAACAGGCAACTGTACGAAGCCATGGTCCAGAAGGCCAAAGAGGCCGCCATCGCCAGCGCCATCCGGCCCTCGAACATCCGCATGGTGACGACCGCCGCGCCGCCCGCGCGCCCTTTTAAGCCGAACGTTCCGTTGAACCTCGGCATCGGGCTATTCGTGGGCCTGAGCTGCGGCATCGCCTACGTGGTGACCGCCTCGCAGTTGGACCGCAAACTGCGTGCACCCGGAGATGCGGAGCTGTACTTGAACCTGCCGGAGCTGGGAGCGATCCCAGGGGCCAACCGCAGCATACCGCGCAAGCTGATCGGCTCGAACGGGGACCGCAGGGGCTTTGAGCTGGTGGCCTGGGACGAAAAGATGTCGGTGTTTTCGGAGTCCTTCCGCGCGACTCTCACTTCGCTGCTTTTCGCGGGCGGCGCCGCGGCCTCTCCGGGGGTTTTTGTGGTCACCAGCCCGCTGGCGGGGGAAGGCAAGACCACCGTGGTCAGCAATCTGGGCGCCGCACTGGCGGAAATCGACCGCTGCGTGCTGCTGGTGGATGCGGACCTGCGCGGCCCGGAGTTGCACCGGGTCTTCTCGCTGGACAACGACCGCGGCCTGAGCACGCTTTTGAGCGACGACCGGCCACTGGACGGCACGGCAGTGAAGGAGCTAATCCGGCAAACGCACATCCCGAACCTGTTCGTGCTGACCGCCGGCCCGACGGTAGATCGTGTGAGCTCGCTGCTCCACACCGATCGCATGGCGCAGCTTCTGGCCCGGCTCCGCACCACCTTCGACCATGTCATCGTGGACGCACCGCCCAGCCTGCTGTTCGCCGACGCCAGAATCGTCGCCCGGCCGACCGATGGAGTGGTGCTGGTGCTGCGCGCCAATCGGACCAGTTGGCCTACCGCCCAGGCAGCCGTGCAGCGCCTCCAGATGGACGGGGTTCCGATCCTCGGGACGGTGCTGAACGACTGGCGTCCGGACGCCGACAACGACGTATATGGCTACCGCAACATGCATAAGTATTACTCGGCCCGTTAGAAGCGGAGCGACCAGACCCATGGACCAGAATCCAGAGCCGGCTCCGACGGCGCGTTCCTTGAGCGCGAACTTTTGGTGGTACTTCGTGGGGAATGCGACTTACTCAGTCTGCCAGTGGATCATTCTGGTGGCGATGGCCAAGCTGGTCAGTCCGCTGATGCTGGGGAAATTCGCGCTGGGACTGGCGGTGTCGGCTCCCATCCTCACCTTCACCAACCTGCAACTCAGGGCGGTTCAGGCCACCGACGCGCGCGAGCAGTACCATTTCTCGGAATACTTCGGCCTGCGGATCGTCACGACGGCCGCGGGCCTGCTGGTCATCGCGCTGATTGCGCTCTTCGGGCGCTTCCAGCCGGGCACCGCGGCGATCGTCCTGGCGGTGGGGATGGCGAAAGCCGTGGAGTGCATGAGCGACGTCTTTTACGGTCTGTTCCAGCACCACGAGGACCTGAAACGCATCGCGGTCTCGATGATGCTGCGCGGACTGTTGGCCTCGGGGGCGCTGGCGGCGGTGGTCTATCTCACTCGCAACGTTCTGTGGGGCACGCTGGCCATGATGGGCGTATGGGCCGTGGTCTGGGCGCTGCACGACTTGCGGTGGGGACACCGGATGGTGGCAGCGGCTCACGCCGCTGCGGGAGGACGGTCCCAGCCGGGCGGCAGGCACGGCTTGAGACCGCGCACCGAGCCGGTCAGGAGCTGGACGCTATTCAAGCTGGCGCTGCCGTTGGGGATCGTCATGGTGCTGGTGGCGCTGAACACCAATATCCCGCGGTACTTCGTGGAATATCAAATGGGGGAAGAAAACCTGGGGGTATTCTCGGCGATGGCTTACGCCATGGTGGCGCTGACCGGGGTTGGAGAAGCGCTGGGCCAGTCGGCGGCGCCCAAGCTGGCCAGGTACTTCGCGAACGGCCAGATCGCGCAGTTCCGCTTACTGGTGGGGAAGCTGCTGGCGATCGTCGCGGTTCCGGGAGCGGCGGCGATCCTGGTGGCTTATTTTGGCGGCGCGACGCTGCTGGGTCTGATGTACACGCCGAGATACGCCCAGCACGCGGATGCGTTCACATGGCTCATGGTCACTGCCGCGGCCACCTGCGTGGCGCTGCTGCTCAGTTCCGCGGTCACCGCGGCCCGGCATTTCAGGATTCAGGTACCGATGTTCGCTACCACCGCACTCACCCTGGCCGCAGGGTGCTATTTCCTGGTTCCCGTGGCTGGAATGCGCGGAGCGGCCATGGCCGCGGCGTTCGCTTCGACCCTGCATGTTTTGATGGCAGCCGGCGTCCTGACCTGGGTTCTGCTTAGTCATCGGGCGCGACAGGCAACACGATACGGGCAAGCGCGACCGGAAACGTGTATCGCGCCAGGTCTGGAGGCTTAGTGCTGGCCCACGCCGACAAAATCGTATTGATCGCCCCGGCGGCGGCTGCCACTCCGAGGCCGCTCGCCGAAGAGCGCCCGGTGAACTTCTGGCTGCTGGGTTATATTGCCCTGCTTCCGTACCAGTATGCAGTGATCCATGACGCCAGGGTGGGTATTGCCGACGCCTGCCTGTTTGCGTATCTGATCTTCAACGCTTCGAGGATCAGACTCCGCCCGGAGGCGTGGAGAATCTGGCACTTCGCCTTGCTGGTTCTGTTCGCCGTGGGTCTGCTGGTAAGCGCGCTCCGCGAGGGCGCGGTAACGCCGTATCAGTACCTCAACAAGGGGTTCGGGCTGCTGACTCTGTTTGCGGCCTACGCCATGATCACTTCGGAGCTCGAGAGCTGGGGGCAACTCAGGCAGGTGATGCGCGTATTTGTCCTGGGCGTCACGCTGCAAAACGTAGTGGCGCTGGCGGCGCTGCTCGCCTCGTACGTCGCGAAAATGCAATTCTCCTTCATCAATTACGACAACGAGCGGCTGTCCGGGTTCCTGTACGACCCCAACGCCTACGGCGGCCTCCTGGTGGTCGCCCTGGCCTTCAACCTGGTGGGTGGCTCCGGTTCGGCGGCGGTCACCCGGGGTATGCTGCGAATGGTCTGCAACATGACCCTGGCTCTGGGAATCGTATTCACGTTCTCCCGGTCCGCCTGGATGGCGCTGGTAGCGGCCTGGCTCCTGTATCTGGTCTTTCAGCCGAAACTGGCCGCCAAGACGCTGGGAATTGTGGCGGCGGGCTTGCCTTTGCTGGTGGTGCTGATCGGACTCGGCCTGCTCTCGCCAAAAAGGATGCTGGACCGGCCGGACACCATTCAGCAGAGGGTGGGATTGATCAACGACAGCCTGATTCAGTTCGAGAAGCACCCCATCTTCGGAATGGGGCTGGGAGAGTTTCGCGCGGCGGAGGGTCTCATCGTGCACAACACGCCGCTGTGGTTTCTGGCCGACTTCGGCCTAGTGGGACTGGGGGTCTTCATCGGCTTCGTCGGGTGGTTCTTCGTGGCGGGATTCAAGACCTACCTGGTGGCGGCTCAGGTTGGCAAACCCTATGTCGTCGGCCTGCTGGCGGCGCACTGCGGGATGCTGGGGCTCTCCATGGGGATCGAGGGATTCTATCAGCGGCACTGGTGGTTGTGTCTCGCCCTGATTGCAGCGGCGGCCTCCGTCGCCAGGAACCTACCGGCGGCGATTCAGCGGGCGCCAGCCGGCCGAATGCGGGCGCGAATGTGGAGGCCGGCGGCCGCGGCCTACGGGAGACACCAAGCATGATCGGGCTCTTCCAGACCGAGGTTGACGAGGAACGGAGATTCTATTACCTCATGAAGCGACTTTTGGATGTGATTCTGTCCGGCTTATCGATGCTGGTTCTTCTTCCGGTGGGCTGCGCCTGCGCGCTGGCCGTGTTACTAACCTCCCGGGGACCGGTGATCTACAAAGCCCAACGGATGGGCAAGAACGGCCGGCCGTTCCCCCTGTATAAGTTCCGCAGCATGATGGTGGGCGCTCCGGACTGGCGCAACTCCGATGGCTCGGCCTTCACGAGCGATCGGGACCCGCGGGTCACGCCC
The DNA here is from genome assembly GCA_052144455.1 of Bryobacteraceae bacterium. Lineage (GTDB taxonomy): Bacteria > Acidobacteriota > Terriglobia > Bryobacterales > Bryobacteraceae > Fen-330. The sequence goes on from JBKQQG010000022.1 coordinate 23,462, forward strand.
GTGGGACGCTTTTTGCGCCACACCAGTCTGGACGAATTGCCTCAACTGTGGAACGTGCTGCGCGGCGACATGAGCCTGGTGGGGCCGCGTCCCGACCAGGTGGACCAGATCCGGTACTACACGGAGGCCGAGAAGGTGAAGCTGGCGGTAAAGCCGGGGATCACCGGACTGGCGCAGATCAGCGGCCGCAACGCCATTGCCTGGGAAACCCGCAAGGTTCTGGATGCCGAATATGTCAAGCGGCAGTCGTTCCTGCTGGACCTGGTCATCTTGTGCAAGACAATTCCGTACATATTAAAACGCGAAGGGGTGAACAGCCCCGCCGCAACAAATCAGGAGGTCTGAGTGCCACGAGCCCGATTTGATCTTTCGGAGGACCGGCAGTCGATTGCGGATCTGCTCCGAACCCGCCAGGAGGACGGCTACGAACCGCCGCCCCTGCGGGTAGCGTCCGACGCCGCGCTGGAGCGGGAGTTGGAATTACTGGGGAGCGAAGAGAGCTTCGGCGCTGTCACGCGCCAAGGCTCCCAGATCCTTGGACTGGCAAGCTGGAGGCGATTGGCCTTCGACAGCGAGCAGCTTGGAATCCCCGCGGCGCGGCTGGACCTGCTGGTTTCGGCGGGCGGCTATGCGGAAGCTTTGGAGCGCAAGACCGCCTTGCTGGGAATCGTCACCGAGGAATGCCGCTTGCGCGGGGTTCGTTACCTGACTGCGCGGGTGGCTGCGGGCGAACTCTCGACGATCCACGCGCTGGGCCGATGCGGCTTCGACATTCTGGACGGCATCGTGACGTTCTCGATCCGCCTGGATCAGGCGGAGCGGCGGCCGGTCTCCAGCAGCCTGGAGGTGCGGCTGTACCAGGAGGGGGACCTGGAGCAGTTGCTCGAGATCGCCCGCTCGTCCTACACCTGCGACCGCTTCCACATCGATCGGGCGCTGCCCCCGGGCGCGGCCGACCGGCTCTATGACGCCTGGGTGACCCGCTCGTGCAGCGGCCAAGAGGCCGACGCGGTGATGGTGACTACGCTGGGCGGCCGCGTGGCGGGCTACGTCACCTGCAAGCTGGTGCGCGATCCCGGCCCGAGCGGGAAGCCCCCCAGCGGGGTGATTGGCCTGGTCGCCACGGCGGAGTTTGCGCGCGGCCAAGGCGTCGCCAGCGCCACCCTGCGGGGCTCCTTCGATTGGTTCCGGCAGCAGGGGGCGAACGTCGTCGAGGTGGGCACGCAAATGCAGAACGCCGGGGCGTGCCGGCTGTACGGGCAGTGCGGGTTCAGGATGGCACGCATGAGTCTGACTTACAGGAGGCTTCTCTAAATGGCAACTTCCATTGCCCGGGCGGGACGAACCGCCTTTCTGCCGTACAGTCTTCCGTGGATCGGCGAGGAAGAGATCGCCGAGATGGTGGACAGCTTACGCTCGAACTGGATCACCACGGGGCCTAAGACCAAGCAGTTCGAAGCGGAGCTGGCGGCCTACGTGGGCGCCAAACACGCGATCGCGGTCAATTCCTGCACGGCGGCGTTGCAGATCGCGCTGGCGGCGCAGGACGTGGGCCCGGGATACGAGGTGATCGTGCCCACCTTGACTTTCTGCGCGACCGCCAACGTGGTGGTGCACCTGGGGGCGACCCCCGTCCTGGTGGACGTGGGGAGGGATTTCCAGATCTCGGTCGAGACCATCGAGCGGGCGATTACGCCGCGAACGAAGGCCATCGTGGTGGTGCATTACGGCGGCCAGGCCTGCGATCTCGACGAGATTCTGTCGCTGGCCGGACGGCTCGGCATCCCGGTGATCGAGGACGCTGCGCATGCGATCGGCACCGAGTACCGCGGCCGCAAGATCGGAACGCACGGCGCCGCCACCGCGTTCAGCTTCTATGCCACCAAGAACATGACGACGGGCGAGGGCGGGACCATCACCACCAACGACGACGAGCTGGCCGCGCGCATGCGCGTCCTTTCGTTGCACGGCATGAGCCGGGATGCGTGGCAGCGCTATTCCGAGCAGGGGTCCTGGTACTACGAGGTGGTGGAGGCCGGCTTCAAGCACAACATGACGGACTTGCAGGCCTCGCTGGGACTGCATCAGTTGCGGCGGCTGGACCGGTTCATCGCGACGCGGCAGGAGATCGCACGGCAGTACCGTCAGGCGTTCGAGGGCCTGCCGGAGCTGATTCTGCCCGAGGAGCGGCCCGACCGCAACCACGCCTATCATCTTTTCGCGGTGCGCCTGGACCTGAGCCGGCTGCGGATCGACCGGGCCGACTTCATAAAGGGGCTGCAGAAAGCCAGAATCGGCGCGAGCGTCCATTTCATCCCGCTGCACCGGCATCCTTTCTATCGGGAGACCTATGGATACCGGCCCGAGCAGTTTCCGTGCTGCGAGGAGTTGTACGCGGGGCTGCTTTCGCTCCCGCTCTATCCGAAGATGACACAGGCGGACGTCTGGGACGTCATCGAGGCGACACGCGAGTTAGTGGAATCGAACCGCGTCGGTTAGCGGCGTTTCGAGATCGTGGGCGGCGTCCGGCTGGGAACCGGCGCCGAGCTGGGAATTCAATTCAAGGGGTAAGGGAGACAAGACATGTCGGGGATAGCAGTGAATAACTACCAAGCGGCGGGGCAGTCCTTGGAGATCAAGGGTAGTAAGAGATGGGTCCGCTCCTACCTGGCGCGGCTCACGGCGGGCTCGAGCCGGCGAAGCGTGCTGGCCGGAATACTGGCGGATTTCATAGCCGTCCAATGCGCCGCAATTACGGCGCTGCTGGTCAAGCTGGTATGGCTCCAGAGCGGCGCCGTGGATGCGCGGAACATGCAGGGCGCCGGCGTGCCCGGCTGGTACATCATGACGTTGCTGCCATTCTCGGGGGTGCTCGCTCTGGTGCTTTTCCTGAGCGGCGGCTACTCGGTGAGCCGGCTGCGGCGGCCGAGGCAGGGCAGCCTGCTGGTTCTGCGCGCCTGCGTGCTAGCGAGCGCTCTGTACGCCCTGGTGTGCTGGTTCGGCGGGCGGCTGGATGTGCTGCAAGGCGGGACGGCGATGGTCTTCATGGCGCTTTCGTGCTTCGGGGCCATGGGCCTGCGCTACCTCAAGCTGTGGGTGGACGCCCCGCTCGTGGAGGACTCCTTTCCCAGCTCGCTGATTATGGCCGAAGGACCACCGGAGGCCCCCGTGCTGGTGATCGGAGGAGCGGGCTACATCGGATCGGTGCTGGTGCGGCGGCTGATTGCATCGGGCCGCAAGGTGCGCGTCCTGGACAGCCTGGTCTATGGAAACGGAGCATTGAGAGACCTGTTTGGACATCCCAACCTGGAAGTGCTGTTCGGGGATTGCCGGAACATCAAGAGCGTAGTGAGAGCCGTGGACGGGGTGGACACAATCGTCCTGCTGGCGGCCATCGTGGGCGATCCGGCTTGCGAACAGGACCGGCAGGCGGCGCTGGAAACCAACTACGCCGCCACGCGGATGCTGATCGAGGTGGCTAAGGGCGCCAAAGTCCGCCGGCTGGTTTTCGCTTCCAGTTGCAGCGTCTATGGCGCGTCGGAGGAACCCACGGATGAGACCTCCGAGGTGAATCCGATCTCGCTCTACGCGCAAACCAAGGTGCAATCCGAGAAGGCGCTGCTGGAGGCCGCCTCGGAGGATTTCCAGCCCATCATTTTGCGGCTGGCGACGGTGTTCGGCCTTTCCTACCGCCCGCGATTCGATCTGGTAGTGAACCTGCTGACCGCCAAAGCCTACCAAGAAGGCGTCATCACGATCTACAACGGAGAACAGTGGCGGCCGTTCATCCACGTGCGCGACGTGGCGGAGGGGATCGTCACGCTTCTGGACACGCCGATCTCGGTGGTGGGCGGGCAGGTGTTCAACCTGGGCGACTCGCGGATGAATTACACCCTGAGCCAGGTGGCGGACAAGATCCGGGAGATCTTCCCTCAGACCAGCGTGGAATATGTGGACAACAACGACCGGCGGAACTACCGGGTCTCGTTCGACAAGATTCAGCGGTTGACGGGATTCCAGACCAGCCACGACCTGGAGGATGGCATCCGCGAGCTGAGGAGCGCCTTCGAGCGCGGGGTGATCGAGGACTACAAGCTCAAGCTGTACAGCAACCTGTGCTTTCTCCAGACTTCGGCGGGCCGCCTCAAGAATTCGAGCGAGGTGGATACCTACGTCATGGCCGCCTTTTCGCGGCATTTCCAGGTTCTAGCGCAGACCAGCGCGAGATAGCAGCCCAACCCGCGCTGAGCGAGGACTTGAGCCGATATGCACTCCTGGCCATCAGTTTCGGACCATCCCGGCCCGATCCCCGGCACTGCAGTCCGGGCGTCGGGGTGCGGACGTTGCTTCGACGTGGTGTGCGCGGCAGTGGGCCTGCTCGTGTTGTGGCCGGCGCTCCTGCTGGTGGCCGTCCTGATTCTGATTTTCGATGGCTGGCCGGTGTTCTTCCGGCAGACCCGCATGGGTTTGGGGGGGAAGCTCTTCCGCATTTGGAAATTCCGGACCATGAAGCCGGAGAAACCTGGGCAGGACGGACCCCTGGTGACCGCCGCGGGCGACCACAGAATCACGAGGTTCGGGCGCCTGCTGCGAGCATCCAAGATGGACGAACTGCCGCAGCTCTTCAACCTCCTGGCGGGCGAGATGAGCGTGGTCGGGCCGCGGCCGGAGGTTCCGCGTTACGTAAACCTGGAGGAACCGGTGTGGCAGGCAGTGCTATCCGTTCGGCCGGGCATCACCGACCTGGCCACGCTGGCCCATCTGGACGAGGAGCGGACGCTTTCCGGCTCCGAGGACCCCGAGTCGTACTACCAGGAGACCGTCCTGCCCGGAAAGCTGGCCCTCAACGTGAAGTACCTGCATCTAAGAAGCTGGCGCACGGATTTGCGCCTGATTGTTTTGACCCTGCAGGCGGTGCTGCATCTGCGATGCCGCGACCAGGGTTGGATTCGGGAGTTTCTTTCTACCGAGATTGCGTGGCAGGCTCATGTTAAAAACGACCGGTGAGCGCCCGATCGAAGCGCCGCCCGGAGCCCGGGAAGCCGATCCCCGCCCCGGCCAGAATATCGCCGAGTTCATGGAACGCCGCGGCCGGCGCATCGTGGAGACCTCGGAGTGCTTGTGGCACAGCGTGGAAAACCGCTTCTTTCTGAGCCTGCCTTACCAGACGCCGCGCGACCCGGAATTCTCCGAGATCCGCCGTTTGCTGGTCGCCGAACGCGCGCTGGGGGTGAAGTTCCTTTCCCTGGATCGACCCGGACTGGCCGGCGGGATCTACGTCTGCCGGCGCAAGCCGTACGGCCTGGATTGCATTCACCAGAAGCTGCGCTCGCAAGTGCGGCGCGGGATGGAGAAGTTTACGGTGCGGCCGGTGGAACAGAGCGAGCTGCTCGGCCAGGGACTTCAACTCAACCGGGACACCATGGCCCGGCAAGGACGCTACGACGCGGAGTTCGGGGAGGCCGGGAGCTGGGAACGGCTGGCCGGGGCGGTCTATCGTTCGCGCGGCGTCATGGCCTACGGCGCTTTCTCGGAAGGCCGCCTGGCGGCTTACGTGATCGCCTGCCGCGACGGCGGCTGGCTGAACATCCTGCACCAGATGTCGCGGACGGAAGATCTGCCGCAAAACCCCAACCACGCGCTCACGTTCTCCGTGACGGCCATGGCGGCGGAAGATCCGGCGCTGGAAGCGGTCTCCTACGGATTGGTGTCGCTCCTGAGCGTGGATGGACTGCACATGTACAAAGTAAGGTTCGGCTACGAGGTTTTCGAGGGCGCTAACGCGTTCCAGTTTCATCCGGCCCTGGTTCCGGTTCTGCGCAACGGAGCGCTACGCGGAGCGGTGGACCTGTTGCGGAGGATCCGGCCGCAAGATCAGCGGCTCGAGAAAATGCAAACCGTATTGGACGCCGCCCGGCTTTCGGCCAGGCCCGTGCGCCGCACTACGGCGGGCGTGGGAGCGCCGCTGGAGGAGACAGGCCGCCGGCCGGCGTAAGGATCTTATGTGGCAAACGGACTGGGCCGAGAACACGCAGCCGATCGCGCGCAACGCGCCGGAGAACGTCTCGCTCCTGGACAGCGGGGCGGTGGAATCCGTGTACCTGCTGCACTGGCGGGAACACTGCCTGGAGTGCGCACAGCCGGACTGCTACAAGGTGTGTCCTCTCTACGCCCAGAGACGCGACCGCCGATGTGCGCGCTTCAAGAATGGCATCTGCCCGAACCCGCAGTATGCCGGACTGTACCCGTACGGCGCGGAGATCCACTATCGAAGATGGGGCGTTCTGGAATCGACGTTCGGCTTCGGCGCGGTGACGCCGAGGCAAGCGCGGCGCTTGGATGGCGCCGATCGCGCCCTGCTGAAATGCACCGGGATGGTCTCATCGCTCCTCGGCCGCATCAGCCCTAACTACCGAGTGAGCCGGGCTTACGGGGTCCTGCGCGAGCAGTTCCTCGCCGCCAGCACGCGCCGCCGGCGGGTGGCTTTCGACGAGTTCGCGATCGAAGTGTGGAATCTGCAGCCGGAGCCGGTTCGTCTGGTGATTGAGTGCCAGCAGGACGGGCCGAGGTTCCGGGCATCCGTTCTCCTGGAACCGGGCAGAACGATACACCGCATCCCGGTGGAGTCGATGCACATCGACCTCTACGGGCGGCCGGGCGTGGTGCGCGTGTATCCGGAGAACGACGCCTTGGCGCATGTGGTCTTCACGTGGCTGGATTTCGTACGCTACGCGGGCGTTCGCCAGCGCGGCCAAGCCTCGAGTGCGAAACCGGCCCATCCCGCGCCGAAAGTGAAATGCGTGGTGTGGGACTTGGACAACACCGTCTGGGACGGGGTCCTGGGCGAGCAGGAGCCGGAGCGGATCTCGCTGCGTCCCGGAGTGCGCGAAACCATGCTGGCCCTGGACGCCCGGGGCATCCTGCAGAGCGTCGCCAGCAAGAACGATCACGACGACGCCTGGCGGGTTCTCGATCGGCTGGGCGTTTCCGATCTCCTTCTCTATCCCGCCATCAACTGGCAGCCCAAGAGCGCGAACATCCGGCGCATCGTCCAGGAACTGAATCTGGGAGCGGATGCCTTCGCGTTGGTGGACGATTCCGCCTTCGAGCGGGCGGAGGTCGCGAGCCAGTTGCCGCAGATGCGGGTCTACGCCGATACGGATGTCGCCGGGCTGCTCGAGAGGCCGGAGTTCGATGTGGCCGTGACCGAGGAAACCCGGCAACGGCGCTCGTTCTACGTGGCGGAGTCGGGCCGGAAACAGGCCGCCGCGGGCTACCAGGGCGATTACGAAGCGTTTCTCCGGAGCTGCCACATGGAGGCGCGGCTGTTCGCGCCGTCCCAGGCCGCGCACGTCGAGCGCAGTCTCGAGGTGTTGCAGCGCACCAATCAGTTGAACCTCACGACGCATCGCTACACCCGCCAGGAGTTCGACCGGCTGCTGGGCGATGGGAATACGATTTGCGTCTGCACCTCGTGCCGCGACCGCTTCGGGGAATACGGCCTGGTGGGCTTCGCTTCGCTGAAGCGGCAAAACGACCGGCTCCATCTGGTGGATTTCGTGATGTCTTGCCGCGTGGCGCAGAAGAAGGTCGAGAACGCGTGGTTCGGCTGGCTGGTCCGGGAGGCGCGGGCCGCCGGGTACGGGAAGATCGGCGCGCGCTACGTGAAGACCGCCCGGAATCGGGTCATGCTGGATGCCTTTCTGGAGGTTGGATTCGTCGAGATTGAGAAGCACGACCAGTATTCGTTGCTGGAACTCGACTGCGCCGCGACGCCACCGCTGGCGGGGCTGGTCGGGATCGATGCCGGAGCGCTGAGGGGCGCTTTGCCGGCGGGGGTGATGACGCAAGGATGAACGATCTATGAAGATACTCGAAGTTCTTGGCGGAGGCGCCTGGGGCGGCGGTTCGGTAGTGGTGATGTCGATCACACGCGGCCTTATGGCGCGCGGGGACGAGGTTTGGGTGGCCTGCAGCGACGGAGAGAACGCGCGACGGTTCGAGGAAGCGGGCGCGAAAGTGGTGCGTCTTCCACTCTGGTTCCGCCCCATCAGCCCGCTGGACGCCGTCCCGTTCCTGTACCTGGCCGGCCTGTGCCTCAAGGAGCGGTTCGACCTGGTCACCACGCACACTTCCAAAGGCGGTTTCCTGGGCCGCCTGGCGGCGCGGTTGGCGGGTGTGCCGCACATAGTGCACCATGCGCATGGGTTTGCGTTCAACAAGGTGCTGAGCCCGCTGACGCACAAGTTCTTCGTGAGATTGGAACGGCTGGCCGCGCGGGCGGGCGACTACATCATATCGGTCAACGACCAGCAGCGGACGATGGCCGTCCAATTGGGTGTGGTGGAACCTGCGCGGACCTGCACGGTGCACAACGGGATCGATCTGCGCCCCTACAAGAGCGTGGACCGGCTGAGTGCGCGGCGGCGACTGGGATTCCAGGATTCGGAGTTGCTGATCGGAGCGATCGGCCGCCTGGCGCCGCAAAAAGGTTTCGTGCATCTGATTCGCGCCATGCCGCAAGTGCTGGCGGCGGTTCCCAACGCGCGCCTGGTGCTGGCCGGCGATGGCCCGCTCGAGCGTGAGCTGAAAGACGAGGCCACGCAATGCGGGGTCGCGGAGCGCGTGCAGTTCCTGGGCTTCCGGCGCGACATTCTGGAGTTGCTGACGGCTTTCGACGTTTTTGCGCTGCCGTCGCTGTGGGAGGGCCTCTCCATTTCTCTGATCGAGGCGCTGGCCGCGGGCAAACCGATCGTGGCCACCGACATCGACGGCAACCGGGAGGTGATCGACAACCTCGAAACCGGATTACTGGTTCCACCCGCCGACGCCGGCGCGTTCGCCGCCGCGCTGCTGAGGCTGCTTACGGATCGGGCGCTAGCGGAAAGGCTGGCCGTCGGTGCGCGGCTTTCTGCGGAGCGCCGCTTCTCGATGGAGCGCATGGTGGAGCAGAATCTGGCGGTATACGACCGGGTGGCGGCCAGCGAGCGCGCGGGGAAGCAGCGCACCTCGGGGCCGAGTTACGTGAAATCCGAGCTTTGAGTTGCGGGTGAGGCGAAAGAGGAGACCTCGGTGAGCGACAGTGGGCTGGCAGGGTGCAAGGGCAGGAATCTGGCGCGCTTTTTCCAACTGAGAGGATGGAGCGTGGCCGCGGTGGGCAGAACGTGCTGGGTGTCTTCGGGAACCCGGGCGCGCTGGCTCATGAACGTCCCGGACCATGTTTTCCCGGAGGCGCAGCCGGAGGCTCTGGCCGCCTTGCTGCGCGCCGAGAACATGTTCGCGTTGCGCTACCCGTCGCGCGAGGAGCCGGGGCTGCCGGCGGGATTGTACATGTGCCGGGACCGGAACTATTCGATCAAGAACGTGGCGCGCGGCTTCCGATCCGCCGTGAAGGGAGGCCTGGCGCGCTGCGAAGTGCGCCGCGTCTCGCCCGACGAGATGCTCTCGCAGGGCTTAGAGTGCAATCGGGAGACCATGCACCGGCAGGGACGGTACAATCCCGAATTCGGCGATGCCAGGCGCTGGGCGGTGTTCGTGGACGCGGCGTCGCAAGTCCCGGCCATCGAGGTGACGGGAGCGTTTGTCGACGGCCAGCTCGCCGCGTACCAACTCGGCTGCCTGGACGATGGGTGCTGGAACATTGCGTACGCGTTCTCGAGGAGCCAGTTGCTGGAGCACCATCCGAATCATGCTCTGATGTACTCGACCCTGGAGAGGTCGCTGCGCAGGCCGGAGGTGGAGGCGGTCTGCGCCGGGCCGAAAACCGTCCTGGTTCAGGACGGCCTGCACGACTTCAAAACGCGCATGGGATTCGAGGTCGAGCCGCACCAGGTGGTGGTGCGGTTCCATCCCCTGCTGGAGGGGCTGCTGGTGAGCGCGCTGGTGGGAAAGCCGATCGAAATGCTGCGCAAGGCGCGGCCGGAGACCCTGCTGCTGAAGCGGGTGCAGGCCTTTCTGGGAGCGGCGCGCTCGGCCCGCAACGGGGTAGCGGCGCCGGAATTAGCCATGGCCGGGAGGAACGGATGAACTGGATCATTGTGACGGGCGCATATCCGCCCGATGAAATGGGTTTGGCGGACTACACGGTGCTGGTCTCCGAGGAACTGGCCGCGCGCGGGGAGCGGGTGTGGATCTTCGCCGGCGCGGGGCCGGATGCCGGCCGGAGCACACCCGCCGGAGTCGCCCTGCGGCGGTTCCCGGCGCATTTCGGCTTGCGGGCGCTGGCGCTGATGAGCCGGGAGCTTGGTAAAGTGCCCCAGCCACGGCAAGTGCTGCTGCTCTATGTGCCGCAGGCCTTCGGGCCGCGGGCGTGGATGCAGAAACGTAGGTTTCGCGGGGTGCCGCTGGCCCTCTGCCTGTGGCTACAAACCCTGCGCGGCCAGGTTTGGACCACGTTCTTCGAGGCGGCCGTCGTCCCGGGGTCCAATCCCTCGCGCTCGACGCGGGTGCTGGCGGCCGCGACGCGCTGGATGCTCAATCTGACGCTGCGCAAATCGAGCCGGGTTATGGTGGCCACGCCCGAGCTGGCCCACATCATCCGGGAAGTGACGGGTAAAGAGCCGACGACGGAATGGCTGCCGGTCCCGAGCACCCTGCCGGTTCGGGTCGAGAAGGCCCGCGTCGCCGAGCTGCGCCGGCGGCTGCTGGGCCAGGATGGCGAGACGCTGCTCGGGCATTTCAGCTCCTACCGGCCGGCCATGGCCGATCTGCTGTATCCCATGGTCGAGCCTCTGTTGCGGGATCGGGCCAAGCGGCGGCTGGTCCTGATCGGGCAGGGCAGCGAGGATTTCGCCGCAAGGTGCCGCGCCGACTGGCCGGAATTGGCGCCGCAACTGATGGCTACGGGCAACCTGCCAGCCCAACAGGCCGCGGAGCATCTGGCGGCGTGCGACGTTGTGGTGGAGCCCTATCTGGACGGAGTGACCACGCAACGCACCTCGACCATGGGGCCTCTGGCGCTGGGCTGCCTGATCGTGACCAACGACGGCCCGTGGACCGAGCCGGTGTGGCGGGAGTCGGGAGCGGTCGCGCTGGCGGCCGGCCCCGACGCGGAGTTGCTCACGGCGAAGGTGGAAGAGGTCTTGCAAACCCGGCCGGTGCTGGGAGAGCGGGCCGCGCTGCTCTATGCCCAGCGGTTCTCTCTCGGAAAGCTGGTCAATGCTCTGGCCAGCCCCGGCGAAAGCGCCGTCATTGCGGGGGACCGGCGACGGGAACCGGCAGCGGCTTGAGGCCCTGAATCTGGGGCCCAGGCCCGCCATCCAGGGCCATTCCCAACTGCTGGCGGACGCCTTCCAGCACATTCGGGTCGCGGGTCCAGTTGCTCCAACTGGCTCCGGCTTGCGCGGCCACCTGCAAAGCCCACGTGCCCTGGCCGGCCTGCTTGAGCAGTGCGACGTATTCGTAATCCTGGACACCGTCGCGGAGCCATTTGAGCCGCATCGAAGGGGCCACGCCCGCGATGCCCACGCTGGCGCCCGGATAGACCAGCATCCCCTCGCCCGGGTACTGCATGTAGCCCGCCACGTTCACCACGTTCCAGGGGTCCTGCGACCACAGATCCACCCGCCAGTACAGCAGCCCGGTCAACCCCAGGCTCGCACTGATGAAGCCGGGTTGAATCCGATAATCGATGGGGTCGAAGTCGATCTCCCACTTAGGCGAGTAGGAATCCTGCACCAGAGTGTTGTAGGACCAGGCTTGGTCGCCCTTGGCCTGCACCTTGAGCACGTTGGGAACATCCTGGTCGTAGCCCACGGGCAGCATCACCCAGAGGTCCACCGCGGAACGCCCCGTCCCGGAGCCGTCGTCCATCAGGGCTGGAATCGGCGCCATGGTGACCAGGTTGTCGATGCCGGCGGCATGCAGATTGCGCGCCCATTGCTGCAAATCGGGGATGAGCGAGGTGCAATTACCGATCTCGTCGGCCGTGTAATTGAAAAGGAACAAGCCCGGAGCTTGAGCGGCTTGCGCTTGCCCAACAGCCACGGGAGATGGCGGCGTACTCATGCTGCAATTGGTCAGATCGGCTCCGCTCCAGAAGCCCAGGTCCGACGAGGCCAGCCCGAACGAGTTGATCAGACTCGCCTGCAGTGCCGGCGGCGCCCGGAGAGGATCCAATTTGTTGCGCAGCAGTTCCTCGATGATCAGGGTGTCGGGCGAGCTCCAGATCAGGAAGGCGGACTTCATTGAAGGCTTCACCGGCAACGCGAAGTTCCACACCTTGAGAAGGATCTGCCCGGAGGAACGCCCCTGATCGCAGGTCACCGTGTAGGCGCCCTGGTACAGGCCCCGCCCGGCATTCGGTGGGACATAGACGTCCACCCAGATGACCTGGTCCTGGCCGGGACTCACGCTGAACGGCGCCGCGACCAGGGGAGCGCCGCTCAAGGGCTGTCCGGTATCGGGATCCACGAAGGGAATCAGCCCGTCCGGATAGGTGCCCGGACCGGCGGGTTGATTGGCCCCTCCCCTGTTCAAACTGCCGGTCGTCACCTGAACGTACTGTTCCCGGTACAGTGTGAGATTGGAGCTCGGTATGGCTTGGTTTCCAACTCCCGTCAGATCCGTTACCGAAACGTTGACGTTGGTTAGTTGGGTGGCCGCCGGCGCCTGTATGGCGATCTGAAACGATTGGTACTCCCCGCGGGCGGCCTGCAACGAGGCATCCGGATTCGAACCCGGCGGAGTTGCGGGCAAGACCCGAACCAGGCTCGGAACAACCCAAACGCTCAGGCCATCGCCGGCGGTGGTTGGACACAGCGCCAAGAACCCTCCGACGATCCCAACTGTAAGAAATGTCCTCGAAAAAACGGCACGCATCCTGTCCAGCCCCTTGTACCTATTGTACCGCTGGAAGGCCCCAGGATGCGCGCCGGTTTTGTAACATCGCGGGCCGGCCGAAGCGTTAACGCCCCGGCCGGTCCGCCCCGAATCAATTAGGAATGGTCCACGAGCCCATCTGGACAAAGCCGCCGATAGCGCCTGTCAGATCTTGCGCGCGGAGATATATGTTCTTCAGGCCGGCAAAGGCGGTCTTGAAGATCACAGTCAGCTTCAGGGTCACGTTGGCTCCGGAGGTTCCATTGCTTGCGGAGGTCGCGTAGGTGGCCGTGCTGGCCTGGATGGAGCACTGGGAGTTCTGGAGCGTCACAGTCGACCCCAGGGTCGCGTAGCTCCAGGACCCCGCGTTGTCGGCAGCCAGGGAGAGCGAGTTGCCGGAGGGGCTGTAGTTGAACCAGCACGCGGACTGCCCACTGGCGGCCGTGTTGATTAGCACGTTGGCGTTTTCCAGGCCTTTCGGGACCGAGTAGGTGAAGGTGAAAACCTGGACGAGTCCGGAACCCGAGGACGGCGTTACGGACACCGGGATGGGAGCCGGATTGACCGGCACTGGCGCTGCGGTGGTGAACGACCAGGTGGCCGACGAAGTGGAACCGGCCGCGTTCACGGCCACCACGCGCCAGTAATAAACAGTGCTGGCGCTGAGCGTCCCCGGGCTGTAACTCGTGCCCGTGGTACTGCCGACCTGGGCGCAAGACGAGGTCGTCCCGAAGTAGACGTTATAGGATGTAGCGCCGCTCGCGGCGGACCACGTGAGCGCGGGTGTCAGGGACACCCCGGTAGCGGCGCTTGCGGGAGACGGACTCGCCGGCGTTCCCGGCACCGCTACCTGCGTCGTGAACGACCAGGTGGCGGACGAAGTGGAACCGGCCGCGTTCACGGCCACTACGCGCCAGTAGTAAATCGTGTTAGCGCTGAGCGTCCCCGGGCTGTAACTCGTGCCCGTGGTACTGCCGACCTGGGCGCAAGACGAGGTCGTCCCGAAGTAGACGTTATAGGATGTAGCGCCGCTCGCGGCGGACCACGTGAGCGCCGGCGTCGGGGACACCCCGGTAGCGCCGCTTGCGGGAGACGTATTCGCCGGCGTCCCCGGAACCGCTACCTGCGTCGTGAACGACCAGGTAGCCGACGAAGTGGAGCCGGCCGCGTTCACGGCCACCACGCGCCAGTAGTAAATAGTGTTAGCGCTGAGCGTCCCCGGGCTGTAACTTGTGCCCGTGGTGCTGCCGACCTGGGCGCAAGACGAGGTCGTCCCGAAGTAGACGTTATAGGATGCAGCGCCGCTCGCGGCGGACCACGTGAGCGCCGGTGTCGGGGACACCCCGGTAGCGCCATTTGCGGGCGCCGGATTGGCGGGCGTTCCCGGCACCGCTACCTGCGTCGTGAACGACCAGGTGGCCGACGACGTGGAACCGGCTGCGTTCACGGCCACCACGCGCCAGTAGTAAGTAGTGTTAGCGCTGAGCGTCCCCGGGCTGTAACTTGTGCCCGTGGTACTGCCGACCTGGGCGCAAGACGAGGTCGTCCCGAAGTAGACGTTATAGGATGCAGCGCCGCTCGCGGCGGACCACGTGAGCGCCGGTGTCAGGGACACCCCGGTAGCGCCGTTTGTGGGAGACGGATTCGCCGGCGTTCCCGGTACCGCTACCTGCGTCGTGAACGACCAGGTTGCGGACGAAGTGGAACCGGAGGAGTTCACGGCCACCACGCTCCAGTAGTAGGTCGTGTTAGCGCTGAGCGTCCCCGGACTGTAACTTGTACCGGTAGTATTGCCAGCCAGACCGGGAGATGCGGTGGTCCCAAAGTACACGTTATAGCTGGTCGCTCCGCTGGCCGCAGTCCAGGAGAGCGTGGGCGAAAGGGTCACGCCTGTAGCGCCGGTAGCGGGCGCCGGATTAGAGGGCGCGACAGGGGCGGAACCGCCCCCTCCAAGCTGGTCGAGCTTCTCTCCGAGTTGCAACCGTGCATTCTCGAGGGCGTTGATGTCCCGGGTCCAGGAGGACCAGTTGGCGCCGACGCTGTTCGCCACCGATAAAGCCCAGGCGCCTTGGCCGGCCTTCTTGAGCAAGTCGATGTATTCGTAGTCGTTGACCCCATCGCGAAGCCACTTCAATCGCATTGACGGCGCCACGCCCGCGATTCCTACCGTGGAGCCCGGATATACCAGAATTGCCTCGCCCGGATAGTTCGAAAAGCCGGGAGCGTAGGGGTTGGTCCACGGACTGCTGGACCAATCGTCAACCCGCCAGTAGAGCAAACCCGACAGCCCCAAGCTCTGATTGATAAAGCCAGGCTGGATTCTGAAATTGATCGGCGCGAAATCGATCATCCATTTCGGCGAGTAAGCGTCCTGCACCAGGCAGTTGTAAGACCAGGCTTGGTCGCCCTTCGCCAGGACGTAGTTTACGTTGCTGACCGCCCCGTTGTAGGTCACCGGAAGCATGACCCAGATATCCACCGCCGATCGTCCGCTGCTCGAGCCGTCGGAATACAGTGCGGGAACCGGCGCCATGGTCACCAGGTTATCGATTCCTGCCTGATGCATGTTGTACGCCCACTGCTGCATGGTTGTGTAAAGGTTAGTGCACGCGTTGATCTCGTCGGCCGTGTAGTTGTAGAGAAACAAGCCCGGCTGCTGGGCCGCGGCCGCGGCTTGGAACTGGCTTACTGTAGGCGCGGCCGACATGGTGCAATTCCCGATATCGGCGCCGCTCCAGAATCCCGTCTCTTGCGTGGTCAGCCCATAGTTGTTCATCATCGAGAGCTGGCTGGCGGCGGGGGTTCTCTCGGGGTTGAGGCGATTACGGAGCAGTTCCTCGATCGCGGCATCGCTGCTCGCTGTCCAGTAGAGGAAACTGGACTTCATGGTCGGCTTGAGGGGCAGGGTGAAGTTCCACACCGTCAGGCCGATCGTTCCCGTAGCGCTTCCCTGCGTGCTCGAGACCGTGAACGTGCCAGTGTAGTAACCCGCCGCGGCCGTGGACGGCACATTGACGTCCACCCAAATAGGCTGGTTCTGCGAAACGCTCACGCTGAAGGGCACAGCCTCGAGCGAGGCGCCGGTAATGGGCAGTCCGGTTCCAGGGTCGGCGAATGGGATCAGGCCGTCCGCGTACCAACCCGGCGGGAGCGGCTGGTTGGAGCCGCCCCAATTCGGGCTGCTAGTGGCGACGTCCATGTACTGCTCGCGGAAGAGAGCCAGATCCGTGTGCGGGATCGTTTGCCCGCCGGGGCCCGTCAGATCCGATACGCTGACATTCACGTTGGTGAGGCCGGCTCCAGCGGCGCTCACGACGATTTGAAATGACACGGATTGCCTCTTCGCCGCGTAGATCTGGGCCAGCGTCGAGTTGCCGGGCGCATCGGTTTGCCCGACTCGCTGAAGGCTGGGCGCTACCCAGACCACCGGCCCGCTCTGCGCGCAGGCGAACGGCGTGAGGAAGAGAAATACGGAAGCCGCCAGGATGGCCGTCAGGCCGCTCCAGGTACCCGTGAAGCGAAGGTACTGCGCTAAGTGAGGATTGCCCACTCGGAGATGTTGGTTCATTTGTTCAGACATTAGCATTGTAAACTCCGTATCCTTACTTCAACAGCCGTCTCCCATGCCGTACCCAGTTACAGAGCTACCGAAGCCAGCCGGGATCTCCGCCGCCGAATTCCGCGAGGGACAAACGGAGCGGGAGAACTGATAAAGGGGCGTGGGATACACAGCCTAGAGAGCCCTGAGCCCGTTTCCGTGCGCTATGACGGTGCAACATGAAGAAAGCTACTCCAGTATCTTGCCGTAAGGATCGCCGAATCGATTCAGTCTAAGCCGGCTATTCGGAAAGATCAATAGGTGAAAACGATATGGAATACCTATGAACCTGGTGCATGCCCGGAGATGCGGTGCATTCACGGCGATTTCGGCCCCCCGCAACGGAGGGTACGTTCGGCTTCCGACCTTCGGCTCCTGTTGTCGCAAGCGCCGAGTAATGCAGTTGACTGGCCAACGATCCAGGGCGGGTTGGAATTGCGGGAAACAAGGCGTCGTCCGCCGCCCAAAAACACGCCTGTATGTTGTTCTTACACTCGCGAACGTAACCCTTACACGGGCCGGCATTTTGAGACTCATGCCAGTGGGGGAGTAAGAGGATTGAACCAATGCGGGGGTTCCCTGCCCCCCGTCCGTCCCTTGTTAAATCTGCGCGTCACCGTCCAGGACGGTTTGGAGCGCTCATGGCGGCGTAAGCATCCCGCTCCGCGACAGCCGGACGGGGTCGAGTTGGCCGGGCCCGCTCCGTCAGTCTGGATTCCCGGCAGGACGAAACTGGGCGCTGCTCGCCATCTGTTCCATGGGGCCGTCCCGCGAAGCGCCCAGGTCGCCGGACCCGCGCGGCCGTTTATGAGAAAACGACCATCTGGCGGAGGAGTGAAGCTCAGTGAAGCCTCTATGGGCAGGTGTCGGGCTGGCGTTCTCGCTTTTTCCAGTTTCGGCCTTCGCCCAGCACGGAACGCTGGGTCGCGGAAAGCCGGGCGCGGGACCTGCTGTGTGCGGAGCGGAAGCTCTACCCGCTGTAATACAGAATCGTTTGAAACGGGAGTGTGGTTCCTGGAAGGTGCAAGAGCCCACCGGCCTAAGCCCGAGTGCCCACGAAAGGTGGGAAGCGGAGAAGCCACGGCAGTGCCCCGGCGTGGCGGCGGGACGGTTTCAGAACGTCACAACGCCCTCTCAGGCCGTTCTGCGCGTCCGCCGGGAACATGCGGGCGCAGGTTATAGGTTCCCGATCTTCAGCCCAAGAGCCGGGCGGCTGTCCTACGAACTCAAAGTAGTTGGGCAGTCGGACGATATCGAAGCGGCCAACCTGTTCATCGGCTTTCAATTACCCACAAGTTGAGCGGGGCATCGGTGGTTTTCCGGAAGGAGCGGCGCCGAGAGGGTGTGGAATGAGCCGTCAAGGTGCCAAAACATGAATGGCTAGAATTGTTTCAGAAGGCTGTTAAGGGACAAGGCGCTTTCCCACCCGGCGGGGGAGCTGAGGCTCTCGGCAAGGAACTGGCCGGCTGCCGGTCGTGTGACCCGCGGCTGGGGCGACGGTTCCGAAGGTTCGCTGGGCAGTTGGCCCGTCGGCTCGGGCAGACGATCCCTCTGGTTGGCCGGGATTGGACCAACACCAAAGCGGCATATCGATTCCGTTCCAACGGCCGGGTCAATGAGGCGGCGATCCTGGCGGGACGCTTGCAGCCGACCAAAGAACGGTTCGCGGCTGCGGAAGGACCCGTTCCCCACACAGCATCTCGCCTCGGTGATCGCGGATGGCCTGTTTTGTTCAGGTCCGGCACGCCCGCCGACTTTCATGCGCTCTTGCACGCGCCCCGGAATTCTCTGATCGGCTCGCCTCAATTGTGGAAAACGTGAGGCGTGCCGGCGCCCTGGGCATGATCCCAAGCCCACACGAGCCAGGAGCGCATATCCCCATCGATTATCGGCACTGCCCGCGAGTGACCGCTCTTGGTCTCGTCCGCATTCAGCGTGATGAAGCTCTGTTCCCAATCGACTTGGTTCCAACGGAGCGCCAGGAGTTTGCCGAGGCGCACGCCGGTGAAGTAGCCTGTCTCGAACAGCGGCTTCAGGCAGTCGGGGAGGGCGTCCCGCAGCTTCTCGTACTGTTCATCGGGCAGGAACCCGTCCCAGACCAGGATGGCTTTGTGCCCGCCCAGATGCTTCTTGAGATCCTTCAGAAACCCAATCAAACTGGCCGCGTTGTAACTCCCCGGCCGCGTCTGGAACCACAACCGGCAGCGTCGGCCGT
>JBKQQG010000023.1:0-23525 GCA_052144455.1 Bryobacteraceae bacterium
GAATCCTCAACTACTGTCGGACGAAGGTTCGGCTGGGAGTGGTGGAAGCGGTCAACGGCAACATCAAGGCGCTGCTGCGACGCGGCCGCGGATACAAGAACCTTCGTTACCTGCTGCTGAAGGCGCAGCGCATGGCCGCGACCAAGACCGAATTCGTCGTCTTGCAGAAAGCCGCGTAAAATGGGCCTCCCGTCAAATTGTTGTGCAGAGCCCGAAGACGTAACCCTCGACGCCGGGAGTCGCTTGATTGGACTTCCGGATTCTGTTTGTGGGATGCTTCATGAATTCGGGAAAATCGTCCATGGCTATAGGACATTGTCGCACTGCCCGGGACTGAACCGATAACCGGCGAACGCCATGTTGCAACTTGTGCTTTTTCTCGCGGGATCCGCCGCCATTCTGAAGCTGTCATGGCGGTCGCTCGGCGACTTACGTCTTCATGGCTTCTATCGTTTCTTCGCCTTCGAGCTGCTATGGGCGCTGATCCTGGCGAACCTGCGGGTGTGGTTTCGCGATCCGCTCTCGGTCCGCCAACTGCTCTCCTATTCCCTCGGCGCTGCCTCCATCGCACTCGCTATAGAGGGATTTCGGCTGCTGAAAGCGATTGGCCGGCCCTCGGCCGCAGCGGCGCGGGGCGCGAACGCCGGTTTTGAGAACACCACCGCGCTGGTCACCGTGGGCGTGTATCGGTTCATCCGCCATCCGCTTTACTCGTCCTTGCTGGCGCTTCTGTGGTGCGCCTGGCTGAAGGACCCGTTCGCGATCGCCGGCATCCTGCTCACACTCGCCGGGACCAGCTTTTTCGTCGCCACCGCGGTCGCCGAGGAAAAGGAGAACCTCGCGAGCTTCGGCGCGGACTACGCCGCTTACATGCAGCGCACGCGGCGCTTTGTGCCGTTTCTGTTCTGACTACGCCAACCGGGCCAGGGGCCGGTTGGTTTCGGGAAAATCAACACCCAGCGCGGCTCCGCAGACGGGAGCGAAGGCCAGGGCCCAGAGCGCGCCCCGACCCGACAAGGCCAGCGCTGGCGCTCCAGGCCACGGCAGCGTAGTCAGGAGCGCCCCCACGATCACGCATCCTACGGCCATCCACTGGTACAGGTGCAGGCCCCGGATCACCGCGGTTTGCGGTTCCCCTCGATAGGCTTCCTCGACGAAGCGTGCAATTCCGTTCCCGATGGCGTACAAGCCGCAGATCAGCGACAGCGGGCAACCCGCGCACCAGAGGCGAAGGAGCACCAGACCGACAAAGATATTACCCAAAATCGAGTATAGCTGCGTAGGATGAATTCCCACGCCAGTAACTCCCGCCAGCCGGGTAACACGAGAGCGCGCATGAGTAACCCGGATGGCGGCGCCGGTTGGAGCGGGCGCGCCATGGCAGCAACCGTTCACCAGACAACGCAGGCGTCCGACCGCCTGCATCCAGGGAGCGGCGAGGCAATGGGCGCCGAGCAGAATCCAGCGCTCGTCAAAACACAGGCAGGCCAGACCCACGCCAATCAGTCCGCCATAGAAGCCAAAGGGGCGCCGAAGCAGCGAAGAACCCTCGACGCACTGCGCCCACACTCCAGCGCCCACCAAACCCGCCAGTGCGGTGATCAGGACCTTCCACTCCCGGCCGGGCCCCAGCGCGGCGGTCACGATCGCGACCTGAACGAAAGCCGCGGCGGCGGCGTATAGGCCGTGGTTGACGATCCGGACGGGGCCCCAGCGCCACTCGTGCCAGGAATTGGCCAACCATTCCGTGAGCCGCAGTAACTGCTTCCACACACGCTGCGGCTGAAGAAGGAAGGGCGCCATGGCCAGGGCCAGAATCACGTCGGCGATGTAGTGCATCCGTGTCGTGATGCAACTTACGGCCACCGCCCCGGCGTACGCGGCGCCCAGCCAGCGCGACGGATACAGACGCGCCACGAAGATGGCCCAGAGAACGTGGAAAGAGGGAAACGCGGCGGCGGGCGGATAGGCGGTGCGCTCCAGATCGAGCAGGCGGGCAAGCCAGGTATTATCGGCCACCGCCAGACGCGGAGCGCTGGAGGGGACGATCCAGTAAATGGGGAAGACAACCGCGGTCGCCACCCAGGCCGAGATCATGAGCCGGCGCAGATCGCGCTGGGTTCGCGCGCACCAAGGCGCCAAGGCCACCGTGACGTAACAGCTTTGGTAGATAAGAACCGTCCAGGGGTAAATAGGCAAATGGTCTTCGAACGGCAGGCGGAACGCAAACCCCGGAACACCCATGTGGACCGTGAATTCGTAGAGCGCTATCCAGGGAACCACAACCACGAGTAAGAACCGGACCCGGTCCCCACTCGAGGGAGGCGTCGTATCATCGGCCGGCAGCAGGTGCAAAGTGTCGCCAAAGCGCCGATTCAAATCCACACGTTCGTAACCGAGCACCAGACCGGTGCAGGCCAGAAGAACTGTTGGAGTAACCAGCCACAGGCCGGCGGCCGATGCGGCTATCGTCGAAACACCCGCGCACATCGCGACGAAGCCGGTATAGATGGGATGAGGAAACCAGTGAAAGGTCCCCCGAGTAACCAGTCTCGCCGGAGGGAAAGCATTCATCGGAAGTCCGCCGCCCAGGCGCCATAATTCCCACATCGCCGCGAGCATCAGGGCGAGGCCGCCGGAGGCAATCGCAAAACCAAGCACCGGGTTGGAGCAGGCGGGCAGCCAGACATTCGGTCGCGCGCTGGCGGCCCACCAGATCAAAAGGCCGGGCAGCAGGGCGACGAACAGGGCGCCGTAAAGGATCTTACGAACCGTCATTGCGGCCAATCCACCCTTTCGTGGATGGCCCAGCCTTCGACAGTCGAACCTCCCGGGCGCTCCAGCCGCCCCTGGCTTCTCCACTTAGTCTCGTTCACCTGAAGCATATGGGCGGGAAAAGTTTCCCGAATTCCCGGAATGACGGATAGCGCCGTCGAGCCAAGCGGGCCTTGGCGCAGAACCAGGGAGCGGTCGAGAATGAGGCGCGCGCCGTCGTGGAACTCGATCTGGCCGTCCTCGATCGGGCAGGTGGGGGCTAGCTGGCCATTCCGGTAAACGATGCGGCGCGTGAACTCGCCCAGCCAGTCGATCCAGACGATCCATTCGGACGGCGTCCCAAAGCGGCCCCAGCGGAGAGTTCGGATGGGCAGTTTCCAGGGAGCGATGGTCATCCTGAGATGCTCCGCGTAGCCGATGCCGGTCCGGTGGTGAATGCGAGCCTGGGCGCGCGGCATCAGGCAATGCCACTCCACGGCGCCGGTTTCGGAAGCGAAGACCGTCTCGCGAATCTCCGCAGAGTCCGCTTGCCACTCACCGCCCGTCTTGAGCGCGCGAGACCGCCAGCGGAGCGAACCGCGATCGACGATTGGCTCGTCTTGCGGACGCAACGAGTGTCTGACTCCGACCAACCCGCCCGTACTCTCGAGCAGGTTCGAATAGTGCAGCCGGATGGGTCCCCATTGGACCACGCCCGCGTACGCGATGGACGCGTCGCCCGAGCCGGTAATGCAGTCCAAGTACCATTTGGACATCTCGAAGGCGGCCATGTTCGGAAACCATCCTATCGAGTTCCCCTTCGTGACACAAACTGCGCGAGCGGGTATCATCGCTACTATGGCTGAACCGAATCCATGCGCCGCCAGCGGGCGCCCGCCAATGTTGATTGCGTTTTCCGGCTTGCCAGCCACCGGAAAGACGGAGATCGCCCGGGAATTGGCTGGCCAGCTCGGCGCGGTGTATCTGCGGATCGACTCGATCGAGCAAGCCCTGCGCGACTCGGGCACGATTACCGGCTCCCTCGACGACACGGGGTATCGCGTGGGCTACGCGGTAGCCGAGGACAATCTGCGTCTCGGCCGAACGGTCGTCGCGGACTCCGTCAATCCGATCGCGCTTACTCGCGACGCTTGGGTTGAGGCGGCGAATCGCGCCCAGGCCGGCGCGCTGGAAGTCGAGGTCCAGTGCTCCGACCCCCGGGAACACCGGCGGCGGGTGGAAGCGCGAACCACGGATATTGCCGGGCTGAGACTGCCGGCCTGGAGCGACATCGCCTCTCGCGAATACCATCCCTGGCTCCGCGACCATCTGGCGATCGACACCTTGGGCCGAAGCGTAGAACAGTGCGTCGCAATGATTCGGGAAGCTCTCTCGGCCATCCGCGCCAAGGCCGGACCTGATATCGTATTGTGATGCTCGATCAAGCCAGGCTGCTGCTGCGGCTTTGGTGGCGGCCCGCATCCGCCATGAGCGGGATTCTGGATCGCGGCAGCCTGCTGTTCGCCTGCGCCGGCGCGCTGGCGGCCTCGCTGCTGCTCCCCTCGCACCGGACGCCGTTGCCCATCGGCTTCTACGCTCCACTGCTGGCGCTGGCCGCCGTCTATGTGCCGGGCACGCTGCTGGTGGCGAATCTGCTCGGCCGCAGGGGCGGCGTGCGCACGGTCTTCGAGCGCGACTATTCTCCGTTGCTGACCTGCACGGCGATGGCCTGGACCGCCGTTGCCGTCCCGCTGGCCCTGGCGGCGTGGGTTGCGCCTCCGATGGCGCTGCTCCCGCTCGCGGCACTGGCCGGCCTTTACTTCCTGGCGCTGATGTTCTTCGCGGTACGCACGGTGGCCGGGGCATCGAACGGGGCTGCGGCAGGCACGGTGGCGGTGTCCTGGATTCTGCTGGCCGTTTGCCCGGCCCTTTTGGGACCGCTCCATCTACTGAGCGGCTGGCTGGCTTCGCCTCTATTCCTGCTCTTCGTCTTCTACTATCTCGGCAACCAGATCTCCGGCCTGGGCGCCGGTTTGCGCAGCCGGCAGAACTTCCGGCGAATGCTGGAAGCCTCGGCGCTGAATCCGCACGATGCCGGAGCGCAGTATCAACTCGGCCTGATCTACCAGCAGCGCCGCCAGTACGGCGAGGCCATACAGCGTTTCCGGAATGCGGTGGCCATCGACCCCCGCGAAGCCGACGCCCACTTTCAATTGGGCCGCATCGCGCGCGAGCAGGGGCGCCTGAACGATGCTCTGGCGCACTTCCAGACCGTGCTCGACCTGGACGATAAGCACAGCCAGAACGAAATTCTGCGCGAGATCGGCGCCCTGTACCTGGCGGCCCGCCAGTACGAGCACGCGCGCCGGGAGCTGGCCGCCTACATCCAGCGCCGGCCCTACGACCCGGAAGGGCTGTGCTACTACGGCCAAGCCTTGGAACGGCTCGGCGACGCCGCGGGCGCCCGCGAAATGTTCGCGCGCTCCATTGAAGCCGCCCGCACCGCCCCACCTTACCTGCGGCGCGAAACGGCCAAATGGAGCCGCCTGTCCCAGAAATATGCGAGGAAACTTGCCTGATCCGCTGCACATCGGAATGCTGCTTTACCCGCGGCTCACGCAGCTCGATTTGACCGGGCCGTTCGAGGTCTTCGCGCTCTTGGCGAACACCCGGGTTCACCTCCTATGGAAGACGCGGGAGCCGGTGGAAAGCGCCACTGGCATGTCGATCCTGCCCACGCTGACGCTGGAGGAATGCCCTGCCCTGGACGTCCTGTTCGTACCGGGCGGTCCGGGCCAGGTCGAGCTGATGGACGACGAGGCGGCGCTCGAATTCCTGGCGCGACAGGGGGCCCAAGCCCGCTACGTCACCTCGGTCTGCACGGGGTCTTTGCTGCTGGCCGCCGCCGGTCTGCTCAATGGCTACCGGGCCGCCTGCCACTGGATGGCTCGCGACGACCTGGCGCTGCTGGGCGCCATTTTCGTCGCCGAGCGAGTGGTCCTGGACCGAAACCGAATCACTGGAGCGGGCGTCACCGCGGGCATCGACTTCGCGCTCACTCTAGCCGCTTTCCTGCGCGGAGAAACGCAAGCCAAGGCGATTCAGCTTGCGCTGGAATACGATCCCGCTCCGCCTTTCCAGAGTGGGTCTCCCGAGCGGGCCGGCCCCGGTCTGGTCGCCGTTCTGTTGAAGCACCGCGAGCCGCTCTGCGTGGCCCGCCGCGCGGCCACCCTGCGCGCCCAGGCCAGGCTCGAATCGCGCGGCCAGCGCGGGCCGTAACGATCCACTACCGCTGCGGGCTAGCAACGAGTAGAATGGCTGTGTTGGCGAGACTCTGCGATGATCATCCGCCAGGAACAGATTGAGGCGCTCGAAGCCGCCGGGAAAGCCCACTTCGAGGCGGAGCTGCTTCCGTACCTTAAGAAGAGCTATCCGCGCTCAGTGGCCGGCGTCGACGACACCCACATCAACCGGCTCATCTCCGAGGGCGGCCGGCGCGCCGGCCAGTACGGGTTCCAGGCCCGCGGTCCAGTCAGGATGTTCACCGAGTTCATGGTCCTGCTGGGCCACGAATTCGACCAGGACCCGCTGCTCTACTGGATTCAGGACATCCTGCGCGACAAGGAGGGCCTCGACGAGATGACCCAGGCCAGCCGTCTGCACCTGCACGTCTCGACCTACCGCGCGCTCGTGTACGGGCCCGCCGGCGAGCACGCCGCCAAAGGCCTGGAGCGCCTTGCAAAGGCCCCGCTGATGGAGGAACTGGTTGGGGTTGGAAGGGCCTACGATTCGAACGCCATCCCGTGGCTGCAAGCGCTGCATTCCCGGAAGTGCGTCTATTCCGGCGCCGCCGCGCTTCAAAATCTGCTGCAAGCCGCTCATCTCAGCGCCGGTAAGATGGGTCTGCCCGAGCCCGAAGGCCCTCCGCTGGCGCTTTTGCTGATGTTTACCTTCGGCTCCGGCGTGCTGACGGACCCCCTGTTTTCCTGGGTTGCGCCATGCCTGGCGCCGGAGACATCGGCGCGCGCGCGAGTACGTCTCGAGCGGCTGGTTGCGGCTGCGCAGGCCCACCTGCTCCAGAGACTTCCAAACAAGAACATGGGTTGATGCCATATGGCGGACGACGACACCAATTCCAGCGCCTCCACCGACGGCGCTACCGGCACCTTCGCGAACACCGGTGGCCCGGTAACCGCCCAGGCGGCGGTCAACGAGGATACGGGCGCCCCTGCGGGCGGCGATCCCTGCGATCCCACCAGCGGATCGGACTGCAACGCTTCCGCCGGAGGCGCCGTCCGGCATTGCCAGGTCTGTTCTATCACCTCCCAGACTACGGCCCTTTCCCCGGCCAACCGGACGCGGCTCAGAATCGCGGTCGGCGAGCAAGTCACTCTCACCGTCGATAACGGCCCGGCGACCTGGCAACTTGTGAGCGGTGACGGCTCGCTCGGCTTCGGCACTCCAACCACCGTGCTTTACACCGCGGGCGATCGCGCCGGCAGCGCCACCATCGAGGCTGACGGTCCGGGCAACAGCTCCTGCACCATCACTTTCACCGTCGTTGAACCGGCCAGCCTGACCATGGTCCAGTCCAGCGGGACCGGCATCCGCCACGTCAAAGGCAGGCCCAGTTGCGGCTTCAAGGGCCAGCCTTACCTCCACCCGGACGACGTCAATTTTAACTGCATCCAGGTCCGCGAGATGAACTCCACGCTTTCGGCCACTGGCTACTTCCGGCGCCTCGACGGCACTACGCATCAACCCCTGGGCAACAACTACAGTGAATGGTTAGCCGTTGGGGACTGCATCGATGGCCAAGGTTCGCCAGTGAGCTGCCAAGATGAGATCTACTCCGGCTCCACGCGTGATCCCGTTCAATCCGGGTCGATCACCATCCCGATTACATGGCAGTTCCAGGTCGGCGGCGGCGATCCCAAGGACATGCCAGCCTTCCAGCAGACCCACTCTTGTGACGCTGCCGGAACCTGCACATCGAACAAGGGTGGTCTGTCCATGACCACCAAACTGAACGACGACGACTCCAGTTGGTGACCCATGAAGCGGATGCCCGCGTTTTCGCTCGCGCCGGCCCCTGACGGCCAGAAGGGAGGCTAGATGTCAGAACTCACCGAGGGTGCGGCGGCCAAGCTCGCCGAGTTTGAACAGAACAAAGATCCCGAGTCGCTCCGTGCCGCGTCCCGCCTTCTGGGACAAGTCGGCCTGGCCAAAGAGCCCGATCCCTTGAAGCGGTTGCAGCTTCGCCGCCAGACCCTGGAACTGTGGCTCAAGCTCCTGGCCGCCATCGACCAGCACCTCGATCCCAGCTTCAATCCCCAGGATTTGCCCAGCGTCGGCGTCAGCCCGCCTGAATCCGGTGGCGAATCCCTTCCTTCCGGAGCCGATCCTAGTCTCATCGCCAACCCGCAAGCGCGCCAGCAGTATGTGCGGGCCATCCAGCAGAACAAAGAGAAGGCCCAGCGTTACCGCCTCCAGACCAGCCTGCGGCGTCTCGACCAAAGGCTTACCCCGATCGCCGAGCGTTTCGTCCGCCTATCCTACACCACTGTGCCTGGCGATCAGCGCGAAGCCGGGGAGACGGTCAGGAAGTTGATCAAGAACCCGCAACGCTCGGACGCGCTGACTCGCGCCGCCGCGCCGAAACAATAGCGAGGTGGCGGGGTGCGAACACCGCCGCCGCGCGCGAGATGTACTAGACGACGGAAGAAATGAACTTCTTTTCGGCAAGACGTGCCTTCACGGTGGCGATGCTCGGGCTAGTCTCCGCAATTGTGTACACCGCGCTGGTTCTGTTTGTTATCGGGGGCACGCTCCGCAGCGAGTTCGGCACGGCGATGTCGGTTGCGATCGGTTATTTGGCGCCGTTGATGGCCTAGCAGGCCGCGACCGAGAATGCGCTGCGGCGGCGGGCCCATGCCTCGCGGTTTCCCTTCGATTGGATCGTCTATGCCGGGGCGAGGTTGATACTCGGTCTTGTAACCTTTGGAATCGGGAGTTCGCTGGTGCTGCTGCTCGGGATTGTGGGGAAATGGCAGGATCTGTGCCTTGCGAACCGCGTGGTGGTCGTGTTTTCGGTAATCGCCTCGTCCGCCATCCGGTTGTATCAAACCACCCGTTACCGGCTCGAAGTGCGTGCCCGCCAGCTCGAGGTCAAGATGGAAGCCGGGGCGCGCACTCTGCGCCTTCACGAGCCGCACTTCGAGCGTGCTCGCGAGATCCGGCAGGCGCTGACGCCGCGCCAGTTGCCTCAAGTTCGCGGATGCCAGCTTGCGGCTGGATGCCAGCCTGCGCGCATCGTGGGCGGAGACTACCACGACGCCATCCCCGTCGGGGATTCCCCCCTCGCGATCGTCATCGCCGATGTGTCTGGCAAGGGCATGGCCGCGGCGCCGCTCATGTCCAACCTGCAGGCCATCGTGCGCGCCTTCGCTCCGGGCGGGCTTGCCCCCCGGGCGTTGTGCGCGAAGGCCAGCCAGCCCATCGCGGCCAATGTCGCTCCGGGAAAGTACATCGCTTTCTTCTACGCCGTGGTGAACACCGCGCGCATGCGCAGTGCTGGGAATCTTCCCGCGAGCGCGCTATGCCGAAGGGAGCGCGGAACCGCGGCTGGGCGATTGCCTGGTGCTCTATACGGATGGCATCGCCGAAGCGATGAATTCCCAAGACGAGGAATTCGGCGAGGAGCGGCTGGTGGAAGTTCTTAGCCGCCCCTTCGGCAGCGCGGAGGAGTGCCGCGGGCAGATCGTGTCGGCGACCACCCAGTTCTCAAACGGAGCCTTCAACGACGACGCGACGGTGCTCGAGATGACGCTGGACTAGCCCCCGATGGGCGTCCCCTTTATGTAGGCCACGCCCTTGAAGAGCGCCACCAACTCGCCGTGTTCGTCGGTGACCCGGATCAGGCAGGTCGAGAGCTTGTGCGTGCGCGCGATCTCTTCGGCCGTGGCCGTCAGCTTGCCCGACTGGACCGCCTTGAACCAGGTCACATCGGCCTGGCAGGCCACCGCCACCACCCCGTGAGAATTCGACGCCGCGGCAAACGCCAGATCGGCCAGCGTGAAGAGCGCGCCGCCTTGCAGAATCCCCACGCTATTGAGATGGCGCGCCTCCACCGTCATCTCGGTGCGGGCAAATCCCGTGCGCAGTTCCACCACCCGAATTCCGTTCGCCCCCGCGAATTGGTCTCCTTCCAGAAACGCCGCAATCCGTTCGCACTCGGTAGCGGTTGCCATCCGGCCTCCTTCTACAGCGTGGTCGATCCCTCTCCCAGTTTGACCTTGACTTTGAGCGTCTTTCCGGCCCGGAAAACGGTCATCTCGACGATGTCGCCCGGCCGCTTGTGATTCAAGGCGGCGGAGAGCGAATTGCGGCTCTCCATGGCCCGCTCGTCGATGGCTGTAATCAGGTCGCCGCCCACCGCGATCTGATAATTGCCCACCACCGCCCAGCGCCGCGCGCCCCGCAGGCCGGCCTCCTCGGCGGCCGAACCGCGCTCCACCTCCGCGATCAGCAGCCCGCCCTCTCGCGGCAACTCCAGCGCCTCCGCCAGGTCGCCGGCCACGTACTGCACGCTCACTCCCAGCCGCGGCGGCGCGAACCGGCCCTTCTCCGCGTATTCGTTCAGCATCGCCTTGGCGCGGTTGATGGGCAGGGCGAAGCCGATCCCGATGTTGGCGCCCGGCCCGTAGATGGCCGTGTTGATCCCGATCACGCTGCCGCGGGAATCCAGCAGCGGCCCGCCGCTATTGCCCGGGTTGATGGCCGCGTCGGTCTGGATCATTCCGTCCAGCGTGCGCCCGTTCTCGTCCTTCAGGCTGCGGCTCAGCGAGCTGATCACACCCGTGGTTAGCGTGCCTTCCAATCCGAACGGATTGCCGATGGCCAGCACCTTCTGCCCCACCTGCAACCCCTCGGAATCCCCCAGCCGCAGATAGGGCAGCTTCTTGCGCGGAGAGATCTGGATCAGCGCGATGTCGTTGTCGGGGTCCCGCACCACCGCGTGCGCGCGGTACTTGGTCTGGTCCGTGAGCGTGACCTCCAGTTCCTGCGACCCAGAGATCACGTGGTTGTTGGTCAGTATCCGCCCGCTATCGTCGACC
This sequence comes from Bryobacteraceae bacterium, assembly GCA_052144455.1. Lineage (GTDB taxonomy): Bacteria > Acidobacteriota > Terriglobia > Bryobacterales > Bryobacteraceae > Fen-330. The sequence continues at coordinate 10,872 of JBKQQG010000023.1, forward strand.
AGGAACCCCGACCCGGTCCCCTTCTGCGGGATCAGCTCCAAAAACCAGTTGCGCGCGTAAACGGTGCTGGTGATGTTGACCACTGCCGCGTGCGCGCCCTTGTAGATCTCGATGTTATTCTGCTCGTCGGAGCCCAGCCCGGCGGACTGCACGACCTCCGGCCCGCTCCACAGCCGCCCGGCCGCGGCGCCGCCGGGATGCAGAAACCCGGCCGGATTCCAGCGCGCCAGCGACGTGAGATAGACGAAACCACCCACCAGCAGGGCGGCCATCAGCAATGTGCGCAACTTCATTGGGAAATACTCCGCAGCGAATTATACGTCTCCCGCACCTGTGCGAGGGTTTCCTCTTTCGTGCCGGAAGTGTCGATGACATGATCGGCGTACTTCCGCTTTTCGTCCAGCGGCATCTGGCGCGCCAGCCGCGCCAGCGCTTCTTCGCGGCTCGACCCGTCGCGCCGCATCGCCCGCTCCACCTGCTGCTCGGGCCGGCACACCGCCAGGATCACCCGCTGGAACCGCTTATAGCTATCCGTTTCGATCAGGATAGCGGCCTCTACCACTACGATACCGCCCGGATCGGCCGCTCCGAAACTCGCGATGAGCTCCTCTTCGCGCCGTATCACCGGAGGATGCACCAGGCGGTTCAGCGCCGCCAGGCGATCCGGCTTCCCGAAGACCTCCGCCGCCAGCTTGCGGCGGCTAATGGCCCCGTCCGGCTTCAGAATGCCCGGCCCGAATTCTCGAATAGCTCCGGCATACGCTTCGCCGCCGGGCAGCAGCGTCTGGTGGCCCAATTCGTCGGCCCGGATCAGGTGGCAGCCCAAACCAGCCAGCGCCGCCCCGACGAAGCTCTTGCCGCTAGCCAGGCCGCCGGTCAGGCCTACGCGCAACATGCGCCCAGTCTCCGCTCGGCCGCCTCCACGGTGTTGGCCATCAGCATCGCGATGGTCAGCGGTCCCACTCCGCCCGGCACCGGCGTGTACGCCCCGGCGAGCTCCATGGCATCCACGGGATTCACGTCTCCCACCAGAACGCTTCCATTCCGGTCGAAGGCGGCCAGCCTCTCCGGCGATCCGCCGAAGATCCGTACCACTTCTTCGCGGCTCGAAACGCGGTTGATGCCCACGTCGATGACGGTGGCGCCGGGTTTTATGAAATCCGCCGTGACGAACGCCGGGCGGCCCATCGCGGCCACTAGAATATCCGCTTCGCGGCAAACCCCCGGAAGATCCGCCGTGCGCGAGTGGCAGATGGTCACGGTGGCGTTCTGGTGCATCAGCAACAACGCCATCGGCTTGCCCACCAGGTCGCTACGCCCGATCACCACCGCCCGCTGGCCGGAGATGGGGATCTGGTAGCGCTTCAACAGCTCCATGATTCCCGCCGGCGTGCAAGGCCGCGGCCCCGGCGTGTTGGCCACCAGCTTGCCCAGATTCAGCGGATGCAGCCCGTCCACGTCCTTCTCCGGCGCCACTGCCAGCAGCACGCGCTTCGAATCCACCTGCGCCGGCAACGGCATCTGCACCAGGACTCCGTCGATCTCCGGCCGCCGGTTCAGGCTCTCGACCATCTCCAGCAGTTCCTCGGTGGTCACCGTATTCGGCGGCGTGAGCGTCTCGCTCAGAATGCCCAGCGCATGGCAGGTTTTCACCTTGCTCCGCACGTAGCGGGCCGAGGCGTCGTTATCCCCCGCCAGGATCACCGCCAGGCCGGGCGCGCGCTGCGATGCCGCCAGCGCCGCCACTTTCGGCTCGCACTCCTTCAGAATCTGGTCGCGGATCGATGCGCCATCCAATATCAGGGCCATTCATTCAACCTTTCGCCAGCCGGCCCCGCAGCCATCCGCGGTAGACCAGTGCGCCGATGGCCACCGTGGCGATCGCCGCGATGGGCGCCATCGGTTTGTTCTTCAGACCGTAGATCAGGCCGTAGACGATCATCCAGGCGCCCACCAGAATGAATACCAGCGGGACCAGCGGATAGGCGAAGCTGACTACGCGCAGTTTCTGCCACCCCGGCCGCCGCCGGAAGACGAACAGCGAGCAAACCGCCAGCACCGCGAAGAAGCTCAGCAAGAATCCGATGTACAGGACCAGGTCGGGGAACGGCGTCATAGTCATCAGCACCGCGCAGGCGCCCTGGCACAGGATCGCGTTGACCGGTGTGTGCGAGCGCGGATGCACCTTCCCGGCCCACCGGAAAAACGCGCCGTTCTGGGCCATTGCGTAGTAAACGCGCGGGCCGATCGTCACCATCGCGTTCACCGAAGCCATCAGCGCCAGCGCCACCAGTCCGCTAAACAGCGCCGCGGTCTCCGGGGGAAAAAGCTCCGTGGCGGCCCGCGAGCCGACCGCCCCCACACCCTTCATCTTCTCGAGCGGCAGCGCATAGATGAACACCACGTTCAGCGCGAGGTACAGCCCCGCCACCAATGCCGTGCCCAGCGTGAGCGCCAGCGGCAGCGTTCTCTCGGGCCGCTCCAATTCCTCGGCCACGTACGTGGAGGCGTTCCAGCCGCTGTAGCAGAAGTAGATGAAGAACAGGCTGATCGCAAACTGCCCGGCCAGCGGGATGCTCGACGTTCTGGCCGCCGATTGTGAGAAGTTCCCCCAGTTTCCGGTCCCGGCGAGCAATCCCAGCGCAATGAACGCCAGGATCACCACCAGATTGGCGGTGGTCAGCAGGTTCTGGACCTTACCCACCCGGCCCAGGCCCGCGCAGTTCAACAGCGTGAACCCAACGATCAGTGCCGAGGCCGCCAACTGCGCGCCCCCCAGTTTCAGCGGGAACGCGCCCCCACCCAACAGGAAGAAGACGTGACCCTGTTTCAGCGCCGGGAAGAAGTGGCTGAGGTACTCCGAGAAGATCAGCGCCGAGGCCGCGATGGGCGCCGAGAATCCCGCAAAGAACGACACCCAGCCGGTCATGAATCCCCAGGTCGGCCCGTAGGCCCGCGTCAGGTAAACGTATTCCCCCCCCGAGCTGGGATAGTTGATGCCCAGCTCCGAGTAGCAGATCGCCCCGGCCAGGGCCACCAGCGCGCCCACCACCCAGATGAGCAACACCAGTCTCACGTTGCCCAGGTCTCCGGCCAGGTAGCCCGTGGTGCCGTAGATTCCCGCGCCCACCATGTTCGAAATCACCAGCGCCGTGGCGCTGGCGATCCCCAATTGGCGGAGCAATGCCGCCGGTTTGGCCTTGTCCCCGCCCACCGCTTTGAATCCGGAGGTCTTCCCTGGCACGTTCGTCATTGTATCTTGAATACTGGGCCAACCGTAAGGAGTTTCCGTGACCAGCCGCCGGATTGCGCCGTTTGCCGCCCTGCTTCTGCTGTGCGGCCCCCTCCGGGCACAGGATCGGTACACCGCACAGCGCGACCTCATGGTCCGCACACAGATCGAGGATCGCGGCGTGCGCGACCCCGAAGTGCTCCGCGTCCTGCGCGCCGTACCGCGCCACTTATTCATGCCCGAGGAGGTGCGAAAGCTGGCTTATGAGGATCGCCCGGTGCGCATCGGTTTTGGGCAGACCATTTCCCAGCCTTACATTGTGGGCTTCATGACCGAGCTGCTGGCCCCTGCCCGGAACCACAAGGTTCTCGAGATCGGGACTGGCTCCGGCTACCAGGCCGCGGTCCTCTCGGCGCTTTGCAAGCAGGTGTTTTCCATCGAGATTGTGCCCGAGCTGGCGCGCTCCGCCTCCGCCACCCTCTCGAAGCTCGGCTACCAGAACGTCACCGTCCGGCTGGGCGACGGGTACCGGGGCTGGCCCGAACAGGCCCCCTTCGACCGCATCATCCTGACCGCCGCGCCACCCCAGATTCCCCAAGAGCTGCTCGATGAACTGGCCCCCGGCGGCAAGCTGGTCGCGCCGGTGGGCGGCTCGCTTCAGGCCCAGGAACTGGTGGTGGTGGACAAGGCGCCCGACGGCCGGCTGAAGCAACGCTCCGTGCTGCCGGTGATGTTCGTCCCGATGGTGCACCAGCAGGACTAGCCCGGCTCGCCGGCACGCCATGGGACGTCCACCATCCGCGGTATGTAGATCCGGAAGGTCGTGCCCCGCTCCGGCGCGCTCTCCACGAGAATCGCGCCGCCATGCTCCCTGACGATCGAGTGCACGGTGCTCAGCCCCAGTCCCGTTCCCTTGCCTCGGGCCTTGGTGGTGAAGAAAGGATCGAAGATCCGGCTCTGAACCTGCGCGCTCATGCCCCGGCCGGTATCGCTGAAAGTCAGGAGCGCGTAATCGCCGGCCTCGACTCCCGGCACGTTCCCTGGCTCGCACCTCACGGGCTCGGTCCCGATTCGAATCGTCCCTCCCGAGGGCATGGCATCTCGCGAGTTCAACGCCAGGTTCAGGAGCACCTGCTCGATCAGCCCGGGGTCGAGTTTCACCGCGCCCGTCCCAGCGTCCAGCGCCGTGATCGTCCGTATGCCATGGCCCACTATCGGAATAAGCATCCGGATCAGCTTCTCCACCACCTGGTTCAGCGCCAGGCGCTCTTGAGAATCTGTCTGCGGACTGCCCACGCTCAACAACTGGTCCACCAGCTCCGTGGCCCGCCCGGCCGCGGCCATCATCTCCTGCACGTCCGCCCGGCACGGGTGACCGGCCTCCAGCGCCTCCGCCACCATTCCTCCGTAGCCCAGGATGACGCTCAGCAAATTGCTGAACTCGTGCGCGACTCCTCCCGTCAATTGGCCCAGCGCCAGCACCCGCTGGGCATGCCAGAGCTGCTTCTCCAGCCCCTTCCGTTCGCTGATGTCGCGAGCGATCAGTACCACTCCCTCCACCGCCTCAACCTCGAGCAGGTTGCGAATCTGGCCCGCCAGCGGCAGCCAGGCTCCGTCACGGCGCCGGACACGCCACTCGATGGGTTCCACCGCTCCAGACCTCCCCACCGCTTCCTTCCACAGCTTCCTGGCGGCGTGCGCCTCCTCCGGGTGGACCAACCCGAAGATGGCTTTCCCCCTCAGCGCTTCCGGCCCCCAGCCCAGTCCTTCTCCCGCCGCGCCGTTCGCATATAGGATGGTCCCGTGGGCATCCAGGATCGAGAGGATCTCGGACGAGAACTCCAGCATCGCGTCGGCCCGCTCGAGATTTAGCTTCAGAGCGCCGCCTTCTAAGGTTCCCGGCATCCTGCCGGGCCACCTGAGCAACGTCTCCCTCATACCGGCCTCCCCTTGATGAGCGCCCGTTGTTGGGGCCGCCCTCTTGGTACATGTCTCGCGGGCACGAGCGGAACGGCCCAGTCCCTCCGGGGCAATCTACAGATATTAAGCGGCTTTAATGCGGGAAATGCAAGGAATATCTTTACGTCGCGTTGCACGACGATACGGTTTCGCTGCGCCGCGCCATCGGCGCAAGCTGCCTACTGAAGCTGTTCGCACATCGTGAACGTGCCGACGTAGGCGCCGGCCAGCACGAAGAGCATATGGATCAGGTACAGCGGTGAGTTGGCAAGCATATAGAAACCGATTGCCTGGTTACCGATGCCCGCCAACCGGGGATCCACCGCCAGCAGCGCCACATCCCTGAGCGCCACCGCCACCAAGCTCGCGGCGCCCCAGCGCCATACCCGGTCGGGCCGCAGGCAGCCGATCAGGGAGCCGGTGAAGAACAGCGCCGACTCGGAAATCACCACTTGGGTGACCCGGGCTGGTTCTGCCTGCAACAACTGCGGAAGCCACAGCGAAATCAAGCCCACCAGGCCGGCCAGGCACCACCAGAGCCGTTCGGTCGACCTTCCATCCTCCACCTCAATCTCTTTCAAAACACTCATAGTCAAACCTCGGCGACGCCACCTAGGGCCGGGCTAAGGTACCTCTCAAGCCAATGAAAGCACAACATGGGTTACAATGCAAGCCCAAAGTGGGGTATAAAATCCTGATTCTGGGGGTATTTCTAGCCGCCACCTGGGGGTGGTGCCCGTACTAGTCACCCTGTCACCCCCCAAAGGGTACAATGCGTCCATGAGCCGATTTCGCCTGGCCCTCCTGGCCCTGGCAGTACTTTCCCTGCTCGCCGCCCTCCCAGCCGCACCCCCCGCCAACGATTTCCATTTTGCCATCATGGGCGACCGCACCGGCCTCGGAAGCGCCCAGATCTACGAGCGCGTCTGGAAGGAAATCGGGCAGCTCCACCCGGATTTCGTCATCAACGTTGGCGACACCATTCAGGGCTTGAACGACTCCCTCGCCGCCGCCGAGTGGGAAGATCTCCACCGCCTCTGGCGCACTGCTCCTTACCCTCTGTATTTCACCCCGGGCAATCACGACATCTGGAACGACTTCTCGCGCCGCCTCTACGAACAGCAGACCGGCCGGCCGTCCTTCTACGGCTTCAACTTCCGGAACGCCCACTTCACGGTTCTGGACAACAGCATCAGCCTCGACCTCAGCGACCAACAGCTACGCTTCCTGGAAGACGACCTGAAAGCCAACCGCGACCGCGCTCCCAAGTTCGTCTTCTTCCACAAGCCCTTCTGGATTCTCCCCTTGAAGCTGGGCAGCGGCGAATTCCCCCTCCACCGGCTGGCCCGGCAGTACGGGGTGAACTACGTCGTGTGCGGCCACATCCACCAACTGATCCGCATAGAACGCGACGGCATCGTGTACCTCGATGTGGGCAGCTCGGGCGGCAGCATGGAGCGCGGAACCAGCCGCGGACAGGGCTTCGCCCAGGGTTGGTTCTACCAGTACGTCTGGGTCGCCGTGAAGGGCGCCAGCGCCCAGCTTCAGGTGGCCGAGCTGGGGGGAAAGATGCACCCCATCGAGGAGTGGTAAGGCGGCTACTCCAGCTTCTTCATTACCTCCAGCACCACCGTTCCCACCACCTGGAAGCTATCCGCGCTCAGTTTGTCCAGCGTGTCCTGGTCGGTGTGCCAGTAGGAGTTGTTGGGACCGTAGTCGAAATCGATCAGGTCCACCGCGTTCACGCCCTTGAGCAGGAACGGCATGTGATCGTCGTCGATAGCCGACCTGTCGCTCAGGAAGTGCCGCGACAGCCCCAATTCCGCCGCCGTGCTCCACACCAGGCTGCGCAACGATTGCGAGGAGTTCGTGTCCTGCAGGATGCCCAAGTCCCGGTCGCCGATCATATCCACGTTGATCAGCGCCTTGATGCGGCCCAGCGTGCCGTCGGCGCTCCAACGCGCGGCCAGGTGCCGGCTGCCGTAGGTGCCGTCGCTCTCCGACCAGTGCTCGAAGGCCTCTTCGCCGTCCAGCCACACCAGATACACCTCGTTCCTGGACGGCCGCGCCGCCAGCACCCGCGCCAACTCCAGCAGGAAACCCGTCGAAGAGCCCGCATCGTTGGCGCCCACGAATTTCGCCGCCGGCATCCACTTGGTGTCGTAGTGCCCCGTGATCGCTACCGCCCGCCCCGTGCTCCCCTTGCAGTGGGCGATGATGTTCTGCATCCGCACCGGACCCCGCGGCGTGTGCGCCGTGAATGGATCCACCGTGACCTCGCAGCGGTCCAGCTTAAGTTGGCCCACCAGGTACTCTTGCAGCTTGCCGATCGCCTCCGACCCCGGCGGGCGCGGTCCGAACGAAACGGCCTTGGCGGTGAACGCCAGAGCCGACGCCCCGCTGAACGCAGCCGGAGCCCGGCCCGGCTTCTGCGCCCACAGGCTGGCCGCCGCCAGCATGGCCATCATTGCCGCTTGGCTGTGCATATGTACCCCAATGTGAAGTTTCGATCCCGGTCCAGCGAATCGAGCGCGGGCAGCACGAGCGCCGGAGGGACCAGCAGCAGCGCCGCGGGCGCCAGCCAGATCCCGTGGAAGAATTGCAGCCCGTTCAGCAGCCGCCGCGCCAGCAGCCGGAAATACCCGCCCACGGGGAGCACGTGTATGTCCATGAACCCCGCGCCCTCCAGCAGGCTGCGCAGCCCGTAGCGTGTGAACCGGTAGTAATCGTGCGGCGCCTGGTGTACTTCCCACTCCTGCGGGGCAACCAAGAGCAGGCGCCCCCCGGGCTTGAGCGTCCGCGCCATCTCCGCCAACACCCGCGCCGGCTCGCGCACATGCTCCAGCGTCACCACGCTGATGGCCGCCTCGAAGCGCCCGGCCGCGAAGGGAAGCGCCGCCAGATCCGCCACGGCATCCAGGCGCCGGTAGTCCCACGCGGCGTCCCCGATGGCCAGATCCACCCCGCAGTAGCGCTGCCGTGCGAAGTGCACGGCGTACCGTCCCTCCCCGGCCCCGGCGTCCAGCACGCGCGCGCCCGCATCGAGCGAGGCGGCGAACTCCTTCACCGCGTCTTCGATCCGCGCCTCGAAATACAGTGCGTGCCGCCGCAGCCAACCCGGCAGCAGCCGCTCGATCCGTCGATAATTCATGTAGTCAACCAGGCGCACCCTGGCCGGACCACGAGCCTCGGGCGCTACGTCCTCTCAAGGATCTCGTTCCAGTATATGCGCCAAGCCGTCCGCGCATGAATTGCCGGCCAGCCGCCACCGCCGCATCGGGCTGCCCCTCAGAGTCGCCAGCGAATCAACAGCCCCATGAATCCTGGATCAAAGCTGGGATCTCTGAACAGCTCAAGGGTCGCCCAGGGTGGACAACTACAGGCGTTTAGGCGAATCGTGACCGCTTGCCCGGCTCACTCCGGCTGTCCGATTCGGATCACAACCTGGTTCGGCAGTTCGTACTCCACTGGCTGTACCAACCGCGCAGGAAGATTCGTGATCACGTAAGAATACGTGATTCGAATTGGGTCCTCGTGCGGCCTTGCATCCAGCCGCCAAGTCGACAGGTTCTGGCGCGCTTCATTCTCCATTGCCTTGCGCCCTTCGTCGGCGTTCGGGTCCGAGCCCTCGGCCCGGATTCCCCTAATCCCCCCATCCCGACCGATGATTCCGGTCAGGACGACCCTTCCCGACGCCCTCGCCTTCGAGGCCACGGCGGGATAGTCGGGCCACTCCAACGAAAGGAGGCAACGGCCATCCATCTCAAGATGACAGTGATAGTTACTGCCGGTCGGGATGTCCAGAGTCGTGTTCAGGGATTCCGAGCTACGCTCACCCAGAGGGAGAATCTCAAGACGCTCTTTGCGCCCGCCCCGGTCATAACCATAAATAGCATGCAGGTCGTCGGGCCGCCTTACGCAGCCGGAGTCGCACTCCTGGCCCGGCGGCCGGTAGTCCCGTGCCCCCTCGAGCGAGGTGAAAATCATAATACCCAAGCTCCTCCATCGGGGGTTCCTCTCCCTCAGCTTCCGGCCCAAACAAACGAGCTTATCGATGGCCAGATCGCCTGGCCGGACGGAGAGGAATATCAAGCCCTCTTCCGGATCGGACAAATTGGCGCCAACCTTGTAACCGGGCGCACGGCACTGGGCAAGGGCACACGGTCCCACAGCGAGAACCAAAAAACAAACAGTCGCAAGTCGTATCATCGGCGCCGCTCCTTCCATAATACGCTCAGTTCCCGGCGCAACCCTTTTGCAGCACCGTTTCAGTGATGCAATGGGTGCCTTCTGCACAGGGGCACAGGATGCCATCACACTGGGGACCGGGTGCTGGTAGACCCATCAGGTTCTCTTGGTTCAAATCGTAGCTAACGGGCATGTCGTCGGGCAGATTATCGTACAATCCGCTTATCAGGCAGTTGGGCGAACAGCGACCGGTTGCCCGGCTCAGTCCGGCTGTCCGATTCGGATCACAACCTGATTCGGCAGATCGTACTCCACACTTCTCGTCCAACCTATCCTGGTGGGACGGCTCATGAACTGGTAGGAATACGTGATCCGGATTGGGTCCTCGCGCGGCCTTGCATCGAGCTGCCAAGTCGAAAGGTTTTGGCGGGCCTCATTCTCCATTGCCTTGCGCTCTTCGGCGACGCTCGCGTCCGACTCCTCGGCCCGGATTCTCCTGATCTTCCCATCCCGACCGATGGTTCCGGTCAAGACGACCCTTCCCGACGTCCCTGGCTTGGAGGCCACAGCGGGATAATCGGGCCGCTCCAGCGAGAGGAGGCAGCGGCCGGCCATCTCAAGTCGACAGTGATAGTTGCTGCCAGTCGCGATGTCCAGGGTCGTTTTCAGGGACTCCGCGCCCTCGCCTTCCGGGAGGATCTCAAGGCTCTCTTTGTGCCCGTCCCGGCCATAACCATAAATAGCATGTAGCTCGTCAGGCCGCTTTACGCACGCCGCGGACTCACACTCCTGGCCCGGCTTGTAGTACCGTGCCGCCTCGCGCGAAGTGAAAATCAAAGCGCCCAAGGTCCTCCATCGGGGGCGCGTCTCCCTCAGCTTCCGGCCCAGACAAACGAGCTTATCGATGGCGAGGTCGCTTCGGCGAATCGAGATAAGCACCAAGCCCTCTTCCGGATCGGACAAATTGGTGCCAACGTTGTAACCGGGCGCACGGCACTGGCCAAAGGCACACGGTCCCGCGACGAAAACCAAAGAAACCACAGTGGCGATTCGTATCATCGACGCAGCTCCTTCCACAGTGCGCTTAGTTGCCGGCGCAGCCATTTTGCAGCACCGCGTCAGTGATGCAATGGGTGTTCCCGTTGTCACAGGGGCACGGCTTGCCCTTCTTACACTGAGGCGGTGCTGGTAGGCCCATCAGGTTCTCTAAATTCAAGTCGCCGCTAATCGGCGTGCTCACGCTGGCGGGCCTATCATCGTACAGCCCGCTTATGTTGTGCAAAGTTTCGTGCACGAGCGTGCTCTGTTGAAGTCTGCTGATTATCTTGGGCTTGGTGTTGAAGTAGACATCGGTTGCCTGGCCTCCGTTCGGCCCATAAATCTGGGAGGCAGCTCTCGCCCTGTCCCCGCGCATCTTCCCCGCCACGGATTGGTAGTTGACGAAATTCCCGCACACGGGGGTCTTCTTGAACTGGTCGACCACGAGGCTATCGTTCCGGTCCTGAGCGCTTATCATACCCGCGTCGTACCAGCTTATGTTGGTGCTGAGGCCATCATACGCGAACTGCCATGCAAGCGGGTTGTTTATTTTTGCAAAATCATTAGACCTGACGTTGTCTAAACCGAGGAAACTGCTGCAGCTCGGAGACGCCAGGTAGTTTCCCATCCCCCACTCCACCCACTCCCACCTGTACAAATAATACGCGTTCCCAACGAGCGGAGCCTGTACTCCAGGCAGGTGGTGCGGCCCAATCCCCGCGATCTCGCAACTAGGGCCCCTGACGGGAAGCGCCCAGAGGAGCGCGTCCTCCAGGGGAGTTATGGTTGCCCCGATATAGGCTCCATTGGGCGACGGGCTTCCCCCGGCACCCCCCCCCAGCTGGTCGCTATCGGAAGCGGCGGCTCCACAACGTCCGCGACAGTCCCTGCTAAAAGGTCGTACCATTCCTGGTCCCACGCGTAGACCGCTCCGCCGTCCGCCAGTTGCCACTTGGCATTTCCGCTCTGGTCGTACTTTATGGCCGCCCCGGTGTCCTGGTCTGTTACGATCAGGCCGCCATCGGCCGTTGCGATCTGCGGCTGCCAGTTCCCGCCCACGCTCCAGAGCAGGTTCCCGCTTGCGTCGAAGCCGATCATGGATTGGGTGGTGTAATCGACGTCCCAGGCGGTGCCGGCGAACGAACCGTCCTGAAGTTGGAGGACCGGGGTGACATACGCCCCCGGCGTGCCGACAACGCTCGCGCTGGCGCCCGCCGTCACCGCCATGTGCTGCAAATTGCCGGACCCATCGAAGCCCTGCCAAGTCAGCAAGATTCCCTGATCGGCGTTGGTGATCATCCCCAGCGAGTTAATGATCCCTCCTTCGTGACAGAAGCTCGGGCTCGCCCAGTCGAAGACATCGAAGTCGTCATAGCTCCCGTCGCTGCCTACCCGCAGCAGCATGAGATGGTCGAGCTGGGAGGAAGTAAAGTCCGGCCCACACGGCGAGGAGATGTCTGCGTACGAGTGGGGCGCATAAGCATACCCGTCGCCCGCTATGATGATGTCTCCGGCAGGCGCCTGCGAGACGTTCGATGGCGGTATTGGCACGCTGAATTTCGTGGCGCCCGTGCTGGGATCGATGCCAATCAGCGACCACGAGTCGCCCTCTAGAATGGCGAAGATGGTGCCATCCGGATGCACGGCGGGATCGGACGCCCAGAACGATCCGTCCGGGAGTGTATAGGTGAAGGTGGGCTGCCCGGTCGTTCCATCCAACCCCATGATCGAGTCACCCGTCATCATGACCAAGCCCCCAAGGAAGTCCGGCACAACCACCGCCGGCTGCTGGTCCTGCTCCGCTGACTGCGGGTGCAGCTTCGACGGCTGCCGGTACCGCCCCGCTGGCCTCATCCGCGGCGCGGCAGCCCGTCTCATTTGCGGCACGGCCGTCGGCCACATCGGCGGCACGGCCGCCGTCCAGGCCGTCGTGCCGTCGCCCGTGATGGCCTGGACCGTGCCGTCGCCCTGAAACGCAAACACGTCCGCTACACCGTAACCGCTGGGCACCGCCGGCACAATCGAGGTGACGCCCGATCCGTCGCCCGGATTGGACCACAGCACCGTACCCAGCGGCAGGGTGGTGGCCCAAACCGTGACATCGGCCGCCGCCGTGCCGGCCGTGATCGTAACGTGCCCCGCCGCCACAGCCGTAAGAATCGGAGGGTCGTCGGTCGACAGGCTCACCACGGTCGTATCGCTGGATGCCCAGGTCAGTCCCGTGACCGGCTGTTGGG
>JBKQQG010000024.1:0-81942 GCA_052144455.1 Bryobacteraceae bacterium
GCGCCGGCCAACTCTTCGAAGCACATTCGAAAGAATTGGGGGTGGTTTCCGTACACGGTGCCCAAGGAAACCAGGACCAGCGGCCGGCCATCCAGCCGGTCGAAGGGGAATGGCGGAGCTTCCGGACGGAACCCGAAGCACGGCCCGACGAACTTGAACCGACGATCGTCAAAGGCCTCGGCCAAAGGCTGAAACAACCGGGACGTGTAAACCACATTCAGATCGCCATAGCTCTGCAAAAGTTGTGGAGGCGGGAATGCGGGGAGACTGTAACGCAGGAGGCCAGCGTGGCAGCGCGAGCGAAACGCGGCGTACCATTGCGGAGTCAGCCGCGGGTCCGTGGGTTGTACGTCCTGCCCGGCCCCGTAACGCGAATCGATTTCGCTATTGATCAGGATGCTGGGGACGGAGGCGATGGAGGGGAGCCGCAGGAGTCGCGCCACAAAGCGTCCCCAGGGCGCGAAACTGTCGTGCATGATGTGCGTGGGACGCAACATCCTGGCCTGTTCCAGGTGACAATCGAGCACCACGCGAGTCAGATCGAGCAGGGTTTCGAGCGTCGTCGATAATTGGGCGAAAGGTCCTGGCCCTTGCTCCGGCATCGCGAACCGCGCGGAGTACGGGCAAAACAGCGCGCCCGTGCCCTCAATCGCGTGCCGAAACTTTTCCGTGCCGTAATAGGCAACCGGCTGTCCGCCGCGGATCAGCTCACGAATTACCGGGAGGGTGGGATTGATATGTCCGTGGGCGGGAAAGCTGAAATAGACGATACGTCCCATTTTCGCAACAAGCATTTTCGCAACAAGCCGGGGCGTTAACCCAGTGGCCCATTTTCCCACTGTGATATCGGCGGAACCGGAGATTATCGATAGCCCCTGAAATTAAAATGTCTTTTCATATCGGAGGCTGCCGTCGCTTATAATTGGGATGGCTCACCCATGAGCAACCCAGACCGGGGCGCGGATTGGCCGCCGCAGCGCGCCCGGGAATCCGCTTTGTGCGACCTTAATGGCCGCATTGCGTCCCATGCCGACGCGGTGAGCCTGCGATTCGAGCGCGCCCGTCTGTTGACCGAGATGGGCCGGACTCCGGAAGCCAGAGATGCGTATCTCGAGGTGCTGGCGCGCGAGCCGTCGCACCGGCTGGCATTGAACAATCTGGGGACGCTGCTGCACTCGACGGGATATCGGACGGCCGCGCAGACGGCTTACGCGGAGGCCGTGGCGCGCCATCCCGGCGATCCCATGAGCCAGGTGAACCTGGGCAATATGCTTTTCGAAAACGGCGATTTTGCGGGCGCTCGGGAGAACTTTGAAGCCGCCCTCCGTTCCGACCCCAGCCATGTGGAGGCGCATCAGTCGCTCTCGTACGTGCTGGCCGAACTGGGCGACGAAGAGGGCGCGCAATGGCACCGGCGCAGAGGTTTTGGGGCTCGTCCGATGCTTGCATTGCCGTATCGCGGAGACCGGCCCCCGGTATCCTTGCTGTTGCTTGTTTCGTCGGTGGGCGGCAACATACCGACTCGCAATTTCCTGGACGACCGCGTCTTTCAGACGTTCGTGGTGGCACCCGAGTTCTACGATTTCAGGGCGCCGCTGCCGCCGCATCAAGTGGTGTTCAATGCCATCGGCGATGCCGACCTGGCCACGCCCGCGCTAGTGGCCGCGCAGTCCCTCCTGGCTCTCACCAAGGCGCCGGTGATCAATCCGCCTTCCGCGGTGCTGGCGACCGGGCGCGCCGATCATGCACGGCTCTCACAGGCACCGGGCGTGGTGGCGCCGCTCACGGTCACGCTGCCTCGGGAACTGCTCGGCTCTCCCGAAGCCGCCGCCACGTTGGAGCGCCATGGCTTCCGTTTTCCGCTATTGGTGCGGACGCCAGGCTTTCACACGGGGCGCCATTTTCTGCGGGTAGAAAGTCCGGAGGCGCTCTCCAGCGCGGTTGCCGAGCTTCCGGGAAAGGAATTGACCGTCATCGAGTTCCTGAATGCCCGCGGCGCCGACGGCAAAGCGCGCAAGTACCGGGTGATGACCATCGATGGACAACTCTATCCCGTGCACCTGGCGGTTTCGAGCCACTGGAAGATCCACTTTTTCAGAGCCGACATGGCGGACCGGCCGGACCATCGCGCCGAGGACGCCGAGTTTCTGGAAAACATGCCGGGCGTGCTCGGGCCCCGCGTTATGGCGGAGCTGGAGCAGATCCAAGCCACGCTGGGACTGGACTACGGCGGCATCGATTTCGGCCTGAGCGACGCCGGAGATCTCTTGCTCTTCGAAGCCAACGCCACCATGGTGGTCAATGCGCCGGATCCCGACGAAAAGTGGGCTTATCGTGGCCCGGCTATCGAGCGGATCTTCGCCGCCGTGCGCAGGATGCTGACTACGCGCGTCGCCGCCGTCCCGGCTGCCGCAAGCTGCTAGGCAGCGGCCCGCGCGGGAGCCTTCATTCCCCACTCGGCGAAAGCCGTGACCCCGGCGCCGGCCACCAGGGCGGCCAGGCCAACCCAGAGCAGCCAGGCGCCCATCCCTCCCACCGGCAGATGGTAGCGGATCACGCGGTCGCCGGTCTCGGACTTATCGTCGGAGAAATCCGAGGCCGTGGTCGGCAGAATTAGCGTCACGTTATTCTGCGACACCACGCCGTCGGCGACGGGCTGGACGAAGTTGAACAAGCAGGTGTTATCGTGGCGCGTGCCGCCGCGCCAGGCCTTGGGCACGCGGAACTCGAAGATCCCCCCGCCGCGATACAACATGCCGCCCTTGAACTTGCAGGTGACTGTAACGATGCGATCCATCTGGTTCTCCTGCATGTCCCAGCCGTAGGCTTCGTACTGGCTGACATACTGGCTCATGTCCCGTTTCAGCAGCGAGGCGTTCTGGCCGTACTTCTGCTGCCACATCTGGAATTGCTCGCCGTCGAGAGTGAGCTTCAGGGTCAGTACTCCGTCGCCGACCGGATCGACAGTCAGCGTCTGATCGATGTTGATGGTCTCCAGTTCCGGCGTCGCAAATGCCGCCGTCGCCAGTACGATCGAAAGCAGGATGAGTGGGATTCGTCTCATAGCTCACCTCCCTAACGGCGGCGCCACCACCACCATCGGTACACCACCGGCTGCTGGCGCGGAGGCACAACCGCGACTCTGGGGCCGTGCTTAGCCCGCCGGTCGTCCAGCATCTTCACCAGCTCGGCGCGATTGATTTCCGAAAGCTCCGGCGGCCGTATGCCCATGCCCTGCAGCTCGCGGACGTCCAGAATATCCGTGGTTGGCTTGCCCCGGTTTTCCTTCAACGTCTTCGATGCGGACTCAATCGCCTGGTCCCAGCTCGCGGCCTTGCCGAGGTTCCCGCCGAAGGAACCCCCGATGGCGGTGCTCTCGATGGGGATGGTCGTGCCATCCTGGGCCTGCAAGACCGGGAACGCATGGCCGGGGATCAGAACCAGGAAGGTCTTCAAGCCCGCGCCCTGCCCCATCGCGCACCACAGAATCGCCAGCTCAACGCAAAGCCCGGAATTGCCGTAGATCAAATCGCGCGGCAGGCGGATGCTCTGCACCAGGGTTCGGACGTCGCCGGTTTCGTCCGGAACGCCCTTGGCGCCCGAGTAAGTCATCCCCAGCGACACCATGTAATTGTAAGTGCTCTTCATGAACTGGAGCAGGTCCTTCTCGTTGGCGCCCGTTCCGAATCCGCCGCTCACCTCGGCGGCCTTCGCGTAGAACGTCTTGACGGCCTGGTCCTCGTCGGTGACGTAGGCGGCCAGTAGTGGATTGTTGTTCTCGGCGTCCGACCGAGAGACCACCTCGCTGGCCGGCATGCTGCCGTAAGCAAACTCGTTCACGCCGAAGAACTCGAATTCCCGCTTCTCGATGTGCTCTTGATGTCCCGTGCCGTCGTCGTAATCGATCTTGACTTCGAGAACGGCCGGAGTGCGGCTTCTCAGATCGGTCAGTTTGGAAGGGAACTTCGGATAGTAGACGAAGACCACGGTCTGGTTGGGCAGGACCTCCGGGGCCTCATCGGGGGTGGTCCAATCCATGAATCCGGGAATCTGGTAGGACACGTGAACGTTCTTCACCACGCCCTTGCCGGTATTCTGAAGGACCGTGCGGGCGAACCAGTACCGGCCGCCGGCGGCTTCCGGGTTCCCGTAGGCCTTATAGGCGACGCTCATGACCGTGCGCTGATGGTAGACCTTATAAGAGAGCGAACCGTGGCCGCGGACCACGGCGTAGGCTCCCAGGGCGGCGGCGCCAAGGGCCATCAGGCCCAGGCCGATGTACATCAGCCTGCGGCGCGTCGCGAGTGCCGGGCCGACAGCCGGCGCGGCGGCTCTGGGCGGCGCGGGAACGTCGAAGGTCTGCTGCGGAGCCACGGCTTGGGGCGGCGGAGGCGGAACCGGCGCCACCACCGTGGCCGCCGGGACGTCCATGACCTGCGCTGTGGGGGTGACCACTTTGGTTTCGCTCTGGCCGGCGATCTCGAACTGGTAGACCGGGCCGCCAGTGCCGAGCTGAATCCGGTCGCCCGAGGTCAGCTTGACCGACCCCTGAATCCGCTGGCCGTTGACAAAGGTCCCGTTGCGGCTGTTAAGGTCGGTGAGAACAATCTCCAGCGGATCGCGCCGGCCAACGCCGAGCCGGGCGTGGCGCCGGCTGGCGGATTCGTCCCGATCGTCGCAACGGATCTGGCAGGATGGATCGCGGCCCAGGGTCAGCTCAACCAGAGAGGCGATGGGAAACTCATCCTGGGTCGAGATCCCATCACGCAGGTAACTCAGAACGACTCGAAGCTCCACGGCTTCCTCCTCGGCGAATCGGCGTTCAGTCGAGGTTATCACACCGCCGCACGGGTGAGGGGAAGACGGGGAGTGGGTTGGTTTCCGAGTGGACGATGCACTCACGGCGCGGGAACCTGAACCCTTCGGGGTCGGGGACGATCAATCCCGCCGTGCCCAGCAAATGTCAGCAACGGGCGTTATACGACCAGGTGCGAAGGGGCCCGTCCCCAAGAATGGTCCGAATCGCGATGCTGGGAAGGACTCGTCCCGAGCGACGATCCGGCACAAGCCGGCGTCCAGCGGCCACTCGATCCTCAGCTCACCGCTTTCTTGACGAGTGCGCCGATCTTTGCCTCTTCGGCCGGGGTCAGCTCCTTTAGCGCGAAGGCGGTCGGCCACATGTGGCCTTCGTCGAGGTTCGCTTTATCGCTGAATCCGAGCGTAGCGTATCTCGTTTTGAACTTCTGTGCACTTTGGAAAAAGCAGACGACATTGCCGTCCTTGGCATAGGCGGGCATCCCGTACCAAGTTTTCGGCGAAAGGGCTGGCGCGTTGGCTTTGACGATCGCATGGAGCCGCTCGGCCATGGCGCGATCCGGCTGCGGTAGCGCGGCGATCTTCGCGAGTACGTCGCTTTCCCCGTCCGCCCTGCCGGCGCGCGGCCCGCGGCGCGCCGCCGCTTTCAGCTCTTCGACGCGCTCCCTCATCGCAGCTCGTTCCTCGTCCGTGAATCCCGTGGGCTTCTTTCCGGTCGCCCCAGTGCTCTTGGGAGACTTCTGCGTGCGCTTCTTTGCAGGTTCCATGGTGCTTTCCTTTCCAACGAGGGTATCAACACTGCGTACGCCCTGCCAACCACTGGCCGCGTAGCCGGCAAACCGCGGAACTGCCTGCGAGCCGCGCGGGGCCGGCAACCACACGCCGAAAGTCGCGTAGCCTTCACCGGCGTCTTCGGCGCGCCATCGAATGCTCCGGCCAGTCGGCGGCCAGCCTCGCCAGTGTCACCGCAGCACGACTTTGGCCAGGCCGGCGTTGTTCGCGGCATCGAGAGCGCGGACCACCAGCAGGTGCTCGCCGGGCGGCACATTCTCGAGGCGCAGCAGGAAGCGCTCGCGCGGGCTGTCGAGGATGCCATCGAGCGGCGCCATGGGCACCCAGGGGGCGGCATCCAGGGAATACTCGGCGCGGCGCAAGGGGCTCGTGGCATCCACGGCTTGGACCTCGATCTCCAGGCGCGATCCCGAGCGCTTGGGCACACCGAAAGTAACTACCGGCGGCGTCTGATCGATGAGCGTGGGCGAACTCACTAGCTCGGCCTCGCGCGCCGTGCCGGGCGGATTGGCCGGACTGTCGGAAGCCACCACGCGGAACAGGTAGCGGCCGTCGGCCAGCGAATCGCCGTCCAGCGTGTAAGTGCTCTCGGTGAGATTGGATTTCAGAAGCTTCCACTCGCGCTCGTCCTCTCCCCGGAAGTACAAGGCATAGACCAGGCGATCGCCGTCCGGGTCTTCGGCCTGCCAACTGACCTGGATCTGCACCGCGCCGGCGCGGGCGAGATTCTGGGTGGGGGTGCCGGCGGAGGTGGTGGCGCCGGCCTCGCCGGTATCGGTGACCGTGATGCTATAAGCGGCCGCGGGCTGCGACTGGGCGGCGGGCCGAGCGGCGCCGGCAGCAACAAGCTGCGTCGCGACCGTCACGCTCTTGACCACCGGCGGGGTGTTCTGCGGGAGATAGGCGAGGGTTGCGCTATCCAGGATGGCGTTGCCGGCGAACTCCGCTTTCCATTGGATGAACCGCGCGTTGGGGCTGCGCACCGGGGCTCCGCTTGCGTCGCTGAGCGGTTCGCTCCACTCGCTCCAGGTCTTGTCGGGCCGGGCGGAATTTCCGGAGCGCGTGCGGAAGGTCAGGCGGCTGCCCGCGGGACATTCGGCGCGCCAGGTGAGGCGTCCCCAGCGGGCCACGGTGGAGGCGTCATGCACCGGGGACTCGAAGCTGCCGCTGGAGCCCGGCTGGCTCCCCAACCGGTACAGTTTTCCCGCGTCGCCGGTGGCGGCCAGCACGCCGTCGGGCGTGGCCAGCAGGCGCAGGGCCTCGCCCTCGTTGGTCTGGGCCAGCAGGGTGGCCTGGCGGTCCGGCGTGAGGCGGTAGATGCGCCCCTGGCCGTCGGTCGAAAAGGTGAGTTGCCCGCCCGCGACCAGGAGGTCGTAGACGTTCTCTTCCTTTGAGCTCCAAAGGCTCTCGACGGTGTTGTCCGGCGCGATGCGATAGATGGTGGACTTGTCGACGCCGCTCAGGTCGACGGCTGGCGCGGCCTGCACAACCTGCGCCGGCGCCGGAGCAGTGGGTGGCTTGGCCGCATCCGGCTTGGGCTTGAGATCCAGGCCGGCCTGCGCTTCCACGGTGATGGAGGCCGAAGTTGCGGTGACGCTGGCGCTCGAGGGGACTCCCATGGTCGAAGTGATGCCGCCCAGCGCGCGGCGCGCGTTGCCTCCGCCCAGCCCCACGGCGTAGACGGTCCCGTCGGATGCCGCCACCACGCTGCGGATTTCGGGCAGGCTCGAATCCAGCAGGACAAAGGCCTGGTCCTTCGCCGAGACGCGATACAGGATTCCGTTCGGTTCGCTGCCGGCCAGCAAGCGGCCCTGGCCATCGAAGGCCAGGCAGGTGACGTGCGACTGGCCGGTGTCGTAGTACAGCTCTCCCTTTCCGGCGGAGGCGATGCGATAGATGCGGCCTTGATCGCCGGTACCGGCGAACAGCGCGCCATCGGGCGAAAACGCGAGCGCCCAAATGTACTTGGCGCCAGGGGCGAAGTACTCGCTGGCCTTGCCGTTCTGCAGGCGGTAGATCTTGCCATCCGGCGAGGTGCCGGCGTACAGCACGCCCTTCGAATCCAGCGCCAGCGCGAACACCTCGGGCTGGTCCGAGGTCCACAGCAGCGAGGCTTTGCCGGAAGGGTCGATGCGGAATACCCGGCCGCGGTGGCCGGTGGCCGCGTAGAGCGTGCCGTCGGGGGCCTGCACGACGCTCCAGACGATGGGCTGCTCCGAGGCGAACAGCGTCTCGGTCTTGGGCGCCAGCATGAGCCGGCCGTCGCGAGTGAGCGAGAGCCCGCTCAGGCGGCCGGCCAGGAAATCCTTGTAGGATGTCATCTCCCAGGCAGTCGGGCTGGAGGCGTGCAGCACGGCAGTGGAACTCAGCAGGACGCACACGGAAGCCGCGAGGAGGCGTTTGGTCATTCTTTCACTTCCACTTGAATTGTCTTGGACCCGCTCACCACCATGTCGCCGGCTTCGATTTCGAACTCCGCCAGTTTGGAATTCGGCGGCGCGGGCAGGCTGGTGAGCGAAGGCTGCGAGCGCGCCAGGATCATGCCCAGGGAGGGCGGCGGGCCGGGCAGGTTTTCGCCTTGCACTTCGTAGGCCGGCTCGGCGCGCCACACCCGCAGGTAGGCCTTGGTATTCGAGCGCAGCGAGTTCAGGAAGGTCAGCAACTGCGCCACCGATTTCGGCGGCGTGGTGAGCAACTGGCGATATTCGGTGAGGTTGATGGTGGTCGAGTCGGCCGCGGTGAACTGCAAAGGCCCGGTGAGCGCGCCGATGGGGACGCGGTAGGCGATCTTGCGGATCACCTCCGCGCCGTTATCGCCCGCCAGCACCACCGTGAGCTCCAGGCTTTCCCCGGGACGCACTTCGCGGCGCGAGCTCCAGAGCTGATCGATCTGCAATTCGCGCTTGCGCGGGAACGAGCCGATCTCCAGCGCCACGCGCCTGATCTTGAGCGCCTCGAATCCGCTCTGCATGACGTAGGCGACCGGCACAGCGGCCAGGAGCGAGGCCTGCGCGGCCAGGTTCGTGTTGCCCGCGTACATGTCGTTCAGCTTGAGCGGTGGCGCGCCGCCCGAGAACTCCACCTGCCCGGAGACCGAAAAGCTGGCGTCGCCGACCGTGCGCTCGGTCGCGTCGATCGCCGAGAAGACGGCCATCTGCAAGAGGAAGGGCGAGAGGACGGTGTCGTCCACCATCCGCATCTGGTAGGAGACGGGAGTTTCCGCGGCGGCGGCGGAACCGCGCTGGCGCACCGAGATCTCGACCGGGATGGTGGCGGCGCGCCGGCCGAGCTGGCCCGCGATGGCGGTGCTGCGATCCTCGTTGATCACGCCCATCCATTCCCGCGCGGCGGAGATCTTAAACGACGTCGAGAGATTGGGCAGCAGCGTGAGCACCTCGGCGCGGGCGAAGGGCAGCTCGGTCGCGCCGACGGCCAGGAAGCGGTGGCCGAAGGCGTACACACGCGGGCCGTCGATCGCGGTGATGGTGCCGTCCGCGCCGATGCTCAGGTCCCCGGAGAGGAGCTGTACGCTGATCATCGAGCCTGGATGCAAGGCCGCGGGATCGCCCAGCGCCGCGCCCAGCCGGCCGCCGCCACTCATTCCCTGGCAAGGCTCCAGACCGAGCGCGCGCAGTTGCGGCGCGAAATGCTCGATGGTGTTGCGAGTGAACCCGCCGAAAGAGACCGGAGTGGCGATATCCAGCATTCTCGTCCCCCCCCACTCCAGCACGTCCTCGCTGGGCAGCAGAACGCTGGCGAGTTGGCCGTCCCAAAGCCCTGCGCGGGCCTGATGCGGCATCGGCGGGCCGGGTTCGCGCACGCGCAGCATCTGTTCGATCGGCTGTATGCCGGCGATCGGCTCCTTTGAGAAAGCGAAAGCCATGGCCAGCGCGCCCACCAGACGGTCGCCGATATAGACCGGGCTGCCGCTCATCCCTTGCAGCACGCCGGTTTTGGCCAGCGGGCCGCCGGAGATCCGCGCCAGAATCACGGACTGTTTCGGCCCGATGTTGTCCAACACCCCCAGGATCTCGACCTGGAATTCCTCGATCCGGTCGCCAGAGAACACGGTTTTCCCGACGCCCTTCATCCCGGCACGGACTTGCTGAAGCGGAAAAACCCGGACCTGAGCCGGCAGCATTCCCGCCAGCAGGAGACCGCAGAGGAAGCGCACACTCTCATTCTAGTGGAACGGCGAGCAGAGGCACATCCGGATCGTCGCGATGCGATGCCGGCTCCCGTGCTGGCTGACGGCCCTATCGGTTTCAGGCGGCCATGCCGATGACTCCAACAGGCGGGACCGCGCCGCGCTATGCTTGAACTGACCTCCCCTGAAGAAAACCCGGCCCGCGAAGAGCGGCGTCCGGTACTATATAGGTTTAGGGCATTGAGCAAACAACAGAACGCTAACGTTTTGTTTCGGGAGGGCGGGCGCCCGCGTGTCCGAAAGAACGGCGCGAACGGTACAGCCTCGCTTTTTCCTGGGGACGGCGATTTCCCCGTTGCGCTCCCCTCGGAAGACAACACACCGGAGGGGATGCAGGCGCTTCTCACGGCCAACACTTACTTCCGCCAGCATCCGTGGCCCGCGCCGTACGACAAGACCGTGCATCGGCTTCGCCAAGGTGATGCGCGCGACCTCTCTTGGATTCCGGACGCATCGGTTCACCTAGTGGTAACCTCCCCGCCGTACTGGACTTTGAAGGAGTATCCTCAACACGCTGGGCAGATGGGGCACTTCGCGGACTACAACCACTTCCTCGATGAGCTCGATAGGGTCTGGAGGGAATGCGCTCGCGTCCTGGTGGGAGGCGGCCGGGTCTGCTGCGTCGTCGGTGACGTTTGCATTCCGCGCAAGTTCGATGGGAGACACCGGGTCATGCCTTTGCACTCCGATATCCAAGTGCGGGCCCGGGAGCTTGGCCTGGACTGCCTCACGCCGATCTTCTGGCACAAGATCGCAAACGGCGCGACCGAGGCCGAGGGTAACGGTGCGGGATTCTACGGCAAGCCGTACCAGCCCGGCGCGGTCATAAAGAACGACATCGAGTACATTCTGTTTCTCCGTAAGGGTGGTGAGTACCGGACCACCCCGATGCTCCAGAAGGCGCTGTCGATGCTGACGCGGGACGAGATGCGCTCGTGGCAGAGGTCCATGTGGACAGACTTGCGCGGAGCTTCCACCCGCGATGGGCACCCGGCTCCATATCCGATTGAATTGGCCGAGCGCCTTATCCGGCTCTTTTCGTTTGGTGGCGATACCGTCCTGGATCCATTTTCCGGTACAGGTTCCACGTCCTTAGCTGCTATCATGTCAGGCAGGAATTCGATAGGCAATGAAATCGAATCTACCTACGTGCAGCACGCCGCAAAGCGGTTGCAGAAGGCCGCACGGCAAGCGCGCACGGTTGGCGCGATAGCGGCTGAGGTACATGTGGATTGACGCTACCCCAGGTTCCACCGGAATTTCGCCTGCTCGTAGAATTCAGACGGTTGTTTGAAGGACGAGTCTACCGGCATCGGGCATCGAATCAAGGCGATTTCGTCGCCATCCATCTGTACGAGGATCTGCTCACGGTAAATCGTTCACAGCGGTACGCTGAGGCGGTGCTGAACCGCCGAGACCGTGTGCTGAATGTCCAGAACCGGCGCAGAGGTGTTCGGGCTCGGCGTGGCGATGCCACCTTTGGGGAGATCATTCCCGGTGAGATTCCCGTCATTGAGCCTGGCTATTCGGTGCCAAGGGGCCCCATCGCAACCGTCGAGATCGGCGTTGAGGTCAAGATTCTCGCTAAGGCGATGATTAAACAGATAGACCGGGTGATCAACGATCTCCGCAATCAGGTTACCCAGTTTCGGCGCGGCGGGGGCAACCCGATCTGTGTAGCTGTGGTCGGAGTTAATCACGCCGAAAGTGTGATCGGCTATGAGGGCGATCGGCCGTTCCCCACAACCGGCAGGGGTGGTTTCCCACACCCGATCCAAGAGGCGGCGGAGGCGGAACGCCGGCTGCGAGAGCAGGCACAGCCCGCTTTCGATGAGTTTCTCGTTCTCCGCTACAGGGCCACCAATGCCGCGCCGTTTCCGTTCGAGTGGGTGGACTACAACGCAACCCGGCTCGATTATGCTGCCGCCTTGTCGCGGATCGGCAGCCGGTATCAGCAGCGGTTCTAGCCCGTTCTGCTATGGGCCTGCGCCGGCAGGATTCCCGTCAGCAGGAGACCGCAGTCGCGAGCGCCAGCAACACCGCCGCACGGATGTCCATGTCTTCTCCATCGCGATCATATTCCAAAGCGAGCGTTCGAAGCCATCGCCACTTGACGTCGGGGCCTGACGCGCGGATTGCCGCTCAGCGGCCGGGCAGCATTTGATCCGTCTCCTGGATTGCCGCTGCCAGGTCGTTGGGGGAGCCGATGTGGTAAACCTTGCCCGAACACGCGTGGGTGATTCGCGAGATGGCGTCCGGCATCAGGCGCGCCATCGGAACAGGCTCGGCCCAGCCCCCCCGATGACGACGCATCGAGGCCTCGGGCGGCCGCTCCCGGCGCACTAGCGTGGGGGGGGGCGGCGCGAAGTCGAAGTAGGCATACAGAACCTTGTGCGAGCCGTCCGTGCAGGCCTCCGGCGCAGGGACGTGGGAATCGTCGAGCGCCGGGTAGCCCAGGAAGAGCACCGCATGGCCGGGCGCGGGCGCCTCCTCCTGGGCCAGCAATCGGGCAACGAATTTCCCGAGTCCGGCGGGATCTCGCAGGACATCGTAAGAGACGGTGGCGGCATTGAAGCCGTTCAGCGCTTCCTCGACCCGCCGAAGGTCCGCTGCGCCGGCCACTTCCTGGCGCAGCAGTTCGGTGCGCTGATCCAAACTGAATGCAACCACCCGGACGTGGCCGAATGCCATCTGCTCGAGGATGCCGGCCAGGGATTCGAGCAGCACCCGGTTCTCCGTTGGCTTGCCTGCGTTCAGCAAAACGGTCAAGCTGCCGGCCCGCGCGCCCAGGTGCGGCCACTCGAGTTGCGAGAAGGCCTGCAACTGGCCGGGAGAAAGCACCGCATTCACGGCCTTGTGCGGTTTCAATTCGAGGTCCCAGGCTTTGCGGCAGACACGGTGCTGGTCGTCGGCCAACACCAGCTCCGCGCGGTACTGGCCCTCCCCGAGGAAAAAGCCCCCCGGGATCTGCGCTTCGAACTTTGAGGGGTCCCGGCCCTGCTCGCCAGACCTTTCGGGGAACTTCGCGAAATCCTTCAAGAGCAAAGGACGGGCGCCGGCGTGCTGGGGCGTGACACGGATCAGGGCAGCCAGACCACGCTGGGAGGCCGTGAACTGGCCCATCGGCACAGTGGCCAAGTATCCGGCACGATAGACCAGGCGGTAGCTCAACTCGGGGGCGAGCGGGCGAACTTCGCAGGCCAGCGGCTTCTCCTCAGGGCTCGGCTGAAAGAACCGTTCAGCCGATGCCGCCGCCTCCGCGGGCACCGGCACCTGGCCGTAGACCATAGCGGCAGCGAGCAAGGCGCCAATCGGCGCTGCGAACTGCGAAGACACCACAACCCCATGATATCGACGCGCAGCCGCGGCTGGCGGTTACCGCCTTAGAACCAGGTCTGGGCGCGGTACTCGCGATAGGCGTCGCCGAACTTCTCATCGAGCACCCGCGCTTCCTTGCGCGCGCGCATGGCCTGCAGCGGCGCCAACACCAGCAGAAGCAGCAGTGCTATTGGCTTGTCGAGCAGCAGGCACATCCCGGCGAGGAAGAGGGAGCCGAACAGATAGATCGGGTTCCGGATCTTCGAGTACAGGCCGTGCGTGACCAGTTCCTTGGCCTGAGCCCGCACGGCGAAGGACCGGCCCAGTTGGATGCGCGCCGTGAGCCACAGCCAGAAGGAGGCAATCGCGAGGGCCAATCCGAGCCAACGGGACGCAGTCCAGGGAAAGCCGCGTAAGCGCCAACAGACAAGGCCGCTGCCCAGGAGAACCAGCGTGACGTGAATGGCGGTGATGCGGTGTGATCGCATTGGTTAGGCCCAGTTGTGCGTGACCTCGGCGAAGCATTGCAGGCCGCTCATGAGCACCGCGCTGTAGCCGCCTCCGGGCCTGGTCCAGGCGCCCGCCAGATACAGGTCGCGGATAGGAGTGGCGAAACCAGCGCGCCGGATGCCCGAGTTGTCCAGCGTCTGGTCCCAGCCATAAATGGCGCCGCGATAATTGGCCGTATAGCGGACATTGGTGAGAGGCGTGCCGATTTCCTTGACCTCGATGGCCTTCGCCAAGCCCGGCAACAGGGCCTTTTCCGCCTGCTGGATCAGGAGATTCGCGATGCGCTCCTTCTCGGCCCGGTAGGCCTCCTTGCGGCCCTGCCGGTAATCGGCTTCGTACGGCTTCCAGTGGTCGTAGCCCTGGAGGGTGAGGAGGTTGATGGTGTTCTTGCCTTTGGGGGAGTAACCCGGGTACAGGTTGTCGTAAAGCGCGATGCCCAGGCTGGGATTGTTCAGGTCGCCACTAAGTGCGGCCTGGTAACCGGCTTCGGCATCGTACCCGGTGCTCCAGAAAACCTCGGTATCCGGAATGCCAAGCGCGCCCACCAGATCCTTCTTGAGGCCCAGGAAAACCTGGAAGCAGGACAGGCTGGCGCTCCAGCGATCCATCCGCTCCTGGTAAGTCTTGGAACGCGCATCGTCGTCGAGCATGGAGTGGAACAGGTCGTACGGATTGGAGTTGGCGATGACGGCCCGGCCGGTGTACTCCTGGCCGTCCGCGGTTCTTACGCCGTAGGCCGTGCCGTCGCGAGTGAGGATCTTCACCACTTCCGAGTTGAGCAGCAGTTTGCCACCCCGGGCCGTGATGAACGCGGCCAGCGCATCGCTGATCTTCTGGGATTTGCCCTTGGGATAATAGCCGCCCTCCGTGAGATAACCGATGGTGGGCAGAGCGTAGTAGAAGCTGGCGAGTTTCGAGGGTGGCAGGCCGTAGTATCCCCACAGCGCCGAGACAATCCCCTTCAGGCGGGCATCCTTAATGCGCGCGCCCAGCATGGCGCCCCAAGTCGAGCTCGAGGCGCGGAGCAGGTGGGGATACTCCGCCGGAAAGCGGGCCATGTCCACCTTACCGCCCGCGCTCGAGAATCTGCTGATGTCGTCCGTCACGCCCCGCATGTCGTCGAAAAGCGCGCGGATGCCGGCTTCTTCCGCGGGGAACAGGCCGGCCAGCGTCTTGATATAGCCGGGGAGGTCCCGGGGCGGAACGCGGATATCGTAATCGGGAAAGATGGCGCGATAAAGCGTGCGGTGGGGGACGAATTCCACGTCCGCGATCTCGGGGAAGCCGGGGATGAGGTTGCGGATGCCGCCGCGCTCTCCGACAGTGGTCGAGTGCAGCGAGACATCGAACACGAAGCCGCCCGGCCGCCGGAATGTGGTGGCGTAGCCGCCGGGTTTGTCGTGCTTCTCGAGGATGAGCGGCTTGAATCCTTGCCGCGCAAAGGCCGCCGCGCAGCTCAGCCCGCCCAGACCGGCGCCGATGACCAGCGCGTCAAACTGGTTGGCGCCGGAGGGACTGCCCTGCGCCGTGGGGAGGGAGTTCCAATCCAGGCCCGCCCCGGGGACTAAGGCCAGCGCGGACTGTATGATCTGCCGTCGATTCCATTGGTTCTCGGACATGAGTCAACTCCGTCGTCGTGGGAACACGATAACACAGAGACGGGATTCGGGTCTTGAGTGTTCGAGAAAACTGTTCGAGAAAACTGCGCCCGGCTTTGCCGCCGTCTCTTCGCGGCTCCGGGCCTCCAGCCGAGAGGCTCCTCGCCATGTGGTCGGCTGGAGTGAAAGATCGCCCGTCTCAGCTTCATCGGCAAGCCCGAAGTTGTCCCAATGGCGGTCGAACGGTTGAAGCCCCACCTTTACATCAGCGCCGCGGAAGCCGCAGGTGTGGCGGCGCACTTACCAACTCAACTGATCCGTAAGCGCCCGATGAACCTTTCCATTACCCACAAGTTGAGCCCCCATGAAGAACCCGAGTTCAATATCCATCAGCCGTGAGAGTCCGCGCACATGACAGTGTTTCCTGGCGGAGGATCCTTCGTGCGAAGCGGGATAGCCGCCCAGACGGGCGATCCTGGTCAGGCAGCATGTAAGGGTCACCGCTCGACGCCGCTTGACCGCCTTGTCCGGGATCAGTTTGTCCACCAGATGCGCCTCCAGGCGGGTCAGCGCCACAAGCGGCGACGCTTTCGGCGCCACCCGGTTCCTCATCGTCATCCAGAAGATCCTCCAACTGAGGATGCAGAACAGCGCAATCAGGTTGACGATTCTCTCGGCGGTTCGAAGCTTCGACGCCTCTGCCCGGCAGCCTGACTTCAGGATCCTTTGGAACGTTTCGATCTTCCAGCGCACCGCGTACCAAGCCAGTTTCTCCACCGCGTCCTTGCGGGAACGGATCGGCAGGTTTGTGATCGGCTTCCAATCGATCCTTGCCCTCCCCCGCGGCGCGGTTGCTTCCTGGGCCTGAATTACCGTCAGCATCGGGGACGGGCACTTCTTCTGCTTGCCGTCACAACGGGTTGGTGGTGAGGAGGGCTGTTATCAAGATTCACCCTCGGCCTTCTTCGCATTGCTGACTCCCCCACTCACCCAGTTGGCGACCCAGCCCTTCGAGATCAGGGTAGATCGTGAACTCGGACACACCGTGACCTGGGCATCGCTGAACGTTTGTAGCACCTTGTTCTCTTTCCTTAAGCGGGGGATCTTCAGCAGTGTTGGCGAATGGCCTTCTTTCACCATCCAACTGCAAAACGCGTTGACGCTCCGCAAGCAGGTGTTCACGGTAACCGTAGTGAGTCCCCGAGAACGAGGTTCAGCCACTCGAAGGAGCACGTCAGCCGTGGACACAGCGGCCTTGCCTTTGAGCGTCGGTTCAAAGGCTTTCCACGCCCATCTGTAGCCCTCCAGTGTTCGTGGAGAAACGTTGAGAAGGAACTCCTTTTCCCGGATGAACTGCTCAAAAAGAACTTCCATGGAAGCGGTCAATCGCCTGTTCTAAGATTGCCGTTCCTGGTGCTAAGTGGTTTACTTTGAGAAGTTTGGTGGACCTGGTGAGATTCGAACTCACGACCTCTTCCATGCCATGGAAGCGCGCTCCCAACTGCGCCACAGGCCCACGGTGTTGGTTTTCTTCACTATAACACACCGCCCCTCACGGGCTCGCCTCAGACTTGTCCAATGCAAGATGAGCCTGAAGCGGAGACGGTTTCCAACACAAGATGAGCCTGAAAGAGTGGCCTTGGGGCCGCGGTTGGTTCATCCTGCGAGGGAATGCAAGTTCAGATGCGGAATGCGGAATCCCTGGGACCGGAAGCGATCGGCGCGTTTCTGGAAGCCAGCCAGGGGATCGAGTTCGCCGGCCAGAGTCAGGAGGAGATCTACGGTTGGGTGCATGCGGCCTTGCTCCAGGAGGAGTACTTTCGCCAGGGCAAGAAGGGGCGGGGCGCGATCCGGGCGTATATGCAGAAGGTAACCGGGCGGAGCCGGGCGCAGATCACGCGTCTGATCCGGCTGTACCGAAAGACGGGCGAGTTGAAGTCGCGAGCCGGCCGGCGGCATCGGTTTGCCCGCAAGTACACCGCGGCGGACATCCTGCTGCTGGCCGTGGTGGACCGGGCCCACGAGCGGCTCAGCGGGCCGGCGACGCGGCACGTGCTGGAGCGCGAATACAAGGTGTACGGCAAGCAGGAGTTCGCACGGCTGGCGGAGATTTCGGTCTCGCACCTGTACAACCTGAGAGCGACGGCCGCGTATCGGAGGCGGGCGGCGGTGTTCGTGCCCACGCCTCCCACGGCCATCCCGATCGGAGAGCGACGCAGACCCGGCCCGCGGGGAGAACCCGGCCACCTGCGGGTGGACAGCGTTCACCAAGGAGATTCCGACGGAGTCAAGGGTGTCTTCCATATCAACGCAGTGGACGAGGTGACGCAATGGGAAGTGGTGGGTTGCGCGGAGGGGATCAGCGAGCGTTTCCCGATTCCGGTGCTGGAAGCGATGCTGCATCAGTTCCCGTTCCGCATTCTGGGCTTTCATTCCGACAACGGTTCGGAGTACGTCAACTACACGGTGGCCAGGCTGTTGAACAAGCTGTTGATCGAGTTCACGCGGTCGCGGCCGAACCGCAGTCAGGACAACGGGCTGGTAGAAGGCAAGAACGGGGCGGTCATCCGCAAGCACATCGGCTGCGGGCACATTCCCGGGAAGTACGCCGAGCGGGTGCAGAAGTTTTACACGGCGCACTTCAACCCGTATCTGAACTTCCACCGGCCGTGCGGCTTCGCCCGCGTGGTGGAAGGGGCGCGGGGCAAGCGGCGAAAGGTGTACCGGAGCCAGGACTACGTGACGCCTTACGAGAAGCTGAAGTCGCTGCCCCAGGCGGAGAAGTTCCTCAAGCCGGGCATCAGCTTCGAGTCTCTGGAGCGACGAGCGCGGCGGATGAGCGACACCGCGTCTGGACAGAAGATGCGCCAGGCCAAGGCGGTGTTGTTGCGCGCGGTGAAACTGGAGTCGCCGACGGCGCCGCGGGATTGAGGGCGGACGCCCGGCCGGAGAGCTGTGGAAATGACAGGGCTGATGGAAACTGTGGAAAGCCGGCGGCAGGCTTTCCACGAGTTCCCAAAGCTCTTTGGGAATCCCGCCAACGACGTGCGGGATTCCCACATTCCCACAGCTCCGACGACCGGCTTGAGAGGGGGAGAGAAGCAAACACTGAAAGCGAACCGCTGCGGCGGTCGGGCCTACGCCCTCCCGCCGCCAGCGGAGCGGGACCCGCACAGAGTGGCGAGAGTCACAGAAAGGAGGATCCTTCGTCAGGTTGCTTCAGGCTCATGTCTGTTGGAAAGAAACTTCACTTTCAGGCTCATCCTTGGATTGGAATATGCTCCAACCGCCCGCTTACCGCGCGATCTCCGAGAGCAGAGCGAAGAAGCCGGGGAAGGAAACGTCCGCCGCCTCCTCGCCCACTATCGTCGATTCGCTCGGCGCGGCCAGGGCAGCCACGGCGAAGGCCATGGCGATGCGGTGGTCGCCGAAGCTATCCAGCTCGGCGGGGCGGAATCGCTGGCGGCCGGCGACGCGCAGGCCGTCTGGGAACACTTCCACCCGGACCCCCATGCGGCCCAGGTTCTCGGCCACGGTCGCGATGCGGTCGGTCTCCTTCACGCGCAGCTCGGCGGCGTCGCGCACGATCAGCCCCTCCTGGGAGGCGGCGCCGAGCACGGCCAGCACCGGAATCTCGTCGATCAGGGCCGCGGCGAGTTCCTTCTCGATCGTGCCACCGCGAATCCGCGAGTAGCGTACCTCCAGATCGCCCGCCATCTCACCCGCTTCTAGGCGCGGGTTCGAGATGCGCAGCTCCGCGCCGATCGACACCAGGAAGTCGAGGAGCGCCGAACGGGTCGGGTTCAGGCCCACGCCCTCCAGTCGCAGCTCGGAGTCCGGAACCAGCAGCGCGGCCACCAGAAAAAAGGCGGCTGAAGACAGGTCGCCGGGGACCTCGAGCTGGCGGGCCTCTAAACGCGGCCGGCCCTGCAGGGAAATGGCGCCCCCCAGCACGTCGATCGAGGCGCCGAACTCCCGCAGGGCGATCTCGGTGTGGTCGCGCGTGCGCACCGGCTCCCGCACGGTGGTGACGCCGGCGGCGTTCAGCCCGGCGAACAGCACGCAGGTCTTTACCTGGGCGCTGGCCACCGGCAGCGTGTAGTCGATGGGGCGCAAGGCGGCGGGCCGGATCTCGAGCGGTGGAAAGCGTCCCTCCCGCGCCGCGATGGAAGCGCCCATGGCTTCGAGCGGCCGCAGGATGCGGCCCATGGGCCGCCGCGAGAGCGATTCGTCGCCCCCTATGCGGCTGGGGAAGCGCTGCGCGGCCAGAATGCCCGAGAGCATGCGTATGGTGGAACCGGAATTGCCCGCCTGGAGCATGGCGGACGGCGGCTCGAGCCCGTCCAGGCCGCGGCCCGCGATGCCAACGCTCGCCCCGTCGCGCTCGGTCCGCACGCCCAACGATTCCAGCGCGCCCAGGGTCGAGGCGCAGTCGGCGCCGGTCGAGTAGTTGCCGATGCGGCTGTGACCCTCGGCGATGGCGGCCAGCATGGCGTAGCGATGGGAGATCGATTTGTCGCCGGGAAGCCGGATCGATCCGCGGAGGCGTGTGGCTGGGGAGATTCGCACGGCCATGGGAATTCCTCATTCTAGCGCGAACCCGAATCGCCGCTCGGCCGGCGGGGCCCGGCCTATAGTTCGGGTTCTCCGACGCCGATACTTCATAGGTCAATGGATGCCGGGTCCGGCGCCGCAACCAAAGCCGCCGGAGGCGTGGCCTAACCGAGATTGCGAGGTGCAGGCCGGCGATGGCGCCGTGCCCGCGCCTGCGCGTGGAACAAACCTAGAACCTGAAA
This sequence comes from Bryobacteraceae bacterium, assembly GCA_052144455.1. Taxonomy (GTDB): domain Bacteria; phylum Acidobacteriota; class Terriglobia; order Bryobacterales; family Bryobacteraceae; genus Fen-330. Next base: position 20,037 of record JBKQQG010000024.1, read on the forward strand.
ATGGCGCAAGCGAAAACGGCTGGCAGAGTTTCGGAGAGTGCAACGTGGCCCTCGCTAGGCGCCTCGTTTCGGGATCCGGCGGGCTTCGTTTTCGAGGAACAAGGGATCTACAAGCGCGCGGTCACGCTGCGGGGCCAGCCGGATTACGACCTGCTGCGCTCCTCGGGGCTGTACGATGCGCTAGTCGAACGGGGGCTGCTGGTGGCCCATGCGGAGGAACCCCGGCACGCCGGGCTTCCCGAGGGTATCTTCAAAGTGCTCGTACCGGAGCAGATCCGGCACATCTCCTATTGCTACGAATGGTCGTTTACCGAGCTCCAGGACGCCGCGCGGCTGACGCTGGAGGTCCAGAGTCTGGCCCTGCAACACGGTATGACGCTCAAGGACGCCTCGGCCTACAACGTGCAGTTTCGAGGTCCCGCGCCCATCTTCATCGACACGCTTTCCTTCGAGCGAAACCAGGCGCGGCCCTGGGCCGCTTATGGGCAATTCTGCGCACATTTCCTGGCGCCGCTTGCTTTGATGTCCTACGTCTCGCCCGATTTGCGGGGCCTGCTGCGGAGCTCGCTGGAGGGCGTGCCGCTGGCGCTGGCTTCGCGATTGTTGCCCGCCCGGACCCGTGTCCGCCCGGGCCTGCTGCTGCATCTTCACTGGCACGCCCGCAGCATCCGGAAGTACTCGCAGGCGCGCGGCGCCGGCGTGGCGCGGCCCGGTGGCGGGCGCGGCCGCGATCCCCAGCCGGCCATCGTGGATTCGCTCGGCCGCGCCATCGCCAAGCTGGCCCCGCCCCGGCTGCGGACGGAATGGCTGGGCTACTACGAGCATGCCCAGCACTACAGCCGCCGCGCGGAGAGTTTCAAGCGCCAGCAGGTGGCTCGCGTGCTGGCCGATCTCCATCCGGAGTTCGTCTACGACCTGGGCGGCAACGTGGGCGAGTACAGCCGGCTGGCGACCGCCCAGGGGATCGACGCCATTTGCTACGACTTCGATCCGATCTGCGTCGACCGGAACTACCTCCGTTCCCGGGCGGCCGGGGACGCGCACATGCTGCCGCTGGTCATGGATCTGGCTAACCCCAGCCCGCGCCTGGGGTTCGATCTGGACGAACGCCTGGGCTTTTTCGACCGGGACCGGCCGCCGCTGGTGCTGGCGCTGGCCTTGGTGCATCACCTGCGCATCGCGGCCAACGTGCCGCTCGAGAGAATCGCGCGGTTTCTGGGCCGGCTCGGCGAACGGCTGCTGATTGAATTCGTTCCACTCGAGGATCCGATGGCGCAAACGCTGGCCGGCAACCGTCCCGACATCTACGGCGACTACACGGCCGCGAACTTCCGGCTGGCTTTCGAGCGCTATTTCGAGCTGGAACACTGGGCCCCCATTCCGGATACGCGGCGCTCGCTGCACCTCTACCGGAGGCGCCCGTGACCGGGATGCCGAGCGCGCGCACCTTCGGCGGCCGGGCCAGCATCCTGGGCTGCATCCTGGTCGCGCCGTTCCTGCAGTTCGTGCTGTGTGGCGGCTACAGCCCCGTCCGTCCGGAGGCGCTCTCCGTTGCCGGCGTCCTGGCGCTGGCCTGCCTGGCGATCGCCTGGATCTGCCGGGGCTTGGCGTTTTACGCGTCGAGTTGGATCCTGATTGTCCTGTCGTCGGCGGGCGCGGTCCAGGGCCTGTTGTTTCCGGCTTTGGACCTGCGGCTGCCTTGGGCCGCCCTGGCAATGGGCGTGGCCGTGCTGGTTCCTATGTACTGCATGCGCGCCACGTTCTTCCGCCTGCTGGTCGTGTTCACGCTTGGCTCCGTCGCCGTCTCGACGGTGCAGTTCGCAGCCGCCCGGGTCCATCCGGCGGAGGCGCTGGCGCAGGAGAGCCAGCCGCCCGGACTGGGGCACATCGTCTATCTGATTCTCGACGAGCACATCGGGCTGGCCGGACTGCGCTCCGAGATCCCCGAGTGCCGGAGGGCCCGCAACCAACTGGAAGATATACTGGCCAGCCACGGTTTCAAGGTTTACCCCAACGCCTTCAGCAACTACGCCGCCACCCTGGATTCCATTCCCAGCATCCTGAATTTCGAGCTGGAGGCCAGACGGCGCCAGTTCACGCGCCAGAACTCGCTCTCCGGCCACCGGGCGACCCAAAACGCGTTGTTCGAGCGCTGGATCTCGCAAGGCTACGCCATCGCCGCTTACGAGTCGGACTACCTGGATTTCTGCACGACGGAAACAGAGTGCGCCACGAGGACCGTCTATGCGGCCAATGCGATCGGCGCCTTGGAACCGCTGCCCATCCCCTGGAACCGGAAGGCGGGCTATCTTGCCAGCAACTATCTGCTCTCCAACCCGATTGTCCGGGGGATCGTCAATCGCTCGGCGCCGTGCCTGCTGCACCTGGCGGACTGGGGCACCGGTCCGCTGAGCGTGGCCGGGATCTGGCCCGAGCGGCTGGCCGAGGACATCCTGCGCGCGCGGCGCAAAACGGCGTTCTTCGTGCACCTGCTTACGCCGCACAAGCCCTACGTGTACCAGCGGGACGGCACGCTACGCGACGACGTGGAATGGAGAGACGGCCGGGAATGGGGGGTGGCGGACCGGGCCGGCTACGAGCGGCTGTACGCGCACTACGCGGAGCAGGTGGAATACCTCGACACGCAACTGGACGGCTTCCTGCACCAGCTTCAAGCGGATCCCGTTTACGACCGGAGTTTGATCGTCATTCACGGCGACCACGGGTCGCGCCTCTTGGAGCGGCGGTTGTCGGAAGCGAACGGCTATTGGGGGGCGGGGGAAGACCCAGGCGCCATACATGGAGCCGGGACGCCGCCGGCCGGCGATTTGATCGATGCGTTTTCCACGCTGCTGGCGGTCAAAGCGCCCCGCGAGAAGGAAGGCCGAGTCGATGGGCGGTGCTCCAGCGTTTTGGAGGTGATGTCGGAGACCTTCGAAACGCCGGGCCGGACGCTCCGGCCGGGGGCCGCGAGCGAGGTGTACCTTTTCGACGCACAGGGCCGGCCGAGAGCCATCTCCATGGCCCAGGCCTGCCGGGAAATGGAAGGACGGTCCAAATGATGGCCTGGCATGAGCAACCCGGGTTGCTGTACCTGGATCCGGCGACGGGCAGCATCGCGCTGCAAGTAGCCATTGGCGGCCTGCTGGCGGCGATGGCGGCGGTTCGGATTTACTGGGGCAAACTGCGGTCGGTATTCGGCTGGCGGGATAAAGCGCCCAGCGCGGCTTCGCTGGCCCGCGCTTCCCAGCGCGGCCCCAGCGAAGCGCACTGAGAACCAGCGGGCTGGATCGCGCCGGCCGATCCGCCTACAGTCGGCCAGCCCAGCCGCCGATACTCTACCAGTCGTCGGACGCCGGCTCACGGGAACAGGGCGCCCGCGGCGCGGCCCGGGCGGCATTCTAAGGACACGACAGGAGCATGGAAACAACACCGCGATGGATGGACGGGCTGCGGACCCTGGCTCAGTACCTGGAGAGAGTGGGTTGGCGGGCGACCCTCCCCCTGGCGGGCCTGAGGCTGCGGAGCGCGCTGGGTCTGGCGGCGCCCCGGACCGTGCAAATCCGGCCGGCCGGCGTGCGCTTCCCGCTGACGATGCGCACCGGCAATAGCAGCGACGGGGCGGTCTTTTGGGAGATCTTCCTGGAGCGGATATACGCACCCCTGGCGGACCTTCCGGCGCCCAAGCTGATCCTGGATCTGGGCGCCAATGTGGGTTACGCCAGCGTGCACTTCCTGAACCGGTTTCCGACGGCCCGGGTGGTGGCCGTAGAACCCGACCCGGACAGCGCCGCGATCTGCCGCCGGAACCTGGCGCCCTACGGCGATCGAGCGCGTGTGATCGCAGGCGCGGCCTGGCCGGATAAGGCGCGGCTGGTGCTGTCGCGAGGCGCCTTTGGAGACGGACGGGAGTGGGCCACCCAGGTCCGCGAGCGGACGGTCGGGGACGACGGGGAGGACGTGGAAGGCTGGGATGTCGCGAGCCTGATCGACCTGGCGGGGGCCGAGCGCGTGGACCTGCTCAAGATCGACATCGAGGGCGGCGAAGGGGCGCTGTTCGGCCACCCGGCACGGGCCTGGCTCGAGCGGGTGGACAACATCTGCATCGAGCTGCATGGAAGCGGCTGCCGGGAGGCGTTCGGGCGGGCTTTGGCCGGCTACGGCCACGAGTTGGAGACCTGGCCGCACTTGACCATCTGCCGGAACCTGCGGCGCCAGGCGCAGCCAGCGTGGGTGCACTGAAATGCTGGAACCGATTGTGATGGTGGCGCTGGCCATCGCCCTGTGCCTGGTTCCGTTCGATATGCTGATTGGCGCCTACCTGCTGCTGGCGATCAATCTGGAGGCCTTCCGATTCGCCGCGGGGGGGTGGTTGTTGAGCGTGGAATCCCTGGCCACCGCCGTAGTGGCGTTCCGTACCCTCTTCGAGTGGGGAATCGACCCGGGGGCCAAGTCCGCCCTGAAGGAGGGGCGATGGTTCGCCTGGGCAATCAGCCTGTTTGTGCTGGCCGGCGCGCTCAGCGCCCTGTTCTCGATCGACCCGCTGCGGAGCTGGAAGGCGGTGCTCCGTTACTCGACCTACCCGGTGGTGGCCATCGGAATCCTGCGCACGGGGCAAAGAAAGGGCGGCGGCTGGATACGCAATCTCTGCCTGGCCAGCGCGGTGGTTCCCTGTGTCTGCGCGTTGCTGCAGGTCTGGGATCCCAACCTGAACTTCGGCGCCCGGGACTGGACGCCGGCCACGCTGGGGACCTTGGCCGGTCCGCTGAACCTGGTCATCCCCCGAGTGAACGGAACCCTCAACAGCGCGAACGCCCTGGGGGTGTACATGCTGGTGATCGCGGGCTGGGGCCTGAGCACGTCGCCCGCGACGAGGGCCCGCAAGAAGCCATTCGCGTTGTTGCTGGGGGCGGCCTTTGGCTTCCTCATGATCTTCCTGACCTTCTGCCGCAGCGTCTGGATTTGCACCGCGCTGATCCTGGCGGGGTGGGCGGTTCTCAACGCCAGGGCGCGGGTGGTTCTGGGAGGCATCCTGTCGGTCGCCGTGGTGGCCGCTGTGGCCGTTCAATCGGGGATGGTCGCGCAGCGGTTCGCGGACATGGGGGGTCCGAACAACAGCTTCACCTGGAGGGTGCTGGTGTGGCGGGGAGTTCTGGACAGGGACATGGATACCCAGCGCCTGCTGGTGGGCCACGGCCTGGACACCATGATCATAGACAACCAGGTGGAGAGAGGCAAAACGGCGCACAGCGCCTATGTGGCCACCTTCCACGACTGCGGCATGGTCGGCCTGACCGCCTTGCTGGTGCTGTTCGGCGCGATGATCGCGGCGCCGCTGAAAATGCTGCGCCAGCACTGGGCGGACAAGCGGCTGCGAGCCATGAATTCCTTCGCCTTCCTGCTGGCCTGCGGATTTGTGCTGCTTGCGATCACCGAGGAACCGCTGGCCAGCCCCCCGGTCACCATCTACTACTGGACGGTTCTGGTGATCTGCCATCTGGAGTCGAACGTCCGCGCGCAGCGCGTATGGCGCGCGACGGAGATGGCGCCGGCCACCCTGCCGGAGGAGGCGGAACTTGCCTACACTGCAGCTCGAGTATAGCTGGACGCCGTACGCGGAATCGGTGGGGGGCATCGACAGCGTGCTGAACTGCTTTCTGAGCTACGCGGAGCGGCATTGGCCCGGCCGCATCGAGGTGAAGTCGCTCGGCGGCGCCGAGGGCGGGTCTCCGGCGCGCCAGTGCGCCGCCCAGACCGCGATCCGGCCTATCTGCGAGCGGAGAAGATCGCTGGTTCCGGTGAACCTGCGGTTCCTGGTTTCGCTGTGGCGGAATAAGACGCCCGCTGGCGGCGAGCGCGTGCTGTTCCTGCAGCGGAGCGATCACGCTCTGGCCTACCTAGGAGACGACGCGCCACCGCTGGTTCTCTACATCCACGGCTCGACCGAGCACCTGCATCTGCCTAGCGAGAGCAAGCTGCGCTGGCTGCGGGCGGTCATGCCCCTGCTCGAGGAGGGGGCCATCCGCCGGGCGCGCCACATCTTCGTATGCAGCGAAAGGGGGCGGAGCTACTATGCGCGGCGCTACCCCAGATGCGCCGGCCGGTTCGAAGTCCTCCCCGGCGCGGTGGATGAGGACCGGTTCCGGCTGCTGGGGACGCAGGCAGCCCGGCGCGCGCTGGGCCTCGACGAAAACGCCTTCCTGGTTCTGCTCGTGGGACGGATCGAAGAGGCAAAGGACCCGCTGCTATGGGCCAGCGCGTTCGAGCAGGTGTGCGCCAGGCTGCCGAATGCGCGCGCGGCGATTCTGGGAACGGGCGCGCTGGCCCCGCGGATGCTGGGCTGGCTGGAGGAGCACGGCCTCTCCGAGCGGCTGCTCTGCTGTAAGAGCGTTCCCGAGGCCGAGCTGGCGCTATGGTACAACGCGGCCGACGTCCTGCTGACGACTTCCCATTTCGAGGGCAGCCCCAAGGTGGTGGTGGAGGCGCTGGCCTGCGGGACGCCGGTGGTGGCGACCGACGTGGGGGACCTGCCCGAGATTCTGGCCTACGGCGTGCCGCTCGCGATATGCAAAACGCGCGACGCTGAAGCACTGGCGGAGGCAGTCCTGAAATACGCCGGGGCCCAGAAGAAGGAGTGTCCCGAGTTCGTCCGAAGCCATGCCTGCGCCACCGTGTACGGCCATGTGCTGGAGGTGCTGCGAGCGGTCGCGGCGGGCGCCTGAGGGGGAATCGTGAAAGAGCTGGACACCTATCGGGTTCTCGGCATTCCGGTGACTGTGGGCGACCGGGAAGCGATTGTGGGGCGGATCCTGGAGTTGGGCCAGGGCGCCGCGCCGGCCCTGGTTTTGCCCGTCAATCCGGAGTTGCTGGTGATTGCGGGGCGCCACCCCGCGTTCGCGAGAATCCTCAAAACCGCCGCGCTCAACACCGTGGATGGCATCGGTCTGGCCTGGCTGGTCAGCTACTACGCGAGCAAGAAGGTGGAGCGTTTTCCCGGAGTCGAGCTGGTCGAGATGCTGGCGCGCGAATCGGCCCGTAGGGGCCTGCGAATGGGGCTGGTGGGAGGCCGGCCGGGAAGTGCCGGGCGGGCCAGGGCGGCGTTACTCGCCCGGCACCCCGGCGCCGATATCTGGTTGGGGCCTCCCATCGAGGCGCCGGGGTGCCCGTGCCGGGACCTGGAATACGCGGCCGCTGTCCGGAGCGCCGCCGTGGACCTGCTGGTCGTGGCCCTGGGCGCTCCCAAGCAGGAACTGTGGCTGGCCGAGAATCTGGCGGCCTGCGGCGCGCGAGTGGGGGTAGGAGTCGGTGGCAGCTTCGAGATCCTGGGAGAGATGGTTCCCCGCGCGCCCCTCTGGATGAGGAGATGGAACCTGGAGTGGCTTTACCGCACCTGGCAGGAGCCTGCACGGTTGCTTCGGCTGGCGGCCCTGGCACGGTTGCCGCTACAGGTGCTGCGCACGCGCGCCAGCGGAAAAGCGGCGGTGACCGAGGTGCTGGCGCCGGGCGTCTGAGTGGGAGTTCGCGATGCCGTCAACCCTTTGCCAATCCGGTGCGACATCGAGCAGGGACCCACGCGCGGCCTACGACGCCACATACTTCGCCCGGAATTACCCCGCCAGCCGGTTCCACGCGGCGGGCGACAAGCCGGTAGTGAACTGGGCCATCAGCCGGATGCTGCGCAGGCTCTGCTCGCGGAACCGCCTGGGCGGCGGCAGGCCGGCGGTCGTGCATTTCGGATGCGGGCAAGGGTTTCTGGCGAGAGCCTGCCGGCATTGGTCCCGCAACGTGGGCTGCGATATTGCTGTGTTCGCGGCCGGCTCCGCCAGAGCCAACGGCGTGGCCAGCGTCTGCGCGGCGTTCGAAGTGGGATGCTTTCGGGCCGGCGTCTTCGACGCCGCCACGGCGATTGACGTTTTGGAGCACTTGGACGATCCCCAGGCGGGCCTGCGCACGATGTGCGAGGCTCTGCGCCCGGGCGGAGTGGCGCTGGTGACGGTTCCTAACCTGCGCTCGCTGAGCAGGCGGCTGAAAGGCAGACAGTGGAGCGCGTACCGGGACGGAACCCATCGCTCGCTGGTTGAGCCGGAGAAGTGGCGCGAGTGGTTCTCGGCGGCGGGTTTCGAGGTGCTTCGCGTGGGTACCGACGCGCTCTGGGATCCGCCCTATTTCTGCCGCCGGCTGGGGAGTGTCGAGCGCCTGGCGATTCTGGCGGCATCGAATCTGGCGATGCTGGCGGGGCCGCAGTGGCCCTGGCCGCTGGGAGACAACCTGGTGGCGGCGCTTAGGAAACCGGCGCGGGAGGGAGAGTGAGAATCGGAGTGGATTGCACGTTCGCCTCGCGGACGGTTACGGGGATGGAACGCTACGCGGCCAGCCTGTGCGCCGCCCTGCGCCGCGCGGATACCCATCACCAGTTCATCGACCTGGATCCACGGCTGCCACGGCCGCTAGAGAAGCGCCTGGGCGGCAAGGTGAAACGGTTCCTGACCGAACAGTACACGCTGGGAGCGGCGGCGGCGAAGGCCCAACTGGATCTGATGTTCTACCCGGCCTTTCCGCCCGGCCCGCTCAGCGCGCGGCCTTTCGCGATGATCGTCTACGATGCGGTGCCCTGGTTGTACCGCGACACGATGGGGCTGCGCGGAAAGTGGTATATGGGGCCACTGGTCCGCCGGGCTGTGCGCCGGACCGCGGCCATCCTGACCATCTCGAAGGCGGTGACGAGCGAGCTGGCGAGCCTTCTGCCACGCGGCGGGGCGGAAATCGCCTATGTGGGGGGCGGAGTAGACGCCTCGCCGGCGCCGTGCAGGCCGCGAGAGCGGGCGGCGACGCTCGCGCGCCTGGGGCTGCGGAGTCCGTTCCTGCTGGCGGTGGGGTCGCTGGAGCCGCGCAAGAACTACCCGGCGCTGTTCCGTGCGATGCGGCTGGTAGGCGCCGGATCGGAGGCGCAACTGGCGGTGGCGGGGCGCTGGGCTTGGGCTTCGGACGAACTTCGGCGGCTGGCCGAAGAGGAGGGCGGGCGGATCGAGATTCTGGGTTACGTTTCCGACGCCGACCTGGCGGTGCTCTACGACGCGGCGGAATGCTGCCTGCAAGCCAGCCTCTACGAAGGACTCGGACTGCCGGTTCTGGAAGCGCTCTCGCACGGTCTGCCGGTGGTGGCGAGCGACATCCCGGTGTTTCGGGAGATCGGAGCGGAGCGGGTGCATCTGGTGGACTTCGGCGACCCGGCGCAGGTAGCCCAGCGCGTGCTGTGGCTTCTGAAGAACCCGCGGGAACGGGCCCGCAGCCGGGCCGCCGCGCTATCGCTAGCCGCCGAGTACAACTGGGACGCCGCGGCCGCGCGCGCGCTGGCGGTATTCGACCGGTTGGAGAGTTCGGCGCGGGCTGGAGCGGAGATCCGCTATGAGCGTCAACCGGCGGCCTGACAACGCGGGCGACGCGCCGATCACGGTGGGCCTTCCCTTTTGGAACAACGAGCGCACGCTGGGAGCGGCGATCCGGTCGGTGCTGGCGCAGACGATGCCGGATTGGCGGCTGCTGGTTGTAAACGACGGCTCGCGCGACGCATCGGCTTCGATCGTGCGGAGCTTCCGCGATCCGCGCATCCAGCTCATCGACGACGGGGAGCACCGCGGCCTGGTGTGCCGGCTGAATCAGATCGCCGCGCTCGCGGCCAGTCCGTTTCTGGCGCGGATGGACGCCGACGACCTGATGCACCCGCAAAGGCTGGAGAGGCAATTGGCCTGCCTGAGCGGAGCCGGGCGCCCGGACCTGGTGGCCACCGCCGCGTACATCATCGACCAGGATGGCAGGCTGGTGGCGACGGCGGGCGCGGAGCCTCTGGAGGCGACACCCCGGCAGGCGCTGATCCACGGGCTGTTCATGCACCCCACCGTGGCGGGGCGCACGGAGTGGTTCCGCGAGAATCCCTACGACGAGCGCTATGTGCGCAGCGAAGACCGCGAGCTGTGGATGCGCACCTGCGGGCACTCGAAGTTCGCGAAGATCGCCGAGCCGCTTCACTTCTACCGCGAGACGCGGCCGCCGGATCCGGACAAGTGCGCCGCGAGTCTCAGGACCGACCGCAGGATCCTGCGGCGCTACGGGCCGGCGATCCTCGGCGTGGCCGAGACCTGGCGGCTGATCTGCCGCTCGTGGCTGAGAGACTGGGGCCTGAAGACGATGCGCGAGATGCACGCAGAGCGGCTGATCGGCCCCTTGCGAAGCACGCGCCATCTGTACCACGCGCTCTCTCCCGACCAGCGGCGGGCGGCGGAGGCGATCCTGGAGGGGATGGCGGAACGCCGGGCGGCGTGAGAGAATCTCAGCATGCCCGAGAAAGTGCGATGGGGAGTATTGGGCGTGGCGAAGATCGCCACCAAGTTGGTTGTTCCGGCCCTGCAGAGGGGCCAGCGATCAGAGGTGGTGGCGCTAGCCTCCCGCGACCTCGGCAAGGCGCGCGCCGCCTGCGCGGAGCTGGGGGTTCCGAAGGCCTACGGCTCCTACGAAGAGCTGCTCGAGGACCCGGATGTGGACGCGGTGTACAACCCTCTGCCGAACCACTTGCACGTGCCCTGGTCGATCCGTGCGGCGGAGGCTGGCAAGCACGTACTGTGCGAGAAGCCGATTGCGCTCGAGGCCGCCGCGTGCCGCACGCTCATGGACGCCCGCGACCGGGCCGGGGTGAAGATCGGGGAAGCGTTCATGGTTCGCACCCATCCGCAGTGGCTGCGGGCGCGGGAACTGGTGCGCTCCGGCGAGGTGGGCGATCTGCGGGCCGTGGTGGGGATGTTCAGCTTCTTCAACCGCGATTCGGAGAACATACGCAACAAGCTGGAATACGGCGGCGGCGCGCTGCTGGACATCGGCTGCTATCCGATCCAGACGTCGCGGTTTGTCTTCGGCGAGGAGCCCAGGCGCGTGGTGAGCCTGGTGGAGCGCGACCCGGAGATGGGAGTCGACCGGCTGGTCTCCGCCTTGCTGGAATTCCCTTCCGGACAAGCCGTCTTCACCTGCGGCACGCAAGTGGTGGCCTATCAGCGCATGCAGATTCTGGGGACGCGCGGCCGGATCGAGATCGAGATCCCTTTCAACGCGCCGCTGGACCGGCCCTGCCGCCTTGTTCTGGACAACGGCGCCGACGTGTATGGCGGCGGCGTCAGGACGCAGGAGTTCCCGATCTCGGACCAGTACGAGATTCAGGGTGAACTGTTCGCGCGCGCGATTCAGGAAGGGACCGAAGTGCCGACGCCGCTGGAGGACTCGCTGTGCAACATGGCGGTGATCGAGGCCATTTTTCGATCGGGCCGGACAGGCGAGTGGGAAAGACCGTAGGGGCGCGTGGGCTCAGGCGGGCGAGGTCACAGAGACCGCCGAAGAACGGAACAGGCGCGCCCGGATTAGATTGAGGATATCGTTGGCCAGGAAGGGCTTCCTCAGGACCGGGAAATCGTACTCTTGGCAGATGGCTTCCTCTTCGGGGGACAACTGGGCGCCGGTCATGACGATGATCTGCACCTTGCTGGAGCGGCGCTGGAGTTGGACGCCGAGCTCGACGCCGTTGCCGTCCGGCAGCAAGTAGTCGAGCAAGGCGGCGTTGGGCATTTGTTTTTCGATGATCTCCTGGGCCTGCCGCGCGCTCTCGGCGGTCAGCAAACGCCATCCGGCCTGGGCCATGAGGCGCTCGAGGAAGCGCAACAACTCGCGGTTATCGTCCACCAGCAGCACCGTGGGATGCTGGGGGGCGCGGACCACGGCGGGTTGATCGAGCATGCGGATGGAGAGATTCTCCTTGTCCTCGGCCACCTCGACCCGGACGCGCGCCCCTGGGTCGATGCGCCCGGCGGCGACTAGCGTGGCCAGCGGCTGGGTCAGAAAGCGATGGATGGTGCGCTTTAACTCGCGCGCGCCGTACTCCGGACTGGTTCCCTTGCGCAGCAGGAATTGCCGGCTCTCGGGGGGGACCTCGATGTTGAAGTAGCGCTCGCCCAGCCGGGTGTTGACGTGGCGCTGCAATTCGACGATCTGCTGGTCCAGGATGGTGGCGAAGGATTCGTCGTCCAGCGGGTGATAGGTGATGACGGAGTCGATGCGGTTGACGAACTCGGGCGAGAACTTCTTGCGCACGGAACCCAGCGCGATGCTCTCTAGCTTGCTGTAAAGTTCGGTTCGCTCGTGACGCACGCCGGCCTGAAAGCCGAACTCGGGATTGATCTCCTTGATCATCTCGCGTGCGCCCAGGTTGCTGGTGAGGAAGATCAGGCTGCTGTCGAAATTCACCGATGTATTGTCGCCCAGGCGGAGAATGGCCCGGTCGAGAATGCCGAGCAGCAGGCGGGTCATGGAGGGCGCGGCCTTTTCGATCTCGTCGAAGAGGACGATGGAGAGGTTGCACTTCTCGCTGGTGACCGCGTTGAGCTTCTGCTGCGTGAGCATGGGCTGAGTTTCGCGGTGGCCGAGATAGCCGGGCGGGGCGCCGATGAGCTTGGCGACCTCGTGCTCCATCTGGTACTCGCCGCAATCGATCTTGAGGACGTTCTTCTCGCTGCCGTGCAGGACCTCGGCCAGCGCCTCAACGGTCTTGGTCTTGCCGGTACCGGTGGGACCCAGCAAGAGGAAAACCCCTACCGGCCGGCCCTCGGGAGCAAGGCCCGCCTGGAACATCTCGACGTAGGGGACGATGTATTTCATGGCGGCCGGCTGCCCAATGACCTTCTGCGATAAGACTGCCACCAAGTCGTTGGGGGGGCCTTCGGGAGGTTTCTTACTCTTCACCGAGCTGGCCAGGGTCTTCATCGGATACACTCCGCCTCTGGCCCCATTATAGCCGCCGCCGCCGAGAAGCGCCCCAGCCGGGGCCCGATTCGAGGCGTCATTAAGAATTATTTTTGCAAGAATATCTCGTTGTAAATGAGACGATTAGGTCTGCAATACGGCCGCTGGCGCGACCATCTCCATATGGATTGTGAACGCGCGCCATGCGCTCGTACTCCGGGCGGTCCTCCAGCAGGCGCGCCGCCTCGCGGACGATGGCATCCTCATCGGTCCCGACCAGCTTAACAGTGCCGGCCTGGACCGCCTCGGGCCGCTCGGTCTTGGCGCGAAGCACCAGAATGGGTTTGCCGAGCGATGGCCCCTCCTCCTGGACGCCGCCGGAGTCGGTAATCAGGATCCAGGCGCGGCGCATGAGATCCACGAAGGGCACGTACTCGAGCGGTTCCACCAGCAGAACGTTGGGCCGGCCGGTGAGATGACGCCGGACGGGCGCCTGTACGTTGGGGTTGGGATGGACGGGGTAGACGATTTGCACATCGGGCCGCTCGGCCAGCCGTCCGAGCGCGGAGCAGATATGCTCGAATCCTTCTCCAAAGCTCTCCCGGCGATGCGCGGTGACCACGATGAGCTTGCGGGCGGGGTCGAGCTGAGGCCAATCCAAGCCATGCAGTTTGCCCTGCTCGAGCTTGTCGCGCACGTAGAGCACGGCGTCGATGCCGGTGTTGCCGGTGACGGCCACGCGGTCGGCGGGAACTCCTTCGGCAAAGAGATTGCCAGCCGCCCAATCGGTAGCGGCAAAGTGCAGAGTGGCCAGGCGGGTGGCCAACAGGCGGTTCATCTCTTCCGGAAAAGGCTGCCAGATGTCCCAGGTGCGCAGACCGGCCTCGACGTGGCCGACGGGCAGCTTCTGGTAGAAGCCCGCCAAAGCGCCGCAAAACGTGGTGGTGGTGTCCCCTTGGACCAGCAGCATGTCGGGAGCGACGGAGCGCAGGACGGGGTCGAGTCCGGCCACGATGCGCGAGGTGGATTGGGCGAGCGTCTGGTCGGGAAGCATGAGGTCCAGGTCGAAATCCGGAACCACTTCGAAGGCGGCCAGGACCTGATCGAGAAGCCCGCGGTGCTGGGCGGTGACGCACACGCTCACCGCGAACTCGGGCCGGCTTCGCAGGTGATTCACGACGGGGCAGAGCTTGATGGCCTCGGGACGGGTCCCGAAGACGAACAGGGTGCGGATTTTCTTTTCGAGCACGGAGATGGAGGGGCGCTTACTTGTGACGGTAGGTGATGCGGCCTTTGGTCAGATCGTAGGGGGAAAGCTCCAGAGTGACCCGGTCGCCGGCCAGCACGCGGATGCGATTCCGGCGGAGTTTGCCTGCGAGATGAGCCAGGACGATGCGGTCCTGATCCAACTGAACGCTGAATTGACCGGCGGGGAATTTCTCGACGACGGTCCCGGTGACTTCAATACTGTCTTCTTTACTCATTGTCCTCCTGTGCGTACGGAATGAGGGGGAGATGCGCGGAGAAGAGTCGGCGCTCGAAACTCACACGCCTCCCGGCTCGCGATTGGGGATGCAATCGTAATCCGATTATACAGCAGGAGGCGGGGGAAGTGAGATGCCCGTGATCCCCCCGGATGCTCGCCAGGAGTTGGGTTGCGGCGCTTGGGCGCGGTGAGAAAAGCGGGCTGGCGGGGGAGGGATTCGGTAAGCGGCGGAAGGGACTGGGAATAGAATAGATGTGAGGCGGCGACTGGATGAAGAAGCAGAAGCCCATCAAGATTTCCCGGCGGGAGATACGCAAGAGCGTTCGCAAGCCGATGCCGCCGCCGACCAAGGTTTACAAAGATCGCAAGAAGGCGTTGCGGGAGCGGGAGATCGAGGAGGAGCAGTTCGGGCCGACGTGATTAGCCCCGATTCCGGCGGGAGGCGCGCGAACACCTCTTCTGCGGCAGGGCGGGCATTGGTGAGAAGCTATTTGGAATGAGAAGCATCGCAATCTGTGCGTTGGTTTCTTGTGCGGCCTTTTGCTCTCGGGCTAGCGGGCAAGCCGGGGTCGTCTCTGGGCCAGCAGGCCCGGAATCCCAATCTGAGGGGACCTCGCCTAATCGAAAAGCGCAACTCGTGGAGAACTATGGAAGGCTTCCGCTGAGCTTTGAGGCTAACACGGGGCAGGTGGACGGGAGCGTGAAGTTTCTTGCGCGGCGCAGCGGCTATGGACTGTATCTGACGGCCGATGAGGCGGTGCTGGCGCTGCGCAAGGGCGGGTGCGCTGGGCCGCCGGCGGCGGGCGCCTGTGCACACCAAGCAGATGTGGTGCGGATGCGGCTGACCGGGGCCGGCGGCGGGGCGGCGGCTCCAGCGGGCGAGGATCAGTTGCCGGGGACGGCCAACTACTTCATCGGCAACGAACCGGCCAAGTGGCACACTCGCGTGCCCACCTACGCCAAGGTGCGCTACCACGGCGTCTATCCGGGCGTGGACCTGGTCTATTACGGCAACCAGCGGCAACTCGAATACGACTTCGTCGTCGCCCCAGGCGCCGATCCGAAGCCCATTCGACTCCAGTTCGCCGGAGCAAAAGGACTGCGGCTCGGCGCGGATGGGGATCTGGTGGTGACCGCCGCGGGCGGGGCGCTGGCCTTCCACAGGCCGGTGGTGTACCAGTTGGTCGATGGGCAGCGAAAGGCGATCAAGGGGAGCTTTGCGCTGCCGGCCAAGAACACGGTGGGCTTCCGGGTGGGGAGTTATGACCGCGGGAAGCCGCTGGTGATCGATCCAGTGCTGGTGTATTCGACGTACCTAGGCGGGTCCAGTTACAGTGGCCAGAGCGGTTTCGGCGACGATGCGCGCGGGCTGGCTGTGGATGGCTCCGGCAACGCGTACGTTACCGGGTATACCTACTCCGCCGACTTTCCCGTAACCCAGGGCGCCTTCCAGACAACATCTGGCGCCTGCTCTGGTTGTGTAGCCGCGTTCGTCACCAAGCTGAACCCTTCCGGTACCGCGCTGGTCTACTCGACCTACCTGGCCGCAAGCGGCGGCGGGGCTTACGCGAATGCGCTGGCTGTGGATGCCTCCGGCAACGCGTACATCGGCGGCAGCGCCAGAGCCGGCTTTCCGACGACCCCCGGGGCTTTCCAGACGACGAATCGCTCTTTGCCCGGCGGCAGCAACGCATTTGTCACAAAGCTCAACCCGACCGGGAGCGCGCTGGTCTACTCCACCTACCTGGGCGGCGGGACATCGTACCTGGGCGGGGACAGCGCAACGGCTTTGGCCGTAGACAGCATGGGCAATGCGTACATCGCTGGCGTAACTTACTCCAGCGATTTCCCGGTTACCGCGGGGGCCTTCCAAACGGGGAACAATGCGGGCTTAGCCTCCAATGCCTTCGTGGCCAAGCTCAACCCGGCCGGCGGCACGCTGTTCTATTCGACGTATCTGGGTGGGAGCGGACGCATCGTGTTTTCGTTCGGTCCTCAAGTATGGGAGGGGGACGGGGCGACTGGGTTGTCGGTGGACAGCGCCGGGGATGCATACATATCCGGTTATGCTTACTCCACCGACTTTCCCGTTACTGTGAAGGCCTTCCAGACAACGAATCGTGCAACGGTCCCCTATGGCTCCGGTGGCGTTGCGCCTGAGTACAACCGTTCCAATGCGTTTGTCACGAAGCTCAACCCGGCCGGCACGGCGCTAGTCTACTCCACTTATTTGGGCGGGAGTGGCTCCTCTCAATACGGCGACAGTGCGAGCGGGCTGGCAGTGGACGGCTCCGGCAATGCGTACATCACAGGAGCGGCTGGCTCTACCGACTTTCCCGCGACCCTGGGGGCACTCCAGACGACAAATCACTCTGCGGCCGGCAACAACGCATTTCTCACAAAGCTCAACCCGACCGGCAGCGCCCTGGTCTACTCGACGTACCTGGGCGGAAGCGGGAACGATGCTGCGAGCGGCGTGGCAGTGGACGGCTCCGGCAATACGTACATCACCGGAGCGGCGTCGTCTGCCGACTTTCCCATGACCCAGGGGGCGCTCCAGACGACAAATCGCCCTGCGGCTGGCGGCAACGCATTTGTCGCAGAGCTTAACCGGGCCGGGAGCGTCCTGGTCTACTCCACTTATCTGGGCGGGAGCGGCGGGGATGCTGCGAGCGGGGTGGCAGTGGACGGCTCGGGCAATGCGTACATCACAGGAGAGGCTGGGTCTACCGACTTTCCCGTGACCCCCGGAGCTTTCCAGGCGACGAATCACTCCGCGAACAGCAGTTCCAACGCATTTGTGGCGAAGGTGGACCTGAACGCGAAGATGCCCGCGCCATCGATCACACCGGGCGGCATGGTGCCCGTCGACAGCACGGTGGGAACCATCCAGCCCGGCGAATGGGTGTCGATTTACGGCCCGAATCTCGCCAGTTCGACGGAGATCTGGAGCGAGGATTTCCCACAGTCCCTCGACGGCACCAGCGTGACGATCGACGGGAGGGCCGCCTATCTCTCGTACGTCAGCCCCGGACAGGTCAACGTGCAGGCGCCAGACGATACGGTGCTTGGTCCCGTCCAGGTGGCGGTCACAACTCCGGGCGGAACGGCTACCGCGACCGTGACGCTGGCTCAATTCGCGCCTTCGTTCCTGCTGTTCGACAGCAAGCACGTGGCGGGCATCATTCTCAGGTCGGACGGCTCGGGAGCTTACGGCGGAGGCGCCTACGACATCCTCGGCCCCACCGGAGCGTCGCTGGGCTATTCGGCGGTTGCGGCGAGAGCCGGCGACATCGTCGAACTGTTCGGCACTGGTTTTGGTCCAACCAGCCCGACGGTAGAGGCCGGTGAGGCGTTTTCGGGAGCCGCGGCAACCACCAACGCTGTAAACCTCCTCATCCACAACCTGAGTGTCACTCCGATGTGGGCGGGCTTGTCCGGCGCCGGACTTTACCAGCTCAATGTGACTGTTCCGGCAGGCCTTGGCACGGGCGATGTCTCACTCGTGGCGACCGTGGGAGGAGCGCAGACTCCTCAGTACGTCGTGATTTCGCTTCAATAGGCTGAACCTGAATTCTCAAGACTCGCCGGCAAAGAGGTCGAGCTGATTCTGGTCGGGAGGCGCGGCGGCGTCGGCTGGGGAGGGGGCCAGGGTACCGTTGAGGAGGTCGCGCAAGTCGGCCAGGGTGGCGGGATGGCGGACGGCGGTGGTTTCCTCTCCGGGGATCAGCAGCAGCACTTCGGAGAGGTCGATGCCTTCATCGCCGACCAGATCGGCCGAGTGGGTGCTGAGGAAAAGCTGGCGGCCGGAGCGGCGCTGGATGCCGGCGAGCATGGAGAGGACTTCGCGAACCACCTCGGGATGGAGGGACAACTCAGGCTCCTCGACGAGGAGGGGGCCATGGCCGTCGAGGGCGGTCCAGAGCAGGGCCAGCAGGCGGAGGGTGCCGTCGGACAACTGATCTTCGGTCTGCCAGGCGCCTTGAGGACGCCAATGATCGTAGCGGGCGCGCAAGTGGGGCGCGCCGCGGTGGTCCTTCCATAATTCGAGGTCGCGCAGGCGGGGGACGGCGGTGCGCAGGGCTTCGAGAATACGGCGCAACCGGGAGTGGCGGGTGGTCTCGGGGGCGGCGGCGATCTGCTCGAGCAGGTCTCCGCCAAAAGGATCGTCGGGCCGGGCGTTGGAGCGCTCCCGCACCAACTGGGGAATGACGTGGAAATAGCGGAGCGAAGCGAAGAAGGCTACCAGCTCGCGGAATTCCCGGTTGGCGCTGGCCTGCTCGATGGAGCTTTGCGTGAGGCGCTCGGGATCGGTGAGATCGGCGAGGTCGGGGCGGCGCAGTAGATCGGCTCCCTGGCGGGAGACGCGCTCGCGAAGGATGGATGGCCTTTCCAGGCCGGGCTGCGAGAACTCGAGGGCGTATTCCCAATCGGGCAGGGCGGGGTCGCCGCCGACGCGCACCTCGATGGCGATCTGGGAGTGCTGGCGCGCGGCCAAGCAACGCAGGCGCGACACGCCTCCGCGGCGCCGGATGGCCTCTTGAAATCCGCCGCCTACCGGACAGGCCAGGTCGTGGAGGAAACGGAAGGCGTCGAGCAGATTGGATTTGCCGGAGGCGTTGGGGCCAACCAGGAGCACGCGGCGGTCCAGGCTGGCCTCGACGCGAGTGAAGCTACGCCAGTTCTCCAGGTAGAGGTGGGTGAGCCGCGGGGCGGGCTGTTTCATGCCTGGAAATTCCTGTCAGCAGAAAGAGTAACACTACTCGCCAAGCAGGTGCAGCACTACCGAGCGGGTATGCGAGCGGGCGCGGTGCTCGAAGAGGTAGATGCCTTGCCAGGCGCCGAGGGCCAGACGGCCTTCCAGGAGGGGGACCGAGAGCTGTGTGAGGGTGAGGGCGGCGCGGATGTGGGCGGGCATGTCGTCGGATCCCTCGATGGTATGGCGGTAGGCTGGATCGTCCTCGGGCGCCAGGCGGGCGAAGAAGTCGCGCAGATCGAGGACCACGTCGGGATCGGCGTTTTCCTGAACCACCAGTGAAGCGGAGGTGTGCTGGACGAAGACCGTGAGCAGCCCGGTGCGCAGATTCTGGGCGGCGACCCAGGCCTCGATGGGAGTGGTGATTTCGTAGAGGCCCTGGCCGCGGGTGGAGACGCGCAACTGGTGGCTGGCCTGGCGCACGGCTACTCGACAGTGACGCTCTTGGCCAGATTGCGGGGCTGATCGACGTCGCAGCCGCGGCGCACCGCAATGTGGTAGGCGAGCAACTGAAGCGGAATCACTTCGAGAATGGGCAGCAGGAGCTCGAGAGAGGCGGGAATCTCGATGACATGATCGGCGAGCTTGGCGACCTTCTCGTCGCCCTTGATGGCGATGGCCAATACCATTCCCTCGCGCGCTTTCACTTCCTGGAGGTTGGAGAGGGTCTTCTCGTAGAGGGTGCGGCTCAGCTCGCTGGAGGGGTCGTGAGCGGCCAGCACGACCACCGGCAGTTCCTCGCCGATGAGGGCGTTGGGGCCGTGCTTCATCTCGCCGGCCGGGTAGCCCTCGGCGTGGATGTAGGAGACCTCCTTCAACTTGAGGGCGCCTTCGAGCGCGATGGGGAAGTGAACGCCGCGGCCGAGGAACAGGAAATCGCTGGAGCGAAAAAGCTTGCGGGCCAGCTCCTCGTAGAAGGGGTTCTTGGAGAGCACGGTCTCGAGCTTGCCAGGAAGGCGGAGCAGCTCCTGGGCCAGGGAGCGGGAGGCGTCGGCGTCGAGCGTGCCGCGGGTCTGTCCGAGGTACATGCCGAGCATGAAGAGGGCGGCGAGCTGGGTGGTGAAGGTCTTGGTGGAGGCGACGCTGATCTCCGGCCCGGCGTGGGTCAGCAGAGATCCGGAGGCTTCGCGAGTGATCATGGAGCCGATCGCGTTGGAGATGGCGATGGTCTTGGAGCCTTGCCTGCGGGCTTCGCGCTGAGCGGCCAGGCTGTCGGCGGTCTCTCCGGACTGCGAGACGACGATGGTGAGGACGTGCGGCCCCAGGATGGGATCGCGGTAGCGGAATTCGCTCGAATAATCGACCTCGACGGGGATGCGGGCCAGGCGCTCGATCATGAACTTGCCGGCCAGGGCGGCGTGCCAACTGGTGCCGCAGGCTACAATACGGGCTTCCCGGAAAGCGCTGAACTCCTTCGGCTGGATGTCCATTTCATCCAGGAAAACGCGGCCCGTTTCCTGCCCCACGCGGCCCACGACGGTGTCGCGAACGGCGCGGGGCTGCTCGTAGATTTCCTTGAGCATGAAATGCTTGTAGCCGCCCTTTTCGGCCATGATGGGGTCCCAGAGAACGTGCGAGACCGGGCGCTTCACGGGGCGGCCATCGAAATCGAAGAGGCGGACGCCATCCAGGGTCAGGACGGCGATGTCGCCATCGGCCAGGAACAGCACGTCGCGGGTGTGGCTGAGAATGGCGGGGACGTCGGAGGCCATGAAGTATTCGCCGTCGCCCAGGCCGACGACCGCCGGGGGGCCCGAGCGCACGACCACGATCTTGTTGGGGTCCAGGCGGGACATAATGGCCAGGGCGAAGAGGCCGGAGAGGTCGCGGACAGCCAGGCGGACGGCCTCCACGAGGTCGCCGGCGTAATACTTCTCGATCAGGTGGGCGATCACCTCGGTGTCGGTCTCGGTGTGGAAAACGTGTCCCGCGGCGACGAGCTGCTGCTTGAGGGGAACGTAGTTCTCGATGATGCCGTTGTGCACGACCACGATGTCGCCCTTGCAGTCGCGGTGCGGATGGGCGTTCTCCTCGGTGGGACGGCCGTGCGTGGCCCAGCGCGTGTGGCCGATGCCGCAATTGCCGTCGACGGGATCCAGGCGGATGGCTTCTTCCAGGTTGCGCAGTTTCCCGCTGGCGCGGCGCACGGCCAGAACGCCGTCGGAGAAGACGGCCAGACCGGCGGAATCGTATCCGCGATATTCGAGCCGGCGCAGACCGTCGAGGATGATGGGGACAGCTCGGCGGTTGCCGATATAGCCGACAATTCCACACATAATGTTTATTCTATCGTGAGCGGCGGGGGAGGCAGGAAGAAGGCAACCCCCGCATTGAACCTCGCGTATACCCCAGTACCGGCATACGCACAGAGATAGTACTCATAGAAGTAACACCTCTGAGGCAGCAGATTTTTGTTGATTCTACAGGAGAATCTAGTCTCTTTGTGCTATACTACTATTACAGCTATACACAACATAGCATCCCGGCGACGGGGCCCAGCCCGTCGCCAGCCCCTCTGAGTGAAGCCCCAGGTACCCAGCCTGGGGCTTCTACGTTATTGGGGGGCTGATGGCGAGCGGCAGGGCGCCGCGGTCAATGGATCGGGGTGGCCGTAAGCTCGAGCTGGAATTGGCGCTTGGAGGTCAGGTCGTCGGATGAGAAGATCACGGTCGGCTTGCTCAGGGGCACGACCACCAAAGAATTCCACTTGTTCTGACGAATGGTGGGTGGCAGTTGCGCCCCGACCGGTGCGGGCGCGGCGGGTTCCGACCCCTGGCTGCTGACCTCGGCTGCCACGAACAGAGAGAGATCGTGCTGGGAATCCTTGATGTTGCGGCAGTCGATGTTCACCCCGACATCGATATACTGGGCGACACTGTTGGGCTGGTTCGGCGGGCCAGGCGCGAAGATCGGAATCCTGGATCCGGTACGGATCGAGGCGCCGTCTCGCGCATCGGCGGCGGCCAAGGTCGAATAGGATCGGGCATTGAGGACTTTCCCGCCCTCGACCTCCTTGACGACGAATTCGAGTTTGTAGAACTTCGCAAGTTCCGGGCTCTTGGGGGCTTCCGGGGCCTGGGCGAAGGCCGCCCCGCCCGCGATTGCGAGCGCCAGAATCGGCAGGCTCAGTAGCGTTGTTTTGGACATATCATCTCCCTTCGTTGGCGCCATCGCTGGGCAATGGCTCGATCAAAAGCGCTTGGATCGCGAGCGGCTGGATCGCGACCGGTTCTTCGCTTTGCTTCCGCAGATCCGCGAAAGCCTGGCTGACCTCTTGCGGCGCCCGCCGGGCCCAGCCGGCCAGGGCGCGCTCTTCATCCGTCATCGGGACGGGGGACGGGAAACTCGGCCGCTTTGGCAAGGCCCGGGACGGGTGGATGCGCCGCGGGGCCGGCGACTGCGAGTTGAAAACGGGCAGGTTCAGCGTAGCGTGGCCAGGCACCGGGTTCACGGTTGGCGGCAGTGGCTTCCACCAGGAGCGCAGAACGACGACCGCCAAAAGCAGTGCGGCTAGGGCCGGAGCTGCAACGCCTAAACGACGTGTCCAGGGCACGCGTCGCGCAGCCGGCGCCGCGTGGATGCGGTACAAGACCCGCTCTTCGAGCCCCTCGAGTGGGCTGGCGTCCGCGTAGCCGCGCACCGCGCCGTCGATTAAGTCGTCCAGTTCATCCCGATCGTTATTCCTCATGGTGACCTGCTCCCAAAGCGTCTAGCTTCTGCTTGAGAATCTGCCGCGCGCGCATCAGGCGGGTGCGGACGGTGCCTTCGGGAATGCCCATCGCCCTGGCAATCTGCGGCGACTTCAACTCCTCGAAGCTGGAAAGGGCCAGAGGTTGCCGGAGCTCTTCGGGCAGCGCGTCGATGAGGCGGCAGACGACCGAATTCCAGTCCGAATCGATGGCGGCCTGTTCGGGATTCCGGCCGGCCCATGGAGGATCGCCGGGCGGGGCATTTCCCGGCACTTTTCGGAGCCGGTCGACCGCGAGGCGCCAGGTCATCCGGGCCAAGAATGCCTTTTCGTCCGCGATGCGCTCCCAGGCCGACGAGCGGTAGAGCTTGAAGAAAGTCTCCTGGACGATGTCGTCGGCATCCTGTACGTTGCGAAGAATCGAATAGGCGACGCGGAAGACGAAGCGGGCTTGCCTTCTTACCAGGGCGGTGAAGCGGTCGTCGCGCGCGGCTGCGGCTTCCTGTGGCGCCAGGAGCGGCTCCCGAAGCGCGAGTTGACCCCAGATCCCGACCATTCTTGCTCCAGCCTACACAAGGTAAGACTGGCACACTGGCCGGACCGTTCAGTTACTTCGCGAGTGGACCGCGCTATTCGACCGGGTGGCGCAGAATGGTGCGCAGGCGCTGGGGGGGGACGCGGCGGGGATCCGAAAGGTAAAGCTCGTGGTGCAGGCCGCGGAAGGCCAGGCCGTTCCCTTTGGCGAAGGCTTCCATGCGGGCGATGGTCTCGCACTCCTGGTTGTAGGGACCGACGTGGAGCACCTGGACGCACTGGCCTTCCTTGACGGTTTCGAGGCGGAGATTCTCGGCTTCGGCGCCCTTGCCCTTCTTGTTGAGAGCGGCGACGGCGGCCTTGAGGTCGGTGGCAGTGACGAATGTGGGGACGCGGATCTGCAGCTTCCAGTTCATGGTGGCCTGGCTGGAGCCGAAGTTCCAGAACTGGCCTTCCAGCGCGCAGACCTTGTAGTCGCCTTTGCCGGCGAACTTCCGGGTCATCTTGATGGTCCAGGCGGCGCCCATGAGCGCTCCGATCTGGGCCTGAAACAGCGGGCCGCTGACCTCGCCGCTGCCTTCGATGGCGAGATACTTGGCGGGGCCGATCTTGACCAGGACGGGCTCTTTGGGCGTGACGTATTCGGATTTGTGCGTTCTGTAGAGATCGACTTTCTCGGTGGCGGTTGGCATAGGTTTCACTCCTGGGGTGCGAGGGGCAGATGAATGTCGGTCAATAGATTCTCGGGCGCGGTGGAAAAGGGCGAATTGCGATAGATCTCGATGGCCGGGGCGGTGAGCAACTCGCGGCCGCTGGCGGGCAGCCACTCGCCGGCGAGGCGCGCGTAGGTTTCGCTGAGCTTGAAGTAGGGGCCGCGATGGGTGGCGACGGCGTATTCGCAGGCCGGGAGATCCTGAATTCCCAGGTCTCCGGAGGGTTGCACGGTTGCATCCACGGGCAGCGCAGCATCGTAGCGCAGGGTCTCGGGAGGGGTAATCTCATAATCGTCGTGGACGATGCCCAGCACCTGCATACCGGGACCGATGAGACCGCGCGGGCCAGCCCAGGACATGAGCTTCCCCCAGGCGATCCCGACCTCGTCGTATGGCCCGATATGGCGGACGAAGGCCAGACGGAGCGGCCCAACCCGCTCGATGCGGACGGCGAGCGGCGGCCCGGCTGCACGCTCCCGAGCGGGCAGCGCGATCTCGCGGGAACTCTGCCGGAAGACCGAGGGCGGCTCGCCGTACATCGCATCAAAGGCGCGGGTGAAGGATTCGGGCGTCTGGTAGCCGGAATCGAGCGCGATGGAGGTGACGGAGTCGGGTGAAAGCCGGAGCCGGCGGGCGGCCCGTTCGAGGCGCAGCCTGCGGACATGCTCCTTAACGGACTCGCCCGTCATTCCGCGAAAGATGCGGTGGAAGTGGTAGGGAGAAAAGCAGGCGACGCCGGAGAGTTCCTCAAGCGGGAGCGGCCCGTCCAGGTGGTTGCGGATGTGTACCAGCACGCGCTGCACCCGCTCCTGGTAGGATTCCGCGGTACCGCTTCGCATAGCCATCATCGGAATTGTACCCGGTGGGGGAGCGGGCCGCTTGACATTTCTTGCGGACTTGCGGGGCGGGGTAGGACGCTTGGCCCGTGCTAGGAGATAATGAGGGACTGAACACAGGCTGGATGATCGGGAAACCTATGCAGCGAAGCCATTCATTGTTGAGCCGCTGGGGCGGTGCCCTGTTGTGCGCGGCTATCTCAGTTTTTCTGACGAATTGCGGCCAACCCGAGGCCGTGCGCGCGACGGGCGCGCCGGTGGACGTACAGGTGGCGCAGGTTACGACACAGGACGTTCCGGTGGCCAAGGAATGGATCGGGACGCTGGATGGACGCGTCAACGCGGAGATCCGCGGACAGATCAGCGGGTACCTGCTGCGGCAGGCCTACCGTGAAGGCGCTTTCGTGCACCGGGGCGAACTGCTGTTCGAGATCGATCCGCGGCCCTTCGAGGCGGAGTTGAACGAGGCGCGGGGCCGGCTGGCGGAGGCCGAGAGCGGCGTGCAGCAGGCGGTCGCGAACCTGGCGCAGAGTAAAGCCAGACTCGGGAAAGCCGAATTAGATGTCAAGCGTTATACGCCGCTGGTGGCGACGAAAGCCATCAGCCAGGAGGAGATGGACAACGCCGTCCAAAGCCGGCTGGAGGCCGAAGCGGGGGTGGAGTCCGCGCAGGCGGCGATCGAGACCGCCAAGGCCTCGGTGGTTGCGGCGAAGGCGGCGGTGTACGACTCCGAAGTGAAGCTGGGCTTCACGAAGATCCTGTCGCCGGTGGATGGGATCGCAGGTCTGGCCATGATTCAGGTGGGGGATCTGGTCTCGCCATCGGGAATGCCGCTGACTACGGTGTCCACGGTGGATCCGATCAAAGCCTACTTCAGCGTCAGCGAACAGGAGTATCTGGCGCAAGAGCGGACGGGGGGCCCCGGCCGGTGGGCCAAAGAGCTGGAACTGGTGCTGGCCGACGGCAGCGTGCATCCTCACCGGGGCACGTTCTTCATGGTGGACCGGCAGGTGGACGTGGGGACGGGGACGGTGCGAGTGGCGGCGCTGTTTCCGAATCCCGGCAATGTGCTGCGGCCGGGCCAGTACGCACGGGTGCGGGCGACGGCTGGGGTGCACCGGGACGCTCCGCTGGTTCCGGAGCGCGCGGTGAGCGAACTGCAGGGCACCTACCAGGTGGCCGTGGTGGGGGAGGACAACAAGGTCGCGATCCGGCCGGTTCGGCTGGGGGAGCGCTTGGGCAATCTGTGGGTGGTTGAGGAGGGAGTCCGGCCCGGGGAACGAGTGATCGTGGAAGGCCTGCAAAAGGTGCGCAGCGGCGCGATGGTGAATCCCCAGCCGGCCGCCCCGGCAACGGGCGCGAGGTAGGCGGCATGTCCAAATTCTTCATCGACCGGCCGATAGTGGCGATGGTGATCGCCATGCTCACGGTGATCGTGGGCGTGATCTCGATGGTGGCGCTGCCGGTGGCGCAGTACCCGGAGATCGTCCCGCCGGAAGTCACCATTGGCGCCACCTATCTCGGCGCGGATGCGCAGACCATCGAGCAGTCCGTCGCGGCGCCCATCGAGCAGCAGATGAGCGGCGTGGACAACATGCAGTACATGATTTCGACCAACGCCAACAACGGCGGGATGAGCATGCGGGTGAACTTCGATGTGAAAACGCAGCCCAACATCAACCTCATCCTGACGCAGATGCGCGAGGCGCTGGCGGCCACGCAACTGCCCGCCGACGTGAACAACTACGGGGTGGTGGTGAGAAAGGCGATGAGCTCGCCGCTGCTGATGCTCTCGCTGTATTCGCCCAAGGGCACGCGCGACCGTAACTTTCTGGCCAACTACGCCTATATCAACCTGGTCGATGAGCTGGCGCGGGCTCCGGGCGTGGGCGATGTGCTGGTGTACGGCGGCCGTTATGCGATGCAGATCTGGGTGAAGCCGGACCGCCTGGCGAAGCTGCAGGTCACGGTGCCGGAGATCGTCCGGGCAGTGCAAGAACAGAACGCGGTGAATCCGGCCGGGCAGATTGGCGGCGAGCCGGTCCCGGTGGGCCAGGAATTCACTTACACAGTGCGCGCCCAGGGGCGGCTGATCACGCCGGAGGAGTTCGGGCAGATCGTGATCCGGGCGAATCGCGACGGGTCGGTGCTGCGCGTCAAGGACGTGGCGCGCGTGGAACTGGGGGCCGAGACGTACAACGTGAGGGGCCGCGTGAATGGCGAGCCGGCGGCGGTGATTCCGGTTTACCAGTTGCCCGGATCGAATGCTCTGGACGCGGCCCAGAACATCAGGAACGTGATGACGCGGCTCAAGCAGAGTTTCCCGGACGATGTCGACTACCTGGTTTCGATCGACACCACGCTTCCGGTGAAGGAGGGCATCGGGGAGATCGTTCTGACGCTGATCGAAGCGCTGCTGTTGGTGGCGCTGGTCACATACCTGTTCCTGCAAGACTGGCGCGCCACGCTGATCCCGCTGCTCGCCGTGCCGGTATCGCTGGTCGGCACGTTCATGCTGTTCCCGGTGTTCGGGTTCTCGATCAATACGCTTTCGCTCTTTGGGCTGGTGCTGGCGATCGGGCTGGTAGTGGACGACGCCATCGTGGTGGTGGAGGCGGTGCAGCGCCATATTGAAGAAGGACTGTCGCCGAAGGAGGCGTCGATCAGGGCCATGGAGGAGGTCTCCGCGCCGGTGATCGGCATCGCCATCATCCTGGCCGCGGTGTTTATCCCCACGGTGTTCGTCCCGGGCATCACGGGCCGCCTCTACCAGCAGTTCGCGGTTACGGTGGCCACCTCGGTGCTCATCTCGGCGTTCAACGCGCTCACGCTCAGCCCCGCACTCGCGTCGCTGCTCCTGCGGCCGAAGAAGCATACCAGAGGGCCGCTGGCGGCTTTCTTCGGAGTGTTTAACAAAGTCTTCGAGCGCGGAAGGAACAGGTACGTGGCGACGTGCGGTGGATTGATCCGCAAGTCCGCTCTGGCATTGCTGCTGCTGGCCGGGTGCGGGTTCGTCGCGGGCTGGTTCGGCGCCAAACTCCCCACCGGCTTCCTGCCGGAAGAAGACCTGGGCTATGTGCTGCTCTCGGTGCAGCTTCCCAACGCCGCGTCGTTGCAGCGCACGGATGCCGCACTCAGGAAGATCGAGGAGATCGTCAAGCCGATTCCGGCCGTAGAGACGTACACGAGCGTGGTCGGGTACAACGTACTGAGCGGAGTGCCGAACACTTACTCGGGCTTCTTCTTCATCAAGCTGAAGCCGTGGGGAGAACGGAAAGCCAAGGAGGACCAGGCGTCTGCGGTGGTTGGGTATCTGAACCGCCAGCTCAGCGCGCTGCCGGAAGGCATTGCGTTCTCGATTACACCGCCGGCGATTCCGGGCGTGGGCGCCTCCGGCGGATTCACGTTCATTCTGGAGGACCGCTCGGGCAAAGACATCGGGTTCCTGGATGCGAACCTGCAACAGTTCATGCAGGCCGCGCGAAAACGCCCGGAGCTGACCAGTTTGACTACCACTTTTCTGCCGACAGTTCCCCAGGTGTTTGTCGAGGTGGACCGCGATAAGACGATATCGCAAGGCGTGGCTTTGAGCGATCTCTATCAGACCTTGCAGGCCTTCATGGGTGGCGCCTTCGTCAACTACTTCAACCGCTTCGGCCGGCAATGGCGGGTGTTTATCGAGGCGGAGGGCGAGCAGCGCACGCGGGCCGAAAACGTCAGCCAGTTCTACATCAAGAACAGCCGCGGCGATATGCTGCCGCTCTCCGCGCTGACCAAACTCAAGCGGATGGCGGGTCCGGAGTTCACGCAGCGCTACAACCTGTACCGCTGCGCGCAGATCTTCGGCAGCGCCGCGCCGGGCTACAGTTCCGGACAGGCCATGAAGGCGCTGGAAGAGACGTTCGCGCAGAGCATGCCGCGCGAGATGGGCTACGACTACGCCGGCATGTCGTTCCAGGAAAAGGCGGCGCAGAAGGGCGTATCGCCGCTGGCGATCTTCGGGATGTCCCTGGTGTTTGTGTTCCTCATCCTGGCGGCGCTCTATGAGAGTTGGACGCTGCCGGTGAGCGTGCTGCTGGGAACCCCGGTGGCCGTGGCCGGCGCACTGGTGACCTTGTACCTGAGGAAGATCACCAACGACGTGTATGCCCAGATCGGCCTGGTGATGCTCATCGGACTGGCGGCCAAGAACGCCATCCTGATTGTGGAGTTCGCCAAGGTGCGCAACCGGGGCGGAATGCCGCTGGTGGAGTCGGCGCTGGAGGCGGCCAGGCTGCGCTTACGCCCGATCCTGATGACGTCGTTCGCCTTCATTCTGGGCTGCGTGCCGCTGTGGATGGCGACTGGCGCCGGGGCGATCGCGCGGCGCGTGGTGGGCAGTTGCGTAATCGGCGGCATGGCGGCCGCGACCGGCATCGCGATCCTGGTTATCCCGGTTACGTTTTATCTGATGGAGAGACTGGGGGGCGGGCGCCACAAACCAGCGCAAGAGGGAGGAGGCCAGTAGATGCGAAGAATCGGTTGGGCGGCGGTGCTGGCCTCGGTGTGCCTTCTCAGCGGATGCCTGGTCGGGCCACGCTACCAGCGTCCGGTGGTCACGGCGCCACCGGTGTTCCGGGGGCAGGAGGGCGAAGCACAGAAGGCTTCGATCGCCGATCTGCCATGGTGGGAGATATTCAAGGACGAGACTCTGCGCGGGCTGATAAAGACCGCGATCGCGAACAACAACGACCTGCGGATCGCCGCGGCGCGCGTCGAACAGGCGCGCCAATTCGCCAGGGTGGCGCGCTCGGATTACTTTCCGGGAATCGGCTACGAGCCGGAAATCAGCGGCGGGAAGAACGAATATCTGGGCACTCCCATGAACGGGAGCGGCAAGGTCCAGGGTTCGCTTGCCCTGGGCATCGGGGCGGCTTGGGAGGCGGACGTCTGGGGGCGGATCCGGCGGTCGAACGAATATGCGCTGGCGAAGTACCTGAGCTCCGAGCAAGGGCGGCGCGGGGTGCTGCTGTCGCTGGTAAGCGACGTGGCGCAGTCCTACCTGGAGCTGCTGGAACTCGATCTGCGGATGGAAATCGCACGCCGCAACACGGACTCGTTCCAGGAGAGTCTGAAGATCTTCGAAGAGCGGCTGAACGGGGGCACGGCTTCGCGCCTGGAGACCGCGCGGGCCGAAGCCGCGCTGGCCACCACGGCCGCGGCCATCCCGGAACTGGAGCGCGAGATCGCCATGCAGGAGAACCAGATCCGAATCCTTTTGGGAGCGGCGCCGGGCGCTATCCCGCGGCAGGGGACCCTACTCGAGCAAACGCTGCCTCCCGAGGTTCCGGCTGGTTTGCCGTCCAGCCTGCTGGAGCGGCGGCCGGACGTGCTGCAAGCCGAAGCCGAAGTCCACGCGGCTAACGCTCAGGTGGGAATCGTAGCGGCGGCGGTGTTTCCGAAGATCGGCCTGACCGCGCTGTTCGGCCGGGCCAGCAGTCCCTTGGAGCAGATCACGAGCGGACAATCGGGACTATGGAGCCTGGTTGGGTCGGCCGTGGGGCCGATCTGGGAGGGCGGCGGGATTCGCGCGCAGAAGCGCCAGGCGGTGGCCTTGTGGGAAGAGGAGCGCATGCGTTACGAACTGACCGTGCTGGGGGCGTTTCGCGATGTTTCCAACGCGCTCATCACGCGCGAGAAGCTGGAAGCGGTGCGGGCCCGTCAGGCGGAAGCCGTCAAAGCCTATCAAGACGCCGTGGAAGTTTCGCTCAAGCGGTACACCGCGGGTAAGTCGAGTTACTTCGAAGTGCTGGAGGCGCAGCAGGAACTGTTCCCGGCGGAAAACGCCCTGGCGCTGACGGAACTGAACCGCCGGCTGGCGATCGTGCAGCTCTACCAGGCCCTGGGCGGCGGATGGAAGCTGACGGATGCGGAATGGAGCGGGGCGGCGGCGGGTGGCCAGGCACCGGCGGCTAATCCGAAACCCTGAGCAAGCGCGGAACGGTTGGTAGCGTGCCAGTTTCCGAGTGGCCGACCATCGGGCGTTGGCGGGCGAGATTAATGGGAGATGTCGCACGGCTAAGCGATGTGCTCTTGCCGTGGCCGCAAGACGATGTCCGTGAAATGTCCGTGAAATGAGCATGAGGGCTCTGGATGGTGATATACTCAATTCACCGAGCGCCGCTTGCTACCGTAGAAGCGGATCGCTACTCAGGAGGGTGATGATGCGAATGCTGATGCACGTTCAGTTCCCACCCGAACCGTTCAACGCCGCCGTTCGAGACGGAAGTGTCGGGCCGAAGATCCAGAGAATTCTTGAGGCCATCCGGCCGGAAGCCGCCTATCTCACCGAGCAAAGCGGCCGCCGTGGGGGAACCTTTGTGGTTGACGTCAAAGGTCCGTCCGATGTCCCGGCGCTCGCCGAACCGTTCTTTCTCACGTTCAACGCCGAAGTGGAGTTTCGGATTGCCATGACTCCCGAAGACCTCTCGCGCGCGAGCCTGGACGCGTTGGGAAAGAAGTGGGCCTAGGGTTATCTGCACGGGTCATCTGCACGTTAGAGCGTGGACGCCCGCCCCGCGCTCCATCCCGGATCACGCCGTCCGGAAACTGAACACTACCGAACGGTGGCCCTATCGCGGCCACCGCTCAGTCCGGACCGTCGGTTGATAGGTCTTACGACCCGACGGCGGTTGTGGCGGGCGGCGAAGAGGGTTGTCCGCTTCAGGCTGGCGCGGGGTGGGCGGCGTGGCGCTCGGCGACGATGATGAGGCGGAGATCGGGGGCCAGGCGGACGATCTGGTGCACGGCGTTGGTGGTGAAGAGGCGCTGCCAGGGTGTGTACTTGGGGCGGGCGATGTAGATTTGCGTGGCCTTGTTCAGGCGGGCGAAAGCGACTAGGGTCTCGGCCTCGCGGTCGCCTTCGATCACGCGGGTTTCGATGTGCAGGTCGCGGGCGAAACGCAGGTGGTTCTCGATGGCCTCGGTTTCCCCGGGGCTGAGGCGGGCGGAGGTGGAGCGCACATGCACGGCCAGGCAGTCCGCCTGGAGGAACTCGGCGATGCGCCAGGCGCGCCGGATCAGATTGGCGGTCTCGGGATGGGCTGTGATGTGAATGAGAATCTTATCGGAGGGCTCGCCCTCGGAGGCGCCACCGCGGTCGGAAAGCCCAACGCGATCGGGATCGACCTCGCGGATCTCGACCTCGTGCGCGGTTTGCCGCAGGGCCATCTCGCGGAGGGCTACTAGATTGGATTCGCGGAAGAAGTTTTCGAGCGCGCGGGAAGCCTTCTCGGGCGCGTAGACGACGCCGCGCTCGAGGCGGTTGAGCAGCGCGTGTGGGGTCAGATCGATCATGACCACCTGGCCGGCCTGCTTGACGACCCAGTCGGGCACCGTTTCCCGCACACGCACGCCGGTGATCTGAAAGACCTGATCGTTCAGACTCTCGAGATGCTGGACGTTCATGGTGGTGACCACGTCGATGCCCGCGTCCAGCAGCCTGAGGACGTCCTCCCAGCGCTTGGCGTGCTCGGAGCCGGGCACGTTGGTGTGGGCGAATTCGTCGACCAGGCAGACGCGCGGGTGGCGGCGCAGGACGGCCTCGGTGTCCATCTCCTCGAAGCGGGTTCCGCGGTACTCGATCTGGCGGCGGGGAACGATCTCGAGCCCCTGGGCCTTGGCGATGGTGAACTGGCGGCGGTGAGATTCGAAGTACCCGATGACTACATCCTGGCCCGCGGCCTTGAGCTGCTGACCCTCCTCGAGCATCTGGTAGGTCTTGCCCACGCCGGCGGCGTAACCGAGCAGAATCTTGAGCGTTCCCTTGGCGGCGGCCGGGTCATCGCTCATGACGAACCTCAATGCGGGAAGATGCAGACATCGATGCCCTCGGCGTTTCGAATGAGATGGTCGACCGGGTTGCCAAAGAGGCGGCTCCACCAGCTCCTTCGGAGGCTGTGGCCGATGAAGATGTGGGTGACGTTCTTTTCGCGTGCGAAGCGGAGGATGGCCTCCATCGGTTCGTCGGAAGCCAGGACCTCGACGATGGCGCCGGCCTCGCGGGCGCTCTCGAGCCGCGCATCGAGCGCCGCTTTGCCGGCCGCATCGAGCGAAGTCTGCTGCACATATACGGCGTACAACTCGCCGGAAAAGCGGCGCGCCAAACGCGCTCCCAGATCGATCATGGGAAGGAAGTTGGCGCGGGCGGTCAGGCAGACCAGCACGCGCTCCTGTGTGGAGACCGGCTGCTCGATGCCGTGGTCTCTCAAGTAGGCGGACAGCTCGTGGTCGACCACCTCGGCCGCCACCAGCAGAGCCATTTCGCGGAGCTGCGACAAGCGCCGGCGCTCGGCGGCGGCCGATCGTTCGTCGGGCTGGCGGCCGATCCGTTCCAACAACTGCTCGGGGGGCACGTCGACAATCTCGATCTCGTCGGCGGAGAGGATGAAGCTCCGGGGAACGGTCTCCCGCACGCGCTTACCGGTGATACGTTCCACGCCAGCGCGTAATTCCTCGATGTACTGGAGGTTGATGGAGGTGACGACGTTGATCCCGGCGGCGAGCAACTCCTGAACATCCTGGTAGCGCTTGCGATTGGGGGCCTGCCGCGGGTTGTCCTGAGCCAGACCGTCGACTAGGCAGACTTGCGGGCGGCGCGCGAGGATGGCTGGCAGGTTGATGGCATCCTTGCCGTTCTCGGAGACCAGCGGACGAACGATTTCCAGGAGCTCGACCAGCCGGTCGAGGGCGGGGTCGCGCTTGGTCTGCAAAGCGCCGACGACGACATCCTCGCCGCGCTCTTTGCGGCGGCGTCCCTCGTCGAGCATGCGAAACGTTTTTCCAACGCCGGAAGCGTAGCCGAGGAAGACCTTCAGCCGGGCCCGGGATTGCCGGGCCTCCTGGGCCTCGACTTGCCTCAAAAGCTGGTCGGGATCGGGACGTCTGTCCGCACTGGTAGCCACGGCCGATGAAGAGCCTCTCCTTCGCAGTCTAGCAGCACCGTCACTTGCCGGGCCGGAGGAGAGCCACCATTCCGAGGAGCAGAGTGGGCTGAGTCCGCGAGTTTGCCAACTGGCTGCCGCGATTGAAGAAGGGTTGGTTGGACCAGTCTTCGCGAAACTCCAGCCAGAGCGAGAGCCGGCTGGCGAGCGCGTAGGTTCCGGTTAGAGTGGCCTCTTTGAGCCTCTGGGGGGCGCCGGTGACGCGGCCGCTTGGGTCGTTCATCCACTCCAGGCGCGGGCTGATGGCAAGCTTGCTCGCGAGCTGGTACTTGGCGGCGCCGGCGAGGCCGTAGATGCGGTAGGTCGGCACGAGCCTGGGAGTATCCTGCAGGTAATCGGAGTTCAGGTAGAGGCTGGTTTTCGTGTTCGCGTTGAGGAGCAGAACGGAATCCCAGAGGTAACGCATGCCGCGGTCGAGCGTGTTCTCGTCGGGGCCGCCGTAGTAAGTGTTGGTCCAGGTCAGCTTGGAGACGGTCCAGGCGCCGGTGAGACCCACGGTGCGATAAGTGGCGCCGGTGACGATGTTATTCCATCCGGCGACCCACTGCGCGCCGAAATTGAAGTGAGTGCCGAAAGGCGCCTTGACTTGCATGCCGAAGTGATAATCCGGAGTGCACCAAAAGAAGAGGAGGGAGCGCGAGTAATTCCAGTTATTCTGCGTTTCGATAACCTCGGCGCTCGCGAAGGTGACGAACTTACCAAAATCGACTTCGACGCATTTCCAGGAGGCGGGTTTCACATCGATGTAGGCCTGTTTGAGGAAGCGCATGGGCGTCACGTCCTTCTCGACGCTGGCCATGATGTCGAAGGCGCGGCCAAAACCGGCATCCAGGTGGAAGCCGACCGGGCTGGGCGCGTAGTCCAGGGTCAGGACGGCCTCGTTCAGCTCGAACTGGTTGGCCTTGTCGTCGAAGCCGCGCAGAAGGCTCTCGTGGTCGTCCGGGTGATTGAAGCCCAACTCGTAGTAGCCGTCTGCCATGCCGCTGACATCGACGGGGCCGATTTTCCAGGCCGTCGGCGGCGGGGCGGGGGCGGGAGCGGGGGATGGCTGATCGGCGGGCGGGGCGGTCTGAGCCGAGAGGGGAATTGCGAGGCTAAGTGCGAGCGCGGTCACAATAAGGGAGATGTTCGCCGGCGGGCTCATGGGTGATTGGCCTTTCCCAGAGTCACGCCGTTCTTCTCGGCGACAGTCCGCATGTGCTCATAGAGCGCCTCCTGCAATGCCATGCTCACTGGCGGGGAGATTTGGCCGGGCTGCCAAAACTGCAACATCAATTGAGTCCCGCGCGGAAACTGGCCCAACTTCAAGCACAACTGTTCTTCGGTGAGCGAGTTGTATTGCAGGACAGAGAATGTCGGGGCATCTTCGGGGAACCAGGCCGGCATGATCAGCGCGGACGCTTGCTCCCATTGTCTGATCCAGCCCTCGATCTGCTGGCCTTGGCCCTTAGTCGAGACAAGCCCTTCAAGCCGGGCCAGCTTATCGGGCGGACAGATCCAACCATTGCCCTGCGCAATGGAGGACACCAGCGCCTCTTCCAACGCGGCAGCCTGAGAACCGGGACTCCGGCGGTCAAATGGGACCGCGCGGAGCTGTCCTTCGCGCCCGGCCCAGTCCTGGTGGAAACGCCGTAGCCGCGCCCAGAGCGCCGCTTCGGCATCGGCCAAGCCCCAGCGTCCCAGCGCCACGACAGCGTCCTGCACCAGCTCGGGATCGGAATCGTCGAGCGCTTGAATCGCTCGTTGCTGAACTTGGGGAAGCTCAGTGCCCAGACTTTGCAGGAGCTGGCGATAGCAGCCGGTATCCTTCCTGGCGTTTAGGGACGCGCTGACCTGCCTGGCCCCGTATGCCGGATCGACGCGAAGGAAGTAGCGCAGCATGGCCGATTGCGGGGCGCAGGCCCATGTGCCCAGATGCTCCTCGAAAACGGCTTGCACAACTTTCAGGACGTTGCCGTCGGCGTAGCGGTCAAGCAGCTCGTAATCTAACTCTCTAGCGTCGTCGTGGCCAATCCGTTCCACCGCAGGACGGAGCACCGCCGCGATGTCCTCCGTGGGGAGAAGTTGGATGAGCTTCAGACCCGGCTCGGCGTTCCGATCAAGCGCATCGCGAAGGATGAGCGTGCGACCCTCGGTGGGATCAAGCTCCTGTATGTGTTTGAGCGCGGCATTGCGCGTCATAGCAGCCCAGGCCCGGGCGGTGGGCGGCGGCTCCGCAACCACTTGACGGAGAATCGGGAGCATCTCCGGACCGGCAATCAGCGGCCACCGAAACTCAATCAATTCCTGCTGCGCCTCGCGCGGCAAGTCCGTCCACGCGGCGATCAAGGCCGGGCGGATGGTCTGAGCGATCGTCTGGTCCGATCCGCCGGACATGAGCAGTCCGTAGAGAGTCAGCGCTCGGGTGCGGCCGGTCCTGCCGGGGAGCGCCGCGACCACTTTCTGTATCTCCAGTTTCATCAGCGCCTGCGTGTGCGCCTGGCGCCCCTCCCAGAGCTGGCGTTCAGCCCCGAGCGGCGGATCCGAGGCGGGATCGGCGCTGACCTGCAGATCAACCAGCGTGTGCAAGAACTCAGCCGTGATGGCGTGATCGGGAACTGCGATCTGGTCGTGCATCGAATCAATGGCCAGCTTTCGATACGGCGAGCCGTACAGCCCTAGCATGAGATCCCACCCGAAAGGTTGTGGCTGATTCACCCCCCAAAACAGCCTGGCAAGTTGGCGGGTGGAATCTGGGGTATTCAGGAAGCGAAGCACGCGTGCCGCACGGCGCGCATCCTCGGGTGACGGAGCGCCAGCCAATGTTTGCATTGCGCTCCGGAACTGCTCGTCCTGCCAGCCGGGGTCTGGGGAGTTCACCTGAAGCTCCACGGCGTTCGACCGGAGCACCTCGGAGACTCGGCCGTAGGGCGTCTCCTCGCTGGGATCGGGTGGCCGCCAGACGCGGTGACTGATTGCGTACACGCGATAATGCCCCGGGGCCAAACTGCGCCATTCGTTCAGCTCCGCCTCGACGATGAATGGAGTCGCATCGAGTTCGCGGGTACTCCCGAGACCACCGCCGAGGAAGGCCCCAGCGTTGAAGTACGTCTCAAGGGGGTCGGGGGCCGCAGGCTCCACGCAGTAGATCTCGATTCCAAGCCGGCCGCTGCGGTCGTAGTTGCGGACGTCGGCCGTGTAGCGATGCATCGTGGTGGAGGTGAACGACAGCACCAGCGGGATGATCTCACCCTCCTGGAAGACGGCGCGTCCATCCTTAAGCGCAAGTGTAAGCCGGACGTCAGAGGCGGATGCGGCCGCGGAGCACAGATCGTTCGGGGCGGCCCAGAGCGGCTCGATGAGAAACAGCGCGGCGAAGGCTGTTCGGCTTGGCTTGCTCATCTGGCTTCTGATGATACATCAGGCGCAGCAAGCCCGTTCTTTACTGACTCGAGGAGCGCCGGTCCAACTCCAGATTGAGGGCCAGGACATTAACACGGGGTTCTCCCAGGAATCCGAGGTCGCGCCCCTCCGTGTACTGCGTAACCAGAACCCGGATCTGCGGGAGGGCGATGCCGCGGGCTTTGGCGACGCGGGCGGCCTGCGCTTCGGCCGAGGCGGGGCTGATGTGCGGGTCGAGGCCGCTGGCGGAGGTAGTCAGCAAATCGGCTGGAATCGGTCCGGTGTAGTCGGGGTTGGCTTTGCGAAACGCCGCGACGGAGTCTTTCA
Source organism: Bryobacteraceae bacterium (assembly GCA_052144455.1). Taxonomy (GTDB): domain Bacteria; phylum Acidobacteriota; class Terriglobia; order Bryobacterales; family Bryobacteraceae; genus Fen-330. The sequence goes on from JBKQQG010000024.1 coordinate 57,516, forward strand.
CGCGATCGGCGAGTTTCTGATTGGTGGGGCCGAGGTTGGCCGGTCCCGAAGCCAGCGGGTCGTAACCGTCGTTGCCGGCGGCGGACGGGCGGGGCTGAAAGTATTCCGGCTTCTTGAAGTTCTGGCCAAGCAGGCTGGAGCCGACCACACGGCCGTGGGCGGAGACCAGGCTGCCGTTGGCCCGATCATGGAGGAAGACCTGACAAAGTCCGGTGACGACTCCCGGATAGATCAATCCGGTAAGAACCGTCAGGACGAGCATCATTCGAAAGGCTGGAGCAATCTGCTGCCACATATCTTTCTCCTCAAGCCAGGTTTAGCAAACCCAGAATCCGGTCAATCGCCCAGATACACGGGAAGGGGGCGATGAAGCCGCCCACTCCGTAGATCCAGAGGTTGCGGCGCAACATGGCGGCCGCGCTCTGAGGCTTGTACTTCACACCGCGCAAAGCCAGGGGAACCAGCGCCACGATGATCAGAGCGTTGAAGATCACCGCCGCGAGCACGGCGCTCTGCGGGGTACGCAGGTACATGATATTGAGCTTGGCAAGGGCCGGGTAAGTCGCCATGAACATCGCCGGGATGATGGCGAAGTACTTAGAGACGTCGTTCATGATGGAGAAGGTGGTCAGTGCTCCGCGGGTGATGAGTAACTGCTTCCCGATGGCGACCACCTCGATGAGCTTAGTGGGATTGCTGTCCAGATCCACCATGTTGCCGGCTTCCTTGGCGGCCATGGTGCCGCTGTTCATGGCCAGGCCGACATCGGCCTGCGCGAGCGCGGGGGCGTCGTTGGTTCCGTCGCCGGTCATGGCCACCATGCGGCCGCCGGCCTGCTCCTTGCGGATGTACTCGAGTTTGTCCTTGGGAGTGGCCTGCGCGATAAAATCGTCGACGCCCGCCTCGGTGGCGATGGCGGCGGCGGTGAGAGGGTTGTCGCCGGTGACCATCACGGAACGGATTCCCATGGCGCGCAAATGGGCGATGCGTTCCTTCATGCCGCCCTTGACGATGTCCTTGAGGTGAATCACGCCCAGCAGGCGGGGGCCGTCGGCGACCACCAGCGGCGTGCCGCCGTTGCGCGAGATGCGGTCGGATAACTCGGTGATGCTGGGGGGGATGGGGCCGCCCTGCTCGCGCACGAAAGCGACGATGGCGTCGGTGGCTCCCTTGCGCAGGCGGCGGCCGTCCATATCGACGCCGCTCATGCGGGTGTAGGCGGAGAAGGGGATGAAGTGCGCGTCGTGGTCGGCTACCTCGCGGCCGCGCAGGTGGTGCTTCTCTTTGGCGAGCACTACGATGGAGCGGCCTTCGGGCGTCTCGTCGGCCAGGCTGGAGAGCTGCGCGGCGTCGGCCAGCTCGCTCTCGGCCACGCCGTCCACGGGAAGGAAAGCCACCGCCTGGCGGTTACCCAGCGTGATGGTGCCGGTCTTATCCAATAGAAGAGTGTTCACGTCGCCGGCGGCTTCCACGGCTTTGCCGCTCATGGCCAGCACATTATGTTGCATGACGCGGTCCATGCCGGCGATGCCGATCGCCGAGAGCAGGCCGCCAATGGTGGTGGGGATGAGGCAGACCAGCAGGGCGACGTAGACGGGGATGCTGGGTACCGTCCCCGCCCCGGCCGAAGCCACGGCGTAAATGGCGTAGGGCACCAGCGTGGCAACGGCGAACAGGAAGATGAGCGTCAAGCCCGCAATCAGAATGTTGAGCGCGATCTCGTTCGGCGTCTTCTGGCGCGAAGCGCCCTCGACCAGCGCAATCATGCGGTCGAGAAAGGTCTCGCCGGGGTTCGATGTGATCCTGATCTTGATTTGATCCGAGAGGACCTTGGTGCCGCCGGTTACCGCGCTGCGGTCGCCACCCGATTCGCGGATCACCGGAGCGCTCTCTCCGGTAATGACCGATTCGTCCACCGTAGCGATGCCATCGATGACTTCTCCATCGCCCGGGATCAGCTCGCCGGCGCTGGCGACGACCACATCTCCAGCGCGCAGTTGGGACGAGGGGACTTTCTCGAAGCTGCCGTTCGCGAGGAGGCGGCTGGCGATGGCGTCCGTCTTGGTCTTGCGTAGCGTGTCCGCTTGCGCTTTGCCGCGGGCTTCGGCCATTGCTTCGGCGAAGGTCGCGAACAGAACGGTGAACCAGAGCCAAAGGGCGATCTGCACTTCGAAGCCCAGGCCGGAGGCGCCGATGAAGACGTCCCGAACCAAGAAGACCGTCGTGAGCGCGGCGCCGACCTCGACCACGAAGATCACGGGGTTCTTCATGAGGGTCACGGGATTCAGCTTGAAGAAGGAATCCTTGAGGGCCCGGCGCAGAATCTCGGGATCGAACAGCGGACGCGCTCGAACCGCCTTTTTCGAAATCAGAGCCGTTGCGTCTTCAGTCGGGGGAGGAGGAGTCATTGTCGTCGCCATGGCTTAACTCCAAACAGGGAACAGGATCACGGCAAAGAGCTTGCCCTGGTGCATGAGGAAATGCTCGACCAGGGGGCCCAGCGCGATGGCCGGGAAGAAGGTCAAAGCGCCAACCACAATCACGGTGGCCACCAGCAGCCCCATGAAAAGCGGGCCGTGGGTCGGGAAGGTGCCGCTGGAAGCCGGGATCTTCCGCTGCGCGGCCAGGCTGCCCGCCACCGCCAGCAGTGGCAGGATGAACATGAACCGTCCGAAGAGCATGGTCACGCCCAGCGAGAGGTTGAACCACGGAGTGGTGGCGTTGATTCCGGCGAAGGCGCTGCCGTTGTTCTCGGCGGTGCTCGAGTAAGCGTACAGCATCTCGCTGAAACCGTGCGGGCCGGCGTTGCCCAGGTTGGCGATTGCGGCTCCGGGAGAATTCCAGTAACCGTTCTTGGCGAAGGGAGCGACCACGCTGGCCGCCGTCATTACCAGGATGAGGAAGGAGGTCGCCAGAATCGGCAGCATGGCCATCTTGACTTCCTTCTGCTGGATCTTCTTGCCGAGATACTCGGGCGTGCGGCCCACCATCAGCCCGGCAATGAAGACCGCGACGATAGCGTAGAGCAGCATCCCGTAGAGCCCCGAGCCGACTCCGCCGAAGATGACCTCGTCGGTCTGGATGTTGAACATGGGGACCAGGCCGCCCAGGGGCGTGAGGGCGTCGTGGGCGCTGCTGACGGCGCCACAACTCGCGTCGGTGGTTACGGTGGCGAACAGCGCCGAGGAGGCGATGCCGAAGCGGGTCTCTTTTCCTTCCATGTTGCCGCCGGCCTGGGTGGCCGTGGCGGCGCTCTGGATTCCGTGTTTCACCAGGATGGGATTGCCGGCCTGCTCAAAGCCGTAGCAGACGAAGACGCCGATCAGAAACATCGCCGACATGGCGCCAAAAATCGCCCAGCCCTGCCGGGTGTCGCCGACCATGTGTCCGAAGGTGTAAGTCAGCCCGGCGGGTATCAGGAAAATCAGTACGATTTGGAGGAAGTTGGCGAGCGGCGTGGGGTTCTCGAAGGGATGCGCGGAGTTAGCGTTGAAAAAACCGCCGCCATTGGTGCCCAGCATCTTGATGGCTTCTTGCGAGGCGACCGGCCCCTGCGCGATGGTCTGGGTGGCGCCTTCGACGGTCTTGACGGCGGTGTACGGATGGAGATTCTGAATCACACCCTGGCTACAGAGCAACACGGCGGCGACTAGAGAAATGGGCAGCAGGACGTAGAGCGTGGCACGCGTGAGGTCGACCCAGAAGTTCCCCACGCTCGCGGACTTCTCGCGGGCGAAACCGCGGATCATGGCCACGGCGACGGCGATGCCGACCGCGGCCGAGGCGAAATTCTGCACCGCCAGCGCGGCCATCTGGACCAGGTAGCTGACCGTGGTCTCCGGGTTGTAATTCTGCCAGTTGGTGTTGGTCGTGAAGCTGATAGCGGTGTTGTAGGCCAGGTCCGGCGAGATCAGCTTCCCTTCAAAGTGCTGCGGGTTGAAGGGCAGGAAGCCTTGCAGCCGCTGCAGCAGGTAGACGAAGAGGAAGGACAGAATGCTGAAAGCGAGGACGCCGCCCGCGTAGTGCGTCCAGCGCTGTTCCACCTCTTCCCGGATTCCGCAGAGCTTATAGACCAGGCGCTCAAGGGGACGCATCACCGGGTGCAGAAAGGTGCGCTGGCCCTGGAATACGCGCGCCATGAACAGCCCCAGCGGCTTGGTCGCCACAATCAGGACGGCGAAGAACACCGCGATTTCAAGAACTCCGATGCCTGTCATAAGGACCTCAGAACTTCTCCGGGCGAAGCAGCGCCCAAGTCAGGTAGACCAGCAGAAACAGCGTCGTGATGCCAGCGATCAGGTAGTCCATGGGTCGATCTCCTCACAGCCGGTCGCAGCCTTTGGTGATGGCCCACAGGACCACGAAACCGGCAAGTCCAGTCAAGATGTAAATGGCGTCGAGCACTGCATGCCTCCCTTAGTCTGATTCCGAGAGAATCACCTGCTGCCCCCGATGGCGAAGCATCCTGGCCAGGCTGCGTTGCTTGCGGGAACGCCACCAGCCCTTGGCCGCGCCCAGCAGCACAATGGAGCCTGGCTTGACGCTCTGGAGCACGCCTGCCTCCCAGTCGCGGCAGAGGCGAATATCCACCATCATATCGACAGAAGACTGCTCCGCAATGACCTTGAACTTGCGCTCGACGAAGCCGGGATCGATCGGCGGCAGTTCGAGAGGAGCGGGGAACGGGACGATCTGCGGCGCCACCAGACGAATGCGCGCGCCCAGACCGTGAGCGAGACGGGCGGCGATTCCCAGCGCCGCCAGCGTCTCGCTCACGTCGGTAAAAACCACCACGAGTTCCAATGCGGAATCCGTGCGCAGCTCCGGCTGGGGAGCGGACACCCCGAGATGGACCGGCCAAGCGTTGTTCATGGCGAGCACCTACCTCAGACTAGCCGGCAACCCATAAAAAAGGCATAAAGGAACCCTTAAGATTTCGTCAGGGGAGAGGGGCTGGGAGGGGATCCAGCCGGAGACTCGCAGTACTGGCATCCGCCGGATGCGAATCTCGCAGGGCTTATGGCACGGTCGTATGCTGATGGTCCGCTAGTTGAGGGTGGGCTGTTCAGGATTGCCGGCTTCGCTCGTTCAAGATCCGGCGGCCTCCCTGGACCGCCATCCCGGTTGTGCCCTCACCACTCCGTCGATCGACAAGCGTAAAATGAAGCAAGGGGAAACCGCCATGGACGTCACGCTACCAGCGGATCTGAGGGCCCAGGTCGACCAGGAACTTGCTAGAGGCCATTTTCTGAGCCCCGACGACCTGATCGGACAGGCTGTCCGGCAGTTCCTCGCCGAGCGTCAGCGTGGCGAACGGCGGCTCGGCGCGCTCCGGAGAATCGGTGAAGCCGTCGATCAGGCGGGACTCTATGAGCGCGTGTCGATTCCCGGCCAGGGATGACGGGTACGCCGCTCGTCGTGCTCGACGCCTCCGTGCTCTCCAATATCTCTTTGTGCGATACACTCCTGCGCCTCGCGGAACCGCCGCGGCTCTTTGAGCCGAAATGGTCGGAAGAGATCATTCGAGAGACAACCCGCACATTGGAGTCGAAGCTTCGATGGCCGAGTTCTCTGGCCGCTCATTTTGAAGCCGAGCTTCGAGTTCACTTCAGCGAGGCGTGGATCGGCGGGTACGACCGACTGATTTCCCAGATGACGAACGAAACAAAGGATCGCCACGTTGCAGCGGCCGCAGTGCATGGCGGGGCGCCGATCATTGTAACGTTCAACCTCCGCCACTTTATGGCAGAGCACCTGGATCCATAGGGCATCGCCGCGCTACACCCTCAGTCGTTCCTGATTGAGGTCTTCCGCCAGGAGCGAGCGCTGGTGACGGCGAAACTGGAGCAACAGGCCGCCGACCGCGGCCGTACGTTGCGTCAACTCCTGAACATCCTGAGCGGAACCGTGCCCGACTTCGTAGCACTTGTCTCCTGCGCAACGCCAGGCGAATAGGGGCGATACCGCTTGGAGCGGCGGATTCCTCCCCGTGACTCGCCCAGTGTTCAACGACGGTCTGTCGCGCATGAGGTGAGCACTCCGATCGAGCGATGGCTCGTCCGGAAGCGGACCACTGCCGGGGACGGCGGGCGGGCGGTAGGATAAGGCTCCGCCCTGTCCGCAGCCTCACGTCTTGGCTTCGGCGTCCGGCAATTGGAAGCGGTAGCCGACCCAGGGTTCGGTGAGTAGGTAACGAGGATTCGAGGGGTCGGGCTCGATCTTCTTGCGGAGTTGATTGACGAAGACGCGGAGGTACTCGACCTCGTCGCCGTAATCGGGGCCCCATACCGCCTGCAAGAGCGCGCCGTGCGAGATCGACTCGTTGGGGTGGGCGAGGAAATATTGGAGCAGATCGAACTCTTTGGGAGTGAGCCGGACCGAGCTGGAGCCGGCCATCACGCGGCGCGTCTTGAGGTTGATCTCGGTGTCGCCCAGGCGGACGGATTCGGGGCCGTCTTCGGCGCGCGGAGGCAGACGGCGCAGGGCGGCGCGGATGCGAGCCAGCAGCTCGGGCATGCCGAAAGGCTTGGTGACGTAGTCGTCGGCGCCCGCGTCGAGCGCCTGGACTTTGTCCTGTTCGGTGTTGCGCACGGTGAGCACGATGATGGCGATGTCCCAGCGCGCGCGGATTTCCCGGCAGGCCGCCATCCCGCCCATGCCGGGCATATTCATGTCGAGGAGGACCAAGTCGAAGCGGTCGGCCGCGAGTTTCTCGAGCGCCTCTTCGCCGCTGCGGGCGTCCGCTACGAAATGGCCGTGGCCGGCGAGCGTGGCGCGCATGACGCGGCGGATCTGCGGCTCGTCGTCCACGACCAGAATTCGAGTGGCGCTCACGACGACTCCTCGTCGGGGGCCAGCGGAAGAGAGAAGCAGAAGCGGGAACCCTGGTCCGCGCTCTCGACCCAGATGCGGCCGCCGTGGGCGAGCACGATTTCGCGGGCGATGGCGAGGCCCATGCCGGTGCCTGGGATGCGATGGCGGTCCTTGTCGCAGCGGTAGAATTTCTCGAAGACGCGCTCGCGGTCGGCTTCGCGAATGCCCGGGCCGCGGTCGGCTACGGCGAAGACCACGGCATCCGCTCGCGCTTCGGCGCGCACGGTGACGGGCGAGCCGGGCGGCGAATACTTCAGGGCGTTGTCGACCAACTGCAGGATGGCGGTTTGAAACATGACGGGATCGGCGCTGCACAGCGGGAGGTCCCTCGATGCGGAGAGCTCAATCCGGCGGCCATCCAGCGTGGGTTCGACCTTGGCGAGGGCGGTGGCCAGCAGGTCGGCGGGACGCTGGGGCTGCCGCTCGATGCGCAGCTCGCCGGCCTCGATGCGCGCCATGTCGATGGCGTCGGTGACCATAGAGCTCATGCGGTCGGTCTCCTCGCTGATGACGGTGAGCAGCTCGGCGGTGGTCGAATCCGGCTGCGGCGCCGAGAGCAGAGACGAAACGGCCGCTTTGATGGAGGTCAGTGGCGTTTTGAATTCGTGCGCCACGGCGTCGAGCAGCGTGGATTTCAGTTCCTGGCTCTCGCGGGCCGCCTCTGCCCGGCCGGCCAGCTCGAGCGTGGTGGCGCGTTCGAAGGAGATCGCAGCCAGGTTGGCGATGGCGTGCAGGGCGGCGTCGGAGATGCCATGGCTCAGGATCGCGAGGCTGCCGATGGGGCTTCCGCCCAACCGGATGGGGACGATGGCGACTCCGCTCTCGTCGAGCTCGGTGTTTTGCAACGCGGCGTCGCGCAGACGGCCTTCGGCGATGGGAAGATCCCGCGGGCCGGAGCGCGCGATCTCGCCGGTGCGCCGGTCGAAAATGGCGGCGGCCTGGACGTCGAAAACGGAGGCCACGTGCATGGCGACCTGGCGGGCGACGCCGGTGTGGCGGGCATCCGCGAGCAGCAGGGCGCGGCTGAGGTTGTAGAGGCGCTCCATCTCGGCCCGGCGCTGGAGGGCCTCGGCGGCGCGGCGTTTGGCTGTGGCGGACAATTGGCTCGCGGTAACCGCGGTGACCAGGAAGGCCACCAGGGCAACCCAATTCTGAGGGTCGGCGATGGTCAGAGTGCCGACCGGGGGCAGGAAGAAATAGTTGAAGCAGAGCACGGCGGCGACGGAGGCGAGCACGGCCTCGGGCAGACTCCACCAGGTGGCGATGGCCAGGATGGCGAGCAGAAAAGTGAGCGCGACCGTGGTGGCATTCACGTGCAGGACCAGCGCGCAGGCGATCGTCACCGCGGCAACGAGGCCCAATGACGCGGCCAAACGCGCTAGCCGCGGCCAGTCCATGGCGGGTCGCATGATCTTCCCCTTCCGTGCCTATTCTACACGGCGGGCTGGGCGGGGTTCTCACTCGGATCGTGGCGACGAGCGGTGAGAGGGAGGCGTAGGCTCAATTCGCTTCTGCGCAGCTTGCGGTCGCAAGAGCGGCGCGGCAGAATAGGACCGCGAGACGGCCTCGCCGCCTAGCTCTGGTTCGCGTCCTCCTTGCGGTTGCGACAATCATTGTCGGCCTCGTCGCGGCGCTCCAGCACGGGCCCGTTCTAGTCCGCGCATTTGGCGATCGCGATTCTGCTGGCGGCGATTTTCATGGCAGGGTTACGGGATTGGTTGTTCTGAATCCGCTCCGCGACCGCTCGCCCGAGTACGCCGCAAACGGGTTTCTCGCTGATCTGCGAGCCGGCAATTGCTCCGTCAGCCGCGAGTTGTGTGCCTATGCGCTGCCTGAACATCGCGTTTCTAACTGGCAGTTGGCCAATCGAGAGGATGCTGCCGACTCCGTAGCGCTCTATTTCAAGTTGACGAAGCACGGAGAATCAGACCCGTGGTACAACCTCACGGGGGAGGGAGCAGTCTACCTTCGAAAGCACACCACCGGCTGGAGTGTGACTTTCTTCAGCAGCTACTTCTGAGTCCACGTGGTCTGTGGTCGAAGACCGTGGGATCATTCGGGCGATTCGGCCGCGCTTACTCGCCGGCTCCCAATTGCCAGTACAAAAACCCCAGCTCGTCGGTGAGGTCGTCGATTTGCTTGCCGATGGGGCGGCCGCGGCTGTGGCCGGCGCTGGTGTCGTAGCGCAGCAGGATGGGGCGGCCCGAAACGGTGGAGGCTTGCAGGAGCGCGGCCATCTTGCGGGCGTGGAGGGGCGCGACGCGGGTATCGGCGTCGCCGGTGGTGAAGAGCACGGCGGGGTATTTCACGCCGGGCCGCACATGCTGATAGGGCGAATAGGCGTAGATGTACTGGAACGCGCCGGGATCGTCCGCGGAGCCGTATTCCGGCACCCACCAGCGGGCCACCAGGAACTTGTGGAAGCGCAGCATGTCGAGCAGCGGGTAGCCGCAGATGGCGGCGCGAAACAGGTCCGGGCGCTGGGTGATGGCCGCGCCCATCAGCAGTCCGCCGTTGCTGGCGCCGGAAATCGCGAGGCGCGAAGGGCTGGTGAAGCGATTCGCCACGAGCCACTCGGCGGCGGCGATGAAGTCGTCGAACACATTCTGCTTCTTCTCGTGCATCCCGGCCTCGTGCCACTTTTCGCCGAACTCGCCGCCGCCGCGCAGGTTGGGCTGAGCGAAGACGCCGCCATTCTCGGCCCACAGAACGGCCTTGGGCGCGAACGCCGGGGTCAGGCTGATATCGAATCCGCCGTAGCCCGTGAGGAAGACGGGATTCGTGCCGTCCAGGCGCAGCCCCTTGCGATAGAGCAGGAACATGGGGATCTGCGTGCCGTCCTTGGAGGGGTACCAGACCTGCTTCAGCTCGAGCTGGTCGCGATCGATGGGGACATTGGCGCGCCACCACAGGGACTGCTTCCCGGTGGCCGTATCGTAGCGGTAGATGCTCTCGGGGATGTGGAACGAATTGAACTGGAAGAAAGCCTCGTGGCCGCTCCAGTTACCATCCGGTGCGCTGGCGGAGCCGATGCCGGCGAGGTCGATATCGCGCACGCGGCGGCCATCGGGCGAGAAAACGGCGAGCGCCGAGGAGCAATTGCGGAGGGTTTCGACGAACAGCATCCCACCGGCGATGGAGAAGCTCTCTATGGGCGCCCCGCCCTCCGGGATCAGCTCCCGCCAGTGCTCGCGAGCGGGGTTGCGCAGATCGATCGCGAGAATGCGGCCGTGGGACGCCTTCCAGTCCGTGTGAATGTAGAGGGTGTCCCCGCCTATCTCGCCGAGAAACCTGCCGGGGAGGTCCTTGACGATGGGGACGAGCGGAGTCGCGTGCGCAAGGTCTTGCGCCCAGATCTCGGTGCGCTCCCCGACGCTGCCCTCGAAGACATGGATCAGCAGGTAGCGCCCGTCTTCGGAGACGCGCGGGTCGATCAGCTTCTCCGGCCCGTAGGCCTGGCCGAAAACCAGGCGATCCCGGCTGGCGGGCAGGCCCATGACGTGATGGTAGACGCGCGGCCCAGCCTTCTCGAAGTGGCTGTAGTAGAAGCCAGTGCGGCCCGGCTCGAGCGATACTTCGTAACGGCCGCGCGGCAGCTCGTCGGCGAGATTGCGGCGGCTATCCACGTCCAGCATCTTGACGGCGACTTCGTCCTCCCCGCCCCGGCGAATGCCGTAGGCCACCAGCTTGCCATCCTCGGAGATATCGAGGAAGCTGACCCAGGTGGTGTGGTCGGGGCTGAGCGGAGCGGGGTCCACCAGCACCTGGTCCGGGCCGTCGAGGGCTTCCTTCATGCACAGAACGGGCTGATCCTGACCGATGCGGCGGCGCGTGAAAAAGTAGCGGCCGCCGCGGGCGCGCGGAACGCTGGTCTCGTCGACGTTCATCAGCTCCGCCAGGCGCTTGCCGAGGCGAGCGCGAGCCGGAAGCCGGTCGAGGATGGGTCGCGAGTAGGCGTTCTGGGCGTCGATCCAGGCGCGTGTTTCCGGGCTCTGCTGGTCTTCGAGCCAGCGGTAGGGGTCGGCGATCTCGACGCCGTGCAAGACCTCTTTGACGTTATCGACGCGCGTGGCGGGCGGTTTCTGTGCCCAGGCGACGGATGCCAGCAGGACGAAGGGCAGGATTCTCGACATCAACTACAGGCTAGCAAACGCGATTCCGGCCGGAAGACGTGCCGTTGCGGCGGGCCTCGCTTCGGTACGATGGTGGGCATGGAACCATTCCGGGGCGTGGACTTCCTGCACATCGATAGCCTGTTCAGCGAAGAGGAGCTGCTGGTGCGGCAGACGGCGCGGCGGTTCGTGGAGGAACGGGTGATCCCGATCGTTCGCGACTGCTACCGCGAAGCGCGGTTTCCCTCCGAATTGATCGGCGAGTTGGGCCGGCTGGGGTTCCTCGGCGCGAACCTCGAAGGGTATGGCTGCGCGGGGCTGAACAACGTCGAGTATGGGCTGGTTATGCAGGAACTCGAGCGCGGCGATTCCGGCCTGCGCAGCTTCGTGTCGGTGCAGGGTGCGCTGGTGATGTACCCCATTCTGACGTTCGGATCGGAGGAGCAGAAGCAACGCTGGCTGCCGCGGCTGCAATCCGGCGAGGCCATCGGCTGCTTCGGGCTGACCGAGCCGGATTTCGGGTCCAACCCGGCGGGAATGCGCACCCGCGCGCGCCGGGAGGGCGAGGATTGGGTGCTGGATGGCGAGAAGACCTGGATCACCAACGGCAGCGTGGCCAGCGTCGCCGTGATCTGGGCGCGAGCGGAGCAGGGCATACGAGGCTTCCTGGTGGAGCGGGGCACGCCGGGATTCGTCAGCTCGGATATCCACGGCAAGTGGTCCATGCGGGCCTCGGTGACGTCCAGCCTGTCGCTGGCGGACTGCCGCATTCCGGCCGCCAACATGCTGCCGGGGGCCAAGGGCCTCAAAGCCCCGCTGATGTGCCTCACGCAGGCGCGCTTCGGCATCGGCTGGGGAGTGCTTGGCGCGGCCATGGAATGTTACGAAACCGCGCGCCGGTATGCCATTCTGCGGAAGCAGTTCGACGACCGGCCGATCGCGTCGCACCAGTTGGTGCAGGAGAAACTGGTCTGGATGATCACCGAGATCGCCAAAGCGCAACTGCTGGCGATGCAGGTGGGCCGGTTGAAAGATCGGGGGAAGGCCGAGCCCGCGCACATCTCGATGCTGAAGCGGAACAACACCGCCATGGCGCTGGAGTGCGCCCGCCTGAGCCGCGACCTGCTGGGCGCCAACGGCATCACGGACGAGTACCCGATCATGCGGCACATGTGCAACCTGGAGACGGTGAAGACCTACGAGGGCACCGACCACATCCACGCGCTGGCGATCGGGGAGAAGGTGACCGGGATACCGGCGTACAGGTAGGACCGCCTCGCCGTCGTGCGGCCGCCACCCTTCGCGCGTCGATTCCGGGAACGGGCGCGCGGCCATTCTCGTAAACTGGTAATTAGGGCATCGGCGTCTTCATCGCTATGGCAACGCGAAAGAAACGTTCCTTCATTTGGATTCTGGTGGTGCTGGGCCTGGCAGGCGTGGCGTTCATGTCGCTCAAGGCGTTCACGCACGCGCCGGCCAAGATCGATCCCGAGCGGCTGGTGCGCGTGGAACGAACGGACCTGGCCCGCTCGGTGGTGGCCACCGGCAAGATACAGCCCACCACTCAGGTGGAGATCAAGTCGAAGGCCAGCGGCATCATCCTGAAGCTGCCGGTCAATGTTGGGGACATCGTGCGGCAGGGGCAGGTGATTTGCGAACTGGACCAGAACGATCTGCTGCCTAAACTGCGGCAGGCGCGCGCGGCGTTGGGCATGGCGGAGGCGGCGCTCAAGAGCTCGCGGGCGGAATACGAGCGGGACAAGGTGGAGGCGCTGGGCCCGGACGTTCCGTTCCTGAAGCGGGATATGGAGCGGGCACGGGAAATGTTCCACGACAAGCTCATCGCGCTGAACGCCCGCGACGACGCCGAGAAGAACTACGAGATGTCCGTCAACCGCCAGGCGCAGGCCGAGGGCAACCTGGGGGTGGCCAGCGCCGCGATCACCCGGGCCGAGGCGCAAGTGGATCAGGCGCGCGCCGCGATGGAGCAGTCCGAAGAGGACCTGCGCAACGCCACCATCGTTTCGCCGATCGACGGCGTGGTGCTTAGCCGCGACCGCGAGGTGGGCGACGCGGTCAGCTCCATCCTGACCATGGGCTCCGGCGCGACATTGATCATGACGCTGGGGGACCTGCGGGAGGTTTACGTGAAGGGCAAGGTGGACGAGAGCGATATAGGGAAGGTCTACCTCGGCCAGCCGGCGCGCATCAAGGTGGAATCGTACAAGGACCAGAGCTTCACGGGCAAAGTCACGAAGATCTCGCCCATGGGAGTGGAAAAGGATAACGTCACCACGTTCGAGGTGCGGGTCTCGATCTCGAACGAAAGTGGCAAACTCATGGCCACCATGACGGCCAACGCCGAGATCATGCTGGAGGAGCGCAAAGGCGTGCTGGCGGTGCCCGAGGGGGCGATCGTCTATAAGAAGGACCGCTCGACCGAAGTGGAGGTTCCGGACCCGGCGCTGGAGAGCGGCAAGCGGCGGGTGGCGGTGGTAACGGGCATCAGCAACGGAGCGAAGATGCAGATCGTGAAGGGCCTCAGCGAGGGCCAGCAGGTGATCCTGCAATAGGCAGCGCCGCGTGACCTTCCTCAGAGAGCTGCTGAGCCACGTCGTTTCCAGCCTGCTGCGCAACAAGCTGCGCAGCTTCCTGACGATGGCGGGGATTGCCTGGGGCGTGGCCTCCATCGTATTGATTGTGGCGATGGGCGACGGCTTCAAGGAAGGCCAGCGCGACCGGTTCCGGGAGATCGGCGAGAACATCGTGATCGTCTTCGGCGGGCGGACAGAGAAGCAGGCCGGGGGCATGCGGGCGGGGAGGCGCATACGGCTCAATGACGACGACGAACGCGACATCCGCACGGAGTGCTTCCGGGTGAACGTGGTGGTGAGCGAGTTGCAGAACGGGGTTCGCGCCGTGAGCCAGTTCAATAGCGGGGTGTTTGCCGCGCAGGGCGTGGAGTCGCTGTACTCGAAGGTCCGCAACATCCCGATAGGCCGCGGACGGTTTCTGTCGCCGGAAGACGATGCGAGCGCGGCACGCGTGGCGGTGGTCGGGGACAACGTCCGGAAGCAGTTGTTCGGGGAACGGCCGGTCGAGCCGGGGGACAGTGTGGCCATCGACGGGCTGCCCTTCAGAATCGTCGGTCTGGTGCCGGCCAAGACCCAGAACAGCAGCTACAACGGCCTGGACGACGACAAGATCTTCATTCCCTACTCGACCATGGTGCGCGACATGCCGCCCGACGATCCCAATTTCCAGCCGGGCATCATTACCGATCTCATCTACGTTCCGGCCTCGCTCGACGACTGGAAAGCCGCGCGGGACCAGGTGCTCCGGGTGCTGGGGCGCAACCATCGCTTCCAAGTCGACGATGGGAGCGCCGTCTTCATCTGGGACACGGTGGAGAATGCGCGGCTGGTGGACAAGATCTTCACTTCGATGACGCTGTTCCTGGGCGCCATCGCGGTGGTGACGCTCACCCTCGGCGGAGTCGGCGTGATGAACATTATGCTGGTCTCGGTGACCGAGCGGACGCGGGAAATAGGGCTGCGCGAAGCGGTGGGCGCCACGCGGCTGCGCATCCTGGTGGATTACCTTCTGGAGGGCGTGCTGCTGGCCGGACTGAGCGGCTTGTTAGGCTGGGCCGGCGCCTATGGCATCGCTGCGCTGGTCAACATGCTGCCCCGGCAGGAGATGTTTGCCGGGCTTCCGGTGAGCGGCACAACCACCGCGGTGGCCTTCGGGGCGCTGGGAGTGATTGCGGTGGCCTCGGCGCTATGGCCCGCCTGGCGCGCGGCCTCGCTCACTCCCGTGCAGGCGCTGAGTTACGAACGCTGAGAGGCCATCCATGCGCATCGGCTCCATCTTTCGCGAGGCGGCGCAGGCCCTGAAGTTCAACCGGCAGCGCAGCATCCTCACCATGATCAGCCTGGCCTGGGGAGTGGCCTGCTTCGTCATTCTCTATTCGTACGGCGACGGCTTCCATCTCGCGATGCGGAAGGCGTTCCTCTCCGTCGGGCAGGACCTGGTGCTGATGTTCGGCGGGCGGACCTCGACCGAGGCGGGCGGCGAACGCGCGGGGCGGAGGGTGCGCATCGAGTTCGCGGATGTGGAGGCCATCCGCGAGACGGTTCCCTTGATCGCCGCCATTTCGCCCGAGATGATGATGGGCGGAATGACGGTGGGGCACGGATACCGCACGGACACCACAATGGTGCGCGCGGTCAAGCCGGCCTACGGGAAGGTTCGCAACCAGACCATGGGCTCGGGGCGGTGGATTACCCCAGACGACGAGGTGCAGAAGCTGCGGGTGGCCGTCCTAGGCGCGAAAGCGGCGGACAAGCTCTTCGGCGAAATGGCGCCCGAAGGCGAGGAGATCACCATCAATGGCCTGCGCTTCAGCGTGGTGGGAGTTCTGAAGACCAAGACCCAGATCGCCAACTACAACACGCCGGACAACGAGTGCGTGTTCATCCCTTACGAGGCGGCCTCCTTGTTTCGCGATCTGCGGTACCCCGACGTTTTCGTATGGATGCCGGCCAATCCGATCTTTCGCGAGAAGGCGCTGCGGCAGGTGCGGGAGACGCTGGCCCGCATTCACAACTTCTCGCCGAACGACGAGCGGGCGGTGCGTAGCGTCGTCTTCAACGAGTATATGCGGCTGGTGGACACCATGGGCATCGCGCTGCGGCTCTTGCTCGCCTTCATCGGGACGCTCACGCTGGCCATCGGCGGGGTGGGCCTGGCAAACATCATGCTGGTCTCAGTCACGCAGCGGACGCGGGAGGTGGGAGTGCTCAAGGCCCTGGGCGCGACGCGGCGCTCGATTCTATCGCAGTTCCTGCTGGAAGCCATGGCCATTGTGACGGCGGGCGGCGCGATCGGCGTGGCGGCGGGCTGGGCGGCGACCTCGATGCTAGAAACGCTGCCGCTGCTCGGGCCGATCTTCCACGACACCAGTGGATCGGGAGACATTCACCTTAAGATTTCGATGTTCGCGGTGGTCACTTCGACGATGCTCCTGGAGGCCGTGGGCCTGATCGCCGGCCTGCTTCCGGCGATCAAAGCCGCACGCCTGGACCCGATCGAGGCGCTGAGGTATGAGTAGGCGGGCGGCCCGCCAGGGCAGCCAGCCCTGCCTCCGGGAATCAATACAATAGAAGCTTAGCGCCGATTGCGCCGGGGCGGATCAATATGAAGACTGCGGTAGCGATGCTGTCGATGGCCGGGGCCCTGCTGTTGCCGGGGCAGAGCGGTCCGGTGGCGGCAAGCGGCTGGAAGCTGCGGCCGGCGGGGCGGCAGGTTGCGCTGGGGAGACTGCCCATGTCGGCGGCGGTTTCGCCGGACGGAAAATATCTGGCGGTGCTGAACGGGGGCGCCGGAGCGGCGTCGATCAGCGTGCTCGATGCGGCGACCGAGCGCGTGGTCGCGAACCAACCCGTGGCGGACGCCTGGCTGGGCCTGGCGTTTTCGCCCCACGGCGACCGGCTGTACGCGGGCGGCGGCTCGCAGGCGACGGTGCTCGAGTTCGCCTTCGTGGACGGCAAGCTGAGGCCCATCCGGACGCTTTGGGTGACGCCGCCGGAGAAGCGCGGCCCACAGGATTTCATCGGCGACGTAGCGTTCGACCCCGCCGGCCGGCTGCTGTACGCGGCCGATCTGTTCCACGACTCGATCGCCGTGATCAACCTGCAATCCGGCACGGTGATCGAACGGTTTCCGACGGGACGGCGGCCGTACCGCATCCTATTCCCGCCGGGCGGCAAGACGTTCCTGGTCTCGAGCTGGGCGGACGGCACGGTCTATCAGCACGATGCCGCCAGCGGCGCGGTGATCGGGAAGCTGCGGCTGGGCGCGCATCCGACAGACATGGTGTGGCTGCCCGGCAAGCCGGAAGTGGAGACGGAAGGGCAACTGGAGTGGGTGACGGCGCGGCTGTTCGTGGCGGCCGCGAACACCAACAACGTGTATGTGTTGGGGGCCTCGGAGAGCGGCGAGCTGCGGCAGATCGATACCATCAACGTCTCGCTGACGCCCTGGCAGCCGGCGGGGTCGACGCCCAGCGCATTGGCGCTCAGCTTGGATGGCAAGCGGCTGCTGGTGGCCTGCTCGGACGTGAATGCGATGGTGGTGGAGGAGATCGGCGGCGCGCGCGCGGAGCCGGTGGGGTTCCTGCCGACGGGCGGATATCCGACGGCCATCCGGGTGCTGCGCGACGGCCGGGTGGTGGTGTTGAACGGAGGGGCGCCGGGGACGGCCTCCATCCTCGACCCGCCGGGCGAGGAAGCGTGGGAGGCGTACTCGAAGACGGTGCTCGCGAACATGCCCTATCGCGACGCGCTGCTGGAGGATGCCGGCTCCGGTCCGGACAATCCCATACCGGCTGCTCCGAACCTGGCTTCGCCGATCCGGCACGTGCTCTACATCGCCGGTGATGGCGGCTCCCAGGGGGCCAACCATCGCAAGCTGGCTCGCGAATTCGTGCGGTTGGACAACTTCCAAATCAGCGGCGAGTCGGGCGCGGAGAGCGAGCAGTGGGCCACCGCGGCGATCGCTTCGGACTTCACGGTGAAGATGGCGCCCCGGCCTCTCGACTACCAGGGCGGAGAACCTGCCGCCCAGCCAGCCTCCGGCTACCTGTGGACGAACGCCGCCGCGGCGGGCCTCTCGCTGCGGAATTACGGCTACTTCGTCGCCAACCGCCCACTGAAGGAGGCGGCCGGGGGCATCCAGGTGCAGGTGGTGAAGGACCCGGTCCTCAATCGCGCCACCAACCTGCGCTACCGCGGCCCGGACACGGATTACCCGGATGCCGAGCGCGCCCGGGTGTTTCTCGAGGATCTGGCGGAGTTTGAGAAGAGTGGGGAGATGCCCGCCCTGATCCTGATGCGGCTAAGTGACGATACTGCTTTGGGGCAGGTTGTCGAGGCTGTGTCCAGGAGCCGGTTCTGGAAGGACACGGCCATCTTCGTCCTGCCGGGGCTGGTGATTTCGCCCTACGTGAAGCGCGGAGCGGTGGACGGCACGATGTACAATACGACCTCCATGCTGCGCAGTATGGAGCTGATGCTGGGCTTGCGCCCGATGACCGTTTTCGACGCCGGCGCAAGGCCCCTGTCCAACTGTTTCCAGAAGACGGCCGATGTAAGGCCCTACAGCGCCGAAAGGGCCCACAGGTAGCGCCACCGCCATGCCCCAGACCTATCTCTGCGTTCTCTGGCACATGCACCAGCCGTTCTACAAGGACCTGATCTCGGGCGAGTACCGGATGCCCTGGACGCGGCTGCATGCGCTCAAGGATTACTACGGGATGGTGGAAATCCTGGAGGAGTTCCCGGAGGTTCATCAGACCTTCAATCTGGTGCCGTCGCTGATGTCGCAAGTGGAGGAGTATGCCCAGGGCAGCGCGGTGGACCCCTTTCTGCGGGTGGCGCTGAAGCCCGCCGAGAGCCTGACGGAGGCCGAGCAGGAGTTCATGCTGCGCAACTTCGTGCCGCTCAATCCCTCGCGCAGCGTGGCGCGGTTCCCTCGTTACCTGGAGTTGTGCCAGGCCTGGCGGGCGGCCGACCGGAACGTGGAGCGCGCGCGGCGGCAATTCGGCGTGCGGGCGTTCCGGGACTTGCAGGTGCTCTCCCAACTGGCCTGGTTCGACGAAGAGTCTCTCACTGGGGATCCCGAAGTCCGGGAGTTAGTTCTGCGAGGCCGCAACTTCACGGCGGAGGACCAGGCGCTGGCCGGCCGGAAGCAGTCGGAGATCCTGGGGGCGGTGCTGCCGGTGTACCGGAGGTTCGCCGCGCGCGGCCAGATCGAGATCTCGACCACGCCGTTCTACCACCCTATCTTGCCACTGGTTTGCGATTCCAACATCGCCGGGTTGTCGCATCCGTTTGTGCCGCTACCGGGGCGATTCCGGTATCCGCAGGACGCCCGGGTACAGCTCGAGCGGGCGCGGACGTTCTGCCAGGAGCGGCTGGGAACCGCGCCGGCGGGATTGTGGCCCTCCGAGGGGTCGGTTTCGGACGAGGCGCTGGGGATCGCCGCGGAGGCGGGGTTCCGTTGGGCGGGTACGGACAATGGGGTGCTGAGCCGCACGCTGGGCCGGACGGCGGGGATAGACGAGACCTACCGGCCCTACCTCTGGCGGCAGGGCGGGCGGGAGATGGCGCTGATCTTCCGCGACCACTACCTGAGCGACCTGGTGGGGTTCGTGTACTCGCGGCTGGGAGCGGCGGAGGCCGCGGAGGACTTCCTGAGGCGCATACGGGACAACTGCCGGGGAATCCTGGCCAGCGGCCGCGACGCCTTCGTCCCCATCATCCTGGACGGGGAGAATGCCTGGGAGTTCTACGAGCAGAACGGGCGGCCGTTCCTGAGGGAACTGTATCGCAGGATCGCGGCGGACCCTTCGATCACCGCGCTGACGGTCGGGGAGGCGCTCCAGCGTCTGGAGCCGCAGAGGCTGGATCACATCTTCCCCGGCTCCTGGATTGGGGCGAATTTCGACGTGTGGATTGGGGCGGAGGAGGACAACCGGGCCTGGGAGTACCTGCTGCGGGCGCGGCAAACCTACGACCGGGTGGCCTCCGGAGTTTCGGAACAGGACCGGCAACTGGCCTACGAGGAGCTGCTGATCGCTGAGGGGAGCGATTGGTGCTGGTGGTACGGACCGGAGCACCAGTCGGACTTCCGGGCCGAGTTCGACGAACTGTACCGCGCGCACCTGGCCAACGTCTATCGGGCGCTGCACCTCACGCCGCCAGAGGAACTGTCCCGTCCGATTCTAAAGGTGGGGCTGTCCGAGATGCATACGCCGCCCAGCGGACCGCTGCACCCTAAGATTGATGGCTTAGTGACATCCTACTTTGAATGGCTCGGCGCGGGGGTCTACCAGGTGGACGCGCGCTCCGGAGCGATGCACGGCAAACGATTCGCAATACAGGAGTTGCTCTACGGCAGCGATGGTGACAACCTGTACCTGCGGGTGGATTTCGAGCCGGGAGCGGTGGCCGAACTGGAGGGCATGGACGCGCACCTCACCATCCAGGCCAGCGCGGACCCGGCCCTAGCCAGTTTCGTGGTGCTGGGCTTTCGCGATGGATTGGTCAGGTCAAGCGAAGTGCGTCTGGCGAGCGGGGAGGACGGCGTGGCCCTGGAATTTGCATTTCGAAAAATACTTGAGGCTCGGCTCTCGCTCGCTGCGCTGGGGGTGGGGAGCGGGCAAGCCCTTCGCCTGCAGCTATCCCTTTGGAAACAAGGACTTCCGGTCGATGCGATCCCTCAGGAGGGGTGGCTCGAGATTTCCACAGCCGAGCCCAACGACTGGCCGCTCTAGGGCGACAGCAGGCAAGAACCGAGCACCTCTGGCCGGTGGTGTTAAAAACTCTTGAAGATTCCTTCATGGAGTGATAAGGTTAGGAACTAGGGAACCACCTCCCATGAAGCGAGGTGGGTTATCGCGCTCGAAGGGTCTTGGTTGGTGCGGGGCAGCGCGTGCCTAACCTATGCCGTTGCCTCAAGAGGAGGTTTGTCCGTTGGACCTGCCCACATTCTCGGGGTCCGGGCATCAGGAACGCAAACAGACGGTCGAAACGACCCGCCTGACGTGCGACTGCTCGGCGGGGCCAGCCAAGCTAAAAGCAGTTGCCGGTCGAGACTGCAAATTTGGATAAACAAGTGACTGCGGGTAGGTGTATACTGACCGGTAAGTATTGACAAGCATGGAGATTCGGACTAATACGCCGGCCGCTTCCGGGAAGCGATGGCGCCCGATGGTCTGGGCGCCGGGAGCTTCGGTCGCCGGAGCGGCGGGATGTGCCTCCGGGCGGGGTCGGTTGGCCCGGGGCAGGGAAACGGGTTTTTGTGGAGGGCCAGTAGGACAGGGGAATCCGCCCGAGTGATCGTCGCGGAACCCGGAAAGCAAGGGAAACCCGGCCTGGCCGTGAAGCGCTGGGCGGGCGGGAAAAAAGGGGAAACATGAAGAGACTCCAACTCATTCTAGTGTTCGTTTTCACTCTGTTTGCGGTCGCAAGCGTGATCTACGCGCAAACGGAAACCGGACAGATTGCGGGGACTGTCGTCGATCCATCGGGCGCGGCGGTTCCGGGTGCGGCGATCAGCGTCAAGTCGGTCGCGACCGGAGCGGTCCGTGAGACCAAGACCACGGTGGGCGGAGAGTACAACGTTACCAACCTGCTCCCGGGCGAATACACCGTGACGGCCACAGCTGCGGGCTTCTCGCAGATCCAGCAACGGGCCACGGTGGCGGTCGGGGCCAAGGTGGCCGTCGATATCCATCTGGAGGTGGGCAAGTCCTCCACTGTGGTTGAAGTGAACGCAGCGCCTGTTCAGGTAAACGTGGAGTCGCAGACCCTGAGCACCAATATTACCCAGTCGCAACTCAGGGAATTGCCGACTCTGACGCGCAACGCATACTCGCTGGTCGTGCTGTCGGGCAACGTTTCCGACGCCGCGGTCGGCGGCCGGGGCGCCGGTGTGGCCATCAATGGTCTGCGAGAGTCGGGAACGGATATTCTACTCGATGGCTCCGCGAACAACGACGAGTTCACGGCCAGCGTCGGGCAGGCGGTTCCACTGGATTCGATTCAGGAATTCAGCGTTCTCACCAACAACTTCACTGCGGAGTTCGGACGGGCTTCGGCCGGCGTGGTCAATGTGGTCACCAAGTCGGGTTCCAACGACTTCCACGGCACGGGTTACGAGTTCAATCGCGTGTCCGCGCTCTCCACCAACGATTTCCAGGACAATTCGGTGGGCACGCCGAAATCGGTTTTCACGCGCAACCAGTTTGGGTATTCCGTCGGCGGTCCGATCAAGAAGAACAAACTGTTCTTCTTCAGCAGCACGGAATGGATACGCATTCGCAGTATTGCCACGGAGTACGCGAATGTTCCCGACCCCGCCTTCATCGCGGCGGCCGCCCCGGCCACCCAGGCCTATTTCGGCGCGTACGGCAAATTGAAGCCCAGCGCCAGCGTTGTGCAGACGTTCACCCAGGCCGACTTGGGATGCACACACGCGCTCTGCGCGGCGCTCCCGGCGAGCACACCGGCGTATGATCTGGTGAGCTACAACGTTCCGGCGGACGCGGGCGGTGGGCCTCCGGAGAACCAGTTTCTGGGCGTGGATCGCGTCGATTACAACCTGAGCGACAAAACCCAGATGTACGGCCGTTATGCGATTCAGAAGGTCAGCAACTTCCCGGGGACTCTGGACTCCAGTCCCTATCTCGGCTACGACACGGGTGAGGAGATCTTCAACAACAACGCACTGTTCTCCATCATTCACCTGTTCGGCCCGGCCTGGGTCTCGCAATCGAAGGTGGTATTCAATCGGCTGAGCGATCTGCAACCCTTCAGCAGCACCTATGGTCCGGTGCCGACAATGTACACGACCTCGGGTGGCGCAGGCTCGCTGGGCGGTTATCCGATTTATTATCCGGGTTACACGCCCTCGGCGCCGGGCAACGGAATTCCGTTCGGCGGCCCGCAGAACTTCGCGCAGCTTTACGAGGATGTGAGTCACGTCATCGGCAAGCACAATATCCGGTTCGGCGGCAGCTTCGAGTACCTGCGCGACAACCGGACCTTCGGGGCGTATGAGACCGCCGGCGAGTATCTCGGCACCAACCAGAACAGGTCCTACGACGGTTTCCTGGGCGGGACACTGGCCGGGTTTCAGGTGGCCGTCAACCCCGACGGCAACTATCCGGGCTCGACCGTCAGTCTGCCGCTCGGCCAGCCGAACTTCAGCCGGAGCTATCGCTACAAGGAATCCGCGCTTTACGTGCAGGATGCCTGGAGGGTTGTTCCGAGGCTGACCTTGAATCTCGGACTGCGCTGGGAGTACTACGGCGTGCAGCACGACAAGAACCCCGCTCTCGAATCCAACTTCTACTTCCCGTCGAATGAGATCAATACTCCCCAGGGATTCGCAGCCGGGAGCGACATGTTGGTCGGTCAGAGCCCGGTAGGCGGCTTCTGGGCTCCGGACTATAAGGACTTCGCTCCTCGATTGGGATTTGCGTGGGACGTCTTCGGCAACGGGAAGACCTCGTTGCGCGGCGGTTACGGCATCGGTTACGAGCGCAACTTCGGCAACGTGACGTTTAACGCGATTCAGAACCCTCCCAATTACGAAACCATAAGTCTGACCTCCGCCAGCTTCGGGACCATTCCTGTTTCGGTGAGCAACTTGGGTCCATTCGCTGGGTCGAGTGGCACCGTCACGCTGCCGCCGGCGACTTTGCGCGTGCCATTGCAGAATATCAAGACCGCATATGCGCACCTGTTTAGCCTTTCGCTCGAGCACCAGGTGACGCCCCATTTGCTGGTCGGGGCCGATTACTCGGGGTCCATGGGCGAGCGGCTGTATGACGTTTCGGTAAACAACCGCAACGGGTACGGGAACGCCTATCTCAACGAGCCCTGCAGCTTCGCCGACACGGAAACAGCTTACGAGGTGACCGGCTCCTTCGGGCCAACCACGTGCGTCGCCCGCTTCAACTCGCAGTATGGCGGCATCAATACGCGCGGCGACCTTGGCTCTTCCCGTTACAACGCTCTGAACTTACGGACGGTGATCGACAATCTCGGCGCGAGCGGCCTGCATCTGACATTGAATTACACGTACTCGCACTCGATCGACAACCAGAGCACATCGTTCAGCGACGCCGATTGCATCAATGCCAACTGGGGTTGCTTCAATACGGGTTATCTCGATCCGTTCGCCCCCAACCTCGACACAGGCAACTCCGACTTCGACATCCGGCAGCGCGTAGTGATCAGCGCGGTGTGGGATGTTCCGGCGTTCAAGACGGGCCACGGCATCGCTCATCAGGTTCTGGGCGGCTGGAGCGTGGACCCGATCGTCACCATCCGCACGGGAACCCCGTATACCGTATTCGATGGTTCCTTTGTGTACTCGCAGTATATTATGGCGTCGTTCGACGGGGCGGTCTCGACGGCGGTGAACAAGAGTCCGGCCCCGTATACGGGTGCGGGATCCGCTCCCAATGAGTTCGTTTACTTTCCGCTGCCGAGCTCGCTCGTCAGTAATCCGAATCCGACGTATTTTCTGTCGGATCTGCCGCCGTACCCATCTGACATGAGCTCGCGCAATGCGTTCCGCGGACCCGGGTTCTGGGAGGTTGACTTAGGCCTTCACAAGAACTTCAATATCACCGAGCGCATCGGCCTGCAACTCCGCGGGGAGTTCTACAACCTGTTCAACCATGCGAATCTATACATGGAGGGCAGCACGGCCGACGTGGAGTTTGGCACGCCGATTCTCGCGTGCAGAGGCTGCACCGGCCTGCCTCAGGATCGTCGCAACGTCCAACTCGCGGCGAAAGTCATTTTCTGACGCCGCTGGTAGGGCGGCAAATTCTGTAGTTGGTCAAGGGGCCGCGCAAGCGGCCC
>JBKQQG010000025.1:0-36144 GCA_052144455.1 Bryobacteraceae bacterium
CCCTTGCCCCGCACCCCCATCCCCCGCTCGGGCTGGGGAATTATCAACCACTGAAGGCCGTTTACACCAAGTTCTTGACAGATCCTGGGATCTGCGACCGTGCCGCTCGCTCGTCTAGACGAGCCCGATCGTTACTCGACGGCCCACGATGGCCGCTGCCCGTTGAAGGCTCGACAGCGTAATGTCGTCTTTGGCATTCAGGAGCCGGTCGACCTGCGTGCGGCTGGTCTTCAACAGACTGGCCATGCGGTTCTTGGAGATCTTTTGCTCCTTCATGGCTTCGGCGAGCTGCCAAGCGACGACCTCCTTGATCGCCCGCGCTTGCGCCTCCTCGAAAATGCCTTCCTCCTTCAGGAAGTCATCGACGCTCGAGCCCATGTGTTTCCTGCTCATTGCTCCAACTCCTTCTTGCGCTCTCGCGCCAACGCCAGGTCGTCATCCGGCGTCGCGCGCGTCTTCTTGATAAACCCATGCAGGGCGACGAGATGCTCCCGGTGCAGACAGAGCAGCACCCGCGCCGTCTGCTTCGTGGGCAAGTCCGTCCGGATTTCCCACAGGCCGCCTCCCATCGGGCGGCATAGCGGCATCCCTACCGGCCAACGCCATTGTGCCCGCAACAAGTCAATGCCTATTGCCCGGCGTTCTTCTTCCAGCAGATCCTTCAACCACTCCCGCACCGGTTCGTTTCCCGCCGGCGTACGGAAGAAGACCAAGGGGATCTTCGTCGGTGGTGGGTTCTCGGCCATCCTGCATCTTACTTAGTACATTGTACCGTATAATGTTCAGTCCCGGCAAGGCCCCTTTTAATCGGCCGAGGGGGTGTTGCCCGGCCCGTCCAGGTCCAGGAAGCGGGTGTCCAGCAGGCGACCGGTGTCCAGATTGCCCATGGCGGCCAGCATGTTCTCTTTGAGGTTCGGGTAGCGCTCTTCCAGGCCGGCGAACAGGCCGCGCAGCGATTCGCGAACCGTGCCGGTGCGTTGCGAGCAGCCGCAGGGGACGAGCGGCGCCCCGAGCAGTTCGGCATAGCGGCGGGTGAGGTCCTCGGTGACCAGCAGCAGCGGCCGGATGAGGCGGAACTCCTGGTCGCGGGAGTGTGTGACCGGCGGCAGCGCGCTCAGTTTGCCGGTGAACAGCGTGTTGCGGAGCAGGGCCTCGCAAAAATCGTCGGCGGTGTGGCCCAAGGCGATGACGTTCGAGCCCAGGCCGCGCGCCACCTCGTAAACCGCCCGGCGGCGGTAGCGGCTGCAGAGATCGCAGCCATGCTCGGGCTGGTCTTCGATCAGGTGCAGCGAGGGGGCGTCGCGGAAGTAGGTCCAGGCGACCCCTCGGTTCTTGAGGTACTCGGCCAGCGGCTCGATAGGCCTGAGAAACTTGCCCTGCTCGATGGTGAAGGCGCACACGGAAAACTCCACCGGGGCGCGCTTAGCGAGCAGCAGCAGGACTTCGAGCAGGGTGAGCGAGTCTTTGCCCCCGGAGAGAGCGACGGCCACGCGGTCGCCGTCGCGGATCATCTTGAAACGGCCAATCGCCTCGCCGACCTTGCGCAGCAGGGCTTTTTCCAGATCCACGCCTTATTATAGGAGACGTGCTCTCGGCCTCGCGCGCCATCGCTTTCGACATTCTGCTGCTGGTGGAGCGCGGCGGATACGCCACGGATCTGCTGGCCTCGCGAACGGCGGGTTTGGCGAGCCGGGACGCCGGGCTGGCCGAGGCCATCGTGCTGGGATCGCTGCGGCGCCAGGGGCAATTGGACTTCCTGATCGGCCATTATTCGGGCCGCGCGGCCGCCGGCCTGGACGCCGAGGTCCGCATCGCGCTGCGGATGGGCATCTATCAGATGCGGTACCTGGAGCGCATCCCGGCTCACGCTGCGGTGAGCGAGAGCGTCGAGCTCGTGAGGCGCGCGCGGAAACGCTCGGCGGCGGGCTTGGTGAACGCCGTATTACGGAAGGCCGGCCGGGAGCCGATCGCCTGGCCCGACCGCTCGATTGAACTCTGCCATCCCAAATGGCTGCTGGAGCGTTGGGAGCGGCAATACGGGATGCAAGCGGCCGAGAGCATCGCGCAGGCCAACCTGGTGGCGCCCCAGACTTACGTGCGAGCGCCCGGCGCGAGCGGGAACGCCCCGGGACTACAGGCCACCGAAGTGCCGGGCTGTTTCCGGCTGCTGAGCGGGGAAGCGGGCGGGCTGCGGATTCAGGACATCGGTTCGCAGACCATTGTGCCGCTGCTCGAACTGGAGGCGGGACAGACGTTTCTGGACCTGGCGGCGGCGCCGGGCAACAAGACGGCGCAGGCATTGGAGGCGGGCGTGCGCACAGTAGCCTGCGACCGGCACTTCAAACGCCTGGCGCCGATGAAGGCGCTGGGCTGCGATCTGGTGGTCCTGGACGGCTCCCAACCGTTGCCCTTCCGCGCCCGGTTCGACCGCATCCTGCTGGACGCGCCGTGCTCGGGAACGGGCACGCTGGCGCGCAATCCGGAGATCAAGTGGCGGCTACGGCCCTCCGACATTGCCGCGTTGGCGGCCAAACAGGCGAGCCTGCTGGCAAATGCGCTGGAACGGCTGGCGCCCGGCGGACGTCTGGTGTATTCCACCTGCTCGCTGGAGTGGGAGGAGAACGAGGGCGTTGTCGAGCAGGCCGGGGCGCCAGTGGTGGGCCTGTTCCGGCGCCAGCCGGGCAGGGACGCCGGAGACGGCTTTTTCGCCGCTGTGATAACATCGGGATAGCCGCTAAATGGTTCAAATCGTTCCCTCTATCTTGGCCGCCGACTTCGCCCGCCTGGGGGAGGAAATCGAGCGTGTCGAGCAGGCTGGGGCCAGCCTGCTGCACGTGGACATCATGGATGGGCACTTCGTGCCGAACCTGACGGTGGGTCCTCCGGTGGTCAGATCCATCCGCAAGATCACCAGGATGACCCTGGATGTTCACCTGATGATCTTCGATCCGGACAGGTACGCCCCCCTGTTCATCGAGGCCGGCGCCGACCAGATCTCGGTCCATCAGGAAGCCTGTCCGAACCTGGACGGCACGCTGCGGGCCATTCTGGAGCGGGGCGTACCCGCCGGGGTAGTCGTTAATCCGGCGACGCCGGTGGAGCTGCTCGAGAACGTGCTGGGTTTGGTGAACCATGTGCTGGTGATGAGCGTGAACCCGGGATTTGGGGGTCAGAAGTTCATCCCGCAGTCGCTGGAGAAGGTGCGGGCGCTGGTCCGCCGCCGCCGGGAACTGGGGCTGAAGTACCGGATCGAGATCGACGGCGGTATAGAGGCGGATAACGCCGGCGAGATCGTGCGGGCGGGCTGCGACTGGCTGGTCAGCGGGACCGCGGTCTTCCGGAGCGGGGATACGGCGGCCGCCTTCCGGCGCCTGCGCGACATTGCCCGGGAAGCGGCCGGCGACCGGCTGTAGGGACGCCGGCTGAACCGCGCTCCGAGACTATGGGAGAATATGTAGACGTTGCTAGGTGCGGCAACCCGGATCGTAGAGCGTGATATGAAGCTACATCGAAACCTGTTTGCATATGGAGTGGTGGCGATTGTGACGGCCGGCCTGATGTCTTCTTGCGCCTACCGTGCCAAGAAGTACGAGAACCCCATCACCAAGAGCACCGAGCAGCCGGACAAAGTGTTGTTCGACAAGGCGGTCAGGGATATCGAGCACGGCCGGTACGAGGTGGCGCGCCTGACCCTGAACACGCTCATGAATACCTACGATCAGAGCGAGTACCTGGCCAAGGCGAAGCTGGCCATCGCCGACAGTTGGAACCGCGAGGGCGGCGCGCACGGCTACGCGCAGGCCGAGGCGGAGTACAAGGATTTCATCCTGTTCTATCCCAACATGGAGGAAGCGCCCGAGGCGCAGGAGAAGGTCTGCGAAATCCAGCTCAGGCAGATGGACAAGGCCGACCGCGACAGCACGCACACGGTGCGCGCGGAGCAAGAATGCCGCAACGTGCTAACGAATTTCCCCAACAGCAAATTCGCGCCACAGGTGCAGCAGCTCTTGCGCAATATCCAGGAAGTACTGGCGCAGGAAGAGTACGGGGTGGGCTCCTTCTACTTCGGGAAGGGCCTTTACGTATCGGCCGCCAGCCGGCTGCAAGGCTTGACGGATCACTTCCCGCTCTTCAGCCACGTCGATGAGGCTCTGTGGAAGCTCGGGGAATCCTACATGAAGCTGCCCCCGAAATTCCGCGACAAGGCGGCCGCGGCCTACTCCAAGCTGGTCAGCGAGTACCCGCTTAGCTCGTGGGTGGGGGACGCCAAACGCCGTCTGAAGGAGATGGAACGGCCCATTCCCGAGCCCGACCCGGTGGCGCTGGCCCGGCAGAAGTACGAAATGGAGAACCACACCAAGCCCGGGTTCATGAGCCACTTCTGGGGGGTCTTCCGCAAGGGCCCGGATATGCACGCGGCAGCCAAGTCGGGAGAACCGGCAACGGAAAGTTTGCGGGCTCAGGTTCCGGTGAGCGTGCCCGTGACTGCGGGCAGCGGCGAGGCTGGCGCGGACGTGACCGCCTCCCCCATCACCGGACCGTCCGCGCTGGATACGCAGCCCGACGCCCGCCCGGCGCAGCAGGCCAAGCCGGGAACACAGGGCCAGACGCCGCCGGCCACCGCGCCACCGGCCGCCCCTCCACCAGCCGGCTC
The DNA here is from genome assembly GCA_052144455.1 of Bryobacteraceae bacterium. Classification (GTDB taxonomy): domain Bacteria; phylum Acidobacteriota; class Terriglobia; order Bryobacterales; family Bryobacteraceae; genus Fen-330. Next base: position 4,655 of record JBKQQG010000025.1, read on the forward strand.
GGACACCAAGAAACGGGGGCCATGAGCCGGATTCTGCTGGCCGACGACAGTCCGCATGCCCAGCGCATGGGGGAGCGCATCCTGCGCGAGGAAGGCTTCGAGGTCGTCACGGTCACCGATGGCGAAACCGCGCTCATTCGCCTGGCCGACGTGGACCCCGACGTACTCATGGCGGACGTGTTCCTGCCGCACAAGTCTGGTTACGAGATCTGCGAGTTCGTGAAAAGCGACTCGAGATTCCGGCACACGCGCGTGGTGTTGCTGGCCGGGCTGCTGGAACCGGTGGACCAGGCCTTGGTGGAGCGTGTGAAAGCCGACGCGGTCCTGAAGAAACCCTTCGAGGCTTCGGCGATGATCGCCGCTCTCCGGCCGCTGCTGGAAGCTGCCAAGCTGGCCCGCGAGGTGCTCAGCGAGCAGGCCGCCCCAGTGGCGGAGCAAACTGAGCCTGCCTTACCCCCGCCTCCCCCGCCCGAGGCCGAGCCGGAGGCGCCGGAAGCCGCGCCGGCGCCCTCCGAAGTCGAGATCGATCGCGAGCAGTTGCGCGCCGCGGTGACCATCGCGCTGGACCAGGCGATGCCCGCCCTGATCGACGAGCTCACCGAGCGCGTCGCGGCGGCAATGCGGCACTGACCCGGCCCCGCCGGACGCGGTGTTATCCTGGGCTTGTCCCATGCCCGACAACAGTTTCGATATCGCTTCCAAGATCGACCTCAACGAGGTGAGCAACGCCATTCAGCAGACCATGAAGGAGGTGCAGACGCGCTACGACCTGAAGACCTCCGGATCGCGCATCGAGCTGAACCAGAAGGACAAGAAGATCCTGCTATCCAGCCAGGACGAGTTCAAGCTGCGCGCGGTCACCGAGATCCTGGAGCTCCGGCTGGTCAAAAGGGGCGTGCCGCTGAAGGGCCTTTCCTTCGGCGAGGTGCTGCCCGCGGCCGGCTCGACGGTGCGCCAGGAGGTCGCGATTCAGCAGGGGATACCGATCGAGAAGGCGCGCGAGATCGTCAAGAAGATCAAAGAGAGCAAGATCAGAGTGCAGGCCTCCATCCAGGGCGACCTGGTGCGGGTGAGCGGAAAGAGCCGCGACCTGCTGCAGGAGGTCATCCAACTGCTCAAGCAGCAGGATTTCGGGATCGACGTGCAGTTCACGAACTACCGGACGTTTTGAGCGCTGCTCGGGTGGGGGCCCAAGGAAAGGCCGTGTCTACTGGCAACTGGCGGCGTGGCGCAACTCGCGCTCGACGCGGCGCGTGGCCCGCTCGCTAATCAGATCGGCCACCCGGCTCAGCAATTCGGGCAGGTCTTCGGGTTCGATCAGCACCGTACCGGCAGCGCTTCGGGCGCCACCGCGGGACTTGGAATTGTGGTACGTGGTGATGAGAGCGGTGGCCGGCTTATAATCCATCATCCGGGCGTGCGCCAGAACCTTCAGCCCCGCCTCCGGAGATTCCATGCGCAGATCGCTGAGCACCAGCTCGTACTCCCGATCATCCAGCTTCTCGACCGCTTCGGCCGCCGAAGCTGCGGCGTCCACTCGGTACCCCCCCGCCTCCAGAACAGTTTGCAGGGTCAGACGGGAGGTCAATTCATCATCCACGAGCAAGACGCGTGCCAAATCCAGGCCGCGACTGCGTGGCGCCTGACGGGACTTCACCATCTGGGGCTGGTATCCTTTCCTCAAACTCAAGTTTAACCCAGGCCCTGAAAAAAAGCACGGTATTTCGTTCGGCGTATTTACTACTAGTGTAAAACTATTATAATCGGAATTCGATATGGCCGCGCGGCGGGGCTGTGGCGGCCCTCAAACCGCCGGCGCGGGTTTCTGGACAAGTCTTTTTAATTGAATAGATTCTAGACCATTCCCAGCCGCTCGAAGATGCGGTCGACGTTGCGCAGTTGGCGTTCCAGGGAGAATGCTAGGGCGATCTGGCCGGGGGTGAGCACGGCACAGATCTCGGGATCGGCCTGGATGGCGGCGCGAAAGTCGGAGCCTTCCTCCCAGGCCCGCATGGCGTGAGCCTGCACGATGGCGTAGGCCTTCTCGCGAAGCATGCCGGCGGCGGCCAGGTCGAGCATGAGCTGGCCGGAGAAGATCAGCCCGCGGGTGAGCTCGAGGTTGCGGCGCATGCGCTCGGGATAAACGCGCATGCGGCGGACCAGGCTGGTGGTGCGGGCCAGCAGGTAATCGGTAAGGATGGTCGAGTCGGGGAGGATCACGCGCTCTACCGAGGAATGCGAGATGTCGCGCTCGTGCCATAGAGCGATGTTCTCGAAGGCCACCTGCGCGTTTGAGCGCACCAGGCGGGCCAGGCCGCAAATCTGCTCGCAAGCGATCGGGTTGCGCTTGTGGGGCATGGTCGAGCTGCCCTTTTGTCGGGCGGCAAAGGCCTCCTCGGCCTCGCGCACCTCGGTGCGCTGGAGATGCCGGACCTCGAGCGCGATCTTCTCGAGGAGGGCGGCGACCAGGGCCAGCGCGGCGACGTAGGCGGCGTGGCGGTCGCGGGAGATCACCTGGGAGGTGATGGGGGCGGCTTGGAGGCCCAGCTTGGCGCAAGCGCGTTCCTCAGCTTCCGGGCCGATGTGGGCGAAGGTGCCGACGGCTCCGTTGAGCTTGCCGACGGCCATCTCGGCGGCGGCCGCGGAGAAACGGCCGATGTTGCGGCCGGCCTCGTCGTACCACAGGGCCAACTTCAGGCCGAAGGTGATGGGTTCGGCATGCACCCCGTGGGTGCGCCCGATCTGCACGGTGTGGCGGAACTCCCGCGCCCGCTCCTTCAGCACGGCGCGCAATTCCTCCAAGCCGGCCAGCAATAGCCGGGAAGCCTGGGCGACTTGCAGGGCCTGGGCGGTATCGACGACATCGTTGGAGGTCAAGCCGTAGTGCAGCCAGCGTGAGACATCGCCGTGTCCGGCGGCGGTGAGGCGCTCGGCGACGGCGGTGGTGAAGGCAATCACGTCGTGCTTGACTTCCTCCTCGATCTCCAGGATGCGCGCCACATCGAAGCCCGCGTATTCCCGCAATTCGCGCGCGGCCTGTGCGGGGATCTCCCCCAGCTCGGCCAGTGCCTCGGAGGCCGCCAGCTCCACCTCGAGCCAGGCGCGGTATTTGTTCTCGTCGCTCCAGATGCGGCCCATTTCGGGCCGGGTGTATCGCGGAATCATAGTCAGTACTCGAAGACCTCCGTGGGCCGCCCTTGTTCGGCGATCACCAGCTTGGTGAACAGTGCACGGCCGGCTAGCGCCTGTTCGGCGCACAGACGCACCAGCGCGGGATAGTTGTTGTGCTCGCTGAGGTGCCCTAGCACCAGCGTCGTGGTGGAAGAGTCGAGATCGCTGCGGATGAACTCGCAGGTCGCGTCGTTGGAGAGGTGGCCGTTGCGGCTCATGATGCGCTGCTTGACCGGCCAGGGGTACGGCCCGACCTTCAGCATCTCCAGGTCGTGATTGGATTCCAGCAGCAGCAGGTCGGTCCGGCGAAGGTGAAACTTGATGGAGTCCGGGATGTAGCCCAGGTCGGTCACCAGGCCGATGCTCACTCCCGCGGCGCGGATGCGGAAACCGATGGGATCGATGGCGTCGTGGGGGATGCTGAAGGTATCGATCTCGAGATCGCCGATCACAATGCGGGTCCCGGCCTGGAAGGTCTCGAGCTTGGGTTCGTAGCCGTTCCAGACGATGCTGGGCGCGGTGCGGTGCGTGAGGTACACGGGGACGCCAAGCTGCTTGGCCAGGACCGGCAAGCCGGCGATGTGGTCGCTGTGCTCGTGCGAGATGAGGATGGCGCCGATTTTGGCCGGGTCCTCCCTGATCGAAGCCAGGCGGGCGCAGATCTCGCGCCGGCTCAACCCCGCATCCACCAGGAGTTTGGTCCGCGCGGTGGAGACGAGGGTGGCGTTGCCCGAACTTCCGCTGGCCAGCACACAGACCTTAAGGATGGCGCCCTCCCTGGATACTCCGTTGTAGCACATCGCGACGCGGGCTTGTGGCCTGCTAGAATGGTCGTTCCATGAAAGTGCGAGTGTACGTCCTACTCAAACCCACGGTCCTCGATCCGCAGGGGCAGACGATTCGCGCCGCCCTGGCCGGGTTGGGCCATGCGAGCATTGCCGAGGTACGCCAGGGGAAATTCTTCGAGATCGTGCTGGCGCCGGGTACGCCGCGCGAGCGCGCCGAACGGGAGATGGCCGAGATCGCCCGCGACGTGCTGGCCAACCCGGTGATCGAGGAGTACCGCGTGGAGTTCTTCGAGTAGCGTTGCCCGGCGCGGCGGCGGTAGTCTACAATCAAGATTCCGCCCTTGGGGCGCGTAGCTCAGTTGGTTAGAGCGCCTGCTTCACACGCAGGAGGTCACAGGTTCGAGTCCTGTCGCGCCCACCACCTAACCCCTTCTGGTTCAGGCATTTGAGTCTGAGCATCGATTCCTACCCTGTCCACAAGACGCCAAAACGCATCACTAACGTTTCAAAACCCCTTCAGCCGCCAGCCGCCGTATCAAGACGGTTGCGGGCTCCGGATTCGCTGGCTTGACGGTTCAGCTTCGTCAGCGCCTCGCGTTTCATCCGAAGTTTCATCTGCGAGTACTTCTTAAGAACCTTGGCGTCCGCCTGCCTGAGGAGCTGCGTTACCCACTCATCAGCCACACCGCCCGCACTCAGCCGCGTGGCGTACGTGGAGCGCAGGTCGTAGAGCCGGAAATAGGGGATACCGGCTTTCCGGAGTGTACGCTCCCAGGTCTTCTTGAAGTTCGTCTGGTGTTTGGGAAGAGCCAAGGCCCGGGGCCGGCCAGCGCGATTCGATCACGGAACGCCTAGGTCGCGATGTCCGTCAGCGGAACCTCGGCGACTCCGGCCGGAGTCTTCGAATCCGCGATGAACACCACCTTGTTCGTCAGGTCCACTTGCTCCTTCTTGATCGGAGCCGGCTCTTTATAGACCCGCAAACCTGTTTCGGCGATGATCCGGATCACGTTCCGCGGGTACCCGCGGCAAACTCTACAGGGCATCCGCCGGGCCTTCGGCATGGTGATCCCCTGTAGTCACCACACTCGGCCGCAACGGGCCGGCCTTCAGATAAGAGCGCCTGGGGCATTTTTGGAAAGCACAAATGGGGTGGTCCTCCCAACTGCCGGGGATGGTCGCGCGCCGGGAGCGGTGGCGGCCCGTTCGCGAGACCTCAGACCCGAAGCGGCTTGTGGCCGTACCAGACCTGGAAGAAGAGCGTCGGGAGCCAGCCGCCGGATGCGCGCCGCACTGGTACTTGCGAGCGCTGTGCCGGTTCAGGACCAAGAGGGAGCGTGGCGACGTAACCCGCGGGTCGAAGGGGTGAGCAATTTCCCGGTCGCACCCTGCGGCGATGCCGGCGAGAGTTTGGAACCAGGGATCGACTTCTTGGCGTGTCCAGCCGAATCGGACCTTGGTTTCGCTACAGCCCACGCGCTTCGGCCAGGTCCATCTTTGGTTCAACGAATGCCATCTCAGTAATGTCTTAGACGGCGCAACTCGCAAAAGCTATTCTGGACGAGAGTGGTATATAATGCTGGCTGGCAAGAAGCCAGAACGGAAACCCCGGATAAGAGGTGAGATGCGGATCGTAATAGACGCGACGAGTTTGCTGCTGCGCAGCGCGGGCGTCAAGAGCTACATGTACTACTGGATCCGTGCACTTCTGGAGCAGCCAGTCGAGGACCATATTCGCTTATTCCCGTATTTCCGCGGACTTTCCCGGCTCGACCACCAGCGTTCGTGCGCCGGAAAGTGGGAAACGCGGTCCGGCAGGCTGCTGGTTGACTTCTGCAACATCCGAGGCAACCGCATGCTCGATCTGCTGGAGGCGCGCGCCGACGTCTTTCACGCTTCCCAACACCTTCGAAACCCGCCGCGTTGGGGGCCGCGTCTCACCGCGACCATCTACGACATGACCTGCTGGATCCTGCCGGAGACGCACGCGCCGGCGAACGTGGCAGCCACCAGGAGATATGGCGATCGGGTGCTTCGGCGGGCGGCGGCCTGCACGGCGATCTCGGAATCGACGCGCCGGGACGCCATCGAGATCCTGGGCCTCGCAGAGGACCGCGTGGAAACGATTTATCCCGGCGTGGCGGATGGGTTCTTCGCGGCAACGCCCGAGGATGCACAAGCCGTCGCAAGGACTTACGGGCTGGAAAGACCGTACATCCTGTTCGTCGGCACGATCGAGCCTCGCAAGAACGTCTCTCGTGTGTTGGACGTGTATTCGTCGCTCTCACAAGCGGTGCGGTTGGAATACGAACTGGTGGTGGCAGGGGCGCTGGGCTGGTGCACGCCGGAGACCGTCAACCGGCTGCTCCGTCCGGCAGCGGGGATTCGCTACCTGGGCTACGTTCCGGAGTCCGATCTTCCCGGCCTGACTGCCGGGGCAGCGCTGTTCTTCTACCCGGCGCTCTACGAAGGCTTCGGCCTGCCGGTGGCGCAGGCCATGGCCTGTGGCGTGCCGGCGATCACGTCGCGGGGATCCGCGCTCGAGGAAATCGGCGGAAAAGATGTCGTTACCGTCGAACCGCATTGTATTGAGGAAATGGCGGCTGCGGTGGAGCGGCTGGCGCTGTCGCCGGGTTTGCGGTCCGAGTTAGGCCAACGCGGCCGGCAACGGGCGGCTCAATACACGTGGGCGCGCTGCGCCGAGCAGTCGCTGGAGTTTTTTAAAAGGGTCCGCGGCGTGTAGCGGACCGGCGCCGCGACCGCCCGGCGCCGCGCAGGCCAGCCGACGCAAATGGAGGTCAATTCCAAGGTTGACAACCGCGATATTGCTTGATACAAAGGGATAACCATGTCGCAGAGGAAGGCGCTGATCACCGGCATCACGGGGCAGGACGGCTCATACTTGCTGGAACTGCTCCTGGCCAAGGGGTACGAGGTGCATGGGGTGGTGCGGCGGGTGGCATTAGAAGACCCGGAGCACCGAATGTCGCGGATTTTGCAGCACTTGGAGGAGGTGCAACTGCACTCCGCGTCGCTGGAGAGCTATCCGAGTCTCCACCATGTCGTCGCGCGGGTGCAGCCCGACGAGTGCTACCATCTGGCCGCACAGAGTTACGTCGGCTATTCCTTCGACGACGAATTCTCGACTTTCAACACGAACATCAACGGAACGCACTTTCTTTTGGCTGCCCTGAAACACGTCGCGCCGCATTGCCGGTTCTATTTCGCCGGGACGAGCGAGATGTTCGGAATGGCAGAAGTGGTCCCGCAGAGCGAGACGACCCGCTTTCACCCGCGGTCGAGTTACGGGATCAGCAAAGTCTGCGGCTTCGATCTCACGCGGAACTACCGCGAAGCTTATGGGATGCACGCGAGCAGCGGCATCCTATTCAATCACGAGTCGCCACGCCGCGGTTACGAGTTCGTCACGCGGAAGATTACCTCCGGGATTGCCCGCATCCTCGCAGGGGCGGCCACCGAGTTGCGGCTAGGCAACCTGGAGGCCAAGCGCGACTGGGGCCATGCCCGCGAATACGTCGAGGCCATGTGGCTCATGCTCCAGCAGCCCGAGGCGGACGACTACGTCGTCGCGACCGGCGAGAGCCACTCGGTGCGGGAGTTTGTGGAGCTGGCGTTCGACCACGCGGGGCTGGACTGGAACCTATACGTGCACGAGTCTTCGGAGCTGTACCGCCCGGCGGAGGTGAATTTCCTGCTGGGCGACGCCTCGAAGGCGCGTGCCAGGCTGGGCTGGCAGCCCGGAACCACCTTCGAGCACCTCGTGCGGGAGATGGTGGAAGCCGACTGCCACGCGCTGGGAGTGGCGGCGGCGGAGGCCAGCAGTGCGGCAGTGGCCTGAGTGCAGGGTCTGAAGGGATGGCGGGAACTCACCACGGGCAGGCATTGTCTTGCGCAGAAGCGATCACGAGTCGCAGGGCGCTCATCACCGGCATCACGGGACAAGACGGGTCTTATCTCGCGGAACTGCTGTTGTCGAAGGGGTATGAAGTGCACGGCATGGTGCAGCAGGTTGAGCTGGAGGATCCGAGCCATCGCCTGAGCCGCATCGGGCAGATCCGCGAGCAGGTCCATCTGCACGAGGGGGATCTGACGAGCTTCCCCCGCATATACGAGGCGATGGGCGAAGTGCAGCCGCAGGAATGCTACCACCTGGCGGCGCAGAGTTTCGTCAGCTATTCTTTCGACGACGAGTACGCCACCCTCAATTTCAACATCAACGGCACGCATTACGCGCTGGCGGCGATGAAGGCGCTGGCGCCGGCGTGCCGCTTCTTCTTCGCGGCGTCCAGCGAGATGTTCGGCAAGGCGGAAGAGGCGCCCCAGACCGAGGCGACGCGGTTCCATCCGCGGTCGAGCTACGGAATCAGCAAGGCTTGCGGGTTCGAGCTGACGCGGAACTACCGGGAGGCGTACGGCCTGCACGCGAGCAGCGGCATCCTGTTCAATCACGAATCGCCGCGGCGCGGTTACGAGTTCGTCACGCGCAAGATAACGTCCGGGATCGCCCGCATCCTCGCCGGGGAGGCGACGGAATTGCGGCTCGGCAACCTGGAAGCGAAACGGGACTGGGGCCACGCCCGGGAGTACGTCGAGGCGATGTGGCTAATGCTTCAGCAGCCCGAGGCGGACGATTACGTGATCGCGACCGGGGCGAACCACTCGGTCCGGGAGTTTGTGGAGCTGGCATTCGAGCATGCGGGGCTGGAGTGGCGGAAGCACGTGCGCACGTCGACGGAGCTGTTGCGCCCCGCAGAGGGGAAGGTGCTGCTGGGCGACGCCTCGAAGGCGCGCGCCAAGCTGGGCTGGCAGCCGAAGACGAGCTTCTCGGAGCTGGTGAAGGAGATGGTGGAGGCCGACTGCCGGGCGGCGGGGGTCGCAGCCGGTCAAGCCGCAACGGTGGAATGAAGGCGCCGGTGCGGCGGCGGTTGGCCGGGAGAGCGGTGCGCGGCCCACCCGGGGATGGGGTGTGTACTATACTGTGTTCCCGGGTTTGCGCGGGGGAAGTACGCCCGGATGCAGAGCTTGACGTATCTGCCGTGCAACCGGGACCGCGGCTGTATTGCGCGGCACAGCGACGTGGCAGCGTTGTGGCGAGAGTCGCCGGGCGGTGGATAGGTCACACATCATGGACGAAAAGCAGAATGTCGACGTCGACGCAGTATTGCACAGAGTGCACTTGCAGGCAGCGGTGGGAGCGGACACCGACACCGCCGTCTCGCAGCTCCATTCGCCGTCCGCGAGGCCGGATGCGGAGCTAGCATCATCTCAGGCGAAAGACGAAGGCAGCGAAGGGACTACGCTGCTAAGCCTTCTCAGTATTCAGGACGAGGAGTTCCTCCATAATGCCTACCGGCGGATTCTGTCGAGAGACCCGGATCCCACGGGGCGCGAGCACTTCCTCTCAGCGCTGCGGGGCGGTTCTCTCAGCAAGCTGGATGTGCTGGTGTCCCTGCGCTTTTCGGAAGAGGGTAGACGCGCTAGCGTCCACATACCCGGTCTGAACCGTGCTCGCTGGACCCGGCGGATCGTCAAGATACCAGTGATCGGCTATCTGCTGCAAGTGGGTTACGGTATCATTCGGCTGCCTACGCTAGTGAACAACTTCGCCAAGCAGGAGGCGCATGTCGCGTTTCGGTTCACCGCCAGCAGGAGAGCCGAGCAGGACGCACTGGATCGAATAGCCACACTGATCCGCAACAGCCGGTCGGAGGTGGACCTGCTGCTGGAAACCAAAGCGGAGCGGCAGGAAGTCGCGGATTTGCGCGCAGAAACGGGCAGAAAAGCTTCCCGGGACATGGCGCTCGAGCTTCAACGCCATGTCGCCAGACTGGAGTTCGGTAAGGCGAACCGGGAGGAAATCTCGGCGGTGGTCGCGCAGGTGACGCTGGACCGGAACGAGCTCCCGGCGCAACCCGGCGCCATGGCGGACTGTGCGGAGGTCAAGGGGCTTGCCGAGCTCAGCCAGCAGAGACAGAGGATGGGGGCGGCCAAGGCAGACCAGGAGAACCTGGCAGCGGTGGAGAGCCGGGTGGCGGAGTGCGAGAGTCAGCGGGTCGACCCCCACCGCGTTGCGGGGCTCGATGAGGGCTTACAGGCCATCCAGCACCAGTTGGCGGTTTGCCGGCAGGACTTGCAGGATCAGCATCGCCGGCTGGCGGTGTTGCTGGAGCAGGACAGGCGGCGCATGCCGGAACCGTTCAAAGCGGAGCAACTCGAGGAACTGGCCCTAGAGGAGCGGCACTTCCTGGATTCGCTCTACATGGCTTTTGAAGACCGGTTTCGTGGGAGCCGCAAGACGATTCGAGAAGGGACCCGCGTCTACCTGCGGTGGATACGGGAAGCGCTGAAACGGGCTGGGAAGGGACCGGTGCTGGACGTGGCCTGCGGGCGGGGAGAGTGGCTGGAACTGCTGAAGGAGCAAGAAATCCAGGCAAAAGGGGTCGACTTGAACCGGGTGGCGGTGGAGCTGTGCCGGGATCTGGGCCTGGAGGTGGCGGAGGAAGACGCGATCGAGCATGTGCGGAAACAACACAAGAACGCCTTCTCCGCAGTGACCTGCTTCCATTACGTGGAACACGTGGACTACCGATCGCTGGTGGCTTTGCTGGACGAGAGCTTGCGCATTCTCCAGCCAGGAGGAGTGGCGATCTTCGAGACGCCAAACGCGCGCAACCTCCTGGTGACCGGCGGCGATTTCTTCCGCGACCCGACGCACCAGCGCCCGGTGTTCCCGGATACGCTGGAGGCGATCGGGGAGTTGCGGGGCTTCGCCGAAAGCACGGCCTGTTGTTTCAACGACGGCCGCACCGAGCTGGTCCCGCTGTCCCACTACCGTTTTGACAAGCTGGAGGACTACCTGTCGATCTCGCGCGACATGGTCTGGATTGGGGTCAAGCCGCTATGAGGGTCGCCATCGCCGACGTGCAGGCGCCGTTCATCGCCGGCGGCGGGGAGGCGTTGGCGCAGGGATTTGTGCGGGCCTGCCGCGAGGCGGGCCACGAAACGGAGATAGTGAGCCTGCCGTTCCGCTTCATGCCGGATTCGGAAGTGGCGCGCACGATGCTGGCTTGGGAAGCCGAGAATCTCGACGATCTCAACGGCTACCGCCCGGACGTCGTGGTCTGTCTGCGGTTTCCGGCGTACTACCTGAGCCACCGCCGGAAGGTTGTGTGGCTGCTCCACCAGCACCGGGCCCTGTACGACCTCTGGGACGCCTCGGCGGAGAAGGCAGTGGAGCGCGAAGCGCTACGCGAGCGCGTGGTCGAGAAAGACACGTTCTACCTCTCCCGGGCGGAACGGGTATATACGATCGCCGGCAACGTCTCGCGGCGGCTGAAGAAGTTCAACGGCCTGTCCTCCACACCGCTGTACCACCCGCCGCCGATGAATGGCAAGCTGTACTCGGCCGCGGCGGAAGCGTATGTCTTCGCGCCGAGCCGGCTGGAGGCGCACAAACGGCAATGGCCGCCGATTCGGGCGGCCCAGCATGTCCGCGCTCCGGTCGCGATCCTGATTTCCGGCAGCGGCGGCCAACGGCCGCAATACGAGCGACTGGTCGAGGAGCTCGGCGTCGGCGACCGTGTGCGGCTGGTCGGAAGACTCTCGGAGAACGAACTAGCGGCGCACTACGCGTGCAGCCTGGGGGTGTTTTTCGGCCCGCTCGACGAGGACTACGGCTACGTGACGCTGGAGGCGATGCTGGCCAGCAAGCCGGTCATCGCCCGCAAAGATTCCGGCGGCCCTCGGGAGTTTGTGGTTCACGATGAAACCGGTTTCGTGGTCGATCCAACCCCCGAGGCGGAAGCGGGGGCCATCGAATCCCGGTACGCCAATCGGCGGCGGGCGGTCGATGTCGGCGCGACCGGCTATTCCGGGTATTAAGCGCTGGGCGTCCCTTCGTGGCAGGGCGTGGTGAGCGAGTTGATCCGGACCGGAGAGACGGGGATTGGCGGATGAACGTTGGAATTGTAGCGCCCAGCCCGGTTCCGTTTTGCATCGGTGGCGCCGAGAATCTCTGGTGGGGGTTGCAGGACTTCCTCAACCAGCGCACGGGGCACACAGCCGAGATCATCAAACTGCCCAGCCGCGAGTTTAGCTTTTGGGATCTGGTCGACACCTACCGCGAGTTCTCGCGCCTGGATCTGTCGCATTTCGACGTTCTGATCTCGGGCAAATACCCGGCCTGGATGGTCTGGCACCCGAACCACGTTTGCTACATGCTGCATTGCCTTCGGGGGCTCTACGACACCTATCACCTCATGCGCCTCCCGATGGAGTGCGACGGCCGGCTCCCCGAGGTGGCGTCGCTGGTGGAGTTCATGCGCTATCACCACGGCGATCCGACGCGGGTGGAAGAGTTCTTCGACCGGGCCGATCGGTTGCGGCACTGCGGCGCCGCCCCCGAGACGTTCGCGTTTCCCGGCCCGCTGATCCGCAAGGTGGTGCACTTCCTGGACGCGGCTGGGCTGGCGCCCTCGCGCATCCGTAAATACGCGGCCATTTCCCGGAACGTGGCCGGCCGCCTGGACTACTTCCCGTGCGGAGCGGCGGTCGAAGTCGTCTACCACCCTTCGAACCTGCGCGGCTTCGCGAGCGGGGGATCCGAGTATTTCTTTACCGTGGGACGGCTGGATGGCGCCAAGCGGATTTGTCTGCTGGTGGAGGCCATGCGGCGGGCGCGCTCGACGGTGCCACTGAAGATCGCCGGCACCGGACCCGAGGAGGACTTGTTGCGGGAGTTGGCTGGCGACGATCCCCGTATCGAGTTTCTGGGCTTTGTGCGCGACCAGGAAGTCACCCGCCTTTACGCCAACGCGCTGGCCGTCGTCTATGCGCCATACGATGAAGACTACGGGGTGGTGACCATCGAGGCGATGGCCAGCGGCAAGCCGGTTCTGACCACGACCGATGCCGGAGGCCCGCTGGAGTTCGTTCGCCACGGCGAGAACGGCTACGTGGTGGATCCCGTCCCCGAGGCGCTGGCGGAGCGGCTCGATTACCTGGACGACCACCGTCAAGAGGCCATCGCCATGGCTGCGGAGTGCCGGCGTACCGCGCAGCCGATCACGTGGGAGAACGCTGTCCGCGTCCTGCTGGGGCCGGCGGCGGCCAGGCCCAGCGCTTCCCTCGTGAAACGGAAACCGAAAATCACGGTAACGGCTACGTTTCCGATTTGCCCGCCCCGGGGAGGGGGGCAAAGCCGGATCTATCACCTGTATCGGAACCTGGCTTCCGAATTTGAGATCGAGATCGTCTCGTTCGGCGACCACGGCCAGGAGGAGTTCGACGAATTCATCGCCCCGGGAGTGCGGGAGATCCGTATTCCGAAGACTCTCGCACACCTCCAGGCCGAGTGGCGGCTGACGAAGCGGCTGGAAGGGGTGGCGGCGAGCGACGTGATGATGCCCAAAATCTACTCCCTGACGCCGAGGTACGCCGAGGCCCTGGCGCGCTCGGCCGCCGGGAGCGACTGGCTGGTGGCGTCGCACCCCTATCTGCTGCCGGCGCTGGAGAACGTCCGCCACGGCCAGACCCTCATCTACGAGGCCCACAACTTAGAGGCCGTCCTGAAGCAAAGCATCCTGCCCGCCAACCGCCTGGGACGATACTTCCTCCGGCTCACCGAATCGATTGAAGGGCGCTGCTGCGATCTGAGCAGCCTGGTGATGACCTGTTCCCGGGAGGACGCCTGCGCTCTGAGCCGCATGTACGGCACCGAACGGGGCAAGATGGCCGTAGTCCCGAATGGAGTGGACCTGGACTCGGTGACCTTCCATCCGCTGGACCTGCGCCGCAAGGTGCGGCGGCAGAGCCACGCCCCGGAGCCGTTCACCGTGCTGTTTATGGCCAGTTGGCACGGCCCGAACATCGAGGCGGCGCTGTGCGTCACCGAGATCGCCCGTCGGCTGCAACACGTGAACTTTCTCCTGGTGGGCGGCGTCGGCTGCTACCTGGACCGGTTCGACTTCGCCTTGCCGGCGAACGTCAAGTCCCTGGGCGTAGTGGACGATCAGACCAAGAACCAGATTCTGAGTTGGGTGGACTTGGCGATCAATCCCATGCAGAGCGGATCGGGCACGAACCTCAAGATGCTGGACTACATGGCGGCCGGCGTACCGCTGCTGAGCACGCCGTTCGGGGCGCGGGGTTTGGATCTGGAGAACCGGGTCCAGGCCCGACTGGCGCCGTTGATCGAGTTTCCCCGGGTCATCGAAGAGATGCGCGGACAGGACGACGAAGTCACGGCTACGATGGTGGAGACCGCCCGCGGCTATGCGGCGACGCGGTTCTCCTGGGACGTCATCGGGCGAGGGTTGATGGAACGGCTGCTGAGTTCGCGGCACCCCAAACGGACCGTGAATGCGGGCGTGGGAGTCTGAAATGGCGGAGTACACCTATCAGCCTGTGCTGAACGAGGTCGATTACGAGGCAGCATGCATCCGGCTGCGGGAACGGGTTCTGAACCGGATGGAGCCGGGGTGGGCGAACAATACCTCTCCGGGCGCGATCGCCGCGGTGATGGAACGGCTGTGCCGATACGAGGCGCCGGTCGTCGATCAAGAGGTTGGGCGGGGCGAACATCAACAGTAATTGAAGCGGGCGCGCTATCGCGAACTAAACTCGGCTTATTACACGGGCAACTTGAACGAGAAGCCGTTCGAGCATCTGGTGTCGATGAGACTCCTCGCTCCCTCCCAGGCGGACGTCTTTGTGGACGTCGCGTCGGAGGGCTCACCGCTGCCGGAGATCATGCAGCGGTTGCACCACTGCACGGCTTACGCTCAGGACATCATGTATCCGACTGGCGGGAACGGCGCCAGAATCGGAGGCGACGCCTGCGCCAAGCCGGTGCCGGACGGTTTTGCGAGCCGGGTGGCGCCGACGCGCTCTCTGGAGCACTTCGAGGGTGACGGGGACATTAGGCTGTTCCAGGAGCTTGCACGGATCCTCCGGAGAGGGGGCAAGGTGGCGGTTGTCCCCCTCTACCTGATGGATCATCCGGCCGTCCAGACCGACCCTGTCTACAGCGTCTCGGCGAATATCGAATTCGATCCGGAGGCCACGGAGCACTGCGCCCAGGGCTGGGGCAACCGGCACGGGCGGTCTTACAGTCCCGAGACGCCGCTGCGGCGCATCTTCAAACCAGTCGGCGAGGCGTTTAGTTTCAGCGTGCACCACCTTTGCGATGCGGCGCAGATCGATGCCTCGATATAGGCCCGGTTTGCGGGCAGATCGACATTTCGCGGACGCGGTATAATGCTTCGATGCTCTTGAGTTTACCGTCAGGCTCACGGGCATCATTCGGCTCTTTGGCAGAATTGCGGCGCTGTCTTTTCGACGGTGGCCATCGGGCCCATGGGCCTAGGAGCGGAGGGAATCTGAGCCTATGTTCCGTCCACGAGCGCGAGTTCTCGTGTACCGGCGCACGACGAATATCGGCGATGCGATCCAGACCGTCGCCATGGCGCGCCTTCTCGGAGGAACGTGCGCAGGCGTATACCGGGATTCCCCGATCCCCGATCTGTATCTTGATGTTCCCTTTGTGGTAAGCGGCTGGTTGGGTTGGGGATCCCCGGTTGATGGAGGCAACTGCATTTTCGCGGGCGTCCATCTCGGACATCGCGAGCCGGATTACGTGCGGTGGATTCGGGAGTCCGGGCGCCCTGTCGGGACGCGAGACGAGTACACGAAAAGGCTGCTCGCCTGTAACAACATCTCGTCGGAGGCGATCGGCTGTGCTACGCTGACATTCCCCCGCTACACCGGGCCGCGCCGCGGTCGTCTCAGCGTAGATGTCGAGCCGGTGGAAGGGACGCAGCTTGAAACCAGTGTGATCCCCAACCTTTCCTGGGCCGACCAGTGGGGACTGGCTCTGCACCGGCTCGACCAGCTTCGCAAAGCCGAGATCGTGTACACACGGCGGCTCCACGCGATCCTGCCGTGTTTGGCCTTCGGAACCCCGGTTGTCTTTCCCTTCCGGGAGTTTCGGGGCCTGTTCGACAAAACCCGGCTTAGCCTTCTGCATGACATTGGATTCCATTTCGACCAGCCGGTCGAAATGGACGTCGGGCCCATCGCGGAGCGATTTGTCAAGTTCCTCGAAACGGCATTGGAGGCCCCGCTGCGGCCGGTCGAGGCGCCTTGCATGCCGGTTCCCGTCATGGCCCCTGCGATTGAGGGCGCACCGAGCCCCGCCGCGAGGCCGGTTGAGCCGTCGCGGGATGTCGCGCCGCAGCGCAGGTTGACCGCGCGGCCCAGAGTTAGCGCTCTGGTAGTGACGCGGGACGGTGCGAGCCGGCTCCCAGCGTGCCTGGCCTCGATTCAAGAGAGTGGTTTCGCGGAGGATGTCGTCGTGTGCGTCGACAGCCGCACGACCGACGAGTCTGTCGCGGCGGCTCGGTCGTTTACGCAGCACGTGCACCTGGTCCGGGGCGGCCATATCGAGATGGTGGAGTCTCGGCTGGCCTCGTTATGCCCGGGGGATTTTGTGCTTCGCGTCGACGACGACGAGCGACTCGGCGGCGACTGGGACAAGAAGTACTTCGAGTTCCTAGTCAGATGCAACGACATTACTCACTTCTGGACGCCTTGCCGATGGGTCGTTCCTCCAGGGGACCAGTTCATCGCCAGTCCCCCCTGGTTCCCCGACCTGCACATGCGGCTCTACTTGAACAATCCTCTGATCATCTCGTGTCCGAACCGGATTCACGAATGTCTGAGAGTGGAGGGCCGGCCCCTCGTCTTGTACGACCGTTGGATTGAGCATCTTAACCTGGTTCTCAGTCCGCGAGCGGAGCGAGAAGCTAAGTGCCGGCGGTACTTGAGCCTGCGCCCGGACCACGATCTCTCGCTCTACTATCTGTACGAGGACCAGAGCGTGGAACTGATGCCCTTGACTACATCGCCGCTGACCGCCGCAGAGATCATGTCCAAGGATCTGGAGCGGTTCCACCCGTTGGTGACTTACCGGCCCGGCTCAGATCTTTGGTTCCGATCGGACGGGAATGCGCTTGGCTACCTGCTCGACGGCTGGAGCTCGCCGGAGTCCTGGGGCGCCTGGACCCTAGATCACGAGGCCGGGCTCTGCCTGCCTCTCGAAGAGTCCATGGGGAGAGGGGCGACCCTGACCGCCGTAGTACAGCCATTCGTCAACGCGAAGCATCCCGTCTCCAGCGTGCAGGTGCTCTATTTCGGACAACGGATCGCCGAATGGACATTTGAGAGTTCGGCCCAGGTGGAGAAGCAGATCGTTCTTCCGCCGGACCTCGTCTCCGGCGATCGCAGTCCATCCTTCGTGATTCGTGTCTTGAATCCTGCCTCACCCATCGAACTGGGTGATTCCATCGATTCGCGTCGGCTCGGTTTGGGTTTCGTCAGTTTGCGACTGACGCCAACCTAAGTGCGTGCCCCGGCACCCCCCTCTCAATTCCCCCCTAGTCGCCCCGTGGCGCCAAGGGGATTCCAGCCGATAGTAAGCCGATGGCTGCCGCTACCCTGTGGTCCGGGGTTGTCGTTGTTGGTCTATGCGCCGCCGTTTGCCCGGCGCGAGGCGGGCCGCGGATCGAGGCGGTCTATGGCGCCCTGCCTCTGTCTTTCGAGCGCAATGTGGGCCAAACGGCCCCGGAGGTGGATTTCCTGGCCCGCGGGCCGGGTTCTGCCGTCTTGCTGACGGCCCGGGGCGCGGTTGTGCGGCTGCCGGGCGCGGCCGTCCGAATCGACCTGCTGGGGGCGCATGGCCGGGGGCGGCCCCGGGGGCTTGCGGCGCTGGCCGCTCCCAGTCACTATTTCAAGGGAATTCAGACACTTAGCGCGCCATCGTTCGCCCGAGTGGAGTACCCGCAGGTGTACCCGGGCGTGGACCTGGCCTACTACGGCAAACAAAGGGAGCTGGAATTCGATTTCAGGCTGGCCCCCGGCGCCGATCCGAGCCGGATCCGGCTGTCATTCGAGGGCGCGCAGGAGGTGCTGCTGGAGGCGGACGGACGGCTTCGGCTGCGAACCGGGAGCGGCGATCTGTGGCTGGGCCGGCCCAGGGTCTACCAGAAGCGCGGCGGAGAAGAACGGGAAATCGCCGCGACGCTCATCCAGCGGGGCCGGAACGAGGCGGGCTTCCGACTGGGGGCGTACGATCCCCAACTGCCGGTGGTAATCGACCCGGTCTTAAGCTATTCCACCTACCTGGGTGGCGCGGCGTCCGACAGTATTACGGGGATCGCGGTGGACAGCGCGGGCTCCGCCTACGTCGCCGGGTGGACCGTATCCGTGGATTTCCCAACCACCGCCCAAGCGGTTCAGAGCGGCAAGGGCGGCAGCACGGATGCGTTCGTGGCCAAGCTGAGCCCGGCGGGCGACAGCCTGGTCTACTCCACGTACCTGGGGGGCTCGGGCGACGACCGCGCCTTCGGCATCGCGGTGGACGCGAGCGGGGCCGCCATCGTCACCGGGTGGACCTACTCGACCGATTTTCCCACGGTGGCGGCGGCGCAATCGGTTTCAGGCGGCTGGCGGGACGCCTTTGTCGCCAAACTGAGTCCTACGGGGGCCGCGCTGGTGTTCAGCACGTATCTGGGGGGCAGCGGTTCGGATTCGGGCAATGGCGTGGCTGTGGATGCGCAGGGCGGCATCTACGTGGCCGGCGAGACCGATTCGACCGACTTCCCGGCGCTGAACGGTTTCGCGTCGTCCAATGGAGGTTTGAGCGACGCTTTTGTGGCTAAGTACACCTCAGCGGGCGTGCCGGTCTATGCGACCTACCTGGGAGGCAACGGCCAGGACCGCGCCACTGCGATCGCGGTAGACAGTGCGGGACAGGCCTATGTCACGGGCGCCACGGAATCGTCGAACTTCCCGACCCTGAGCGCTTTCCAGGCGCACTCCGGCGGCTTGCAGGACGCTTTTGTCGCCAAGCTGAACGCCTCCGGCAACGGACTCGTCTACAGCACCTACCTGGGGGGCGCCGGCGGCTCGGTGCTCTTTCCGGAGAGTGGGCTGGGGATCGCCGTGGATTCCGCGGGCGACGCCTATGTGACCGGCGTCACCAGTTCCGCGGATTTTCCGGAGCAGAACCCGTTGCAAGCCTGCATGGCCACCGACCACATGGATGCTTTCGTCACCAAGCTGAATGCCTGGGGCAACGGCCTGCTGTACAGCACCTGCCTGGGCGGCAGCGACGACGCCTACGGCACAGCGATCGCCGTGGACTCGGCCGGCGACGCTACAGTCGCCGGCTACACGGATTCCGGCGACTTTCCGGTCTCGAACCCAGTCCAGGCGTCGAATGCCGGGCTCTACAACGCCTTTGTGGCGACGCTGACGCCCGCGGGCAACGCGCTGTCGTTCGGCACGTACCTGGGGGGACCGGGCTCGGATAGCGCCCAGGCGGTGGCCTTGGACGGGGAGGGCAACATCTATGTAGCCGGCCAGACGCTGTCCACCGGCTTCCCGACGGTTCGCGCGATCCAGACCCAGAACGGTGGAAGCTACGGCGGATTCGTGGCCAAGCTGCGAACCCAGGCGTGCTCCTTCCAGGTGACTCCCGCGGGGCCGATCGCAATCCCCGCGGCGGGCGCTTCGGGCAGTCTCGGCGTAGCCACCGACGGAGACTGCCAGTGGACCGCCTCCAGCAACTCGTCCTGGATCGCAGTGACGAGCGGGGCGAGCGGAAGCGGCAATGGGACGGTGGCCTACTCGGTGGCGGCGAATCCCAACCCCACGCCGCAAAGCGGGACGCTGACCGTGGCCGGGCAGACCTTCACGGTGACCCAGGCCGGGACCAATCCTCCCGGCTGCGTGTTCTACCTCGACGGCCTCACCGGCGGCTTCCCCGACGCGGGCGGGCTGGGACGGGTGCGGGTGACGCTGAACCAGACGCCCTGTTCCTGGCAGGTATTCAGCGACTCTGCATGGATCACCATCACCTCGGCGACCACTTTCGCGGCCAGCGGCGCCGTGTTGTATACCGTTTCGGCCAACTCCAGCGGGGTGACCCGAACCGGCCATCTGACCGTCGCCGGGCAGACCTTCACGGTCACGCAAGTGGCGGGCTGCTCGTTCATGCTCGGCACGACCTCGCTGGTAGCGCCCTGGCAGGGAGAGCAGTTGATGCTGCAGTTGACCGCCTCCAGCCCGAGCTGCCCCTGGACCTCCTACCCGGACGAGAACTGGACCGAGCAGTACCCGCAGACCGGGACCGGCTCGGCGTCCATCCAATACACGGTCTACACCAGCGCCAACACGGGCGCCCGGTTTGCCCACCTCTATATCGGCGGCCAAACGCTGGCGGCGACCCAGAACCTCAACCCGGCGGCGGAGAACGAGCGGTTTGTGGATCTGATGTATTTCGGCTTCCTGGGGCGGCAGCCCACGGCGGCGGAGCTGAGCGCGCAATTGGCCGCGCTGGCTGGCGGCTTAAGCTGGACCGGCCTGGCGGTGAATCTGTTCAACTCGGCGGAGTTCAACAACGGGGGGCGCTTCGCGGCGGGGGTCTACGTGGGCATCCTGGGGCGGGACGCGGACTATTCCGGGTGGCTGTTCCAGCGCTCGGCGTTGATCGACGGGGCGATCAGCCAGACGCAGTTGGTGGCGAACTTTCTGAATTCGCTGGAGTACCAGATGAAGTACGGGACGCCGACGGACAACGCGTACGTGCTGCTGCTGTATCAGAACGTGCTGCGGCGTGCGCCGTCGTCGACCGAGCTGGCCGCGCAGTTGGCTCTGCTGAGCTCCGGGACGAGCCGGACGCAGTTGGCGATCAACTTCCTGACCAGTGCGGAATTTCAGCAGAATTCGGGGCCGACGCTGACGGCGTTTCTGCAGTATGCGTGCATACTGCTGCGGGACGCCGAGCAATGGGAGCGCGACTACTGGTCCAACCTGATGACCGGAGGCATGACGGTTAGCCAGGTCTTCTTCGACTTCGTCAACAGCGCCGAGATGGAGATCTGGCTGCAGTGAGGCGCGGGCGCAGGCGTCCCGCGATCGGGCCCTCCTGCGCGGGAATGGTCACCTCCCGGTCCTAGCCGCCGGAAGGTGGCTTCCCGAGAAGCGTCGTGCGCTCGCTATGCAGAGACTTCGTGGCTTGATCGCGGGCCCGCTGGGTCTCGTAGCAGCGCTGGAATTCCTCGGAACCCAGAACCGACAGCAGGACGCCCGCCCAGTCGAGCGTTCTTTCCTCGGTCAGATTGAGGTAGTTCGCGAATCCCGCGGTGTCGGGATCGCGGCCCAGGCACCCCCGGTAGACCGCCCGCAGGAACTCGGCATTGTCCCGGCGAGTGGGGGGTGCGGGTCCGGTGGCGCTGACCGGCTCGGGGGGCCCTTTCTTGCGGAAAAACATCGCCACCGAAGTGAACAGCCTTCCCTTGCACTCCAGCACGACGTGCGGGTACTTTGCGGCGCGATGACTCTGTGCGTCTGCAATCGCCTGAACCAGCGACTGACTGCTCTTCCGGGTCTCTTCGCTGGCCGCGAAGTCGATCGGCTCCACCAGTTCCAGCCCCGGTGTGGACTCCGCGAGGCGTTGGAGCGACTTCTGGCTGAAGAACAACAGGTCCGGTATCTCGAAATCCGGGTCGTCGTTTATGATGCACTCCGTCGTGATAGCGACCACCCCGCCAGGTTTCGCCACGCGGTGCATCCCGGCAAGCGCGTGTCGCGCAGCCGCTTCGCCTCCAAAGTGCTCGATCGAGCTCAGGCAGAAGACCGCGTCGAAGGTCTCCGGCTCGAAGCGGAGATCCAGCGCGTTCATGTGCTGCACCACCAACCGGTTCCGGTTGTAAGGCAGTCCGGCGAACGAATCGGGGCTCGTCAGCACGGCGGGCTCGGCCTCTTCGTTGCGGAATTGGGTCTGCCCGTAAAGGTCGGTGAGAAAGACCCATCGCACGCGGTTGGTCAGATCGAAGGCCGGCTGTTCGTGTCCCCCCGCCACGGAGAGGACCATGGCTTCCGGATGGATCGCGCCCAGCCGCTCCAACCCGTTCAGCACGTGCGCGAACTCCCAGTGCTTCCGGTGTTCCTGCCCGGTGGGATACTCCGGCATGGCTTGGACCAAGCCTGGCAGGAGCCGGCGCACCGTGGCGCGGAGATCGGCGTCCTGCCAGTCTTCTATGTTGCAGAGCTTGTTGAGCCTCATCGTTCCCGTTGCGATGCGCTCCGTGGCGGAAACTGCGCCGCGTACGCCAGCGCCGCCGTCCTGGTCAAGGGTTCGGCGCTGGGATGCTCCGCCACGCGGCGGCAGCACTCGGCCGCCGCCCGGTGGTCCCCCTTTTGCAGGTAGATCTCCGCCCGCAGCACCTCGGCCTTCACTTCAGCTTCGGAACCCGGACACAGCTCGCTGCACGCCTTCAATTCCGATAGCGCCTCGTCGCCCGCCCCGTTGTTGCACAGGCACTTCGCGCGCTGGAGGTGGAATCCGGCGCGTTCCGCGCGCGGCAGCTCCTCCATCGCACTGAGCGCGGCGAAGTGTGCCGCCGCCAGAGAATGCTCCTCCATGGTCAGCAGCAGTTCCGCTAGCCGCTTGCGGGCCTCCCGCTGCGCTCCCAGGAAACACGGCGGCCCACTGATCGCCGCCTCGTACAACCGCCGGCTCACCTCCCAATCCATCCGCAGCTCGCGCACCAGCCCGTTCCGGAAACTCGCGTTCACCCGCACCTCGTCCGGCAATCCCTCTTGCGCCAGCAGGCCGTCATATAGCGCTCCGGCCGCCGCCAGGTCCCCGCTCTCCTCCAACCCGAAGGCCGCCTCCATCCAGAGCCTCGCGGTCATCGGCGGGATGGAGCTGCCCGGGGCCGGCAGTTCCAACCCGCTCGTCGCCGCATCGAGGCTTCCTGCACGGGCCAGACACGTTGTTCGCTGGAGGAGAATGTCCAGACGGGATATGCCCGCCGGAACGTCGGCCAAAACCACATCCGCTTCCGCCGCCGCCTCTTTCCAACGGTTCTCGCGCTTCAGCAAGTACACCAGAAACACGCGAGCCATCCCTCGGATGTGAGGGTCGGAGCCGGGGGCGGCGGCCGCCTGACAGACTTTCCGGCTGCCTTCTATGTCGCCGAGCTCGAGCCGCACAATGGCCAGGCGATACTGGGCGTTGGAGCGGTGGGCCGCATCGGCCCAGGGTGCGCCGGCCAGCCTCTCGTAGAACCGGGAGGCTAAAGCCAGATCCGGCGCGGTCTCCAGCCGGAATCCGCACTCCATCAGCGCATGCTGGACAAGGTCGCAGGTGAGAGGAGAAGGCTCCGGAAGCTCACAACAGAGCTTCCCGGCTGTCGCGAGGCTTTCTTCGTTATCGCCGTCCGCCAGGCAGGCAAGAATCGCCCCGTGCAATTCGTAGATCCTTTGATCTTCCTCCTGGCTCATATTGCCGGGCCACGACCGGCACCTCCGCCCGTGCGAGGTGCGCTGGCCATTCTTGAATTGTACTTGATCGATGCCGCCGGCTGGAGGGCCGGCGACGACAGAGTCGTGTCGCGGGGGTGAAACTTCGGAGCGGGTCTTCTGTGCGCGGCTCAGGGCGCCGCCGCTTTCACTGCATCGATAAAGAACAGGTAGCCCTCTTCCGGATCGTCCGATAGCCGGCAGTTCCGCGCCAGTTCATTGAGATCGAAGCGCCCGCTCGCCAGACTTTCCGGCATCGGGCAAATCCCCTTGACGGTCGCGATGTGAAAGCCGTGCCGGGCGAGCTTGTCCGCCAACTCGGAAACCCGGTACTCCTTCTGGTGTTCCGGGTGGATCAGACTACCAGGCGACTGAATTCGGGTGAGCCGGGCGTTGGGCGTGTCCAAACAAAAATGGCCTTGGGGTCTCAGAATGCGCAGCGCCTCCCGGAATACGCGGTCGGCCTCTTCCTCTGAAACGTGCTCGATGCTTTCCCCGCAAACCACGAGATCCACACTCGAGTCGGCGATCGAGCGCAAGTCGCCCATCGAGCCGTAGAGGTATTGTATCCGGGTCCCACGGGCGGCCCTCAGATCCTGCGGCGTGGCCGTTCCCGACTGAAGGAGGCGTTTGTCCGGCGGCAGGTCCACGATCGTCAGAGCCCTGGGAGCGTGAGGATATCCTAACGCGAACAACGCGCCTTCGGGATCGCAAGACGAAGCTCCGCCTAGATCGACAACCACTTCGGCTTTTGGAAGGAGTTCGCGGAAGAGAATCCTGCGCGCGCCGTGGACACCGTGCATGGCACTCTCCTCGAGTAGCCGCGCTCCCTGCCGAGACAGGAACTCCTCCGAGCCGAGCACCGCGCGCAGGACGCCCTCCCAATCCAGCGTGTTCGACTCAAGTTGTTCCAGGTAGCGGCGTAAACCGCCCGGGTCCGGCTCCCGGTGCAAACACGCCCGGTACACAGCGTGCAGGAACTCGCTGTGTTCCACGCGGCAAGTCGGCGGCTTGACGCCGCTCTTGCGTCGGAACGCCGGCAAGTGTGTCACCTCAGGCGCTCCTCGCGCCCGCCCGCGCCGCCGGCGAGGATGGCCTCCAGCACCTCCCGGTAGGCTTGCTCCACGGTCTCCCATCGGTAGTTCTCCTCGACGTAGCGCCGCCCCTGCGCGCCCATGGCCCTCCGCAGTTCGGGATCGTCCAACAGCGTGGCCAGCGCCTCGGAGAACTCCTCGTAATCGCGATACCAGAGACCGCCGTTGGAGCGCAGGCAGTGGCCCACCAGCACCGGACAATGGCCATTCACCAGCAGTGGCCGCTCGAACAGCAGCGCCTCCAGGGCCGTAAGGGAAAGGCTTTCAAACGGGGAACTGGCCACTACGATGTCGGCCCGGAGCAGCAATTGCCGCTTGAGGTACTCCGAGACATACCCGGTGGAGAGAATCTGGGGATGGTCGGGAATCGGCAGCGTACGGCGGCCCACCAACAGGAGCAGCAGGTCCCGGCGGCCGGCCTTCTCCACGTAGCGGAGGAAGAAGTCCACCAGCTCGTCGCAGCCCTTGCCGTTTTCGACGCGGCCCAGATAGGCCAGCACTCGCGAGGCCCCGATGCGCTCGGCCAGGTCCGGCCAGGCGGCGTCTGGCGGCCCCGGGTCGGTGGGTTCGACGCCCGTGCCGACCACCCGGCCGACGCCAGCCGGCAGGTTGAACCGCCGCTGCCACAGGTGGCGTTCCTCGTGGCTGTTGAACAGCAGGAACGGCGTCTGCCGAAACAAGTCGTCCAGCAAGTGCATATACAGGGAGGTTTCGTCGTGGGCGGCCGGCACAAGAGCAGCCTTTGACTTCACCAGCGGCAACCCGAGGCAGGTGGGGTAGTACAGGTAGGTGAAGAACACGAAGGCGCCGTACCGATCGGCCGAGTTCCGCAGGTACTCGATCAGCTTCGGGCAGTTGGGGCCCTGGTGGCGCAGCATCTCGTACTCCTCCTCCGGCGTGAGCTGCGTGAGGAAGATGCGGTCGTAGATCTTGTGAAACTCGACCAGGTTGCGCTCGGTCGCCGAGGGGAACCGCCGCACCACGACCCCGTTTAGCTCCTCGCGTCCGGCAGGCAGGACATTCTTCCAGCTTAAGTGGTCGAGCGCGGTGGTGGTCAGCACCTCCACCTCGTAATACCGCGCCATCCGTTCGGCAATCTGCCGGCAGAGCGCTTCGGCGCCGCCTGTGATTTGGTCGCCGTAACGCTGGACGACGAATGCGATCCGACGCTTTCCCGCTCCAGGCTGCATCAGAGTTGCTCCAACTCCCGCACCAGTTCCAGCAGCCGCGCCCCGATGGCGCAACGGTGGAACCGGCTCTCGTATTGGGCCCGCCCGCGATCGGCCAGTTGGCGCGCGATCGCCGGATTCTCGACGCACTCGTCGATCGCCCCGGCCAGCGCCTCGGCGCTGAATTCCCGGAACAGAAGGCCGGCCGGCCCGCAGGTTTCGCCGATGGCCGTCGTCTGCCAGGCCACGATGGGCGTGCGGAAGAACATCGCCTCGACCAGCGGCACACAAAACCCCTCGTGTTCGCTGGTGCAAAGGAAAACCGAGCTGGTCAGGTAGTAAGCCCGCAACTGCGCGGGCGTCGCCGAAAAAACGAAACGGACGCCGGCGGCGACGCGGCACTCTTCGGCGTAAGCCCGAATCTCCTCCAGGTACTTGTTTAAGGAGGAATCGAACCTGCCGACAAACACCAGCCGCGAGGGCGCGTCCGAAATGCGCCGGTAACCGGCAAACGCTTCGATCGCCTTGCGATGTCCCTTGTTGGGACGAATGCCGCCGACGAACAGAATGCTGGGGCGCGCTTTGCGGTAATCTCCGGCGACGACGCTGTCGAACGGCGCGCTGGCCAGTTCCTCCTCGATGCGGTGCATGGGTGGGAGGACCCGGCAACGATCCCGTGGCGCTCCGAAACGGATCAGGTCCTCCAGATTGAATTGGGAATCTCCCCAGAAATGAACGCCTCCTTGGCGCGCCAGCCGCTCGGAGGCCGCCAGCCCACTCGTGCAGGCGTCATAGTAATGTTGGGAATAGCTTTTGAAAAAATGGGGCGGCGTGACGTTGTGATAGCGAATGGCGGTCTTGGTTTTGGCTCTCTCCAGCAGCCGTTCGCCCGCCTCCCAGTAAATGGCGTGGTGATAAACCAGAATGTCGTCCGGGCAACGCCAGATCGAGGCATTCGGATTCAGCACCTGCGCGCAGCCCTCGTAGCGCGGGTCCATCCAGGTGGCGAAGATGGTGGCTTCGTATCCAGCCTCCTGCAACCACGCCCTCATCCCCAAAACGTCGTTGCCGACGGCATCTTGAGGCCAGAACGAGGGAAGCGCCAAATGGACTCGGGGTTTTCTCAAGCCCTCCTCCGATGCCGAAGAGCGCCCGCTCCGTATCCGGGCACGCCTGGAAAGTCAGTATCCCACAAGTGCCGCGGTTGGCGGCCGGCTGCCGGGCTGGATTTCATCCGCTTTCCTCCACTTCGGCCAGCAGTTCCCGCAGGCGTCTCTGAATGGCGGCCGGCCGGAATAGCCTTTCGTAGCGGAGGCGGCCCCGCTCGGCCAGTTCACACGCCAGAGCCGCGTTCTCCACACACTCGTCGATGGACTCCGCCAGCCGGGCGGCCTGGAAGTCCTCGAAGACGATCCCGGCGCCGGCACAGGTCTCTCGGACGGCGGTGGTGGCCCAGGTGACGATGGGCAGCCGGAAGAACATGGACTCGATCAGCGGAACGCAAAAGCCCTCGTGCTCGCTGACGCACAGGAAGACGCTCGCCGCCAGGTAGAAGGACCGCAACTGAGCCGGGGTAACGCCCATCGCAAAATCGACGCGGCGATCCACTCCCAGACGCACGGCGTGCGCCCGCAGATCGTCTTCGTAGCACTTGAGGTTCGGATCGCTGCCCCCGACCAGCAGCAGACGCGACGCCCGGTCGGAGAGGCTGCAATACTGGGCGTATACCTCGATGGCCTTCCGGTGCCCCTTGTTCGGGCGCAACCAGCCCACAAAGAGGATGCTGGCGCCGGTGCGGTACCGCCCGAGCACAACGTTGTCGAGCGGAGCCGGGGCTAGCTCCTCCTCGATACGGTGGCAAGGCGCCACCACACGGCACCGTTCCGCGGGCGCACCCATCCGCACCAATTCCTCGGCGCTGAACCCCGAATCCGCCCAGAACCAGGCCCGCCCATGCCGGGCGATGCGCCCGGTCGCCTCCACGCCGTCCCGGCAGGCCTGGAACAAGTAGTCGGAGTAACTCCCGAAATAGCCGGGAGGAGTTACGTTGTGGTACTTGATCACCACTTTGGTCCGGGTGTTGGCGAGCAGCGCCTCCCCGAGCTCCCAGTGCAGGGCATGGTGATAGATCAGAATATCTTCGGGGCAGCGCCAGGTAGCCTCGCTCTCCAGGTCGATCCGCCGCGTGCAGTGCTCCCGGGCCGGATGGATCCACTGGGAGAAAATCGTGGTGGGGCAGCCGGCCGACTGAAAGCACTCCGCCATACCCAGCACGTCGTTGCCGACCGCATCATGGGGCATGAAGGTCGGGATGGCGAGCAGAATGCGAGGGCGCCTGGGGGTCACTCCGGACTCCGCTCCGAGCCCTCCTGCCGGCTTGAGGTCGCCGCCCGGAGCGCGATGAGCTCGGCGTTGAGATCCCGCAAGGCGGCGGTGGTCTCCATCAGGGCGCGGTACTGCGCTTCCAGGGCGCCCAGCATCGCGGCCTGCGAACTCTCCAGCGGAGGGATGAACCAGAACAGCGCCCGGCGGATTAGCGCCACCATGACAGCCCCCATCCGCCCCCGCAAGGTTCGCGGAGTGGGAGGCAGGGCGCCGACCACCGGCGCGCTGCGGCGCAGATCTTGCAGATGCGCATCCAGCCGGCTCAAGGCCAACTCCAGGGCAGGACTGACAACCTGCTCCGCGAGCCGCCGGATCTCGGCGTTTTCGCTCCGGCGCTGTCGTGCGCGGAGCCTGACTCCCTGCATGACGGCCTGCACGTCTACGACCGGCGCCTCAGGCCGGTCGGAATCCGCCGAGCCGGGCATCGACCCCATGCCGCACTCCGCCTCAGAGGCTCTCGCGGCGGTACCGCGCGACAACCTCGCCGGGTTTTCCATCGGCTGCCAGCCTCCCCTTCGACAACCAGATCGCGCGGTTACAGAAATGTCCGATGAGGTCCAGGTTGTGAGAGACAATCACGACGATGCTCCCCGCCTCGATCAGTTTCCTCGTGCGCATAAGCGACTTGTGCTGGAAGTGCTCGTCGCCGACGCTCATCACCTCGTCGAGGACCAGGATCTCCGGATCCAATTGAGCCGAAACGGCAAAAGCGAGACGCGCCACCATGCCGGATGAGTATGCCTTGATTGGAACGTCGAAGAATGGGCCGAGTTCGCAGAAGTTGACGATCTTCGGAAGCAGTTCGCTCATTTCCTTGCGGGACTTCTGGAAGATAGCGCCCAGCAGATATGCGTTCTCCCGGCCCGTCAACTCGAAGTTGAAAGCGCCGCCGAGCTCCAGCAGCGGCGTCAGACGGCCTTGCACCGTACATCGTCCCTCGGTGGGAGAGATCACGGAAGAAAGGACCCGGAGAAGGGTGCTTTTCCCGGCGCCATTGGGTCCGATAACGCCCAGCACGTCGCCGCTCCGGATCGCCAGACCGACACCCCGAAGCGCCCAGAAGTCGGCCTTGACGCTAGCGCGTTGCGAAAGCAGCCCGAGCACGCGCCCTTTGATCGTCCGCTGGTCTTCCGTCAGCAATCGGTAACGGACTCCCACATTGTCCAGAACGACACTCGGCCCCCCCACTTCCGGGGACGGGGACCCGGCTCGCTTTGCCCAAGGGCTCTTGACCGCTTGCATAAACCGGCACCTATATATAGAGATAGAAGCGGCGCTCTGTACGCACAAAAGTGGCATACCCGGCCACCGCCGCAGCCATAGCTAGAAACAGGGCATAGAAAACCGTCTGCAGCGACGGCATCTTGCCGCTAAACGCCGGCTCCTGAAAAAACTGCAGAAACGGCACTACGGGATTAAGTTGCATGTACTCGCGAGCGCTGGGCGGGAGGCGCTCCACCGGATAGAGGATCGGGCAGAGAAAAAAAAGCAAGAACGTGACATTAGGCCAGAGAAACTGGAGATCGCGAAAGAAGACGCCCATGGCCGCAAATAGCAGGCCGAGACCCGCCGCGAATAGCGCCAGCAGAAGCACGCCCAGAGGGACGACGAGCCAGGCGGCGGTGAGAGGGGCGCCCATGACCAGCACCAGCGCCACCAGGATCGCCAGCCCCGCGCCCAAGTCGACCAGATTGACCGCAACCGTCGCCAGTGGGAAGATCAGACGCGGCGCATAAACCCTGGTGACGTACAGCGAATTGCCCACAATCGCATTGGTCGCGCCGACTGTCACGTTGTTGAAGAAGATCCAAGGCACATAGCCGCTGAAGAAATAGACGCCGAAAGTCTTCAGATTCGAATGGTTGATGTAAGAAAAAATGAAGGACAAACTCAGAAATACCATTAGCGGATTCAGCAACGTCCATAAGAAACCCAACACAGAACCGCGGTAGCGTGTCCTGATCTGTTGCAGGACGATCTGCGCGAAGAACTCCCGATACCGAAACAGCTCCCTGAGGGCTGTAGGCATAGGCTACCTCCTCCCGGAGTGGTGCACAAAGGCGCCCTGCCGTTGCAGGCGCCGCGAAGTCCGCCATGTGGCAATTGCGGGCGTCTAGTCCCGCGGAAGCAGCCCTTATGTCGAACGACAGACCAATATAGCACATCACCTCTCGCCTTTTTACCGTCTCTTCCTCCGGAGCGACGTGAAATGAAAGCGGGCTCTGCGCGAGGATGTGAAAGACTCTTGGCTTCATGGGGTTGCTGTGGAAGGTGGGTTCCCGGTTCGGTGCGCGGGCCGCAGGCGGCCGCGTTGCCCTGGGGGCAATGCCGATAGGGGTTTCAAGGGAATCCGCGCCCGCCGGGGCGCGACCAGTGCCACACAGCGCCCAGCGCTTCGCCGAGCGCTCTGCCCCCGGCCACGCTCGGGGAACAGGCATGCCCGCGCCAGACTCAGAGGATCGAATCCTCGAAGAAGTATCTCGGAAAGAGGGAAGAGCCTATCGACATTCCTACATAGATTCCAGCAGCGCGCAGCCCGACCTCACGCGTAGGGGCAGATTCCGTGTGTGCTTGGCATTGACCGGAAACACCTCCATCCCGTACCACCGCGGTCCGGATATCGCTTCGGTACTTGCCGATAACTCCAATACTGTCATGAGCATGAGTGGTCTTCCGAGTTTTTTCGATTTGAACTTCCACCGGCGGTATTGGCCTCCCTGTGGCTCTGCTCAAGCGCGGCCTGAGAATGAGGCATGCACGTCGGTCGCATCGTCTTCGCCCAGTTGGCGGATCACCTCCCGCCCCACGAGTTGCTTGCGCGGTCCATGCGGCGGAGATGCTTTTCAAGCATCCGGCCCAGCAACGGATTCGTCGTATCAGAACCGTATCAAGACGGATCTGATTGAGTTCTCCGAGGTTGTTGGCTGACCGAAAGCAGACGCTCCAAATTGTTGAAACACGAAGGACACAATAGAAATTCATGGACTCAAAAGAGGCCACCTGGGCGCTTCACACGCAGGAGGTCACAGGTTTGAGTCCTGTCGCGCCCACCATTCATTTTCATCTACTTACTGAGTCTCGCATAATACAGTGGCAGAGTGGCCAAAAAGAGAGACCCGCGTGGTGCAAGAAAGAAAACGGCAGGCTGCCAGACCGCCGGACCCTTGCCAAGCCGCTGCGGAGTGCGCTTCTCGATTCGCCGAGGTTCGTCGCGCAGCGGTTGGCAACCTCCTGCCCCTTGACATTTCCCCATACCGGCTCCACGGGATTCAGATCCGGTGAGTAGCCCGGCAACCTCTCCACTTCCAGCCAACTCTTCTGCGTTTGCAGGTAATCCTGCATCTCCCGGCTCTTGTGCGCCGGCAATCCGTCCCAGACCAGGATGGCTTTGTGCCCGCCCAGATGCTTCTTGAGATCCTTCAGAAACCCAATCAAACTGGCCGCGTTGTAACTCCCCGGCCGCGTCTGGAACCACAACCGGCAGCGTCGGCCGT
>JBKQQG010000026.1:0-21064 GCA_052144455.1 Bryobacteraceae bacterium
TGGTTGACCCCAGCGCCGCGCGGACGGCAGCAGCATTCCGCTGCTCTTTGACAACTCGGCCGCTTTCCGTGGAGGATCAACCCGTCGGGAACTCGCCGTCGCTCAACGGCCCCCGCAACGCCGCCTCTCCCTCGGCCCGATTTCCCTCCACTGCCCCGACCCCTGCTTCGCGGAACTTCCGAAACCGCTGCCGCGCGGCAGCGCAGGTGGCACGCCCCCCCCCAACTCTGCTAAGCTTGTCTGTCTTTACTCTGTTGGCCTCGATCAAGTTAGAGGGTGCGCGGGCCGAGCCATTCCGACCCGCCCTCGTATGTCTCCGTGATCCCTAGGAGGGAATTTGCCCCTGCGAATCATTGTGCTTGCCAAACAGGTGCCCGACACCAAAAACGTCTCCGGCGAGGTCATGAAGCCCGACGGCACCGTCAACCGCAACGCCCTCGAGGCCATCTTTAATCCCGAGGACCTCAACGCCCTCGAAATGGCCCTCGAACTCAAGGAGCGCTTCGGTGGCGAAGTCATCGTCGTCACCATGGGACCGCCCCGCGCCGCCGACATCCTCAAGGATTCCCTCTGCCGCGGAGCCGACCGCGTCATCCTCCTCAGCGACCGCCGATTCGCTGCCTCCGACACCCTGGCCACCTCCTACACCATCGCCCAAGCCATCCAGACCCACCTCTCGCCCTACGACATGGTTCTCTGCGGACGCCAGGCCATCGATGGCGACACCGCCCAAGTCGGCCCGCAAGTCGCCGAGAAGTTGGGCATCTCCCAGGCCACCTTTGCCGATAAGGTCCTGGAACTCGACGGCGATCGCGCCCGCATCCGCCGCGACCTCGGCCGCGCCCAGGAAACCGTCGACGCCCGCCTCCCGGTCCTGCTCACGGTTCCGAAGTCGGCGAATTCGCCCCGCTGGCCCAATGCCCGCCTGCTCCTCAAGTACCGCCGCGCTCGCTCCGGTTTCGAGATCGAGGCGGAGGCCAAACGCCAGGGCCGATCCGTGGATGAGGTGGTCGAGGGCCTCCAAAAGAAGGGCCTCTTCATCGAAACCTGGGGAGCCGAAAACATCGCCGCCGACCTGGCCCGCATCGGCATTTCCGGCTCGCCCACCAAGGTCAAGAAGATTGAAAACGTGGTCCTGGCGGGCCGAAACTTGAAGCTCTACAACCCCGACGACACCGGTGTTCGCGATCTCGTCTCGGAGCTGGTCGAAGAGAGGACGTTCGGCTAATGGCACAACACGGCGAAGTTTGGGTTTACGTCGAGGTCGACGACGGCAAGATCGCCGACGTCTCGCTCGAGCTGTTGGGGAAGGGAAGAGAGCTGGCCGGGATTCTGGGCGTTCCCCTCGCCGCCATCGTCCTGGCTAGCGACACTAAGCCGCTCGCGGCCTGTCTCTTCACCTACGGCGCGGACATCGTCTATGCCGCCCAGGACGCCCGCCTGGCCCGCTACACCACCCTGCCGTTCACCCGTGTGCTCACCGACGCCATCCGGGAGCGCAAGCCGGAGATCGTCCTCTACGGCGCCACGCCCCACGGCCGCGACCTGGCTCCGCGCGTCGCCTCCGCGCTCAAGACCGGCCTGACCGCCGATTGCACCGACCTCCGCATCGATTCCTACGAATCCGCCGGCCGCCTTTACCAGCAGAAGCTGATGCAGATCCGCCCGGCCTGGGGCGGCAACATCATCGCCACCATCGTCAGCCCGGACGTCCTTCCGGAAATGGCCACCGTGCGCGAGGGCGTCATGCACGTTCCCGAGCCGGTCCCGGGCCGCTCCGGAACGCTAGTCGAGATTCCGGTCGCACTGGATTCCGAGCCGGACTTCGTCACCCTCCTCGAGCGCCACACTCAGCCCCGCCGCGTGGACCTGCGCTCCGCCCCGATCATTGTCTCCGGCGGTTACGGCATGGGCTCCAAGGAAGGCTTCGGGCTGATTCACGAGCTGGCCGCGGTGCTCGGCGCAGCCGTCGCCGGATCGCGCGCGGCCGTGGACGCCGGCTTCGTCCACGCCGACCACCAGGTCGGCCAGACCGGAACCACCGTGCGCCCCAAGCTCTACATCGCCTGCGGCATTTCCGGCGCTGTCCAGCATCGTGCCGGCATGGAGGAATCGGCCAAGATCCTGGCCATCAATCGCGACGCCGAGGCCCCCATCTTCGGCGTGGCCCATTACGGCATCGTCGGCGACGTGCGCGAGGTGATCCCCAGGCTCATCAAAGCTCTTAAAGGAAAGCTGTAGGTAGGGTAAGCTTTAGCTTGCCACTTACTCGGAGATAAACGTGGATAACTTCTTCACCGAAAACCCGGACATTCAGTGGCACTTCAACCACCTCGGCCTCGAGGATGTCGTCGCCAATCTGGAGGACAACTACTCCCAGGTCGGCCAGTACGACGACGCCCCGCTTTCCTACGCCGACGCCCTCGAGGGCTACCGCACCGTGCTCGATATGGCGGGCGCGATCGTCGCCAAAGAGATCGCCCCGCTCGCCCCCGAGGTCGACCGCGAGGGCGCGCACTTTGACGGCCACGAGGTCACCTACGCCAAAGGCACCATTAAGGGCATGGCCGTCCTCGCCAAGTCCGGTCTGATGGGCATGATGCTGCCCCGCCAGTACGGCGGCCTCAATTTCCCCGGCTTGCTCTACAGCATCGCCATCGAGATGGTCGCCCAGGCCGACGCCAGCCTGATGAACCTGTTCAGCCTTCAGGACATCGCCGAAACCATTTACGAATTCGGCGACGACAAGTTGAAGGACCATTACCTGCCCATGTTCGCCAGCGGCAAGATCACCGGCGCCATGACCCTCACGGAGCCCGACGCCGGCAGCGACTTACAAGCCGTCCGCCTCAAGGCCGTTCTTCAAGACGATGGCCAATGGAAGCTCTACGGCGTGAAGCGCTTCATCACCAACGGCTGTGCCGACGTGAGCTTAGTGCTGGCCCGCTCGGAGGAAGGCAGCGTGGACGGCCGCGGCCTCAGCATGTTCGTCTGCGAGAAGTGCCCCGAGCTGATCGTCCGCCGCATCGAGCACAAACTCGGCATTCATGGCTCCCCCACCTGCGAGTTGCAGTTCAACGGAGTCCCCGCGACCCTGGTTGGCCAGCGCCGCATGGGTCTCATTCGCTACGTTATGTCGCTGATGAACGGGGCCCGCGTCGCCGTCGCCGGCCAGGCCATCGGCATCGCCCAGGCCGCCTACGAGGAGGCCCGCAAGTACGCCCGCAGCCGCGTACAGTTCAAGCGCCCCATCATCGAAATGCCGCAAGTCTACGACCTGCTGGCCCGCATGAAGTCCCAGATCCAGGTGGCCCGCGCCATCACTTACGAAGCCAGCCGCCTGGTGGATGCCCGCCGCATGTTGGAGCACCAGCTCGACAAGACTCCGGATACCGCCCTGCGCGCCCGCCTCAAAGAGGTCTCCACTTACGCCGCGTTGCTCACGCCGCTCGCCAAAGCTTACTCCTCGGAGATGGCCGTTCAGGTGACTTACGACGCCATACAGATCCACGGCGGCACCGGTTACATGCAGGAATTCCCCGTCGAGCGCCTCTCCCGCGATGCGCGCATCACCACCATCTACGAAGGCACCACCCAGCTCCAGGTGGTTGGCGCCTCCGTCGGCATCACCAGCGGCGCATTTAGTAACTACCTCGCTCAGCTCGGCGAGCGCCAGTTCCGCCCCGAGCTGATGAAGCTCGCCTCCCTAGCCCGCGAGACCCGCGAGCGGCTCGCCTACTGCGTGACCTTTCTCAAGAACTTCAACGACCGCACTTACAGCGAGCTGACCGCCCGCCGCCTGGTCGATATGGCCTGCGACGCCCTCGGCTGCCATCTCCTGCTGGTCCAGGCCGAGGCCGATCCCGCCCGCGCGACCCCCGCCGAGAAGTTCATTCGCGACGCCCTCCCGCGCATCCGCATGCAAGCCGACTACATCGCCAGTGGCGACAAGCTCCTCATCGAAAAGCGCGAGGAACTGGTTTGACTAAGCGATTCATCGCCGCGCTGACCCTCTGCGCCGTTCCAGCGCTTGCCGCGCCCACCTGCGATCGCGCTTGCCTCGTCGCCATCGTCGACCAGTACCTGGCCGCCCTGGTCAAGCACGATCCCTCCGGCCTGCCCCTGGCGGCCCCGTTCAAGTTCACCGAGAACACGGCCACCATTCCATTGGGCGACGGCCTCTGGGTGGGCGCCTCCGCCGGCCCCGCCACCTTCAAGATCTACGCCGCCGATCCAACTTGGGGCCAGGCCGGCTTCTTCGGCGTCGTCCAGGAGTTCGACAAGCCCGTCCTCCTGGCTCTGCGGCTCAAAGTGGAAGACGGCAAGATCCGGGAAATCGAGCACGTCGTGGCGCGCTACCTGGGGCCTTTGGGAGCCGCCGGCCTGGTGACGCCCCGGCCCGGCCTCGTGCAGCCGGTCCCGCCCGCCGAGCGCGTCTCCCGCCAGCGTATGCTCTCCATCGCCGACTCCTATTTCGACTCCATCGAGCGCACCAACTCCCGCCTCGCGCCCTTCGCCCCCGATTGCGAGCGCCACGAAAACGGCGTCCAGACCACCACCAATAAGACCCCGCACCCCGGCGCCGACCCCGCCAGCGCCGCCATCGACGCCCTGAATTGCGGCGACCAGATCGACACCCGCAATCTCAGCTACATCACTCGTATCCGCCCGCGCCGCCTGCTGATCGTCGATGAGGAATACGGCCTGGTCTTCGCTTTCCCGATGTTCGTTCATCGCGGCGATGTCCGCTCCATCCGCATCGTCGGCGTGCCCGGCGTCACCACCATCCCCAGGCCCTTCGGCCCCATCAATCTCCAGGCCGGCGAGATCTTCAAGATCCGCGGCGGCCAGCTCCACGAGATCGAGGCCAACGGTTTTCTGTTGCCCTACGGCGCCGCCAACGGCTGGGAGTAGCCGCCGGCTCTCACACTTGCGGTTCCCGTTGATCTTGCCTGACCAGGCGCTGAAGCGCGCCCATCAACTCGCCCTTGTCGATGGGCTTCGAGATATAGCCGTCCATTCCCGCGGCTACGCAGCGCTCGCGATCTCCGGCCATCGCCAGCGCCGTCATCGCGACGATCGGCGTGTGCGCGTCGGTTCCGCGCTCGCGATCGCGAATCGCCTTAGTCGCTGCCTGGCCGTCCATCCTCGGCATCTGTACATCCATCAGGATGACGTCAAAATCTTCGGCGGCCCATCGCTCTACCGCGGCTTCTCCGTCGCCCACCACCTCGACATCGTGACCAGCCCGCTCCAGCAGGTGGCGTGCGACCTTCTGGTTCACGGGATTGTCCTCCGCCAACAGGATGCGGAGCCGCCCCCGAGCCTCCGTCGGATGCACAGTCGTTTGCTCGGATCCCCCGCACTCCAGCCCCGCCGCGCCTACGCCCACCCGCGCCGTGAACCGGAAGGTGCTGCCACGCCCGACATCGCTCTCTACCGATATCTGCCCGCCCATGAGTTCCACCAGACGCGTCGAAATCGACAACCCCAGGCCTGTTCCCCCGTATTGCCGCGCCACCGAACCATCGGCCTGCCGGAAGGGCTCGAAAATGGTTCTCCTCTTGTCTTCCGGTATGCCAATGCCGGTGTCGGCGACCGAGAAGCGAAAAGTAGCTGCATCGGCCGCGAGCGATTCCACCTCCAGACTCACATGGACGCTCCCCGCTGCAGTGAACTTCACGGCGTTCCCTACCAGATTGAGGAGCACCTGCCGCAGACGCAATTCGTCCCCCAACACCGTGGCCGGGACGTCCGCCGCAACCGTGGCTGTGAGTTCCAAACCCTTCTGCTGCGCGCATCCCACCATCGTCGCCAGGACTGCCTGGATGAGGTGAGCCGGATGGAACGGCGCCGATTCGATCTCCAGCCGCGACGCTTCGATCTTCGAGAGGTCCAGGATCTCGTTGAGAAGCGAAAGCAACGATTGCGCCGACGACTGCGCAGTCTCGATGTAGTCGCGCTGCTCCGGTGTCAGAGCCGTGTCCAGGGCCAGCGTTTGCATTCCGATGACGCCGTTCATGGGAGTTCGGATCTCATGGCTCATGTTAGCCAGGAACTCGCTCTTCGCGCGGCTGGCCTCCTGGGCGGCTTCCTTGAGGGACGCCGCCTCTTCGAGCTTTTTCTGGATCACTGAAGTTTGCACTCGGACCCGGTGACGCAAAACGCCGACCCACGCGAGCACCACAGCCAGGAGCAGCCCCATGGAGCCGAGAACAGTCAGCAGGCGGCTGCCAGTCAACCATGCCGCGGCTCTCACCACCACGACATCGTTCGGGCTGCCCAGAGTGAGGCTGAACCCCTTGGGCACCAGGAAGGCCAGATTCCCCGCCGATTCAATCGAGCAAATCCCGGTCACCCTGACGATGCTGCCTTTCTCGACGGAGGCCAGGGACCCGTGTTCCAGCGTGGCGTGGAAGAGTTTGCCGCCGGATCGCAGGACCAGCGAGCTTTGGCTGCCGTTGACGATCTGATCGACCAACAGCGCGTCGATCTCGACCAGCTCTGCGTCGTGCGTGCCTCCCAGGGCCTCGTCCACATTGATGCGGGCAGGCCTCGGCGGCGGCCCGTTTCCCAGCCAGGTAATCTCGGCCTCCCGTAGTTCGGGTGTAAACTCGCCTGCTTGTGCGAACCCCACGACATCCACTCTGTCGCCAGGCCTCAACTTGATGGGCGCATGATTCCGGATTCTCAGGCCGGCGGTGGCGTCGCGAAGGTAAGAGGGGCCGCTGGGCTGTGCGAGCGATACCACGCCGCGCACTCGAATGCGATGGCCGGATGGATCGTGAGCCGAAAAGCGGAGCACGTCGTCAATCGGCCGTGCTTCCAGAGGCGCGGGCGGGGCTGCTTCGATGGTCTCGATATACCTGGGCGAGGGCACGTAAAGCTGAATGCCGACGACCTGCCGTCTGGTGTTGCAGAGGGTGGCGCAAACGCCGCGGATCCGCACGCGCGCATCTACCGCCGGTAACGGCGCGGATTTCGGGTTGGCCACCAAAGCGACGTAGCGGTGCTGGCCCCACTGCAACCAGACGTGAGCCTCGGGTTGATCGCCCGTCTGAACGCTCTCGACTACCCCTTCCGTCTGCACCCACAGGCTGTCCTGTTTGCCGGAGAACAGGTCGTCAAAGGAGACCGGTGCGGGAGCGGGCATCGCCCCGGGCGAGAGCCGGCTCACCCAGCTATTGGCGATGATGGGCGCGAAACCGCCCGGCGAGGTCACCCCGGACACGTCGGCGAGATCTCCGGCCGTCACCCTGAATTCGCGAATGCGCGGAGCGTAGATGTAGCTCGCTCCGGTTCCATCCTGGACGAATAACGTCCTCGAATCCGGGTTGATAAAGGTCACAATCGCCCGAACATGGACGGGCAGGGACAGCGCGGCGTCTTCCACGCTGAGCGCATGCACCTCGGCGACCGAAGCGACCTCCCGGTGCGCTCTCTCCGCGGGCTGAACGGAGAGCGTCCGATTCAGCGACGCATCCACGATCCGGACTTGCCGGCCGTGCGAACCATCGGCGAACCCGAACACATCGATGTCGTCTCCCAATATCCGCGCTGCTCCCGGCGCGACCTCCAGCGGAATGGAGCCGGTGGGGTCGGTAAGGACGAAGCGTCCGTCCCGCGTACTGTCACGGCTCACGCTACCCCGAAGGTGGAGGACGTGCACCGGCAGCGAGCCGCTGGAAAGCGAAACGACCTCTCGAACAGAGGCGACACGAATGTCCCCCGGAGGGGCGGCCACTGGTATGAGGTCCTCCAATCTGGCGACCCAAAGCTCAACTCGGCCGATGTTTCCGTAGACGTCGCGGCTGATGTTGGCGACGGCGCGAATTCGCACTTCCCCGTCAACCTGTTGTTGCTTGGTGGGCAAGCCCTGGGCGTTGACGCGTGCGTCCAGCGCCCTCCCACTGGCCCCGATCCGCACGATTTGCCTGCCGGCTTGATCCCTAAAGGTAGCGCGCAGCACGCCCTGGACTTCCACGTAGCGAAAGCCCGTCCGTCCGGCGGCGACATCGGCGAAACTGGCAGGTTGCGCGCGGCAGGCGTGCTCACCCTCCAGGAGCAGGACCTCCGACGCCACCACGGTGGGCTCCGCGCCGCCGGCGGCGACTGTCCCCACCACGTCAATGAGCGCTCCAGGCTCCGCGCTGATATGAGTAAAGGGCAGGTGAACCCGTGCGGCGCCCGTTCCATCTTCCATAAACAGCAGGTTCAGGGTGGGGTCTGGTACCGTCACCCAGCCTTTCAGATGGACAGGCACTCGCTGTTCGGCCGAGTCCAACGGTAAAGCCGCGATCTGTTCGATTTTGTCCAGCGGACTCACGGGCTTGCGGCTAGCGCACGAACTCAAAGCGAGCACCGCCAGGACCAGCCAGAGAAGCGGATAGGACATAATCGAACCGGCTCTTATGTCCTGTATCGGCCAGACAGCGGATCATCTTAGAAGTGGCGGGGCGCAAACGTAGGGTTAGGGTCTACGGCGCAGACAGCGGCCGGGAGTCGTCGCGGGCGCGGCTGCTCATGCCCTCCTCCCAACCGCTCCAGCCCGAAGTCATGCCGTAAGGGCATTGGTCCAGCACCGCTTCAACCTGCCGGATCTTGCCGCGCTCGATCTTGAACAACTCCGCGATCTCCCAGGTGAAGGGACGGCTCGGCCCGGCCGGCAGCGTGCGCCCGTCCGGCAGTTTCACCGGCTGGCAGTTGCCCGCGTGATCGAAGAACACGAAGGCCAGCGCCAGGCCGCGCTCCCGGTCGACCACCACGAATCGGCGGTCCCGGATCCGCGTCACGAAGTGGAAGAAGCCGGATTCGAACTGCGCCTTGCACCCCATCGCCCCCACGTCCCCCCAGCCCGGCGATTGCGCGGGCGGGCGATTGGTCGTCTGCTCGCCGTTCTCGATGCGATTGCAGTCCTCGGTGAATGGGTAGACACCCTTGCCGTCGTTCCGTTCCAGTCCCGAGAAGTACAGGTTGGCGGTCTTTATCAGCTCCTCCCGGTTGGCCCGCTCCGCCGCCGGGACCGGCTCGAGGAACACCGCATTCGGCCGGCCCATTTTCTCGAGGTTCCGCGCGCCCCGCTCGCCATGCGCCCCGCCGGCCTCCCCACGGGCCACCAGAGTTTCGATCTCCGTGACCTTCCGCTCGCGCAGCTTGAGCCGGACGGCCAGAATCGCCGGCGTGCCGTTCTCGAAGATCGTGCCGAAGAAGCCCGCCTCGCCCGCGTCCGGGTCGGCCACGTACAGCTTGTAGGCGCCGCGCGCGCTGGCCGTGCCCCACAGCCCGTCCCCCAGCTCCAGCCTCTGGCCGTTCTCGGTGAACTTCACTTCCTTGGCCATCGGCAGCCGCGATGGGTCGTGCGCCACCACCGCATCCAGGTACCGGTCCACGAATCCCTCCAGGCATCCGCGGCCGCAATGCTCCCCGGCGCCCCATCCCGAAGGCATTCCGTACGGAACCGGCAGCAGCACCGCTTCGATTTGCTGGATCTTGCCGTTCTTGATCTTGAACAGCTCTCCGATCAGAAATGTGTACGGCGTGTCGTAGGGCGGAGGCACCTTGAAGGTCGTACCATTCGTCATCTTCACCGTTTTCACGCCGCCCCCGTGATCGAAGAAGATGGTGGCGTACACCAGCCCCCGCTCTTCGTCCACGATCGGGAACCGCCGCTCGCGCACCTGGGTGATGAAGGTCGAGAAGCCGGTGTCAAACTGCTGGCCGCAGGTCATTTTCTGGATCGGGTTTCCCGCCGGGTTGTTGGCCGTCAGAAACCCGTTCTCGCTGCGCGTGCAATTCGGGTCGAACGGCGTGAGCTTCCCCGTCGCCTGTTCCAGCCCTTCGAAGTAGGAGTTTGTGATCGAGAGCATCTCCGCGCGGGAGCGCCGTTCGCCGGGCGCCAGGCTCTCGTTGAAGATCGGTTTCTCCGTCAGGCCGTCGGGATTGGCCCACGCCCCCGGCGTCGTGCGCGCCACGATCGCCTCCATCTCGTCAATCCGCCGCTCCTGGATTTTCAGCCGCAGCGCCAGGATCTGGGGATGGCCGTTCTCCTCGACCACGCCGAAGAACCCCGCCCCGCCGCTGGCCGGATCGGCGAAGTACAACTTGTACTTCCCGATCGCGCCCGCGACTCTCCACATCCCGTCGCCCAGCTTCAAGGTCTGGCCGTTTTCGGTGTACTTGGCCGTCTTGGCGAGCGGCAAGCCCGCCGGGTCGTGGGCGACCAGCGCCGCCAGATAGCGGTCCACAAACCCGTTCAGGCAGGCCCGGTCGCACGGCCCATCGCCCGCGGCCATCGCCAGGCCGCCCGTGGCCATCAGAATCCAAAAGGCGATCCGCATTCCCGGCCTCCTTTGCAGCCAGTCCAATCCGGGCTCTACTTCGCCGCCGTCAGCGTCTGGGCGATCTGCTTCGGCGCGGCTTCCGGAGTCGTGCTCTTGAAGCTGATGCTGAGGTGGCACTGCCCGCCTTTCACGGGCACGTACACATGGAACGCCCGGTAGCCCTGGCTCAGCGTCTTCGGGTCCCTCTCCACCCACAGGCGGGCGGCCGTGTTCTCAAACGCCTTCGAGTAATGGACCTCCGCAAGCGCCGCCGCCGTCATCGGAGCGGGGTATTTCTCGCCGCGTTCCAGTTCCAGAGTCACCATGTAAGCGCTCGCCGGTCCCCGAGCCATGAAGCTGCCGAGCAGCATGGCGTCCGCCGGCGCCGCGGCCCGGCACTGACCGCTATCGTCCTTGAGATCCTGCATTTTCGGCGCGGCGCTCTGCCCGGCCGCTATCATCGCGATTGCTGCCATCGCAATCCCCATCCGGATGATCATTTGTTTCTCCTTGGCCAGAGTATACACCCGCGGCTGACAGCGCCCCGGCCGCCGTCGTTTCCGTCTTGAATGGGCTCACCGGTTCGGCGCTGGCTCCTCGAACCGCGTCAGCGTGGCCCCGTCCGGGCCGCTCTGCGCCAGAGCATACTTGCCGGACTCTCCTCCCAGCACTTCGAATCCAATTTCCAGTTGCGACACCCAGAGCTGCTTCCCGGCTGCGTCGTAACGCGCGAGCGCTGGCTTGGCGAAGAACCCGTTACTGAAAACGATGACCCCCGATCCTGGAGCCGGCACGACTTCCGGCGGGAGCAACTCGGCGAGCACACCCGGCATGGCGGCGGTCCACAGCAGTCTCAGATCCTCCGACCACGATTGCATCCGCATCGGCCACTCTTTCTCCCTTTTCAGAAGATCCCCGATCGCCGGGTAACTCTGCGGATCGTCGATCAGAATGATCTGTCCGTCCTCGGCATGCGCCAAGACCGCGTTCCGGCCCGGGAAGACCTTCTCCGCCACCGTTACTCCCTGGGGGTTTAATTTCACCAGCATCGTGTTTCCCAGCCCCATGCCGATCTTGCCCTGGTGGAAATCCCAGATGTTGCCTGCCAGGATCGAGGAGCCGTCCTTCAGCACCACCGCCCCCAGAAAAGCCGTCGCCAGCTTCTCTTTGGGGAACGTCCGCATCCAGATCTTGCGCCCGTTTTCGTCGATCCGTGCGGCACAGGCGCCCGACCACCCCTCGCCGAAGACGGTCCAAGTGCCGTCCGGGTTCGGCTTCAGGCCCGCGGGATGGAGACCCTGGATGTCGATCGGACGAATGAAGGCCGTCTGGCCGCTCTCCGCGATCTTGATCAGCCACGGCTGTTCGCCCGTCTGTCCGGCCAGGTAGACGCCGCCTTTGGGGGCGACGTGCAGAAAATGCGCGAGATACATCTTGGACCCGTCCGGCGCGGCGATTGGAAAAGCGCGCCAGTTTCGTTGGTCCGCATCCAGGCGCCACAGTACGTCGGGGTCTCTGATCGCCCAGACCGCGCCGGACTTCGGTGAGACGGCCACCGCCGAAATCAGGACATGCCCCGATTCGAGGCCAATCGGAATCGCTCGGCTCAGATCCGGCTGCGCCAGCGCGCAGCGCAAAGCGAGCACGAGTAGAGCTGTGAGTATCCTCATAGCGCACCCAGGAAGGCCGCGGCGTCGCGGCTGGATTCGCCGGGGAGTTCCTCCATCGGC
The DNA here is from genome assembly GCA_052144455.1 of Bryobacteraceae bacterium. Lineage (GTDB taxonomy): Bacteria > Acidobacteriota > Terriglobia > Bryobacterales > Bryobacteraceae > Fen-330. Next base: position 12,050 of record JBKQQG010000026.1, read on the forward strand.
ACGTGCCCGGCGCCCGGATAGACGATCAGCTTCGAGCCCTGGATATCGCTGTGGAACCGTTCGGCGTACGATCCCGGAACCGACTGGTCCTCGCCCCCCCACAGAATCAGAGTCGGGACCTTGATCGTTCGGATTCTGGCAGTGGGATCGCTCACTGTTTCGCGGCTCAGAATGCCGAACGTCTCGCGATTGCCGGCTCGCAAAAGCAGGTCGTAGTAACGGTCGATCATGGCCTCGCTCAGGCGCCGCGGATCGCCGTACATCTCGCGCAGGGTTATAGCTAAGAAGAAGCGCGGCGTGGTGTGGACCAACAGCCGGCCCACCAACGGCATTCTGGCCAGGCGTATGGCCAGGATTCTGCGCCGTGTGACGGCGTAGCCGCTGGCGTCCACCAGGATCAGCTTCTTTACGCGCTCCGGATGGGCGTAGGCGAATTCCCAGGCCATGCGCCCGCCGTAAGAGTTGCCCGCCACATAGCACTCACCCACGTTCAGCTTGTCCAGGAACGCCGTCAGAAAGCGGACGTTCCACGCCATGCTGTAGTCCTTGGTCGCGTTCGGCCCGGTCAGCCCGAAGCCCGGCAAATCCAGCCGGATCACGCGATAGTTCTTGGATAGCTCGCGCGTCCAGCCCTCCCAAGTGTGCAGCGAGGAGCCGGCCCCGTGCAGCAGTAGCAGTGGGAAACCCTGGCCCTGGTCGCGGTAGTGAACCTTCAGCCCTGCGACATCCAGGAACTTCGACGGCGGCGCGGCGTATTTCGCCAGCAACCGCTCGGGCGGGATATCGAAACGCACCAGCGACGCGACGCCCACCACCAGCAGCAATAGCACCGCGAGCAGTCCATACGCAATCTTCTTGACCATTCTGCCGAGTATACAACGCAGGGCTACATCGCCGGACAGAGGCCGCGGTAGAAGGGGCAGCGCCGGCAGTGGGCGGCGGGCAGGGGTGGGAAGCGCATCTCGGATTGCGCCTGCTGGAAAGCCCGGATCGACTCGCGGGCCGCGGCCATCTCGGCGGCGCCCACGTCGACGGCCAGCGCCACGTCGGGGCGGAGGAAGCACAGCCAGGCCTGATCCGGCAGCCGGCCCGCGATGCGCTCGAGCGCCAGCGCGTAGAGGTGGAGCTGCAGGACGTAGTCCTCGGCGCGCGCCGCCGCTGCGTCGGCATCCACGTCGTCGGTCTTGTAATCCACCAGCACCAACCGCCCGCTTTCCTCGAACCACAGATCGATGCGACCCTCGACGACGAGATCCTCGATGGCCAGCATGAAATCGAATTCGCGCTCGGCGCGCTCCGCCTGGCGGGCACGCTGGCCTAAACTGCCGTTCCGGAAGCGAAGCGCGAGCTCGACCGCCTTCACCGCCGGGTCCGCAACCGGGACGTCGGCCAGCAGATCGTGCACCTGGCGCCCCAGCTCGCTCGGATCGGCGGGCTTGTCCTGTGCCCCGGCAGCCCGGGCCGCCTGGGCCGGCGGCGCGGCCTCCCATCCCAGGTAGCGGTGCAGGTAATACCTGCGCGGGCAGGAGTGGAAGAGCGCGATGAAGGTCGCCGAGGCCCGGGCATCCTGCTGGCCGGTCGCCACGGGCCGCGCGAGGCCCTCTTCGAAGTCCACGATCTGCGGCGGCGCGGCAGCCGGAGCGGTCTCCTCGACCCGGTCCGCGCGCAGCACCCGCACCAGGAACCGCCGGGCGCTTCGCACTTTCCCCGCCTCTTGCACGAAGGGCCGGTTATCGGCCGAGCCCAGCTCCAGCTCCAGTCCCGAGGCGATCTGGTCCGCCCAATTCCGCGGTCCGCGCTCGGTACACGCGAAGGAAAGCACCAGGTGCTCCTCGGCGCGCGTCATGGCCACGTAAAGCAGCCGGTTCTCCTCCTCGCGCGACTTGCGCCGCAGCTCTTCGGAAAAGATGGTGTACGGCAGATCCTTCACGGGCTCGCCGGAGACGGGATCCAGCCAGCGCGCCACCACGCCGGCGGAGGAGGAAAAGGCCAGCGGCGGCGAATCGTTGGCCACGCCTTTGTGCAGCGCCGCCAGGAATACCACCGGGAACTCCAGGCCCTTGGCGCCGTGAATGGTCATCAGCCGCACCGCATCGGAGCTATCGAGCGGCGGAGCGCTGGGCTCGTCGGGGTCGGAATCCCGCAGGAACTCCAGCTCCTCGACCAGGCGGCCGAGCGGCCGAGGATGGCCGTCGAACCACTCCCGCACTCGCGCCAGCAGCTTGTTGAGGTTCGCGCGGGCCCGCGCGCCCAGCGCGTTCTGGTATCCCGCCGCGTCGATGGCGCGCAGGAGCAGGCGATCCGGCGAAACGTCGTCGGCGATGGCGCGCAGGTCGCGAAGCCGGTCCCGGAAAGAGCGGAGGCGGCCCAGATCACCGGGGTCGAAGGCGGTCGAGTCCACGCGCTCGATCCAGTCCAGCGCCGCGCCCAGGTTGCCGAGCTGCTTGAGGCGGAACAGGGTCTCGTTGCGCACGCCCACCAGCGGGGATCGGAGCACGGCTGCCAGACTGATCTCGTCGCGCGGATTGCGGACCACCCGCAGAAGGTGAACCAGATCGGCCACTTCCGGGGCCTCGTAGAAGCGCTTTCCGCGTCCCAGCACATAGGGAATCCCCAACTCGCGCAGGGCGCTCTCGAGTGGCGGCAGCGCGTTGATGTTGCGCACCAGGACGGCCATGTCCGCCAGGCCCGCGGGCCGCGCCGCCCCTGGCGCCCGCTCCTGCAGCATCAGCTTGCCTTGGAGCGCCCGGATGCGCCGGGCGATCAAGCGCGCTTCCAGCTCCGCGGCTTCCTCGAGGCTGTGAGCCAGCGCGGCGATCGCTTCCACCGAAGGCTCGTCTTTCCGGCCGAACGGCCGCGCGGCTTCGAGCTCCGGCAGTTCGAGTCCCTCCGCGCCCCGCAAGACGGTCTCGGCCGCACACAGGATGGCCTTGCGGCTGCGGTGGTTCTGCCGCAATTCGTCCACGGCCCAGCCTTGCGCCCGAATGGCGTCGCGGTACCTTTTAAACACCTCCGGATCGGCGTGGCGGAAGCCGTAGATGGACTGGTTGAGGTCGCCCACGGCGAAGAACCCTTCGGGAGCGCGGATCAGGTCGATCAGCATGGCCTGGAGCGCATTGGTGTCCTGGAGCTCGTCCATGAGGACTTCGTCGAAGCTCGAGCGGACCTGGGTGCGCAGCGGTTCGTTGTCGCGCAGCAAACGGATGGCGAACTCCTCGAGGTCGGCGAAGTCCAGCGCGTTCAGCGCCTGCTTGCGGTCCCGGTAGGTCCGGTCCAGCCGCTCCAAGGCATCGAAGAGGAGCGCCCGTTGCGGCGCGTAGTATTCCCCGATGAGCGCTTGCCTTGCCGCCGGAACCAAACTGCGCTTCAGCTCTTTGGCCGCCTCGTAGATGGGATTGTCGCGGCGCAGCGTCTTCAGGTTGCAGTCGAATTCCCCCAGCACGCCGAAGTGCCGCCCAGACACCGGCGCGTCCTCCAGCGCCAGCAGACGCACGCCCCACTCCTGGATCTGGGCCAGCGCCTGCTTCTGGGCCTGGCTCCAGTTGCGCGGCCGTTCCGATACGATCCAGCGGACGGTATGAAGCAGCTTCGGAAAGGCCGCGGCGCTGGCCGCCGTTCTCTGGAAGGCGCCCTGCCGCACATCCAGCGCGGTGACCCGCATGGCCTGGTAGACGTCCATCAAACCGCGCACCGGGTCGTCCAGGTCCAGCGCCGAAAGCAGCCCGCGCAGGCCATCGGGCTGTTCCGCGAACAGGCTATCCAGCGTCTCTTCCGCCGCGCCGGAGAGTTCCTCGCGGGCGCCGGCCGCATCCAGCACCTCGAAGCGCGGATCGATCCCGGCCTGAATGGAATGCTCCCGCAGCAGGTGGGCGCAGAAGGCGTCGATGGTGTACACGGGGGCGCGCTCGATCTGTTCGCGCAGCTCCGGGCGCCCGGCAAAGTCGCGCGCCAGCCGCTGCTTGAGCTCGCCGGCCGCCTTCTCCGTGAAGGTGACCGCCAGGATGCGCAGCGGGGAGACGCCCTGCTCGACCCGCCACCGGAAGCGCTCCACCAGCACGCGCGTCTTGCCGGAGCCCGGGCCGGCCACCACGCAGACGTCCTGTCCCGTGCGCTGGACTCCGGCTCGCTGCTCCTCGGTGAGCGTCACTGGGCAGCCCCCTCGGCGGCGGCCGGGGCGGTCTTCTCAAACGCGCGGCACAGGTCCATGAACGCGCAGTACTGGCAGCGATCGGAATCCTCCGGCGCGGCCTCCACTTTTCCCCGCAGGATCTCCTCCGCGGCGCGCAAGGCGGTGGAGCGCGCGGCCTCGAGTTGTTCCCACATCGCCTGCGGCGTGCAGGCGGTGCCCACGCGCTCGAGACCGGGCAGGCCGATGTGCCATCCGTCCAGATTGACCTCGCCGCGCAGGCCGCAGTAGAACATGCCCGCCGGCGTGTAACCATGCACCCGGTTGAGGCCCAGCAGGTACAGCCCTCCCTGCACGTGCCTGCCCTCTTCGTATCCCCGTATGCGGTTGCGAATGCCTTGCGCCCCGCTGTACTTGAAGTCGAACACCACGGCCTGGTCGTCTTCGCTCACCTCGAACCGGTCGATGCGGCCGCTGACCTCGATGCCGTCGCCCAGCGGAAAGCGGATCGGCTCCTCCGTGGAAGTTCTCCAGCCCGCGAACGACACGGCTTGGGCCAGGTACCGGTGCAGGTCCCGCAGCATCTTCAGCCGGGTCAACTCCGTACGGCATCCGTCCAGCACCCTCTCCCGCTGGCACGCCTCCTCGAAGACGCGCTGGAGAACCGCGTTCAGCGGCTTCCCGGTGCGTTCCAAATCCGAGAGCGTCTGGTGGACGATCTGCCCCTGAAGCGGCGCCGAGAGGCGTGCGCCCGGCCGTGGCGGCGGCTCCTCCAGTTCCAGAGTGTGCGCCACGAAGAACTGGAATGGGCATTGCAGAAAACTCTCGATGGCGCTCGGCCGCATCACCTGGTGCTGCGTCCGGAGGTTGTCCAGGACGTCCCGATCCTCGATATATCGCTGCGGCGGGTTCCGGGGGCGCCGGGCGCACGCCGGAATGCCGCCCCGAGCCTTCACGGGCGCGAGCGCCAGCTCATCCAGAAAGAAGGAGGGCAGGTTCGGCTCGCCCTTGGAGTTGTACTCTGGATAGCCGATCACCAGCTCGGAAGTGGCGCGGGTGAGGGCCATCTCGAACAGGAAGCGCTCCTCGCGCTGGCGGCGGGCGGCGGTCGAAAGGCTCAGCCCCGCTTGGTTCAGGGCGCGCCGGGCGGCCTCCGGGAATACGGGCTCCGGGCTGGGATAGACCGGGAACTGCTTCTCCAGAAGTCCGCACACGAAGACCACGGGCAGCTCCCACTGCCGCGCTTCGTAGACGTCCATCACGTGGACCACGTTGCGGCGCCCGTCGGCGACGCGAAGCGGAGTGCCAGCGGCCACCAGGGTCAGGGCCCGCCAGAACTCGGAGAAGGGGACCGGCAGGTCGCTCACCAGGGCGCCGGCGGCCTCCTCGATGGCCGCGCCGAAAGCCTCCAGGGCCGCGGCCTGGCTGCGCCACATGGCGGCCCGATCGTGCGAAACGCCGTCCTCGATGGCCGGCGTCCGCACCAGGCCGCGCAGCGTGTGGCACGCCGCCGCCCACTGGGCCGGCGTCTGGCGCATCCCCGCCCAGGGTGCGAGCGCGGACAAGCGGTCCAGCAGCGCGTGCAGCTTGGGATCGTCCGAGAGCTCCCGCAGTTGTTTCAGCCCATTACCCGGCAGATGGCTCAGCACCGCGAACTCGAAACGGTCGCAGGCGGGCGTCGCTCCAAACCCCGAGGGGGCCATTTTCAGCAACTCGAGCGTATCGGCGTGCTCCCAGCCGCCCAGCATCGCCTCGACCGCCCCGGTCAGGTAGCGCACCGTCGCATGATCGGCCAGCGGCTCGGAGAAATAGAAGCGCGCCGGGATTCCGAACCGCTCCAGCACCGTGCGCAGCACCGGAACGTAGGGCGTCCGGCTGCGCAGTACGATCCCCATCTCGCGGAACTGCCGGCCCTTCCCGGCCTGCTCCAGAATGCGCCGCGCGATCTCTTCCACCTCCTGGTCGATGTTGGTGGCGGCCACTAGAGTCCGCTGCGGCGTGCGGCGGGCGGGGCCTTTCAGGATGCGCTCGGCGAACCCCATCGCCCGCAGCGCCTCCCGCGCTTCCGCCGAGCCTTCCCAGGACGGCAAAGCAACCGTGACGGCAGCCTGGGAGCACAGCGCATCGATCAGATGCAGTTCCGGGGCGCCGAGAGTGAAGAACCCGTCCAGGAAGATCCGGTGGATAGGCCCCAATCCGAAGGCCCGGATCTCCTCCGCCGCGCCTTTCAGTCGAACCGCGCGGGGCGCCCATCCGCGGTGGATCATCTCCTGTTCGACGTCCTGGTAGACCGCCAGAAACGCCCCGGCCAGCGGCGCTTCCGGCAATCCCGCCTCGAGCAGTTGCCCCAGCCGCCAGCAATCGCAGCCCGCCGAGGAGAACTCCTCGATCAGCTCCGATAGGCTGCGCCGGAATCCAGGCAGGCGAGCGACGCGCGCGAATTGCTCCGGCGCCTTGGCCGAGAGCACGCGATCCACCAGCAGTTCCAGCGAAGCGGGCGGGATTTCAGGATATTCCCGAACCCAGGGCGCTACGAACCTGGCTAGCGTCGAGATCGCTCCGGGGCGCAGCAGAAGATCCTCGCGGGCCAGTTGATGCTTCAGGTGCTCCGCCATGGTGGCCGTAGGGACCAGCAGGCGGAAATCGGAATCCCCGCGGCGCAAGTGCGCGCGCACCGATTCCACAATCAGGTGGCTCTTCCCGGAACCTGGCGAACCGGTAAGCAGGAGCATGCAGGGATTAAGTATAACCGCAATTCTTAATTAATGACGAATTATTAATAGTTGTGGAATCGTACAATATGCCGGAGCGGCGCTGCGACCCTGTTCCAGCCTCAATCCAGGATCTGCGCCCGGAACACCAACAGGCGCGTGGAGGCGTCGAAATACACTCTCTGGCTCACGCCCGCCTTGTGCGCCAGAGCATCCAGGAACTGGCGCGCGGTCCAGTTCCGCTCGGTGGCCACCTGGGGCAGCAGCAGACCGTGGTTTAGCCCGGCCTCCAGCAGGGCGCCGTGTTCATTGACGCGAAAGCCGCTGGTGTCGGCCATCCACTTGAGCGGGGAAAGCACCGAAATCTCGACCTCCAACCCGGCCTCGCCCCGCTTCACGGGCCGGAATCGCGAGTCTTCCAGCGCCGCCGCCAGCGTGAGGGCGGGCGCCAGCCGCCACAGCGGGTCCTCCGCCGCGCGCCGCCCGACGCAGCCGCGCAGGTCGCCCCGGCTGGTGAGCGTGACGAAGGCCCCCGCCTTCCGCTCCAGCCCGGGAGTAATCCGCTCCGGCGGGATCGGCTTCGGCTCCCCGGTTTCCAGGTAATGCCGGAGGGTCTGGCGGGCGCTTCCCAAGAGCAGCGCCTGCTCCTGGGGCGCCAGGTGAAACGAGCGCGCCGGAAAGTAGCCCAGCGCCCCGTAGCTGACCGAGTGCTGGTAATCTCCCGTGAGCTCGCCCGAGGTCTGGTAATCGAGCGTCTCCTGGAAGATCTCGTCACCCTCCAGCGAGCGCATGGTCTCCAGCAGCAAAGCGATGGGATTGTACCCGCAGACGGTCGAACGGGTTCTCTTGAGCGCCGCAAAGAAGAGATCCGCCGACAGGCTGCCCGCGGCCTCCATCACGGATTCGTCGAGGTCCCTCAGCCGTCCGGCCGCCCGATCATCGGCCGCAAAAGGCTGGTAGCCGAAAGCGCGGCCGAAGTGGGTCAGATCGGAACTTGCGGCCAGCACCGTGCCCGGCCCCAGGATCTTCGCGAGCTGGCGGGCCGCGGCGAAGCGGACCGCGGTGTCCAGGTGGCCGGCATAGACCGGCAGGACGGTGGCCCCGGGAATCGCCCGCTGTATCGGCGGCAATTGGATCTCGACGGAATGGTCGCACAGCTCGGCCTCGGGTAGCGCATGGAACGCGCCGGAATCCAGCAGTTCGCGCGCCGCTTCGCGATCTACCGCGACTTCGCCGAGCGGGGTGCGATAGGCGTCCACATCGGGAATCCAGGGGCCCGGCGCCGAGCCGCGGTGCGCGAACCCGAGCAGCACCACGCGCTCGGTCCGGGCGGCGCGCATGTGCCGGTAAGCGGCTGCCGCGACAGTGCCGGAGTAAATCAGGCCCGCGTGTGGAACCACGAATCCGGCCGGCTCCGGCGCCAGATAGGGGCCCGTCCGCTGTTCCGACTTTTCGAACAGGCTGTCAAGGAGCCGGCTGAGTACAGAGGGATCTTCCGGATACCAGCTACCGGAGTAGGGCGAGACGTGACAGACCCCCGCCTGCATGGCGCACTCTCCTTAGGCCACCGCGCGGATGTCCTCCAGCATGTTGCGCACGCTCAATACCGCCGGGTCGAAGCCGTGCTGCTGTAGCGCCTCCCGGACTTCGTTCAGCCTGCCCGCCCAGGCCGGGAATTCGACCGCCGTCGAGGCGGGATGGTGATAGATCTGCGGGTTGATGGGAAACTCCAGCCCGGCCAGCGCTTCGAGCGCCGCCTCGAGCATCCGCGGCTCGATGGTAATTCGCACGGAAACCAGCTCGCCTTCGATTCCCCGCAGCGCGGGACTGGGCGCGCCGCATTCGGGCCCAACGCTCATAGTTCCTCCCGTGAGGCTAGGAAGCGCAATCGGCCCAAAAACAAAAGACCCTGGGCCAAAGGCCACAGGGTCGCCGTCTCCGTCAGACCGATCCGCCTTTAGCACTTTTTTTTGCGTGGTTGCAATTAGCCGAGCCCCGAGGGGCCTTAAATCAATCCACGTTCGCCCTTAGCATAGCACCAACGCGGCGGGAATACAATGGCCAGTTGCCCAGTGTCAAGCCTCGATAGAAATGTCCCCCTCTCCACCTCGATAGAAGTGTCCCCTTCTTCTCACTCCAGAATCGGAGCGGCGTGGTGTGGAAAACCTGGTTTTGGTT
>JBKQQG010000027.1:0-300053 GCA_052144455.1 Bryobacteraceae bacterium
GGTCTTGCCGCGACCTAACGCGGCTGGGTTCAACCGCCGGATGCGGAAAACCGCACGTCCGGTGGTGTGGGAGGGTGCCGGGGCGCAATCCCCGGCACTCCACCCGATCAAGATTGCCTGCCCCACGCCGGCGCGTCCGTTGTGATACGCTGATGCCGGCGAGGATGAGGTGAACTGCATGAATATGCGGTGGATGGGTGGCATCTATCTGTTCTGTTCTTCGCTCATGCTGGCCCAGCAGGGCAGCGCGAATCGGCAGATCACGCTGGATGTGGTGGTGGCGGACAAGTCCGGGAAACCGGTGGGCGGCCTGCAGCAGGCCGACTTCACGCTGCTGGACAACAAACAGCCGCAGAAGATTACTTCTTTTCAGGCCGTGGAGGGCGGGACCGCGGCGGCCGCAGAACCCATGGAGGCGGTTCTGCTGGTCGACGAAGTCAACGCTTCCTTTATGAACGTAGCGTCGGAGCGGGATGCCATCGAGAAGTTTCTGGGGCGAAACGGCGGTCAGCTCGCGCTGCCGGTATCGATGGTTTTCTTTTCCGATCACGGAATCACGGACTCGGAGGCGCCTTCTCGAGATGGAAACGCTCTCATCGCGAAACTGAATGGGAGCGAATTCGGTCTGCGCACAAGCCGCAGGTCACAAGGGTTTTATGGGGCCGAAGAACGGCTAAATCTCTCGCTTCAAAAGCTGGCGGAGTTCGCCGAGCGCGAGGCGGCAAAGCCAGGCCGAAAACTTGTGGTCTGGATTAGTCCGGGCTGGCCTCTTCTATCCGGCCCTGGCGTGCAGATGACCTCGCAGGCCCAGCGGTCGATCTTCGACTCCATCGTGGTTCTTTCGGACCGGCTGCGAGGGGCTCGCATCACTCTTTACGTTGTGGATCCGTTGGGGATGTCGGACGCGGCCGGATTGCGGACGGCACTTTACAAACAGTTTTTGAAACCGGTGACGAAGGTAAGCCGGGCGGTGCCGGGAGACGTGGGACTACAGGTTCTGGCGTCTCAAAGCGGAGGCCTGGTTCTGAACTCGAGCAACGACGTAGCGGGCGAGATCGAGAAGTGCGTCGCGGACGCGAGTTCCTTTTACGTCCTGACCTTCGACGGCCTGCCCGGGGACGGACCAGACGAGTTCCATGCGATCGAGCTTAAGATTGGCAAGCCCGGACTGGCGGCGCGGACGCGAGCCGGGTACTACGCTCAGCCGGAGCCCGCGCCGACGCACTGATCGGGCTTATTCGTAGCGGAGGGCGTCGACGGGGTCGAGGCGGGCGGCCTTGATGGCGGGCCAGGTGCCGAAGAAGAGGCCGATGGCCACGGAGACGCCGAAGCCGGTGAAGACCGCCCAGGGGGGCACTTTGGAGGGGAGGGAAGGGAACAGCGCTCCGACGAGGAGGGTGGCCAGGATGGCGAAGAGGATTCCCAGCCCGCCGCCCACGCCGGTGAGGGTCATGGCTTCCAGAAGGAACTGCCAGACAATGTCGACCTTGCGGGCGCCGATGGCCTTGCGGACGCCGATCTCGCGGGTGCGCTCGGTGACGCTGACCAGCATGATGTTCATGACGCCGATGCCGCCGACGAGCAATCCGAGGCCGGAAATGGCAATGGAGACCATTACGATGAGGCCGGTAACGCTGTCAAATTGCTTGATGATCTGATCCCCGGTGGAGAGGCTGAAATCGTCGGGAGCGCCGGCCGGCGTGCGACGAACCTTGCGGATGATGGCCTGGATTTCGTCGAAGGCTTGCTGGCGCAAGCCGGGGTAAGCCTTGGAGGTGACGAAGTAAAGGTCCAGTTGCGGGTAGCGTAATTGGGTGGTGCGGAGGGGGAGGGTGATCTGGGTGTCGACGCCGTTCTGGCCGAAAAAACCGCCCTTGGCCTTGGCGAAGACGCCCAAGACGGTATACTCGGCGCCGTCGACCTGGACAGTGCGGCCCACAGCGTGCCCGTCCGGGAACAAGGTGTCCGCGATGGTGGCGCCGAGCAGGGCGACGCGGGCGCCGCGGCGATCCTCCTCGGGAGTAAAGAAGCGGCCGGCGGAGAGTTCGCGGGGGATCATCACGAAGGAGATGGGCTGATCGCCGACCACGGAGATCTGGTCGGAATCGGCGCCGGGGACTTTGGCCATGAGGGGCTTGCCATTGGTGACGGGCGGCACGAACAGGGCGATGGCGACCTGCTCGACGGAGGGGCAGAGGCGCTTAATGGTATCCGCGTACTCGACACGGATGGGGCGGCGGTGCGCCTCCTTGGGAGGAGGGAAGGGATTGCTGGGATCGCCGCTGGTCCTGGAGAGGAAGACGTTGTCGGGGCCCAATTCCTGGAAGAAAACCACGATGCCGTCGCGCAGGCCGGTGAGGAGGCTACTGACGGTGACCACGGTGGTGATACCGATGACGATTCCCAGGACGGTAAGCAAGGAGCGGAAACGGTGGTCCCAGACGGCCGAGAGAGCCATGGACAGGTTTTCGCCCCAGGTCATTTGCATGGCTTATTCACTCCGCAAGGCGGCGATGGGGTCGAGGCGCGCCGCGCGGACGGCCGGGTAGGCGCCGGAGACGATGCCCACGGTGCTGGAGACGATCAGCGCCAAAGCCACATAGGACGGGGTGATGCGGAGGCTGATCTCGAAGATGCGGGCCAGCAACTCGGTGAAGGCCGCGCCGGCGAGGACGCCGATGGCGCCGCCTAGCGCCGCGAGGAGGACGGCTTCGATGAGGAACTGCATGCGGATGTCCGACTGGCGTGCGCCGAGGGACTTGCGAACGCCGATCTCGTGGGTGCGCTCGGTGACGCTGACCAGCATGATGTTCATGATGACGATACCGCCGACTACTAGGGAGATCATGGTGACGGGGACCACCACGACCGCGATCATGGCCAACATCTGGCCGATGAAGGAGAGCATGGCGTCCGGGGTGAGCGTATCGAAACGGTCGGGCTGGCCGGGCCGGGAATGGAAGCGGGTGCGCAGGGCGACGCGCGAGACGTCCAAAGCCTCGGCGACCGAAAGGCCGGTTTCGTCGCGGGCCTTGCCGAAGATGGCGATGGAATTGCCGGGGCCGTACAAGCGGGTGTAGACGGTGTAGGGGATGTAGACGCCGTTGTCCTGACTCTGGCCGAAGGCGGAGCCGAGCTTCTCTTGGACGCCCAGAACCACGAACTCGTGGCCCTTGATTTTGACGATGCGGCCGACGGGGTTGGAGGTCGGGAAGAGGGTGGCGACCAGATCCTGCCCGATGATGGCGACGAACTGGTTGGCGCGCTCCTCCTGGTCGGTGAAGAAGCGGCCCTCGACGAGGTTGATGTCGCGCATCTCGGGCATGAGGGAGGAAACGCCCAAGATGTTGGCGTCCTCGAGGCGCAGATTGTCGTGCCAGACGTCTTCGGTCTTGCGGTTATAGGGGCTGTAAAGGATCTCGCCGCCGGTGACGGCCTGCAGATAGCGCACGTCCTCGAGGCGGATGGGCTTGTTGCGCTTCAGCTTCTCGAAGAACTCCTTGCGGCTGACGGCGGAGGCGACCTGGGCGATGAGGTAGGTTTTGCTGCCGAAGACCTTGGAGGTGCTGTCCTCGGCATAGGCGCCCAAACCGCTGATGGCGGCGCCGACCATGACGACGCTGGCCACGCCGATGATAACCCCGAGGAGGGTGAGGAAACTGCGCATTTTGTGGGCGCGGATGGAGTCGAAGGCCAGGCCGGAGGCAGTGGTGAAGTGGAAGTGATAGCGGATCAGCGCTTTGGTGAAGCGAGCCATGGGCTACCTTGATCGTAAACTGGATTGGGCGGCGGCACAACGCGGGGCGGGGCGCCGGACGGTGGCGGGAGAAAGCGGCTGACCGACGTCGTGAGGCCGCGCTCGCCGAATCCGGTCAATTCGGCCCTCCCGACAAGCGGAACCGCTCCATACCGATTAGGACGAAGTGCGACTCCGGAAGTTCCGTCATATTGTGGATCGCAAAGAGCGAGACCATTATTTGGAGAGCAGCGCGGAGCGGAGTGGCTGCCGGTCCAGGCCTGGATGCGGCAGCTACCTTATAGACGCGTTGTTCTAGCAGGTGCAAGTCCCGTCCGGGTAAGCGCCGGAGCGCCCGGTAGCAGACTCCAGCCGGGAGGAGAGATCCAAACGAGCCGAGCGGAGTGTCAAGAGCCCTTGAAAGAGAGGGAAGCAAACGAGAGGGCCGCAACAATCAGTGAACGCGACAGCCTCGTCAAATTCTCATCCGAGAGGTGTTCGAGAGGGGCGAGCCGTTCGTGTCACGGCGAAGGCAACAGACAAGGGTGCAGTACCCGGCGCCAGCCACACCCAGAAGATCATCGTTAAGCCGTGTGCCGGAAAACGGCATGAAGGGTTTGAAAGGGGGCTGTATGGAAACGGGCTGGCGTTGATGCTAGTACCGCGCCATAATCAACCAATGAAGAGCGTGGCAGGCGGATGGGTTTTGGCGATGGCGGCGGTTGGACTGGCTCCGGCGGCCGCCGGGCAAGCGGCACGGGTCAACCCGGCGGTCCGGCAAATCGTTGGGGAGATCTCGGAAGAGCGGATCGCGGAGACGCTCAAGAAGCTGGAGGCGTTCGGCACGCGCAACATCATGTCGCCCGGAGCGATGGCGGCGCGGCAGTGGATCTACGATCAGTTCAAGAGTTACAGCCCGCGCCTTCAAGTGCGGTTGGATTCCTACAACGTGAAGAAGCAGGGGCGCGTCACGCGGGATATCGAGCTGGCCAACGTGATCGCGGTGCTGCCGGGAACTGTCCACCCGGAGCGGCAGTTCATGGTGGGCGGCCACTACGACACGATCAACATGTCCGGACCGGATTGGCTGGGGAAGCAAGAGGAGGCGGTGGCGCCGGGGATCGACGACGACGGCAGCGGGACCGCGGCAGTAATGGAATTGGCGCGCGTGATGAGCCGGCGGGAATTCAAGCAGACGCTGGTGTTCGCGGCGTTTGCCGGCGAGGAGCAGGGCCTGCTGGGGAGCACGCTGTACGCCGCCCGGGCGCGGCGCGAAAACCAGATGATCGACGGCGTGCTGAGCAACGACATCATTGGGACCGCCGCGGGCGGCAACGGCCGTGTCGAAAACGCAGAGGTGCGCGTGTTTTCGGCCTCCCCGGAGGACTCGCCCTCCCGCGAGCTGGCGCGCAGTATCAAAGAGATCGGCGAGCGCTACCTGCCCGGGATGAAGGTGAACCTGGTATTTCGGAGCGACCGCTTCGGGCGCGGCGGGGATCACACGCCGTTCAGCGAGGCGGGGTACGCGGCGGTGCGGTTCACTACCGCCAACGAGAACTACGCGCACCAGCACAACGCCGAGGATGTGCTTGCGAACGTCTCCTTCCCTTACATCGCGAGCGTCGCCAAGATCAATGCGGCCGTGCTGGCTACTTTGGCGCTGGCGCCGCCGGCTCCAGTGACCATCCAGGGGAACGCCCCGCTGCTGAGCCGCGGGAAATCCGGCTACGATGCCCTCTTGCGGTGGCAGGAGAATGGCCCGGCGGCGGACTTGGCCGGATACGTGGTGCTGATCCGCGCGACCACGGCGCCGTATTGGGAGAAGGAAATCTTCGCCGGCAAGGCGACCGAGTTCCCGATGGAGAACCTCTCGATCGACGACCTGGTGTTCGGCGTCAAAGCGGTGGACTTGGACGGCAACGAGAGCCTGGTCTCGCCCTACGTGCTGGCCCCGTACACACGGAAGCCGGTGGAGACCTTCTGACGCGCGTCACTCGGCGGTGGAGTCGTGGATGCAGCGCGGCTCTTCGGCCAGGTAGTCGCCGGTGAGGGCGTAGGCACGGGAGCGGGAGCCTCCGCACAGGTTGCGGTAGTGGCACAGCCCGCACTTGCCCTTCAGGCACGCGCTGTCGCGCAGCACGCGGAAAAGCGCGGCGTTGCGATAGACATCCACCAGGGATTGGCGGCGCACGTTGCCCGAGGAGATGGGCAGGAACCCGCTGGGATAGATCTCTCCGGTGCGCGAGACGAAGACGAAGCCGCGCCCGCTGTTGATGCCGGCCATGCGGTTGAGCGGATTCTCGCCGGGGTGGCGCTTCCCGTTCCCGCCGCCCTCGGCTTTACGCCGCTGGGCCAGGTAGCGGCGGTAATGCATGGCTTCGGTGGTCTTGATGACCGCCTTGGTGCGCTTAGAGCGCTCGTACATCCACCCGAACACTTCCTCGAACTCGGCCGCGTTCAACTCGGCCTGGGAGGCGCCGCGGCCGGTGGGAACCAGGAAAAAGACGTCCCACATCTGGGCGCCCACGCGGTCCACGATATCGGCGATGGCCTCGAGATGGCGGTAATTGTGCCGGCTCACGGTGGTATTGATCTGCGTCGAGAGACCGATGCGCTGGGATTCCTCGAGCGCCAGCAGGGCGCGCTCGAACGAGCCGGCGACCTGCCGGAAATCGTCGTGCGAGGCGGCGTCCCAACCGTCCACGCTGATCGAAATGCGGGCCACCCCGGCGCGCTTGAATCCGGCGATGGCCTCGGCGTCGAGCAGCGGAGTGGGACTCGGAGAAACAGTGGTGCGCAGCCCCAGCGCCACGCTGTGCGCGAGCAACTGGAAAAGGTCGGGGCGCTTGAGCGGGTCGCCGCCGGTGAAGATCATGATCGGGTCGCCGAACTGCTTGATGGTTTCGAGCAGCCGGAAGCCCTCTTCAGTGGAGAGCTCGAGCGGATGGCGGACCGGGTCCGCCGAAGCGCGGCAATGCACGCAGGCCAGATCGCAGGCCCGGGTCACCTCCCAGATCACCAGGAACGGCGCCTCATCGAAGTTGCGCAACGGTTATCCTCCTCAGCCTCTCCGAGCAGCCCGCGCAATACTCCTCATCCTTATTATCAACCCTCTCGACGGAGTGCGACGGACTCATCACGCAGGACCAGTCCGGGCAGTGGGCCAGCCCGCGCAGATGGCCCATCTCGTGCCTTAGTTCTCGCAGGGCGCGGCTCTCGAGCAGCGCGGCGTTGCCCGGCAGCCCGTAGAACTCCTCCCTCAGACGGTGGATGGAGAACAGGGCGGCGCGGCCGTGCATCTCCGCCTCGCCGAAGACGAAGGTTAGCACTGGAATGAACAGGTCGCAGGCGGTGGCGCCCAGCACTTCGCCTTCGTAGCGCGCCTTGAGTTCCCGGAGGAGCTTGGTGGAATCGTACTGGCTGCGAATCGGGCTCCAGGCGATGACGGGATCCAGCCGCGGAGCACCCACGGGGATGCCGGTGCGCCGCGAGAGGTTGGCCAGCAGTTCCTCCGGGAATTTGCCGATTGGGGCCAGGATCACAACCGCACCATGCTACGCGCGCACCGCCTTGGCGGGCGGCTTCAGCCCATAGCGCCGGATCTTGTGGTAGAGGGTCACGCGGTCGATTCCGAGCGCCTTGGCGGCTTGGGTCTGGTTCCAGCCGAAATCCTCGAGCACGCGAATGATGTGCCGGCGCTCGATGCTATCCAGGCTGAGATCGTCCGCCCCTTCGGGCGACCGGACCAGCGCCAGGTCGTTGGCGCGGACTAGCGGTTCGTGGCCCACCACCACCGAGCGCTCGACGATATTCTCGAGCTCGCGCACGTTGCCCGGCCAGTGGTGGGCGATGAGCAGATCCATGGCCGGGCGGTCGAAGCCGGTGAACTTGCGGTTCATCTGGGCGCTGTACTTGTCCAGGAAATGGGTGGCCAGCAGGGGCACGTCGCCGTAGCGGTCGCGCAGGGCGGGGAGCTGGATCGTGAACACGTTCAGCCGGTAGTAGAGGTCGGAGCGGAAGCGGCCCTCTTTCACGATTTCGGTCAAATCGCGGTTGGTGGCGGCGATGACGCGGAAATCCACGTGGATGGATTGCGTGCCGCCCACGCGCACGATCTCGCGCTCCTGGAGGACGCGCAACAGGTCGGTCTGGGTCTTGAGGCTGATGTCGGAGATCTCGTCCAGGAACACCGTGCCGCCCATGGCCGCTTCGAACTTGCCCTTCTTGCGATACTGCGCCCCGGTGAAGGCGCCCTTTTCGTGGCCGAACAGCTCGCTCTCGATGAGGGTTTCGGTGAGCGCGCCGCAATGCACCACCACCATGGGGTTGAAGCGCCGCGGGCTAAGGCGGTGCACCGCGCGCGCCACCAGCTCCTTGCCCGTTCCGCTTTCGCCCTGGATCAGAACCGTGGAATCCACCCCCGCCACCGTCTCGATCTGCTCGCGGACGTGGCGCATGGCCTCGCTCTGCCCGATCAATTCGGTGAGCGAGGCGTGGTCCTCCGAGATTTGCTGGCGCAGTACGCGGTTCTCGCGCTTCAAGCGGTGCTGCTCGAGCGCATTGCGCACCACCACGGAAAGGTCGTCCGGATCGAAGGGCTTGGTGATGTAGTCGAAGGCGCCGTGCTTGAGCGCGCGCACCGCGGTGTCCACCGAGGCGTAGCCGGTCATCACGATCACGCTGGTATCGAGCTGCTCGGCCCGGATCTTTTCCAGCAGCTCGAGCCCGTCCATGCCGGGCATTCGTATGTCGGCGATCACCAGGTCGAACTCGCGCCCGGCCAGCTTGGCCAGCGCATCCGGGGCGCTCGCGGACGAATCGACATCGTAGCCCTCTTCGGTGAACCAGTGCAGGAGGGATTCGCGAACCACCTGCTCGTCGTCAACGATCAGTATGGACAGCTTCTCTTCGGACATCGGCACTCTCCGTGTTCTTGTTATCGGCCGGGGCCTGGCCGAGCGGCAGGATCACGTGGAACGTGGTCTGGTCCCCGGTGGTGACCTGAATATCTCCGCCATGCCGCTTGACAATTCCGTAAGTGACCGCCAGGCCCAGCCCGACGCCCGAGGCGGCCTGCTTGGTGCTGAAGAACGGCTCGAAGATGTGCGGCAGCACGTCCTTGGGAATGGGCGGACCGTCGTTCGAGACGGAGATATCCACCCAGTCGGCGTCCAGCGGAGCCACCGTTATGCGCAGGTTGCCGCCTTGCGGCGCCAGGCTGGCCATCGCGTCCATGGCGTTCATAATGATGGCGGTGAGCACTTGCTGGATCTGCGAGGCGTCGCAGTAGATGGGCGGCAATTCCGCCACCTCGGTCGAGACCGCTACGGATTGGATCTGCAGCTTGTGCTGCACCATGACCAGGGTGCGGTCGAGGATGGTCTTGATTTCCGCGGGAGCGATCTCGGTCTGGTGCTTGCGGGCGAATACCAGCAGGTTGCTCACGATCTCGCCGCAGCGCTTGCTTTCCCGCTGTATGGTTTGCAGCCACTCGACGGCGGGTTTCCCGGGCGCCAGCTTCTTTTCGAGCAGCCGCGCGTAGGTGAAGATGCCCGCCAGCGGGTTGTTGATCTCGTGGGCCACCGCGGCCGCCATCTCGCCCAATGAGGCCAGCTTCTCGGAGTGGATCAGGTTCTCCTGGGCCGCCTCGAGCTCGGCGGTCTTGCTGCGGATGCGCTCCTCCAGGGTCAGATTGGCGTTCTCGAGCTCGGCGGCCATGCCGTCGAAGGCCCCGGCCAGCTCGCCGATTTCGTCGCGGCGCCGGAGGCCGAAGCGGAAGCTCAACTGGCGCGAACCCAGGATCTTCACTCCGGCGATGAGGCGGCGGATGGGCCGGCTGACCACCAGCCACACCAGCAGGCCGGCGAAGCCGATTAGCAGCGCGAAAGAGAGCGCTACCTGCGCCCGCATGCGTTTCTCGTCGGCCGCCAGCGCCTGGTCCACCGAGTCGAGCGATTGCACCACGTCGAGGACGCCCAGAATCCGCTGCGAGGCGGGATGCGCATGGCAGGCCGCGTTCGAGCAGGCCGGCTCGTTCTCGATGGGACGAATCATCCCGATCACGCGTTCCGAACCGAGGCGGTAGAAACGGTAGGTTTGCTTGACGTCCGGCTTCTCCAAGGGCTGGGAGCTGGAGTGGCAGAGATAGCAGGCCTCGGCGCGCTTATCCAGCATCTGCCCCACCTCTTCGGGCCGGGTCGAGACTTGGATCATGCCGTTCCGGGCCATGATGCGGACGCGCCGCAGGCCGGGCTGCGCCCCGATGGAGCGCACGATCTCGAGCACCTGCCCGCGGTCTCCATGCAACATGCTGGTGCGGGTGGAGTGAAAAATGATCCCGGCCATACGCTGCTCGGCCATCACAGCGGTGGTCTCGAGGTTCTCGCGGAGCACACGCAGATTAGCCACGCCCAGCCAGAGGAATACCCCGGCCAGGCCCGCTACCAGCCCGGCAATCAGCTTCGCGCTAAGGCTGCGCATAGATGGCGCTGCGAGGTTCCTCCTGGGCGGCCGCTGGCCTGGGGGTATGGTACACCGGCAGGAACCGCGCCGCAAAACGGAATACGATCAAACCAACCACCACCACCGAGAGCGTGACCGCAACTTCCATCCAGGATGGGAAATAGGGCGATCCCGAAGAGGCTTCCAGGGCGGTGGTGGAAACGTTGAGCCGGTTGACCAGAAAACCACCCACGACCGCGACCGAGCAGGCAAACAGCGCCTGCGGATTGCCGCGCACGCGCGCGCTGGCCGCCAGCGCCATGGGCAGCGCCAGCAGGGCTATCTCCAGCCAGAACATGGCGGCCTCATAGCTGCCCGGACCGTGGAAGCGGAAGGCCGCATTCAGCGAGCCGCGTGCGCCCAGATCGAGGAAACGCGTCATCAGGAAGAGGCCCAGGAACAGCACCATCACTTTCGCCACGCCCTGGAGCAGGCCAAACTCGAGCGCGCGGCCGAACGCCCGGGCGCTCATGCCGCTTTCGAAGATCACCATGGCCAGGCCGGCGGCGATGGCCGAGAGCCAGAACAGAATGGGCAGCAGCGGGGAATACCAGAGCGGGTACAGCTTGGTGGGCAGAATCAAGTACAGGCTTCCCAGCGAGGATTGGTGCAGCGAAGACAGAATGAAGCCCAGCCCTACCAGCGGAACCACCACCGCGCGCACCACCTTGATGGCGCGCGCCCACTTCAGTTTCTCGAAGAGGATGGGAGAGAATTCCAGGGCCAGCACCGTGGTGTAGAGCATCACGCACCAAGCCACCTCGAACATCACCGAGTGCGGGTTCCACCAGACCATGGCGCGCCAGATGTTCCAGGGCCGTCCCAGGTCGAACATAAGCGCGCAGATGACCAGCATGTAGCCCAGAAAGGCGGTCAGAATGGTCGGGCGCAGGATGGGCCGCAGGCGCTCCAGATGCAGGATGTAGACGGCGGTGGTGATGGCGAAGCCGCCGGCCGCCAATCCCACGCCGCACAGAATGTCGAAGCCGATCCAGAGGCCCCAGGGATGGCGGTCGCCGAGGTGCGTGGCGGCGCCCAGCCCTTGCGTGAACCGCACCCAGGTGGCGTAGGCCCCGGCCGCCAGAATCGCAATGGCGACCACCCGCCAGAAGATCGAGCGGAGCAGATTCACCGCCGTCCTCCCTGGCCCGAGGCTCCGCGCTCGGCCCGGGCCACCTCCGCCTTGCGGTTGGTGAGCCACCACAGCCCGGCCAGCGTGAAACTGCCCGCGCAAACGAAGGGCGGGATCTTCGACAGGGCCTGGAAGGTCAGCGCCGGGAGCGGTTCGCCCGGCAGGTTGTCGGGCAGGCCAAGCTGGGAGAAGGGAACCGAGGAGAGCACCAGGACGGAGGTTCCGCCTGCTTCGTGTTCTCCATAGATCCGTTGGACGTACTTGTCGGGTTCCGCGGCCAGGCGCTTACGCGCCTCCTTCAGCAAGGCTTGGCGCTCTCCGGCCAGCGTGGCGCCGGTCGGGCAGACCTCGGCGCAGGCGTTCACCTGGCCCGCCGCCAGCCGGTCCGCGCAGAAGGTGCATTTGCGCACCCGCGGGTTCAAGGAGGACCATTCGTAGCGCGGCACGCTGAACGGGCAGGCCTGAATGCAGTAGCGACACCCCAGGCAGATCTTGGAGTTATAGGCCACCGGCCCGGCCGGGGTCTTGTACAGGGCGCCCACCGGACAGACCGAGGCGCAGGTGGGCTCCTGGCAGTGCATGCAGAACCGGCGATAGTTGATTTCGCCCTGCTTCCCGGAAGTCTTTCTGAGCACGGTGAACTGCTTGTCGCTCAGTTGAGTTGGATCCGTCGTCTCGGGGAGGCCGTTGTGTTCCCGGCAGGCCGCCATGCACGCGGCGCACCCAATGCACAGGGTGTCGTCGAACAGAATTGCGCGCATGCGGGGGTTCCTCCTTGTCTAGCAACGGAAAAAGCGGCTGGTCAGATCACGCCACGTTTCCTGAGGCAATTCGGTGCCCAATTGCGGCGCAATCCGCCCGCCGTCCAGGGCGGTCGCCGGGGCCATCGGCGCGAAGGCTTGCCGCAGCTCGAGGATGGACTGCTCCATCCAGCGACGCGCCAGGCCGCCCGTGAGCAGGTTGCGGAAGCTCACCTGGGTATCCGGCGAGAAGATCTCCAGAAGCCAGCCACTTCCGTACGGGTCCTGAGAGATCAATTCCGGATTCGAGATGGCCTTCTGGTTTACGGCCACGATCTCACCTTCGGCCGGAGCCAGCATGGCCGCCTCGCCGTGTGGGGTGATCACGGTCCAGCCCTTCTCGCCCTGGCGAAGCCAGCGGCCGCGCTGGGGCACCTCGACGCGTTGTATGGTCCCCAACAGGCTGGCGGCCAATTCGTCGAAGCCAATCCTTACCCGCCCATTGCCGGCATCCCAAGCCCAGGAGTGTCCGGGATGATAAGCCAGCGACTCCGGGAGAGCCACGCCAGCTACCACTGGCACGCCGCCCGCGGACGCTGTCGAGAGCTCAGGTTCGGCAACCCGAAACTTGTACTTCTCGCGGTGCAGCAGAACGTCAACGGCGATAAACACAACAAAAGTTCCCAAGACTAGTAAAGGTACCATTGTACAACCTCCCTGCCTCCGCATGTTCCAGTTGCACTTGGCTGGCCCATTCCTTGCCGACTGTTGCCAATGCAGTTATGTCCATATATGTCAGTTAGTTAGACTATTGCGTCAGGCAACACCGTGATTCTGGACTCTTGTCGTCTAAGCTGCATTATACAACACCAACCTGGGTAATGCGCAGACTGGCGTTGATTTATCAGTATCTTACGGCGAAAAGTGGATTATGCAACGGCAGGATGCGATTCGCCACTGGAAACTGGCCGCTTAGATGGCCATTGAGCCCTA
This sequence comes from Bryobacteraceae bacterium, assembly GCA_052144455.1. GTDB lineage: Bacteria > Acidobacteriota > Terriglobia > Bryobacterales > Bryobacteraceae > Fen-330. The sequence goes on from JBKQQG010000027.1 coordinate 13,103, forward strand.
CATCGTGAGCCGGAAACCGGTGGTGAACTGATGGGTGCGGAAGCCCTCGTAAAGATAAAGGGGCTGGGAGAGGCTGTACCAGCGCCATTCGGCGTTCCACTGCACGCGCTTGCCCAGCGGGGCCAGAATCTTCCCGAAAGGTTGATAGTAGCGCGCCGGACTGGTGCCACCGGAATCGAAGAACGAGCCGCCCAGGCTCAGTTTCGGCTGCAATCCGCCGCGAGCCGGCAACGGGATCTCCGCCAGCAGAGTGCCGGTATGGGCGCGCTCGCGATAGGAGGACTGGTCGGTTGCGCCGGTGCCCGGGTCCCGGTAGCTGATGTCCGAGCCGAGAGTGGTCCGCGAGTACTCCGCCAGAATGCTCAGCCGCTTTGCCGCCGACGGGGTCCAGTAGGCCGAGAGGGTGTTGTCGCGGCTGAGGAAATCGAAGTTGACGCCGGGCGCCGGGTTCTCGTTCTTCAGGACGCCGAAATGGGCGGTGAGGAGAAGGGAGGCCAGCGCCTGGTAGCGCGCCTGTATGCGAGCCCGCTGATAGTCGTTCAGACTGGTGCGGAAATAGGAGTGGTCGCCCGGAGAGCCTTCGTATTCCAGGCCGATCCGGAGCTTCGAGGCGCTGCGGTAAGTGAGTCCGGCCAGACCCACGTTCCGCCGCAGCAGGCCGGATTCGTCCGGCACGTCGCCCAACACCAGCGCGGGCGGAATGGTGGCATCGCCCCACACATAGCGATAGCCGCCGCGCAGAATGAACCGGGAAGTGAGGTCGAAGAGCACATCCACCTGCTCCTGGTTGTAGTTCATCACCAGGCGGTCGGCCGCGGCCAGGCTGCCGGCGGTGAGCGGCTGGCCGGAGAGCAGCAACTGATCCAGCAAGAGGGCCGAGCCGGCGTCGTGCAGGCGGTCGGTCAGCCAGGACTCGATGATCCGCAGCCTCCGCCAGGGACGCAGCTCGGCGGCGAAATTGCCCGAAGTGTGCGGCTGGCGCGCCTGGGAATCCAGGATGCCGCTGAGGCCGTTATAAAACGCCAGGGTGGTGAGGTCGACGAAATCTCCGGTATCGGTCTGGGTGAAGTGGGTGTCGGTGTGCGGCTGGCTGAACAGGAACTGCCCGTAAAGGTCGGCCCAGGGAACGGGGTTGGCGCTGAAGAGCGCCTTGCTGAACACCGCGCTGCCACTGACCGCGTAGGCCTCCTCGCCGCTGGTGAGCGACAACTGCTGGCCCAGAATGGGGGTCTGGACGTTGCCCAGGTTCGGCGATGCTCCGCCGCCCACCTGCTGATTGTCGGCGAAGGACATGGCGCCCTGCTCGATGGTGAGGTGGTAGTGGCTCATCTCCAAGCGCACGCCGGCGCGGAACACGTTGCTGTAATCGCTAAAGGTGTCCGGGACGGTGTATTCGTTGTCCTGCGCGGTGATGTTGGTCGTGCCATCGCCGCGTCCCCCGCTGCGGCTATATGCGAAATAGGGAATGATGCGGTGGCCGGGAAACAGGGTGAGCTCGAGGTCGCTGGTCCGGCGGAAGGTATCGTAACCGCGCTGGTCGAGGAACAGCCCGGTGTTGAGGGTGGGGTCGGCGAAGGAAGGCAGGAAATTGTAATAGGCGATGTTGCGGTAATCCCAGGTGAACCGGTAGACGCCGTTTTTCTGCGCCTCGATGCGCGCGGTGTTGTAGGGATCGCCGCCCCAGGAACTGGCGTGGACATCGATGCGGTCCACCAGATGGGTGGAGGGCGGCCGAATGTCCAGATCCAGCCCGAACAGCTTGGGACCCTCGCCCAAGTTGACGACGCTGCGGTAGGTGTCGTAGTCGCCGCCCACGCCGCTGATCCAGCGGTAGCCGAAATCGACGCTGCCGGTGAGCCAGCTCTCGGCGGGTGGGGTGGGGGCGGCAGGCGCGGCGGCCGGGGCGGGGGAATCGGCCTGGGCGGGCGGGGCGGAGGATTGCGCCTGGGCGGGCGGGGCCTGAGCCGGAGCGTTCTCCACCGCCGGGGTTTGCGCGGCGAGCGGCAATGCGAATAGGACGAACAGCGCCGTTTTCATCGCTATCGCTCCAGGTAGGCGTCCACGTACGAGCCATGGACCTTGGTATGGCAGATGGTGCAGTTCTGATAGCGCGTGCTGCGCATATCGTGGAAGGCCGGCGGAACCCCGCCCAGCGACGGGCCCGCCGCGATATTGGCATGGCACTCCAGACAAACGAACCGCACCTCGCGCCGGGTGAGCATTCTGGGATTCGCCGAACCGTGCGGCTCATGGCAGGTAGTACACCCTTCCAGCCGGACCGGAGCATGCTCGAAGGCGAATGGGCCGCGCAGATCGCTGTGGCAGCGGAGGCAGGAGGGCTCGTTGGCATCCACCGTCCGTATGGAGCGGGGCAGGGAACTGCCGTGCGGGTTGTGGCAGTCCGTGCAGGACATCGCTCCTTCGGGCAACCGATGCTTGTAGGGCCGCTGGAACTGGGCCCACACCGCATTGTGGCAGGTGGCGCATTCCTTGTTGATGTCGGCAGCCAGTGTGGGACGCAGCTTCTCGGGGCCCTGATGCATGGTGTGGCAATTGGTGCAGGACACCTGGTTCTTCACGTGGCTGCTGCGCAGACGCCCGGCGTGCGTGGGCTGGTTCAGGTGGCACTTCAGGCAGGTCTCATCGGTCCTGGCGGCCGGCTGTTTGGCCGGGTTGACAATGTCGGCGGCCGAGGCCGACTCCACATGCTTGGCCCCCGGACCGTGGCAGGCCTCGCAAGCCAGCCCCTTCCAGGCGGGCTTGCTCCCAGTCTCAACGGAATGATGGGGGTTCTTTGCAAAGGCCTTGGAGAGGTCGTCGTGGCAGACCTGGCAAGTGTCGGAGCCGGCGTATCCGGCTGGCCGGGCCGGGTTCTGGGCGGGCGAATTCGCGGCGCCGAGTAAGAAGAAGGCCGCCACGGCTGCTCGAAGCAACCATGACGGCCCAACCGAGGAGGAGGTCCCAGGATAGCGCACGACCTTATCTTAAACTTTTCTTAACGTGCATGTACAGCGGAAACGCCGAACTGGGCGTCGCTGGCGTGACAGACGGCGCAAGCTTCGCCGAGTTGTGTGGTGGTGTTGGAGAGCGCGTGCGAGGCCGTGGCCACATCGGTGTGGCAGCCGGTGCAGGCGTTGGTGGTCGGAGACACCGGGTTCAGCAGGCCGCGCGGACTGGTCACCTCCAGCAAACCGGCGGGCAGCGGCACCTGCTCGGAGTTGTTCACGTGGCAGGCGTCACAGTCACGCAGGTCGCCGGGAAAGAGAACGGTGGTGAAGTCGTTGACGGAACTGCCGTTTCCGTAAATGGTGTACTCCCGGGTGCTGCTGGCGCCGGTGTGAATCCGGTGGATCATGTAGGCGAACTGTATGGTCTGCGCGGGGGCCTGGCTGGCGGGCCGGACGCTCGAGTCGGTCCCGTTGGGGTTGTGGCACAGCACGCACTGCTCGATTTCGTTGCGATTGCCGCCGTGCAGGCTGAGGAACGCGTGACAGGAGTTGCACTTGTCCACGCTCACCACCTCGCGCCGGGCAGCCACCGCCGAGCCATCCACCGAGAAGTAGAACACCTGATTGAGGCCGGCGTCGCGGACCGTTTGCTGATTCACCATTCCGGGGTTGATGTTCACGCTGCGGTATCCTTCGATACCCACCGCGTAGGTGCCGGTGGCGTTGGCCGGAACGGCGTTAGTGAACGTGTAGGTATAGGTCCCACCACTGCCCGGGGCGTTGACAGCGCTCTCGGAAACGTCGGTCGCGTAGTCGGTGGTTGGGCCGGCCAGCACGAGCGCCACCCGCATGGCAGTGATGTTGGTGATGGGGGCGCCCGATTTGTCCTTCACCGTGAAGGTGACGACCGGCTTCTGGCCCGGTGTGCCGTTAGTCACGCTCAGGATCTGAAACACGGTGCCGGGCAGTTGGGTCGAGAACTCGGGAATTGTGTGGGCGCCTTGAATGGAGGCGTCGAATTCCAGTTCCCCCTTTGGAATGTGGCATTGGGCGCACTGGGTGTCGTCAATCTCCGGCAGACCGCCGGCGTGGTTCAGGCCGGTCGAGAAGTTCACGTTGTCGTGGCAGGAGCCGCAGGCCGCCCGGTCGGGGTTGGTCATCCAGGCATTGGCCTGGGCGGCGCCGGTGGTCGACTCGTGGCAGAAGGAGCAGCGGCGGGTGTCGGCGGGGAAGACTACAGTCGAGAAGTCGTCCACCGCGTTCTGATAGCCGATGATCTCGTAGTGGCCGCCCGCCTGCACGCTGGGCAGACTGGAGCCGTCGTGGATCTTGTGCACCATCTGGGCCATGTCGAGCGAGTTGTCGCTGCCCGGGTCGCCGCTCTGCGGGTTGTGGCAGAGAATGCAAAGCTCGAGGCCCTGGCGGTTGTCGTGAGCCGAGAGCGGATCGTGGCACTTGTTGCAGCTCTGGGTGCGGACCACGTCCCGGGTGTGGGTTACCGCGGCTCCGTTGGGCACGAAGCTGAAGACGTCGGAGGAGTAGTCGGCGATCGCCGTCAGGTTGAACTCGCTCAGGTCCCGGGCCGCCCACATGCCCACGCTCTGGGTGGCGGTCTGGTCGAAGCCCGACGGCGCCTTGCTCTTAAAGGTATACGTATAATCCCCGTCGGCATTCTGGGTGAACGTCCCGCCCGAATCGGAGGTGGCCTGGGTGGCGGTGTGATTGGTGATGGTGCTGGTCACCTGCCGGGTGATGTAATTGATGTACTGCCGCTGGTTGTTGGGGATCCAAGCGGCCACAAACTTAGTGGAAATGGGGCCGGGCGTGTCGATTCCATTGCGGTCCAACGGGATGCCCTTGGGGTCGGTCAGGGTGAAGCGGGCCTGAATGGCGCCGTCGTTGGCGATGCTCGCGGAGACGATCTTCGCCACCAGGCCGGGGCGGACATAACTGATGGAAGCCGCGTCCAGATAGTAGGCCTGGTCCTGTGTGGTGAAGGCCCGCTGGGGGGAACTGCTGAGGAGAATGGCGGAACCTGCCACCAGAAGGATGGGCAAGCCGAGGCGGAGAGCCGCTCGGAAGGAGAACGGAAATCGCATAGTACACCTGCCTCCAGACGAACTCGTCACGATGTTGCGCTGCATTCTTAAGCAGAAGTATTGCCAATCGACACAGTTGTGAACTTGAGATCGATGGGTCATAGAATCTGTTAGTTGTACGAATGTATGCGACAACGAGAGTGGATAGGTCTGAAACTGGGTGAAATGAGTGCGTCATATAGCACAGGCAGTGGGTTAAAAATCACAATAGGCGCTTTCCATCACGGATGCAAAACACAACACTACGAACGCCGGTGGTGGTCGCGCAGAGGCCCCGGTTCGAACCGGGCCGGAAGGGGAGTGCGGCTGCGTGGGCCCCGGCTCGAACAGAGCCGCCTGGAACTGCGGATGCAGGGGGGAACCTAGTACAATGGGATTGATCTGCCGATCTTAGGGCGCGCGAGCACTACTGGGCCTCTCTGTAGCGTCGATCAAGCCGGATAGTCCGCTCGCCCGCCAAGCGGGATGTTTTCAGGCGCCCGCTTTCAAAGGAGCGAGCCAACCCCCATGCCGGTCCCAAACGTCAAGCCCAAGCGCAACCCGAAGGCCCCGCGGCAACAGCTTCCGCTGCTGGAATCGCGGGAGCGGGCGGCCACCTGCGAAGAGGTGGCGCTAGGCTTCGACCAGGAGCAGGCGCGCATCGAGGCGCTGCGCTGTTTGAACTGCAAGGATCCGAAGTGCATCGAGGCCTGTCCGTTGCATATCGATATCAAGAGCTTCATCGCCCGGATGGTGGACGGCGACCTGGACGCCGCCTTCCAGAGGATCAGCGAAGACACGCCCTTCCCCGGCATCTGCGGGCGCGTCTGCCAGCATGAACTGTACTGCGAGAAAGCCTGCCTTCTGGGCGGCCCGAAGACCAAGCTGGAGCCGGTGGCCATCGGGTCGCTGGAGCGCTTCCTGGCCGACTCCCAGAGGAAGTCGAGCGAGCGGCGTTTGCCGGCGGCGGCCCCGCCCAACGGGTTGAAAGTCGCGCTGGTGGGCAGCGGCCCGGCCTCGCTGATTGCGGCCTTCGACCTGGTGCGCAGGGGCTATGGCGTCACGGTTTTCGAGGCGCTGCACAAGCTGGGCGGAGTCCTGGCCTATGGAATCCCGCCATTCCGGCTGCCCCGCGACATCATCAATGAAGAGATCGAACGGCTGCGTGCCCTGGGCGTCGAATTCCGCACCAACTTCAGCGTGGGCAAGACCGCGACGCTGGACGAGTTGTTCGAACAGGGCTATGCCGGGGTGTTTGTCGGGACCGGCGCCGGACTGCCGCACCTTATGGGGATACCGGGCGAGAACCTGGTGGGCGTGTACACGGCCAACGAGTTCCTCACCAGGATCAACCTCATGGAAGCGAACGATTTTCCGGCGCACGACACGCCGGTGCGGGTAGGCTCGCGCACGGTGGTCGTGGGGGGCGGCAACTCGGCCATGGACGCCGCGCGCTGGGCCAAGCGGCTGGGCAGCGAGAGCATCATTCAGTTCCGCCGGGGACGGGCCGAATTGCGCGCGCGCCTGGAGGAGATCGAGCACGCCGAGGAGGAAGGGGTGCGGTTCGAGTTTCTGGCCGCGCCGCTGCGGCTGTTCGGCGACGAAAACGGCGTATTGCGCGAGATGGAGTGCATCCGAATGCAGTTGGGGGCGCCCGACGACTCGGGGCGGCCCTCGCCCGTGCCTATTCCAGGCTCGGAGTACCGCATGGCCGTGGACACGGTGGTGATGGCCATCGGCCAGAGCCCTAACCCGACCGTGCAACGGGCCACCCCGCAGTTGCTTACCAAGCGCGGCAAGATCATCGTCGACGAGCAGGGGCTGACCAGCCTGCCCAACGTGTTCGCGGGCGGGGACGTGGTGCGTGGCGGCGCCACCGTCATCCTGGCCATGCGGGACGGGCGTATGGCCGCCCAAGCCATCGATCGCGCCCTGCGGGGCCAGACTCCGGCCGCGACCGTCTCGGAAGGAAGCCTGAAAGCCGGCTCCGGCTACCGGATACTGAGCAAGCGCCTGCTCACGCCCGAAATCGCGCACCTGGAGATCCTGGCGCCGGCGGTGGCCCGCCACTGGAAGCCGGGCCAGTTCATCATCCTGCGTCCCACGCCTTCGAGCGAACGCATCCCGCTCACCATTGTGGGCGGCGAACCGGAGCGGGGCAGCATTCAACTGGTGATCCAGGCCCTGGGAAAGACCTCGCGGGAGATCATTTCACTGGAGGTGGGCGATTGCATTGCCGACCTGCTGGGGCCGCTGGGGATGCCCGCCACCATCGAGAAAGTGGGTTTGGTTCTGTGCGTGGCCGGCGGCGTGGGCACGGCGGAACTGCTGCCCGTGGCCCGGGCGTTCCGGCAGGCCGGCAACCATGTGGTGGCCCTGTGCGGCGCCCGGTCGACGGCGCACATCATCCTCGACCAGGAGCTGCGGGCCGCGGCGGACGAGGTGCAGTGGGCCACCGACGACGGCTCGGGCTTCTTCCACGGCAATGTGGTGGAGCTGATGCGCGCCTGGAAGCGGGAGAGCGGCCTCACCCCCGGCGCCGCGCACGTCATCGGCCCCATCCCCATGATGCGCGCCGCGGCCGCGCTCACGCGCGAGTGGGGCGTGGCCACCTTCGCCAGCCTCAACCCCATCATGGTGGACGGGACCGGCATGTGCGGCGGCTGCCGCGTCACGGTGGGAGGCAAGGTCCGCTTCGCCTGCGTGGATGGGCCGGAGTTCGACGCCCACCAAGTCGATTTCGACGAGCTCACGCGCCGCAACCGCGCCTACCTCTCCCAGGAGAGACAGGTGCTGGAGCAACACCTGTGCCGCGTGGGCCTGGGCCAGTGAATTGGTGGTAACGTCGAAAATGGAGTTCCGTGCCGACCCCTGAGGCGAATCGCGAGAGAATATCGGCCGCCCGAAAGTCGGTGATCGCGGCGGTTGGACTGACCTCGCTCAAGATCCTGGTGGGGCTGGCCACGGGGAGTCTGGGCATCCTGGCGGAGGCGGCCCATTCGGGCCTGGATATGGCGGCCGCTATCATGACCTGGATGGCGGTGCGGATCTCGGGTAAGCCCGCCGACCGCGACCATCGCTACGGGCATGGCAAAGTCGAGAATCTCTCGGCGCTGGCGGAGACCCTTCTGTTGCTCATCACCTGCGTCTGGATCTTCTACCACGCTGTCTCGCGCCTGATCGGGCACCAGCTCGAGATCGAGGTGAATGTGTGGTCCTTTGCGGTGATGAGCACCTCGGTGGTGGTGGACTTCTCCCGCTCCCGCATGCTCTACCGCGTGGCCAGGAAGTACAATAGCCAGGCTCTGGAGGCCGACGCGATGCATTTCCGCACCGACATCTGGAGTTCGGCGGTGGTGATCCTGGGCCTGGTTTCGGTGAAGCTGAGCGAATGGGTGACCGGATGGGGCGGTCTGCGATATGCGGACGCGGTGGCGGCCATGATCGTGGCGGTGATCGTGGTGCAGGTCAGCGTCAAGATGGGGGTGCGTACGATCCTGGCGTTGCTGGATACCGCCCCGGCCGGGCTGGAGGAAACCATCACCTCGACGGTGATTGCGCTGCCGGGCGTCAACAACTGCCACAATGTCCGGCTGCGCTATTCCGGATCGCAGTTGTTCGTCGATATACACATTCTGGTGGACGGGAACCAGAGCTTGCGCGCGGCCCACGAGTTGACCGAGGAGATCGAGCGCGCCATCCAGGAACTGGTTCCGGACGCCGACGTCACGGTTCACCCCGAGCCGGTGTAGGGCTGCGTTGGACGGCGGGCGCGGAGGGGGCCGCGCCGGATTATTTGTTCGGCCGTCGAACAATTCGGCGCGCGGCGCCGCCCCTTTCGGGCCGATTAGGCGCTGTCCGGCGCCGCGAAGAATTTTTTCGCGAATTGTGGTGGGACCATTGCACTTATGGTTGTAAGCGCAAGAAGGTGAAGGCCGCCGGACTCATGCAGGACCGGAGCGGAGAGCCGATCGTGGCTTTTCGAGCAGCTTCGGGCAGCGGGTCCACGGCAAATTCGGATTGACTTTTTTGATAAATATGCTTTAATGAAAAAAGGATCCGCACATTTTTTTACGGCGCCTCTCCTGGGTTGGATGCGCGGGTCGGTTGCTTCCTTCGCTGGTCAAGTTGGAGGCGAGTTTCCCAATCATTATCATAGGGATGGAGGAGTCAATGCTGGCGCTGCAAAGGAAGGACGCGGCCATCGCGACGGAGAGCTTTGTCTTCGAGCCCGTCGCTTACCCCCACCCGAATTCGGAATCCGAGGCCTATCCGCAACCGGAGAGAGTCGTATCGGTGTTGACCGTAAGCCCGTTCGAAGATGACCACGTTTTTCTGGGGAACATCTTCAGCCACTCGAAGTGGCATATATGCGGGGTCAGGTGCTGGCGCGACGCCGTCGAGCACCTCACCCAGCATCGCACTGCGGTCGTGATTTGCGAGAGGGACGTTCCCGACACCGACTGGAAGCAGGCATTGACCCAGTTGGCGGAATTGGCGGATGCTCCCCTGCTGATCGTGACCTCGCGATGGGCGGACGACTACCTCTGGGCGGAAGTGCTCAACCTGGGTGGCTACGATGTGTTGATGAAACCGTTTGACCAGACCGAGGTGGTGCGAGTCATCAGCCTGGCTTGGTTGAACTGGAAGAACAACCATGATCGGGCGCGCAGGCTTGCCGCGCCCATGCTCGCTAACGCTGTTGGAATGTAGCGGTTGTCTTCCCCCGGCCCCCGCGGGAAGATGAGAGAGTGAAACCCATCGGGGCGATTCTGTGCTGTGCCGCGCTGGCGGCGATTTCCGCCGGGGCCGAGCTGCAAAAGGAAACGCTGGAAGCCTTCCAGGTCTACGTTCGGGCTACCGAGGCCCGTTTGGACGGAATGCGCGGCCCCGGCCACTTCCTGTGGGCGGACCAATCGCCGGAGCGGCTGCGGCAGCTTCGCGAGGGGCAGATCCTGATCCAGCCTTGGAACGGCAAGGGCGACCAGGCCGTGCCGGGCGGCCTGATCCACGATTGGATGGGCGCCGTGTTCGTCCCGGGCGCGACGCTCGAACGCACGCTCGGGTGGGTTCAGGATTACGATCGGCACAAAGAGTCGTACCGGCCGGAGGTCCTCGATTCCCGGGTTCTCAGCCACCACGGCAACGATTTCAAGATCTACATGCGCCTTCGCAAGAAGAAGGCGATTACCGTGGTCCTGGACACCGAACATGAAGTCCACTATTTCCCGGTGGACTCGAAGCGCTGGTACAGCCGGTCCTACAGCACCCGTATCCAGGAGGTGGACGACCCGGGCACGCCGGAGGAGCGGCTGCTGCCGGCCGGAGACGATCACGGCTTCCTATGGCGCCTGTACAGCTACTGGAGGTTCGAAGAGCGGGATGGCGGCGTCTACCTGGAGTGCCAGGCGCTCTCCCTGACCCGCGACGTGCCGACCGGCCTGGGCTGGCTGATCGAGCCCATCATCCGCCAACTGCCGCGGGAATCCCTGGCCAACACGCTGCGTTCGACGCGCGAGGCGATCCTGACCAAAGCCGCGCCCGCTCACTGAGGGCCCCGCCATCGAATCTCGACCGGCTTTTTCGTGGTTCGGCTTCAGGGGATGTGGTCTTTGCTAGGATGCGGGGATGGACACCCCCCCCTTGACAAGCGCCGAAGGCGAGCGAACAGGTAAGGAGGGGTCTCAGGTTAAATACCGTCCTTCTAGGTGAAATTCTCTTGCGCGGACGCTCAAAAAGGTGATACGGTGTTAACAGGAAGTCAAGAGGACGATCTTTGAAGTTGTTGAAAATAAAGGCCCCCGCCGACGGGGTAGGACCGAGCGACGGGGGCCGCGAGTTTTCCAGATCAGAACCAGGATGAGACCTGGCCGAATCTGGACGAACAGGATGGCAACGAAAGGGCTGCTATGCACATCGTTGCTCTCCTTTCTCCGAGGGTGGATTTCAGGGGCGCTACAACGTTCCTGAGTCAGCCTCGGCGACCAAGGCGGCGGGGGTGGGAATCGAACCCACATTTCCCCCGAGCGGAGAACACGGCTTCTAGGGCCGATGGGCTACCAGTTGCCCAGCCTCGCCGCTTAGACACATTGTATCCGAGATTGGGGAATAGTACCAGTAGAGGTGGCGAACAGATGGTGAAGGCTATGCGTTTTCGGTTCAAGCCTGAAAAGTTCGTAAACGCTGTTGCCTATCTAGCACGGGCTTGCCCCAACAGCACCAAAATCACCATCTGCAAGCAGTTGTACTATGCCGACAAGAGGCACTTGGTGGAGTACGGTCGGCCAATCTTGGGAGATCACTATTACAAGCTGCCCCACGGGCCGATTCCGACCCGCGGATTGGATATGCTCCGCAAGCGGGCATCACCTGAGGAGAATGCCCTCTTTGAGAAGTTCATCGCGGTCATCGGAGATTCCGTGTATCCCAGACAGCAGGCGGATCGGAGAGTCTTCTCCAAGTCTGATCTCGAGGCCTTGGACTGGGTTATTGAGAAGTACGGCAAGATGTCGGCCTATGCGCTCAGGAATAGGACACACGCTGAAGCGCCTTGGAAACAAACAGATGACGGATGCGCGATAGACTATGCGTTGTTTTTCGAGGGCCATCCTGGGACAGAAGACGTGAAGGCCCTTGCGGAAGCGGAGCAGGGATCGCGAGACCTCCTCCGCACCTATGCCCCAAGATAGGCTTGATCTCACCCAAGGCTCGGTTCTTCACATCAAAGCATTTTCGTCCAGGGGGCATCCCGAAAAGGACAAGTTCTTGTTCATCATTGGCCGGAGGACCGAGTCAGAAGTTCTTGGATTTCTCATCTCCTCGCAGTTGGCCTATCTTGAGCGGGACAGCCACAGGAATGAGGTAGTGCGCATTCCAGACAGATCCACGTCGTTTCTTCGGTGTGAGAGCATCATCCAGTGCTTCGAGCTGGAGTCTCTATCAGTCAGCAGACTTCAGGAAGGATTCGACGCCGGGAAGGTGACGCATCAGGGGCGGCTTCCAACCCGATATTTGTATAAGGTTAGAGAGATCGTTAGTGCGTCGCGGCTCTTGGCTCGGGTAGACATCGACGAGGCATTACGAGTTCTTCCGGCAACAACCAAATAGAGGTTTTGTCTATCTACTTGATTCTGAACGCTTTGCCCAACTAGCAGCAATTGTTTTCTGCGCGATCTCCCTGCGCCGGTCTGGGTTGAGTCTCTCAGTTTGGCTTCAACCCCAGCCTCGCGGCCTGCGATAATGGGAACGCTGGCTTTGCGGCCCAGCGAAACGATGCCATCCTCCATAGCGCACTTCACGTCCTGGCTGCCGAAACTGACGGCCAACGCGGCGATCGACATCCTGATCGTGGCGTTCCTGATCTACCAGTTGATCGCCGTGGTGCGCGGCACGCGCGCGGCCCACGTACTGGCGGGCATCGGCGTGCTCCTGCTGGTTTACGCGTTCGCCGCATGGGCGGGGCTGGAGCTGCTGCGCTCGATTCTATCCACCGTGGTTCCCTACACCGCGATCGCGCTGATCGTGCTGTTTCAAGCCGAGTTGCGCCGCACGCTGGCCCAAATCGGCCGGCGGCACTGGCTGGGCTTCGGGGGCCAGCTCCAACGCCGCGACTCGACGGAAGACCTGTTGCTGGCCTTGAGCCGCTTGTCGCAGCAGCATGTGGGCGCGCTGATCGTACTGGAGCGCGACATGGGGTTGCGCACGTTCATCGAAAGCGGCGTGGCGCTCAACGCGAACCTCTCGCGCGACCTCCTGCTATCGATCTTCCAGCCGGGAGGCGCGTTGCACGACGGCGCCGTCATTGTGCAAGGCGACCGCGTCGCCGCCGCCGCCTGCTTCCTCCCGCTCAGCATGAACCCGGTTCTGGCGCGCAAGCTGGGGACCCGCCACCGTGCGGCTATCGGCATCACGGAGGACGCCGACTGCCTGGCCCTGGTGGCTTCCGAAGAAACCGGACGCATCTCGGTGGCCGCCTTCGGCGAACTGGAGACCGACGTCACGCTGCAGCGGGTGGAGGAGCGCATCGCCAGGCACTTCAGTAAGAAGCGCCGCGAGGAGCGTTCGGGCATCCCGCTGGCTCACCCGCCCGCCACGGGGCCGGCCGCCGGGGAACCGCAGCAGGATGCCGACTGGAAGCGGGCCGCGCCATGAAGCTCCACCCGGTATTCCAGAATCTGAGATGGAAGCTGCTGGCCCTGGCGATCGCGGTGGGGTTGTGGGCGGCCTTCGTCAGCAGCCCCGAGCTGGTTACCTTCGTCTCGGCCCCGCTGCAATACCAGAACATGCCACAGGATCTGGAGATGAGCGCGGACGCCCCCGAGCGGGTATACCTGGAGGTCCGCGGGCTCTCGGCCCGGCTGCGCAGTTTCGATCCGTCCCGCACCGCGGTGGTGCTGAATCTCTCCGCGGTGCAGCACGCCGGCGAGTACACTTTCACGGTGGATGGGAACCACGTCGACCTGCCGGTGGGGCTGCGGTTGGAGCGGGCGGTGCCGGGACAGGTGCGGCTGCGCTTCGAGCACCGCGTCGCCGCGCAGGTTCCGGTCCGGGTGCGGCTCTCGGGCGCGCCACCGGAGGGCTACCGGGTGGCCCGCCAGCAGGTCCGCCCCCGTAGCCTGACCATCGTGGGTCCAGAGACCCGCGTCAAACGGGTCGAGTACGTGGAGACGGATCCCATCGATCTAGCGCGGGCCGGCAGGGAGACGCAGTTCCACGTGCATACGTTCATTCCGGATCCTCAGGTCCGCTTCGTCTCGCCGTCGGCCGTGGATGTGGTGGTGAGCCTGGAGAGAACCCGCTGATGGGGAAGCGGTTGTTCGGCACGGATGGGGTGCGGGGAGTGGCCGGCGAATTCCCGCTGGACCCCCGGACGGTGCATGCGCTGGGCGCGGCGCTGGCGGATGCCGCCGGCCGGCTGGAGCCCTCTCCGGAAGTGGTGATCGGCATGGACACGCGCGAATCCGGCCCCTGGCTGGCCGCGCAGGTTGCAGGAGGTCTCTCAGAGCACGGCGCGCGCCTGCGATTCGCGGGAGTCACCACAACGCCCGGCGTGGCCTACCTAACCCGCACCGGCGCGTACGTGGCCGGCGTGATGATCTCGGCCTCGCACAATCCTTACCGGGACAACGGCATCAAGATCTTCAGCCATTCCGGCTACAAACTTCCGGACGAGCAGGAACAGGCCATCGAGCGAGAGATCTTCACGCTCCTGGAGGCCGGCGTGGAACCCGCGCCCGTCCCGCTGGCAGCCGACCCGGGACTGGATCGGCATTACGTGAATCACCTGGCCTCCACGGTGCGCCGCTCCTTGGCCGGTCTGGAGATGGTGGTGGACTGCGGCAACGGCGCGGCTTCCGGGCTGGCTCCCGAGTTGTTCGAGCGCCTGGGTGCGCGCGTGGCGCCTCTGTGCTGCAACCCCAACGGCCGCAACATCAACCTGGGCTGTGGCGCGCTGGACGTGAGCGGCCTGCGCGAGACCGTTCTGGCCCGGGGCGCGCACCTGGGCGTGGCCTTCGACGGCGATGCCGACCGCGCCATTTTCGTTTCCCGGTCGGGCGCCATCGTCAACGGCGACGGCGTCCTGCTGCTGGCGGCGCGCTGGCTCGATGGCCAGGGGCGCCTGAGCGGGCCGGAGGGCCATCCCACCGTGGTGGGAACGGTGATGGCGAACCTGGGGCTGGAGCGGGCGCTGGGCGTGCAAGGCATCCGGCTGTTGCGCACGCCGGTGGGCGACAAATATGTGCTCGAGGAAATGCTGCGCACGGGCGCCGTGCTGGGGGGAGAGCAGTCCGGCCACATCATCTTCTCGGAATACTCGACCACGGGCGACGGCTTGCTCACCGCCCTGCGGGTGCTGGAGATCATGCAGGAATCCGGCCGGGGGCTGGACGAACTGACCGGAGATCTCGAGATCTACCCGCAGCGCCTGGTCAACGTGCGGATCAAGGAGCGGAAGCCGCTCGCCGAGATGCCGGCCGTGGTCGAGGAGATTCGCGCCGCCGAGCAGGCGCTAGGCGGCTTGGGGCGCGTTCTGGTCCGGTTCTCCGGCACCGAGCCGCTGGCCCGGGTGATGATCGAGGGCCCGGATGCCGGCCAGGTGGCCGATCTGACGGGCCGCATCGCCGCCGCCATCCAGCGCGAGTTGGGCGCCTGACGCCCGCGGACTCGGATTAGAGTGGGTAGTGCACTAAATCTATGTGCGTGCCGGGAGGGGTCCCCAAAAGATGAGAGAATGCCCAAGTTCTAAGCACTCCCCCGGTAGTAGTCCGAACTGGGAAGGGCCGGACTGACGAACGGAGGTTGTCCAGAAGTGGAATCGGATGAGAACGAGTGCGGTTGGCGGCTGCGGTGGCTGAAGCTTGGAAGCAGGTTCCCTCCTAGCCCCATTCTCGGCTTTCTGGGCCTAGTCACGATCACCACGCCTTTGCTTCAGGGCGGCCCGATCGATAAGGAAGGTCTGCTTTCAAAGTACAGGGATAGGTTCGTTGTCGTGATCAAGGAAGGCATCTCGACAGGGGTCTGTGAAGGGCATCCTGGAGAGAAAGGTCTGTTGGGTGAATTCATCGCGACAATCGACATTGTTATCAGCGGTCCGGAGCTTGTTCATACCAAGAGCCCTCTGCTCGCGCCACCTGGGTGCGGTCGCGTTGCACCAGAGCCCGCACGCAAAGGGGAGGTGCTCAAGGTGCACCATGTCGCGTTCCATGGGGGCTATTTGCAGCTTGATGTGGAAAACGTCTCGCCGCACGCAATAAGCCGCGGAGTCGGCGCGTTCGAGCACGAGAGCGCCGAGCAGGGGAGAGCGTTCATTCGTATCCGGGCGGGCAAGGACGGCAAAGACCTCGACGAGGCTGATGAACTTGCCGCACGCTGGTTTAGACCCTCCGACGATGGCGGGGAGGCACCCAAGCTGGGTGACACCGCTGCTGGTGTGTTTGTGAACGAGGTGAAGGTGGGGATGTCCTTTGCGGAAGTGGAGCAGGCTTTGGGGCTTCCGCGCACGCGCGTCGATCTAGGCGAGAGAGTTCTCTACAAGTACAGGGACATGACCGTCGAGTTCCACGAAGGCAGGGTGGCCGACGTTCGTTGAGGAGAGGTGAGATTGGGAGCACGAACAGGTCGGACGAGGCTCTCGCCGATCATGCCTCCACCACGCGGCGCGCCTTGAATCCGGCGGCTGTGCGCTAAGGCCGCGCGGCGGTGTCCCGCTCAAGCACACAGGTTTAGCACACCACCTTAGGGTACCCTCACTCGGCTCGAAGAGCGTATAATGAAGGAGTTGGGGCTGTTTCCCGCTACGAGATGACCCCGCCGAGATTTGGCTTGAAATGATCAAACATCCGAAGGGCGCACACGCCCGTGTGCTGTTGACCTCTGTTTTTGGCCCCTACGCGCAAGACGACGAGTTCGGTAGCCGCGCCATTAATCCGATGGAGTTGTACCACAACCAGGTGACCCGGGCCCAGGGCCCGTTCTCCCTGCGCATGTTCCACCGCTCCTGGGGAATCATGATGATCCAGGAGAACATCTCCGCGCCCTGCACAGTGCTGGACTTCCCCACCAGCGAAGTTTTTCAGCGCGAGATCACCGAGAACCAGTACGACATCGTGGGGATCTCGTCCATCATCGTGAACGTCGGCAAGGTGCGCGAAATGTGCCGCCTGGTGCGGCGGCTCTCGCCGCGCTCGGTGATCGTGGTGGGGGGGCACGTGGCGGCCATCCCCGGCCTGCAGTACATGATCGACGCGGACCACATCGTCCGCGGCGACGGCATCTCGTGGATGCGCGAATACCTGGGCGACGACGCGACCGCCCCCATCCGCCACCCGCACATCGTCTCCGGATTCAACGCGCGCTCCTTCGGAATCCGCATCCCCAACCGCACCGGCAGCGCCGCGGCCACCATCATCCCGTCGGTAGGCTGCCCCATGGGCTGCAACTTCTGCACCACCTCCTCGTTTTTCGGCGGCAAGGGGAAGGTCCTCAACTTTTACGAGACGGGGGCCGAGCTGTTCGAGCTGATGTCCGAGATGGAATCCTCGATGAAGGTGCACTCGTTCTTCATCATGGACGAGAACTTCCTGTTGCAGCGCCACCGCTCGATGGAACTGCTGGAGCTCATGAAGCGGCACGGCAAGAGCTGGGCCTTCTATATCTTCTCGTCGGCCAACGCCATCCGGAAGTATACCAGCGAGGAACTGGTGTCCCTGGGAGTATCCTGGATCTGGCTGGGGCTGGAATCGCCGCATGCCGGCTACTCGAAGCTGAATGGCGCCGACACGCGCGAACTGACGCGGGAACTCCACCGGCACGGCATCAAGTGCCTCGGCTCGACCATTGTGGGGCTCGAACATCACACCATGGACAACATCCGGGGCGAGATCGAGCACGCCATTTCGCACGATACCGATTTCCACCAGTTCATGCTCTACACGCCGGTGCCCGGCACGCCGCTTTTCGACGAGATGACCGAGCAGGGCCGCATGCTGCCGGATGTCGATCTGGCCGACATCCATGGCCAGTACAAGTTCAATTTCGAGCACGCCGCCATTCCGCGGGACGACTCGAAGAAGCTTCTGGACTGGGCCTTTCTCCGCGATTTCGAGCGCAACGGCCCCAGCCTCTACCGCATCTTCCGCACCACGCTGGAGGGCTGGAAGCGCTACAAGAACGATCCCGACCCGCGCATCAGAGAGCGCTTCGAATTCGAGGTGCGGCAGTTGAAGAGCGCCGCCAGCGCCTGCTTGTGGGCCATGGAGCGGCGGCTCAAGAAGACCAACCAGGCCATCAGCGAACAGATCCGGACACTGCGGCGCGAAGTGGAGAAGGAGTTCGGCCTGCTGAGCCGCCTGACCGCCGGATTCGCCGGGCCGGTGCTGCTGTGGACCACCCGCCGCGAGGAACGCCGTCTGGCCGAGGGCCGGGTCTACGAGCCGCCCACGATCATCGAGCGCCACAACTGGGGCGAGGCTTAGCTAACCCCCTGGAGGTTGAGGCAGGCGCCGAGGTCCCGGTCCAGGCCGGTGATGTGGTGGGCAATCCAGTCCTGCACGGAGACGATCATCTGGGCGCCGGGGATGGTGTTCCCGGCGTTCAGTTGGCGTTGGAGTTCCTCCAGCCGGTGCGCAATCTCCGCGTGAGCGGCCTGGTGCGGTGCCATTTCCGGGTAAGCGTGCGTTACCATGAGCCCCTCTTCGAACGTGAAATGGACCTGGGCTAAGGCGCGAAGATTGGAGAGAATCTGGCTGAGGGACTGCGCCGCCCGTTCTTCCTGCATGGCTTCCTGTAACGCGCGAATCTGTGCGATGAGGGCCTGGTGCTGCGCGTCGATCTCCGCTACGCCCACGCTGTAGGTGCTCGACCACTCCATGCTGGCAGTATACCCTGAGGCTAGCCGCCGGCGATGGCGGCGACTACCAGGAAAGGCTCCGCCCCCGTCGCGACGGCTGCGGGGAGCGGGGCGTCCGGCGGCTGATGGGAGAGATCGAGCTGGCAGGCGAAGAAGCGGATGAAAGGCCGGCGTTTTTGAGTGACATGGTCGCGGATGGCGCCGCGCAACGCGGGATAGCGGGCCTCGAGGGCGTCCAGAAGGGAGCGCTCGGTGGGCTGGCCGGGGACCTCGAGGAACACGTCGCCCTCAATCTTTGCCAGCGTGCGCAGATGCCCCGGGAGCACGATCTGGATCATGGCAATGTCTGAACTTCCACCGAGAGCACGGCGGGAAGATCCCGGGCGATGGCGGACCAGGTGTCACCGGCATCGGACGAGGCGTAAACCTGCCCGCCCGTGGTTCCGAAATAAACGCCGCAGTCTTCGAGCGAGTCGACGGCCATGGCGTCGCGCAGCACGTTCACGTAGCAGTGGGCCTGGGGCAGACCGTTGGTGAGAGGCTCCCAGTCGCCGCCGCCCGTGCGGCTGCGGTAGACGCGCAGCTTTCCCTCGGGCGGGAAGTGCTCGGAATCGCTCTTGATGGGGACGACGTAGACGGTGTCCGGCTGGTGCGCGTGCACGTCGATCGCGAAACCGAAGTCGGTGGGGAGGTTCCCGCTGACTTCGCGCCAGGCGTCGCCGGAGTCGTCGCTGCGCATGACGTCCCAGTGCTTCTGCATGAAGAGCACGCCGGGACGCGCGGGATGCATGGCGATATGGTGAACGCAGTGGCCAACCTCCGCCTCGGGATCGGGGATGTACTGGGACTTCAACCCGCGGTTGATGGGCCGCCAGGAATGCCCGCCGTCGTCGGAGCGGAAGGCGCCGGCGGCGGAGATGGCGATGTAAATGCGGCCGGGGTTGGTGGGATCGAGGAGGATGGTGTGCAGGCACAGCCCGCCCGCGCCCGGCTGCCAGCGCGAGCCGGTGCCGTGGCCGCGCAAGCCGGGGAGTTCCTGCCAGTTCTGGCCGCCGTCGGTCGAGCGGAACAGGGCGGCGTCTTCCACTCCGGCGAAGACGGTGTCCGGATCGGTGAGGGACGGCTCCAGATGCCAGACGCGCTTGAACTCCCAGGGGTGGGGCGTGCCGTCGTACCACTGGTGCGTGCCGGGAACGCCATCGTAGACGAACTTGTTGCCGGCCGGAGCCCAGGATTTGCCGCCATCGTTGGAGCGCTGGATCTGCTGCCCACTCCAACTGTTGGACTGTGAGGCGTAGAGCCGGTCCGGGTCGGCGGGCGATCCCTTGAGGTGGTAGATCTCCCAACCGGCAAAGTGCGGCCCCAGAATGTTCCACTGTTTGCGCTTTCCGTCGGATTCCAGAACGAAGGCGCCCTTTCGCGTGCCAACCAGAACGCGTACCCCGCTCATTGTTCGCCCCTCCCGAGCTTGGCACGGGTGACCTCGCGCGGTTGCCTGCCGTGGTCCCAGTGCCGAAGATACCCCTATTATAATTCGGGCGGAGCTGGTTGGGTGCCGGGTCTTTCGCAGCGGGTGCGCGGACCTGGGACGCCGGGCCAAAGCCCTGCGGAAGCCCGAAAGGGCCGACCCCACTTGGCTCGTTCTTGTCTAGCTCTTTGGAATGTGGCTGAGGCGCTTGGGGCCGGACTGGACCACGTGCTCGGGGCAGCCGTCCTTCATGAGCTTGAAGTTCTCGATGAAGCGGGCGGCCAGGGCGTCGTACTTGCGGAAATACTCGTCGCGGCTGCCCCAGGTGTTGGCCGGGTCCAGGATCTGGGTGGGCACGCCCTCGCAGGTCTTGGGCACGTCGAAACCGAAGATGGGGTCCTGGCGGAACTCGACGTTGTGGAGTTTGCCGCTCAGCGCATCGTTGAGCAGCCGGCGGGTGTGCTGGATGCTGAGCCGTTTTCCAACGCCGAACGCGCCGCCGGTCCAGCCGGTGTTCACCAGCCAGCAGGTCGCGCCGTGCTTCATGAGTTTGGCCTTCAGCATTTTGGCGTACGCGTAGGGATGGTGCACCATGAACGGCCCGCCGAAGCAGGGGCTGAAGGTCATCTCCGGCTCTTTCCCGAGCCCGATCTCGGTGCCCGCGATCTTGCTGGTGTAGCCGGAAATGAAGTGGTAGATGGCCTGGTCCGGCGTCAGCCGGGAAATCGGCGGCAGCACGCCGCTGGCGTCGCAGGTCAGGAAAATCACGTTTTTGGGATGCCCGGCGCGCTTGGCCGGCAGGTAGTTTTCGATGAACTCCAGCGGATACGCCCCGCGCGTGTTCTCGGTGAGCGTGGCGTCGTCCAGATCCAGGCGCCGGGAGATGGGATCGAACACCACGTTCTCCAGGATCGTTCCGAAGCGACGCGTACAAGCGTAAATCTGCGGCTCGGCCTCTTCCGAGAGGCGGATCACCTTGGCGTAACAGCCGTCTTCGAAATTGAAGACGCCATTGTCGCCCCAGCCGTGCTCGTCGTCGCCGATCAGGTGGCGGCTCGGGTCGGCCGACAGCGTCGTTTTGCCGGTGCCCGACAGGCCGAAGAAGATGGCCACCTCGCCGTTGTCGTCCACGTTGGCCGAGCAGTGCATGGGCAGCACGCCGTCCAGCGGCAGCAGGTAATTCAGCACGGTGAAAATGGTCTTCTTAATCTCGCCGCCGTAATTCGAGCCGCCGATGATGGCCAGCCGCTCCGCGAAATTGGCCAGGATGAAGGTCTCGCTGCGCGTACTGTCGATGATGGGCGAGGCGTTGAAGGACGGCGCCGCGATAATTGTGAACTCGGGCACGTGCCGCTTCATCTCCTCGATGGTCCGCAGCCGGGTGAACATGGTGCGGGCGAACAGGCTGTGCCAGGCCTTCTCGGTGATGATGCGGATGGGCATGCGGGCGTCCTCGTCCGCGCCCGCGTAGCAATCCTGCACAAAAATGTCCCGCCCTTGCAGGTAGCCTTGGAGGCGGGTCAGCAGCACGCTGAACTTGTCCGGATTGAAGGGGCGGTTATAAGTGCCCCACCAGACGTTGTCTTCGCTGGTCTGTTCGCAGACGATGAACTTGTCGGTGGCGGCCCGGGCGGTGTGCTTGCCGGTGTCCACCACCAGCGGGCCGTTGTGGCAGATGCGGCCCTCGCCGCGGAACACCGCCTCTTCGTAAAGCGCCGCAGTGGGCAGGTTCCAGTAGACCTTGTGCAGGTTGGCCAGACCGTGGTTGTTGACCCCGAAAATGCTGGCGTTCTCGCCGGCCTGCTTGGAGGCGGGGGAAGGGATATCCAGATACAGGTTCATTGCCAGTCCCTCACCAGCTTGCGGTCGCCCAGATAGAGTTCGTTCGGCGAATTCGGATCGAGCGCCCACTTGATGCGCTCGATGCCCTCGGTGATGTCCTTGACCGTGCCGCAGAAGCTCACCCGCAGGTGGCCTTCCATCCCGAAGTCCTTCCCCGGCACCGTCACCACCCGAACCTTCTCCAGCAGGAAATTCGACAGCTTCTGCGAATCCTTCATGTAGGCGCTGAAATCGGGGAAGGTGTAGAAGGTCCCGTCGGGCTTGGTGACCTTCACGCCGTCGAAGGCCTTCAGGCGGTCCATCAGGATATTGCGATTGTTCTCTAGCGTCATGCGCAGGCTTTGGATCGACGATTGCACTCCGTTCAGCGCGCCCACCGCCGCCCACTGCGCCGGCACCGACGGACCCGAGGTCTGCTGCGATTGGATGTTAGTCATCGCCCCGATCACTTCTTCGTTCCCTACCGCCCAGCCCACCCGGAAACCCGTCATCGCGTACATCTTCGACACGCAGTTGACCACGATCAGCTTGGAGCTGTTCAGGTCGCTCTGGGCGTACTGGCAGCAGTTGGTCGGGGCCCGGCCGTCGAAGATCAGCCGATTGTAGGTGTCGTCCATGATCAGGTACAGGTTCTTCTTCTCGCAGAACCGGACGATCTCGGCGATGAACTCCTCGGAGTACATGGCGCCCGAGGGATTGTTGGGGCTGTTGAGGATGATGGCCTTGGTGTAGGCCCCCACCGCCGCGGCTATTTCCGCGACGCTGGGATGGAACGAACCGTCCTCCGGCGTGATGGGTATGGGCACACCGCCGGCCAGCTTGACCATCTCGGGGTAACTCACCCAATACGGCGCGGGGTAGAGCACCTCGTCCTTGGGCTCCAGGATCGCGTAGAGGGCGATCATGATGGCCTGCTTGGCCCCGTTGGAGGCGACCACGTTCTTCACGCCGACCACCCGGTTGTAGTTCTCATCCGTGTAGCGGATGATTGCCTTTTTCAACGCCGGGATGCCGTCCGCCGGCGCGTAACGCACCTCGCCGGTGTTCAGGACCGCCGTGCAATTGACGATGGCGTCGATGGGCGCTCTGCTCTTCGGCTCTCCGCCGCCGAGATGGATGACAGGTTCACCCTTCTCCCTGAGCAGTGCTGCGGTTTCGTTTAGCTTCAGGGTGGGCGATTCACAGATCGACTTGGCTAATTGACTGATGCTCACCGAGTTTCCTTTTCGTGCTCCGTGTATACTCCTGGCGCTTGTGCCGCGCCGGGGTGTTTCTAATAGTATATGCAACAACCGACCGCGAAATGCAAGTGCGGCCCAGACTTGAGGTTTTGAGGCTACAGCCGGCCCGGACGCCCTGGAGCGCCCTGCAATCTGGCGAGGGCCTTGTCGAGGAGTTCCTGCGAAAGCGCGACGTCGACCCGCACGGTGCGCTGCTGCTGCTGGACCTGAACGGCGTCGCAGACCTTGAGCAGGTCGGGCGCATCGGTGGGCGCGCTCAGCCGCGCCAGGCCCACCACCCCGCGCACGGCATCCCCCAGCGAGCGGGCGTCCTGATCCGAGTGGCAGACGGCGGTCGCGAACAGGCGCAGGCCGGTGTGCAGGTCGAGGGCGGCAGAGCCGCTTTCAAGCATCGAGAACACCCTTCCCAGGTTCGAGAGGTTGCCGGATTGGGGCACGACCTTGGCCAGCTCCCCGAAGCCGCCGGCGGCCGCGATCCAGACCTGATTCTGCGCGGGAATCGCGCCGAGCTGCGAGCGCAACAGGGCGGGGAGGCCGTTGGAGCGCCCGCGCTCGCCGAGGATTAAACGAATGGCGGCGGGCCGCCCGGCCACGGCGGTACTGGAGTCCAGAAATGCCACCGCAGCCTGCTCGTTGCCCACCATCGTGCAACCCGGGCAGGGCATGCGCCGGCCGCCCTGCCGCTGCAACCGCGCCTCGATAGCCGGCGGAGAGAACTTTCCGCGCGCCAGCACGGCGGTGTTCACCCCGTCGGAAGCAATCAGCAACTCGGAGAGGTCCTTGCGCGGGTCCAGGCCGGTCTCGCTGGCGAAGCTCTCCAGGCCGGGCAGGGGCTGCTGGCCGACTGATCGCTTGTACCACTCGGTGGCGCGCAGGTCGTCCACCTTGACTCCGGCGAGCAGAATGGTCCGGGCGGGCACCAATCGGGCCAGGGCGGGATCGATCCTCACCGCTCCAGTCTGGGCCGTTCCGCAGCCCACAAAACACAGCGACAGCAGTGCGAGCAGGCAGCGCATCAGTAGTTCCTTCTCGAAAAAGAATAGACGCCGGCCGCCAGCATCACGGCGGCGAAAACGGCCGAGCTCCAGAGGGGCGCCAGGCTGTCGACGGGCCGTCCCTGCACGAAGTTCAGGTTCATGCTGCCCACGTCGAAGAACTTGGGGAGCGCCCAGTAGAGGGCATTCCAGAGCGTGCGGGACCACTCGGAAGAGAGCAGCCGCTCGGCAATGCCGCGCTGGGCCAGAATGGCGCTCACAATCATCAGCGCGAAGGCCACCATGATGGCCAGCGCGCCGCTCTCGCTGAGCACGGCCACCAACATCATGGCGCTGAGCAGCACCGCGAACATGAACGCGGTGGTGGCCATCACGGCCAGAAACGCCGAATTCCACACGCCCGTTTTCCAGCCGAAGATCAGCCAGATTCCGAGCACCAGATAGCCCGCGTTCAGCCCCACCACGAGCAGGTTGCCGGCATAGCGCCCCAGCAAGATGTGGGCGCGCGAAACGGGCTTGGAGAGCAGCAGCTCGATGCGTCCCGGCTCGAACACCGAGGAAATCAGCCCCGCGGATGCGAACAGGGCCAGGCACATCAGCCAGTAGTAAAGGAACGTCGAGATGACCGCGTGCACGCCCCGCACCAGGCGCGTCACGTCCACCCCATGGCCGATGGTCTGGCCGAACAACGAGGTGGTGGCGATAGCGCCCTGCACCACGTCGATGCGCATGATGAACACGGCGAACAGGATGAGCGCCGAGGAGATGCCGAACAGCCCCCAGAACAGCTTGCGGGCGATGGCCTCGCGAAAGGTGTCGCGAATGAGCGCCGCGGTAGCGATGAGCAGGGTCACGATTGCACCGTCCGCATAAAGACATCTTCGAGCGTGCTGGTGGTGGGAGCGATGCTCTCGATCTGGGCGTCGCACGCACGCAGCAGGTCGATGGCCTGGTTGAGTAAAGCGCGATCCGCGAACTGGAACTCGAGCAGGCCATCTTTCGAGGCGGTCGCCGTAGCCGTTTCGCGCAACCTGGACTCAGCCTCGCCTCCCACGCCCGTGGCCGAGAGCCGATAACCCTTGCCCGCGATCAGCTCCTTCACCTTGCCGACCAGCGCCACCTTGCCGCGGTGCAGGATGGCCACCTCGCGGCAGAACAGCTCCACTTCGCCCAGCAAATGCGAGTTAATGAATATGGTGACGCCCCGCTCCTCCAGGGCGTGGAGAATCTCGCGAATCTGCCGCCGGCCGACCGGATCGACGCCGTCGGAAGGCTCGTCCAGGATCAAGAGTTGCGGGGAGTGCATCAGCGCCTGCGCCAGGCCGATCCGTTGCAGCATGCCCTTGGAGTACTTGCCCAGACGCACGCGGCCCCACTTGGCCAGGTCCACCAGTTCGAGCAACTCCGGAATGCGCTTCTTGCGCGCCCGTGCCTGCATACCGGAGAGGGCGGCGTAAAAATCCAGCATGCCGACGCCGGTCATGTAGGTGGGGAAACGATGATTTTCGGGAAGGTAGCCGACCGGCCGGCGCGCCTCGGCCTCCCACACCTCGCGCCCGAAGATGCGGGCGGCGCCCTGCGTCGGGTGTACGCAAGCCAGCAGAAGCTTGACGAAGGTGGTCTTCCCGGCGCCGTTCGGTCCCAGCAGGCCGAAGGTGGTTCCGCGCGGCACCTCGATCGAAACGTCTTCCAGCGCGCGGACCTCGGTGCGCCGCCAGAAGGATCGGAAGACCTTGGTCAATCCGAGCGTCTCAATGGCGTTGTCCGAGGGCACGTATCTCCAGGATACGATCAATCGCGCCGGGCGAGAAGCAGGTTGGAGGCGACTCTCCGGAAACCGTACCCTATGGACACCGGCAGCGGTTTGACGCCCGGCTCTTGGTAAGCCTTTCGCAGGTCCTTCTGCTCGAGCCAGCG
Organism: Bryobacteraceae bacterium; assembly: GCA_052144455.1. Classification (GTDB taxonomy): domain Bacteria; phylum Acidobacteriota; class Terriglobia; order Bryobacterales; family Bryobacteraceae; genus Fen-330. The sequence goes on from JBKQQG010000027.1 coordinate 38,940, forward strand.
AAAGCTGCCGTAGGGTTGCTCATAGTGGCCGTAGAGCGTCACCTTCCATGGCCCTGGCGCGAAGCAGTGGTAGGGAACCCCGGAATCGTCCTGGAGAATGCTCCCGCTGGTCGCGAGCACCAGCTCCCGGATGGCTGAGAACTCCGGGCGGTGGGTCATGTAGGAGGTCGCTTTTAGCAGCGTCGAGGCCCCCTTCAAGCGCCCGGCGTAGGCGAGGAATGGCTGGTTCTGGCGCAAGCGCACGTCGGAGAGGTTCACGGAGAAATAACAGAGCCGATGAATGGATTGATCGGCGTCGGTGCGAAACTCGATCTCGACGCCCTTATTGCCGATCTTGCCGGGGGGCTGCCAGTCGGGTGGCCGCTCGACCAACTGGCCGTCCGCGTCCAGGCGCACATACCGGAATCCCAGGATGGTGTGGCCGGAGCGCTCGAGCAGCAGCACCATCGGCAGCATCAGGCCGTCCGTAACCTGGCCCCGGAATTCGCGGTCCATTTCGCGCGTGACGAAGAAACTGCGGCCCAACTCGGAGGCCACCGTATTCCGGACGGTGGCGAGATAGGCCGGCAGGTCTTTCTTCTCGATGCGGGCGAGGGCGGGCAGCGTTCCCACCGGCTCGAGCGCCGCCAGCACATAAACGGGACTGTGCGGGAAGCACAGGAGGGGAGTGAGCGCGTCGGGCCCGGAGAAGGGATAGAAGACGGTCGCGTCCCGCATCGGCGCGCCATTCAGTTCTTCCTCCTGGAAGGCGCGCAGGCTCTCAATGAAATGCTTCTCGGCCTCGCGCCAGGCCGCGTCCATCCGGCGGCGATGCTCCTGCCATGCGGCGCTGGTCTCGAGTTCCGCGAAGGGGCTGCCGGGAGTGCCGGGGAGGCCGGCGAAAAACCGCGCCGTATCGTCGGCATCGCGAGAGTGAGGCACGGCCGCAGGGGCGGGGACGGCCTCCGTGGGCGGCTTTTGCTCGACCGCTACTTGAGCGGGCGGGCGTCCGCACGCCCACGCCAGAGCCGCTACCGCGAGCCACAGCGCGCACGCCCGTTGCTTCCAGACCATCCAAACCTCCATCGCCTGCACTTCCTTATAACGGCAGACGACCCGCAAAAATTATAGCGGAAACGGCGGGGTGGGTTGTGGAACCGCCCTGGGTCCGGGTTATGGCATGATCGAGACGACGGTGCATAGGGTCTGGCAAAAGTTCCGGTCGGTTGCGGCGCGCGTTTCGCGGCGTTCGGTGACGCATGGCGGGCTGGTGTTCGCGCTCGTCATGCTGCTGGTGGGCATCGCGGCGATCGCCTCGGCCAACAACCTGCTCTTTCTGATCCTGGCGGTCATGGTGTCCACGCTGCTGGTCTCCGGGCTGATCAGCCGGTTGTCGCTGGCGGGGCTGGAGTTGGATTTCGTCTTGCCCGAGCACGTCACGGCGCGGCGCACGCTGGCCGGACGGGTCTACGTCCGCAACTCGAAGCGCTGGCTGCCGTCGTTTTCGATTCACCTCAGCGGGTCGGAGGAGAGCTTCCTGACCACGCTCTATTTCCTGGCGATTCCCGGCCGCGCGGTGCTGGACGAGACGGTCGAGGTGTGCTTCCGCAGGCGCGGCATCTACCGCGAGAGCGGGTTCCTGTTCGCTACGCGCTTCCCGTTCGGCTTTGTCGAGCGCCGGGCTCAGGTGATACTGCGCCGCGACGTGCTGGTTTATCCCTCCATCGATCCCCAGCCCGGCTTCGAGGACCTGCTGGCGGCCGTGCGCGGCGACATGGAGACACAGTTTCGCGGCCGCGGTCACGATTTCCATCGCATACGGCCCTACGAGGCGCTGGAGAGCGCGCGGCACGTGGATTGGAAGGCTACAGCGAAGGTGGGCTCGCTGCAAGTCCGCGAATTCGCCCGGGAGCAGGAACGGCTGATCGAGATCTTCCTGGATTTGAACGTACCGCCGGCGCTCGGGGAGTGGTTCGAGCGGGCGGTCGAGGCCTGCGCCTTCCTGGCCTGGCGGATGGCCGAACGCGGCGCGCGAATCCGCTTCGGCACCCAGGGGTTTGACGTCTCGATTCCGGAAGGCGGCGACGTCTACAGCATCCTCAGGTACCTGGCGGTGGTTGCGCCCGGGCGCCGCAAGCCGGCCATCTCGCCCCTGGACGAGGAAAGCTGCCAGATCGTTTTCACGGCGGCCGGCGAGGGCCTGATGGCGGAGGCGGGCTGGGGGCAAGCCCGTGTTGTGGGGCCCGACAGTCGATCTATACTGGGTCTGCCATGACTCTTCGCTTCTGGCTGGCCTTACTGATGGCGGGCGGCGCGGTGGCGCAATCTCCCGACGACGCCCTGTCTCAGGGCGTCAAGCTGACTGCTTCCCAGGCGCAGACTGTCGAGGAGTCCCTGCGGGCCAACCCGGAGGACCTGGCGGCGCACGCGAAGCTGATCGCATACTACTACAGGAATCGGCAGGGCGAACCTTGGTCCAGGCACGTTTTTTGGCTGATTGAGCACCACCCGGAATCCTCGGTCGCCGTCTCCAGCATCGCGAGCGGCGCCGCCCCCGCCGATTCGCGGAATTTCCAAGCCGACTGGGCGCACGCCAAGGAGCTCTGGCTGGAACAGACCCGGCGGCATCCAGACGATGCGCACGTGTGGGCCAACGCGTTGCGGTTCTGCGTGCTAACGGGTTGCGACGCCGGCGCCAGGCAGCGCCTGCTCAAGCACGCCGAGGAACTCGGCGTTCCCAAGTGGGAGCTAGACGTTTCGGATGTTCCGCCTGAGCCGACAGCCCGAATCCGCGTGGGTGGTGACGTCCAGGCCACGATGCTGATCAAGAGGGTCGAGCCGACATATTCGCCCCTGGTCCACCAGGTGCGGATTCGAGGCGTTGTGCGCTTTACGGCCATCATCGGAACGGATGGACATGTCCGGGATCTCCAGGTCATCTCAGGTCATCCGCTTCTGATACGCACGGCCCAGGAGGCAGTCCAGCAGTGGGTCTACCGGCCGACGTTGGTCAACGGAAAACCGGTCGAGGTCAGCACCGAGATCGAGTTTCCGTTCAACCTTCCGGAGGACACGAGCGCGAGTGGCGGGAGCGAGGCGCCGCCGGCTCCGACCAGGGTTCGCGTGGGCGGCAACGTGCAGGCAGCTCTGCTGCTCAAGAGGGTGGAACCGGTCTATCCCCGCGATGCGTGGGTTGAGGGCACGGTCCGTTTCACAGCCACTATTGGAGCGGACGGCCATGTGCAGAATCTGCAACTCGTCTCGGGCGATCCGCAGTTGGCGCCCGCGGCGGTGAACGCGGTGATGCAGTGGGTCTACCGGCCGACAGTGCTCAACGGAAAGCCGGTCGAGGTCGTCACCACGATCGACGTTCCATTCACGCTCCCCGCGAACAGATGAGCGTGTTACGATAATAGGTCCCAAGCGAACATGAACGGCAGCATTCCAGACATCCTGGCGCGCATTGTGGAATACAAGAAGGCGGATCTCGCCGACGCGATGGTGCCGCGCGCGGAGCTGGAGACGCTGGGCGAGGAGACGCACGCGCACCGGCGGGATTTCCGCGCGGCGCTGGTCAATCGCGAGCCGGCCATCATCGCCGAGATCAAGAAAGCCTCTCCCAGCAAGGGCGTGCTGGTGGATCACTTCGACCCGACCGCGATTGCCCGGGCTTACGAGCAGGGCGGGGCGGCGGCGCTTTCGGTGGTCACCGACGAGAAGTTCTTCCACGGCAGCCTGGACGACATGACCGCGGCGCGCGGCGCGGTGAGCCTTCCCGTGCTGCGCAAGGACTTCACCTTCGACGAATACCATGTGGCGGAGGCAGCCGCCTATTGCGCCGACGCCGTCCTGCTGATTGCCGCCATCCTGCCCGCCAAGAAGCTCCGGCACTTGCGGGAGTATGCGGCGCGCTTCGGGATGGCCGCTCTGGTCGAGGTGCACGACGAGGCCGAGCTGGCCACGGCCCTGGATTCGGGCGCGCAATTGATCGGGGTCAACAACCGCAACCTGCGCACCTTCGAGTGCACCATCGAGACTTCGCTGCGCCTGGCGCCGCTGATCCCGGCGGGCATTCTGCGGGTGAGCGAGAGCGGCATACGCCACGCCGAAGACATCCGCAAACTTCGCGAGGCGGGCTACCACGCGTTTCTGGTGGGCGAGCACCTGATGAGGTCGAGGGATCCGCTGGGAGCGATGCGGGCTTTGCTCCGATGATGGTGAAGATCTGCGGGATCACCAACCGCGAGGACGCACTGGTGGCGGTGGAAGGCGGCGCGGCGGCTCTAGGATTCAACTTCTACCCCCCCAGTCCACGATACGTGACGCCGGCGCAGGCTGAGGCGATAGTGGAGATTCTTCCCGCAAGTGTTTGGAAAGTTGGGATATTCGTGAACGAGACTCCTTCGGTTGCTTTGGCGATTGCCGCCCAGGCCAGGATGGACGTCCTACAGGTCCACGGCAACGCCGACGAGTTCCCGGCCGGGATACGGCTGTGGAAAGCGTTGCGAGCCGGCCCCGGCTTCCAGCTCGCCGAACTGGACTCCTCCGACGCCGAGGCCTTCCTTTTAGATACGCCGTCGGAGAGCCTGCACGGCGGAACCGGAGAGACCTTCGACTGGAAGGTGGCGCGCGGCGCGGCGCGGAAGGTGATCCTGGCGGGGGGCTTGGATGAGAAGAACGTACGGCAGGCAATCCAGGAAGCCGAACCCTGGGGCGTGGACGCATGCTCGCGGCTGGAGGCCCTGCCGGGGCGCAAGGACCACCTCAAAATGACGCAGTTTCTCAAGGCGGCTCTGTCATGATCCACTCACAACCGGATGCGGGTGGGCACTACGGCCCCTATGGCGGGCGGTATGTTCCCGAGACGCTGATGGCGCCGATCGAGGAACTGGAGAAGGCGTATTTCGAGGCGCGGCGGGATCCGGAGTTTCGTGCGGAACTCGACGACCTGCTCAAGAACTACGCGGGCCGGCCCACGCCGCTGTACTTCGCCAAGCACTTAAGCGAAACCTTAGGTGGTGCCCGCATTTACCTGAAGCGAGAGGACTTGCTGCACACCGGCGCGCACAAGATCAACAACTGTCTGGGGCAGGTTTTGCTGGCCCGCCGGATGGGAAAGCGGCGCATCATCGCCGAGACCGGCGCGGGCCAGCACGGGGTGGCTACGGCCACGGTTTGCGCGCTTTTTGGCTTTGAGTGCGTGGTCTACATGGGCGAGGAGGACATGCGGCGGCAGCGGCTGAACGTCTTCCGGATGCGGCTGTTGGGCGCGCGGGTGGAGGCGGTCGGTAGCGGCAGCCGGACCCTCAAAGACGCCATCAGCGAGGCCATGCGCGATTGGGTCACCAACTCTGCGACCACCTATTACCTGCTCGGCTCGGCCCTGGGCTCGCACCCTTACCCGCTTATGGTGCGCGACTTTCAGAGCGTGATCGGCCAGGAGGCGCGGTGGCAGATCGTGGCGTGCGAAGGCCGGCTGCCGGATACGATTCTGGCGTGCGTGGGAGGGGGCAGCAACGCCATCGGCATTTTCCATGCGTTTCTGGCGGACGAGAAGGTGCGCCTAGTGGGCGTCGAGGCGGGCGGCAAAGGCACGGCGCTCGGTGAGCACGCGGCGCGGTTTTCGGGTGGTTCGCCGGGGGTCCTGCAAGGCGCCTACAGCTACCTGTTGCAGGATGCCGAGGGCCAAGTATCGCTGACGCATTCGGTTTCGGCGGGGCTGGACTACGCGCTGGTTGGTCCCGAGCACGCCTGGTTGCACGATCAAGGCCGGGCGGAGTACGTCTCGATCCCAGATCGGGAGGCGCTCGAAGCCGGCGTCACGTTGTCGCGGACCGAGGGGATCATTCCGGCGCTCGAGTCGGCGCACGCGGTGGCGGAAGGGCTGCGGCGCGCGCCTAAGGCGAAAGGTGAGATATTCATCGTAAACCTATCAGGACGCGGAGATAAGGACATTGACATCTACCGCGAGAATTATGCCGAACTGGATGCCAGCTAAGGAACCAACGCGCATTGCCCGCCTCTTCGAACGGCTGCGCCGGGAGCAGCGGAAGGGGTTTATCGGTTACCTGACGGCGGGGGATCCGTCGCTCGACCAGACGCCGGGCCTGGCGGCGGCGCTTGAGCGCGGCGGGGTGGACCTGATCGAGCTGGGGGTCCCGTTCTCGGACCCGATTGCCGACGGCCCGGTGATCCAGCGGGCGGCCGAGCGGGCGTTGCGAGGAGGCACGAGTCTGCGCAAGGTGCTCGAAGTGGCGAGTGAGATCCGGCGCAGCTCCGAGGTTCCGCTGCTCCTGTTCACCTACCTGAACCCGGTAATGCGGTACGGCTTCGAAGAGCTGGCGCGGGATGCGGCCGCGGCAGGCATCGACGGAGTACTGCTCACGGATGTGAGCGTCGAGGAGGCGGGGGCCTACGTTGAGAGGATGCGCTGGCAAGGTCTGGACACGGTGTTTCTGGCCGCTCCCACCTCTACCGAGAGGCGGCTGCGGCTGATTGCGAAGTACTCGACGGGGTTCGTGTACCTGGTATCGCGGACGGGAGTGACGGGCGAGCGGGAATCGGTCGCCGGGTCGGTGGCCCCGTTGGTCGAGGCGGTGCGGAAGGTGACGGACCTGCCCCTGGCGGTGGGATTCGGCATTTCGAAACCGGAGCATGTCGCGGCGGTGGGCGAACTGGCGGACGCGGTGGTAGTGGGCAGCGCGTTCGTACGGCTGATCGAGCGCAACGCGGGCAGTGCGGCGCTGGAGATCCAACTGGAAACCCTGGCTCGGGAACTCAAGCACGGGTTCGAGATGAGGCCGGCATGACCCACGAAGAAGGCATGCAGGTGCTCGCGGAGTGCCGCGACCGCATCGACATCCTGGACCGGCGCATCCTGGAATTGCTGAACGAGCGCACCAGGATCGTCGAGGAGATCGGCCGCGTCAAGCACCACCTGGATCTGCCGATCTACGAACCCAAGCGCGAGACCGAGGTTTTCGAGAACGTCACCGGGAACAACTCGGGGCCGCTGACCCCGGATGGCGTGAAGCGGGTCTTCGAGCGCATCATCGACGAAATGCGCAACGTGCAGCGCTTGCGGATGCTGGAGCGGGACGGAACGGAGTAGGCGGCAAAGGAGCTTACGATGCTGGTGGTAATGCAGGAAGGCGCGACGGAGCAGCAGATTCAGGCGGCCATCGACCGGATGGTGTTGCTGGGCTTCACGGTACATCGGTCCACGGGCGTGGTGCACACGGTGCTAGGCGGGGTGGGGCCGGCGGATCAATACGATCCGGCGGACTTCGAGGTGCTGGAGGGTGTGAAAGAAGCGCACCGCATCATGTCGCCGTACAAGCTGGCCAGCCGGCATTTCCGGCCGGGCGGCACGGTGATCCACCTGGGCGAGGTGGATATCGGCGGCAAGGCAGTGGTGATGATGGCCGGGCCGTGCAGCGTGGAGAGCCGCGACCAGATCCTGCGCATCGCGGAGATTGTGGCCCAGGCGGGGGCCAAGGTGATCCGCGGCGGCGCCTTCAAGCCGCGCACCTCCCCGTACAGTTTTCAGGGGATGGGCGAGGAGGGACTGGCCCTGCTGCGCGAGGCGGCCGACCGCAACGGCCTGCTGGTGGTGAGCGAGGTCATGGACCAGTTGCAGATCCCGCTGGTGGCCGGCTATGCGGACATCCTCCAGATCGGCGCGCGGAACATGCAGAACTACAATCTGCTGCGCGAAGTGGGCAAGCAGCCCAAGCCGGTGCTGCTCAAGCGCGGCATCTCGGCGACCATCGAGGAGCTGCTGCTGTCGGCGGAATACATCATGTCGGCGGGCAACTACAACGTGATTCTCTGCGAGCGCGGCATACGGACCTTCGAGAGTTACACGCGGAACACCATGGATCTCTCGGCGATCCCAGTGGTGCAGAAGCTGTCGCACCTGCCGATCATCGCCGACCCGTCGCACGGCACCGGCCGCCGCGACAAGGTGATTCCGATGGCCCGTGCGGCGGTGGCGGCAGGGGCGGACGGGCTGATGGTCGAGGTTCACCACGACCCCGAGCGGGCCTTGAGCGACGGGGCGCAATCGCTGCGGCCCGAGCAGTTCGCGGAACTGATGGCCCAGTTGCGGATCATCGCGCCGGCGGTGGGGCGCACCGTCTGAAGCCATGGAGAGCGTCGCCATTGTCGGGGTGGGGCTTATCGGCGGATCGTTCGGGCTGGCTCTGCGGAAGGCCGGATTTCGCGGGCGGCTGATTGGCGTGAGTTCCGCCGGCGCGATCCGGGAGGCGCTGGAGCACGGCGCGATCGACGAAGCGATGCCGCTGGCCGAGGCTGTGGCGCAGGCGGACCTGGTCTATCTGGCGCAACCCATTGGCCGCATCCTCGAAACACTGGCGGCGCTGGACGGCTGGCTGAAGCCGGGGAGCCTGGTCACCGACGCGGGGAGCACCAAGGCGCGGATTGTCGAGCTAGGCCGGCGAGCCATCCGCCGCGGCCAGTTCCTGGGCGGGCATCCGATGGCCGGCAAGGAGAAGCGCGGGGCGGGGGAGGCGGAGGCGAACCTGTTCGCGGGCCGGACCTACGTGCTGACGCCCTCGGCGCCCGAGGAACTCGAAACCGCGGCGGCGCGGGAGTTTCTGGGCTGGATTCGCGCGATCGGCGCGGTGACGGTGACGCTGACTCCCGAGGAGCACGACCGCGTGGTGGCCCGCACCTCGCACCTGCCGCAGATGCTCTCGACCGCGCTGGCCGCGACTCTGGCCGGACAGCTCGAATCGGCGGAGTACCTGCGAGTGGCGGGGCCGGGGTTGGTTGACACACTGCGCCTGGCCGGCAGCTCCTATGAGATCTGGCGGGACATCCTGGCCACCAACCCGGCCGAGATCGACGCAGCGCTCCAGGGCTTCATCGCCCAGCTCGAGGGATTGCGCGCGACGCTGGGCTCCGAGCAGACTGAGCGCGCCTTCCGGACGGCCAACGATTTCGCGACGCGGCTGAAGCAAGCCCGGCGCTGAGCGAGCGCCGGCTACTTCCTCTGGGACAGCACGATGGCGGTGATGTCGCGGACCTCCGCGGCGGTGGATCCGCGGGCCAGGCCGCTTCCAATGAAGGGGCGCTGGATTTTCACCCACATCTTGGAATGGAGCAGGTCCGTGGCATCGTCGAGAAGGAAGAAGGCGTCCCGCAAGTCCTGGCCGGTGGGGAGTTTCCGCGTGCGCTTGCCGGGCATGGCGTATTCGTGCGCGGCGCCCTTGTAGAAGGCGTACACCTTGTCAAAGGAATCGGGGGTCAGGTAGACGGCGACCTCCAGCCCCGGTTCGGCGGCCGCCACCCGCCGGGCCTCGTCGGTTGCGGGCTGGTCGAACTTCGCCCCTCGATAGCGTTTGAATTCCTGCCCGAAGGTGACTGGGGACAGACTCAGAAGAACGAGGGTTATCAGGCGATAAACCCATGTTGTCATTTTGAGTGCTCCGAATGCAGGATACCTCCGAAACGTGGTTGGTGGCAAATGTTTTTATGGGCCAAGGCGGCACAGTGTGACTGTGCGGCACAGGTGGGGGCGAAAAGGCGCTGGCGATGCAACGGGTTACGGATGGCAGGGGAATTGCTCCACCGGGGTCCGTATGCGACTGCTTGGGATCGCTGCGCTCCTGGCGGCTGCGGCCTGGATGGGCCGGGCCCAGGAGCCCGAGGCCAACGTCAACGAGAAGTACACGGTGGAAAGCGTCGAGCTGTCGGGCGCGGACCAGTCCAAGCTGGAGAAGCCGGTGCGGGAGGAACTGGGGCGGCTGGTGGGGCAGAACTTCAGCCAGCAGAAGCTAGAGGAATTGAAGAAGCTGATTCACAAGGCCTTCCCGGACCGGCCCATTTCCATTCAGGTGAGCCGCGGCAGCACTCCGGATCACGTCAAGGTGACGTTCGCCGTGGGAGGCCGTACGAAGCGCTTCGACCTGACGGCGCCGCGCGGGGTCTACCAGGCGCAGCAAGGCTGGAGCGGGGAACTGGACGGGACCGCGAAGGCGCATTCGACCGTGCTAAGCGTAGGGGCGGTGAGCGACGGCGATACGTTGATCGAACGGTTCACTGGGATGATGGTCCGGGTGGAGGACCAGAAGGCCGGCACCGACCGCGTGCGGCTGGCCTTCGAGTTCGACGGTTATCACGAGATGTGGAACGGCGCGACGGCGGCCGGCCCGGCGGACCTGTACCGCGCCCGGCAGAACTTCGAGCCACTGGCCACGGTCGCGCTATGGCGTCCGCTGAGCCTATCGGTGGGGGCGAGCTTCGAGCGCCTCCAGGCGCAAGATCCGGCCGCGCGCACCGAGGCCGCCAATGCCGTCATAACTACTCTGCGCTATGATCGGCAGTTGGAGGAGTCGGGCCCCAACAAGCACCGGTTGGAGGCAGGTTACGGCCTGCGCGCGGCCACCAGGACATTAGCGAGCGATTTCGCATACACCCGCCACACCGGCGACTTCCGCTACACGGTCTGGCGCGGCAATCACAAGCTAAGCGAACGGTTCCAGGCGGGGGCAATCGCCGGCAACGCGCCGCTCTTCGAGCGCTTCGTGCTGGGCAATAGCGATACGCTGCGCGGCTGGAACAAATACGATATCGCCCCGCTGGGGGGAAACCGCGTGCTGTACAACTCGATGGAGTACCGCTACCGCGCGTTCAAGGTTTTCTACGATGCGGGCGCCGTCTGGACCAACGGGCAGGAGGCAACGGTCAGGCACTCGGTGGGCGCCGGCGTGCATTATGGGGAACTGGCGCTGCTGGTGGCGTTTCCGTTACGGAACGGCCGGGTCGAACCGGTTTTCATCGCGGGCCTGAACCTCTGATGCCAAGCCACATCACGCGCCGCGGCTTCGTGGGCTTTCTGCTGCCGGCGGCGGGGGTCTGCCTCACGACGGCTGGGGAGGCCGAGCGGCTCGAAGTGCGAGTGGCGGGGGAGCGCATACGGGTGGCTGCGCCGCAACTCCGGTTCATCGTGGGCAAGCCGCTGGAGCGCCTGCGGAACGGCGCGCCGGTGCCGTTCGCCTTCCAGTTGGCGGTTTCGGCGGACCACTGGGCCAGCGTGCTGGACCGCGATATCGAGCGCTTCGTGTTGAGCTACGACCTGTGGGAAGAGAAGCTCGCGATCGCCAAGCTGGGGCCTCCCCGAAAGTCCGTGTCGCACCTGGCGGTGGGTGCGGCGGAAGCCTGGTGCGTCGGGGAGCTTTCGGTGGCGTCCGGCAGAATCGGCGAGGAGCAGCCGTTCTGGGTGCGCTTGGAGGTGCGGGCGGAGAACCCGGCCGAGGAAGCGGAACTGGACCGGCAGGAGAGCGTCAGCCTGACCCGGCTGATCGAGATCTTCGGGCGGCGCGGGCGCGGCGAGCAGAGCCGCTGGGTGGCTGAAGCCGGTCCGGTGAAGCTGGCCGAGCTGAGAAGAGCCGCGACGGGAGTCCGGCCGTGAACCGCCTGCGCAACCGGCTGATCCTGGTGTTTCTGGCGGCTACGCTGGCGCCGCTGGCAGCCACCTGGTGGATCGCCACCACGCTTCTGGAACGCAGCCTGGAGTATTCCTCAATCGACCGGCTTGACAGCCTCTCGAAGACGCTGGAGAGGACCGGGCGGGAGTTGTACCAGCGCGCCTGCGAGTCGCTGAAGCGGGAGGCCCAGGCGGGGCGGGCGGAGCCGCGTTTCTATGCGCGAGACAGCCAAACCGGCTGGCCTGCCCAGGTGCGGGAGTTCTGGGAGAGCGGGGAGATGGAGCGCTTCGCGCTGGTGCAGGACGAGGACAACGTCCTGAAGTACCTGGTGCGCCGGCCGGCGGGTGTGGCGCTGTACGCGAGCCCGCTGGCACCCGGCCTGGCGGGGCTGGCCGGCGAGTACCGGCAGGCGCGCGAAACGGTCACCCGCGCCCGCGGGCGCGACTTGCGACGCGGCTTGCTGTACACTTTCGCCTCGCTGGGGGCGACCATCTGGCTGCTTTCCCTGGCGCTGCTGGTCTATCTGGCGCACCGCATCAGCCGGCCGATCCAGCAACTGACGGCAGGGCTGGCGCAACTGGCGGAGGGCGATCTGAAGACGCGGCTCCAAAGAGCGCCCAGCGACGAAATCGGCCGCGCCATCGAGGCGTTCAATCACATGGCCGGCCAGCTCGAGGCGAGCCGCGACCGCCTGGTCTACCTGGCCCAACTCGCGAGCTGGCAGGCGCTAGCCCGGAAGATGGCGCACGAGTTGAAGAACTCGCTGACGCCGATCCGGCTCACCATCGAGGAGATTCTGGCCCGGCGCGACGAAAACGACCGGGAGTTCATCGAGCGGGCGGCGCGCATCGTGGTCGAGGAAGTGGAGAGCCTGGAGAGGAGAGTGCGGGCCTTCTCGGAGTTCGCCTCCGAGCCGCCCGTGCGGCGCGTGCCCCTGGAGGTCAACCCGGCGCTGGAGGAGCGGATCGCGTTCCTTAAGACCGGCCACCCCGAGCTGAACTACGCGTTGCGGCTGGCCCCGGGGAATCCGGCCGCGCTGGCGGACGAAGACCTGCTCAAGGGAATTCTCACCAATCTGCTGGAGAACGCGGCGGATGCAGCGGGCGCGGGTGGATCGGTGCTGGCGCGGACCTGGGTGGCGAACCGGCAGGTGTCCATCGAGGTGCACGATTCCGGCCCCGGCCTGAGCGAGGAAGCGCGCCGGTCGCTGTTCGAGCCCACCATCTCCTTCAAGGAGGGCGGCATGGGCCTGGGCCTCTCGATCGCGCGAAAGAACGCCCTGCTGTCTGGCGGCGACATTCTGCCGATCACCGGAGAACTGGGCGGCGCGGCGTTCCGCGTGGTGCTGCCCGAGGCATCGGCCCACAACAATCGGCTATCGGCGAACCGCGCCGCGGGTGGAACGGAGTCTCCCCTACTCACGCAGCCATCCGTTCCACCGGCGGCTGCGGCGACGGGCCAACGCCGGTAGCCGATTGTTGTGGGCCGACGCCAGGTGTTGCATAGGGCAGGGGACGGGCCGCGGCGCATGTCGCCGGAGATTCAAGACACCGGCCAGCGTCGCAGTTCTCCAGGGCGGGGACGGATCGGTTCGTGCTGCCAAGCACGGTGAAACGCGTCTGGGCGGTGCGGTGCAGCCAGCTTGGGGTACTGGTCCGGTATGCCGACGACCTGGTGGCGATGTGTCGCACGGAGTCGCGGGCCAGGGAAGCACTGCGGCGGATCGGGCTGGTGGGGGAACTATTTCCGGACGGGGAATGCCGGCCGGGAGTTCAACCAGATGGACTACTTCTTGGTGCGGAGCCTGCGCCGCTGGCAATTTCGGCGGGGTGGGCAAGGGGCGACCAAGCGAGCGCCATTCACCGGCGATCAGCTCTACGGGCTGGGCCTGCACAAGTGGATGGGCACCGTGCAGTGCCCGGCGCCAGCCACACCCAGAAGATCATCGTTAAGCCGTGTGCCGGAAAACGGCATGCACGGTTTGAAAGGGGGTTGTATGGAAACGGGCTGGCGTTGACGCTAGTACCGCGCCATAATCTACCAATGAAGGCGGCGAGAAGATCGTGGGTGCTGCTAGGGCTGCTGGTGGTCTCGATCTGCATCAATTACATGGACCGCAGCAACCTCTCGGTGGCGGCGACGAACTTGAGCCACGAGCTCTCGCTCGGACCAGCCGACCTGGGCCTGCTGTTGAGCGCGTTCTTCTGGAGCTACGCCATTTGCCAGTTGGGCGCGGGCTGGCTGGTGGGGCGCTGCAACGCCTACCTGGCTTACGGGCTGGCGTTTCTGCTGTGGTCCGGCGCAACGGCGCTGACTGGCTGGGCGGGGAGTCTGACCACGCTGTTCGCGCTGCGGCTGGCGCTGGGGATGGGGGAGTCGATCGCGTATCCGGCGTACTCGAGGATCATCATCTGCGACTTTCCGGAGCGGCACCGGGGCCTGGCCAACTCGGCGATCGACGCAGGCTCGAAGATGGGGCCGGCGCTGGGCACGCTGGTGGGCGGACTGATCGTGGCGCACACGGGATGGCGGCCTCTGTTCTACATCCTTGGGTTCGGGGCGATGGCGTGGCTGGCGCCGTGGTACGCACTGATGCCGCGCGGGGGAGGCGCCAGAGCCGCTACGGGGGGCCAGGAGGCCGGGCCGGGGTACTGGGAACTTGCGAAGAAGCGCGATGTGTGGGGAACCATCGTGGGGCTGTTCTGCGGGAACTACGCCTGGTACTTCATTCTGACGTGGCTGCCTCCCTATCTGGAAACCGAGCGCCACTTCTCGAAGACGGCGATGGCGGTATACGGATCGATCCCGTACTGGGGAATCGCGGCCGCGTCGATCGGGTGCGGGTGGATCTCGGACCGGCTGATCGAGCGCGGCGGGCGGGCGATGCGGGTGCGGAAGACCTTCGCGGGGAGCGGCCTGCTGCTGACGGCCCTGGTGCTTCCGGCCAACCTGGTGAAGAACCAGACAGCGGCGATGGCGCTGCTGACGGCCGGGTGCCTGGCCTACGGCATGTTCTCGTCGAATTGCTGGGCGATTACGCAGACGCTGGCCGGACCGCTGGCGGCGGGTAAGTGGACGGCCCTGCAGAACTGCCTGGGCAATCTGGCCGGGATAGCGGCGCCGTGGATCACGGGAGCGATCGTACAGAAGACGGGCCAGTTCTTCCTGGCGTTCGTGGCGGTGGCGATGTGGCTGGCGATCGGGGCGTGCTCGTACCTGTTCGTAGTCGGCGATGCGGCGCCGGTTGCGTGGGGGATGGGCGAAGAACCGCGCGGGAGTTAGCTGGCTTTGTCGGTGGAGCGCCGGGCCGCTCCCAGCGCGGATTTGGCGGCGTTGGATAAAGGGATCGCCCGCAGCGTCAAGGAGACCGTCGAGCGTTTCGCGCCGGGCGGTCACACGATCGTCAACGCGGCTGCGCCAGTCTTCTTGAGGTCTTCGAGCGGGTCGGCGTCCGCGCCCAACGAGAGCAAGTACCGCTCCACATCTCTCCAGCTCCGAAACCGGAGACTGGGCGCCATGTAAGTTCACCCGGCAAAGCTCATCTTGCGATTACCCAAGAGAAGGTAGTGCGCCGCCTTTCCCGGGTTGTCCGCATTATCAGGCAGCGACAGCCGGGCGCGTGGGGCGCAGCGGGCAGGAGTGGGGTGGCGGAAATTGGGTCACCACAGGAGGGAGGAATTTAATGCGTGCGATTTGAGTGGGATACGAAATGCGTACCAGGGAGAGGCAGGAGGGACCGAGGTAGCTTGGGTTGAGGAAACCAGCTCATGGGAGACACCCGAAAGAGCCAAGCACCGGAGGCGGAGAAGGCCGAGACAGAGGTCCCGACCCGCAGGCTGACGAAGGCGGAGTTGGTGAGGGAGTTGATCCAGAAGATCCAAGATAAGCTGGGGACCGAAGAATTCAAACCGACGGTCGGAGACTTGCTTCGGCTGCTGCAACTGGAACAAGAGATGGAAGAGGAGCAGCCGAGGGAGATCAAGGTCTCATGGATAAACGGGGACGAGAAGGAACATGCATCCGAGGAATAGAATACCAGGCGCTTCCTGCTCAAGCCCGATTTCACGGATCGACGGCGCGGTTCAAGGGATTCTCGGGGCCGATCGGATCGGGAAAAAGCCAGGCGCTGTGCGAGGAAGCCATCAAGCTTAGTTACCAGAACGCGGGAAGAGTGGGGTTGCTGGGAGCACCGACTTACCCGATGTTACGGGATGCGACGCAAAGCGCGCTGTTCGAGATTCTAGAAAGTAATAAGATTCCGTACGACCACAACAAGGGGGAAAACACGGTGGTCATGCGGGACACGCGGTCGAAGATGCTGTTCCGGGCGGTGGACGAGTACGAGAGGCTGAGGGGAACGAACCTGGCGTGGTTCGGGGTGGACGAGCTGACGTACTGCCAGCAAGAGGCGTGGGTAGTGCTGGAGGGGCGGCTGCGCGATCCGAAGGCGACGCGATTATGCGGGTTCGGGGTGTGGACGCCGAAGGGTTACGACTGGGTGTACCGGCGTTTTCTGTCGGAGCCGGTGGAAGGGTACGAAGCGGTGGTGGCGGAGCCGTTCGAGAACCGGTTTCTGCTGGACCGGGTCCCGGATTTCTACGAGCGGCTGAAGCGCAGTTACGACGAGAAGTACTATCAGCAGGAAGTTCTGGGGAAGTACCTGAGTATAAACGGCGGGCTGGTGTATTACGCATTCGCGCGCGCGGAACACGTGGGAGAGGTGGCGGAGGACCTGGCGCTGCCGCTGCTGTGGGCGCTGGATTTCAACGTGGACCCGATGAGCTCGGTGGTGGCGCAGATCGCGCACGGCGAGGTGAGGGTGCTGGACGAGATCGTGATGAGCCGGGCGAGCACGGAACAGGCGTGCGGGGAATTCCACACGCGGTTCCCGCGGCACGACGCGGGGCTGTACGTCTACGGGGACGCGACGGGGAGCCGGCTGCAGACGACGGGGACGTCGGACTACCAGGTGATCCGGGACTTCCTTTGCCGGGAGGGGTACCCGACGGTGAGCTACAAGGTGCCGCGAGCGAATCCGGCGGTGCGGGAGCGGACGGCGCTGGTGAACGCGAAGCTGAAGTCGGCGGCGGGAGAGCAGCAGTTGTGGGTGAGCCATAAGTGCAAGGAACTGATCAAGGACCTGGAGGAAGTAAGTTACAGATCGGAAACGAGCGCGATCGACAAGGACAAGGACCCGCGACGAACGCACCTGTCGGACGCATTAGGGTACCTGATCTGGCAGGAGTGCCGGCCCCAGCCGCCCATGGGAGAGCAGGGGTTGCCGCTGTTATAGACGGGCAGAGGGACAAGGGAAATGCTGAACATCGATCGAGAACATCCGGAATACAAAACGCGGCGGCACATGTGGCGAATGTACCGGGACTTGTACGCGGGCGGAGAGCAATTGAAAGCGCACGCCGAAACGTATTTGCTGCGGAGGCAGAAGGAACCCTCGGACGTATACGGGGAGCGGCTGCAAAGGGTGTTCTACGAGAACTACATCGGCTCGATCATCGACTGGTACGCGGCGACGCTGTTCCGGCGGGAGCCGATCCTGAGCTTTAACGGGGAGAACGACGCGGGGAAGGTGTTTTTCAGCGGGTTCGCGGGGGACTGCGACCGGAAACAAACGAAGCTGAGCGACTTTTTCCGGCGGCAGTTCACAGAGGCTCTGGTGAGCGGCGCGAGCTACGCGCTGGTGGATTTCCCGCGGGTGGGAGCGCCGGCGGCGAACCGGGCGGAAGAAGACTTGATGGGGGCGTCGCGGGCCTACCTGGTGGAGTACCGGGCGGAGGAGCTCATCAACTGGAGTTACGACGAAGAGGGGAATTACGACTGGGTGGTGCTGCGGACGTCGCGGACGTCGCAGGGGGCGCCGGGCGACGGGCAGGAGACGCGGGAAACGCGGTGGCTGTACTACGACAAGGAGCAGTTCCGGATCTACCGGGCGGCGGAAGAGCAGGGGAGGAGGGGGGCGATCGAGCAGGTAGACGCCGGGCAGCACAGCCTGGCTGGGCAGCGGAGAGTGCCGCTGTTCCAGTTCAAAGCGAGCGAAGGGTTGTGGCTGATGAACAAGGCGGCGCTGCTGCAACTGGAGCACTTCAATAAGTCGAACGCACTGGGCTGGTCGCTGACGATGGGGCTGTTCGCGATGCCGGTGATTTACTCGGAACGGGAGTGGAAGCAAATCATCGGGGATTCGTACTACATCCAACTGGGACCGAACGACAAGTTCGGATGGACGGAGCCGGCGGGGACGGTTTACGAAGTGGCGCTGGCGAATCTGTCGCAACTGAAAGACGAGATCTACCGCGTGTGTTACCTGATGGCGCAGGCGGTGGATTTGAACACACCGCTATCGGGATTGAGCAAGCAGCGGGACTTCACGATCACGAACGAGGTGCTGCGAGGATTCGGGGACGCGGTGAAGGACACGATGAAGCGGGTGCTGGGGGCGATCGAAACGGCGCGGCAGGACGGGCTGACGATCGACGTGACGGGGCTGGACGACTTCGACGTGGGGGATTTCTCGAGCGACCTGGCGGACGCGAAGAACCTGCTGGGGCTGGGGATCACCTCGGCGACGCTGCGGAAGGAAGTTTTCAAAAAGCTGGCCTCGAAATACCTGTGCGACGCGCGGCAGGAGTTGAAAGACCAGATCGGGAAGGAAATCGACGAGGGGCAGTGAGAGGGTGGAGGGCATCGGCTGCCCGAGGAGGGCAGGAAGGGGACGGACGAGATATGGACGAAGAGAAACAGACGGTGGAAGGCCAGACGGACGGGATCCGGGAGATCGTTCGGGAGACGATCGCGGAGTTTGTGAAGAGGGAGCAGTCGAAGACGGAGCCGGCCTACAAAGCGGAGCTGGTCGAGGAGCGGAAGCGAAGGGAGCAACTGGAGCGGAGGCTCAACGAACTGGTGGAGGAGAACAAGCGCAGCCGGCAGCAGGCGGAGGAATCCGATCGTGCGGCGACGATCCGGGGGGAACTGGCGCGGCTGGGAGTGGCCAAGGTGGAAGTGGCGTTCAAGGCGATCAAGGACGACGTCTACCGGGCCGAGGACGGGCGGCTGCTGGCGCGGGGAGAGCAGGGGGAGGTGGGACTGAAGGAGTATGTGACGCACTTCCTGAACGAGAACCCGGAGTTTTTGCCGGCGCGGATCGCGGGAGGGTCGGGAGCAGTCTCGACGCACAAAATTCCGGCGGCGAGCGGCGGGAGCGCGGACATGGACAAGATCCGGCCGGGGATGAGCTCGGAGGATGCCGAGCGAATCCGGCAAGAGATCGTGAGAATCACATCGCAGACGCTGCGGGGGGCTTAAGTAAGCGGTAGGAAGCGAGCAGTAAAGAGAAAGAAACGAAGGGATAGGAGAAACGAATGCCAGCAATAACTTCATCTAACGTGGCCAATGCGATTGCCAAGCTGGTAGCGGCGGATGCGCTGCCAGCCCTGATGGGAAACCTGGTGATGGGGAACCTGGTCAATCGCGATTACGAGCCCGTACTGGCCCAGGCAGGGGATACGGTGAATGTGCCGATTCCCCCAACCCTGGTAGCCAACAACATAGCGGAAGGCGGCACGGTGCAGACGCAGAACCCGAACCTGGGGAACGCGCAGATCGTGCTCAACACGCACGCGGAAGCGACCTTCCAAGTGCCGGACGTGACGAAAGTCCTGGCGGTGCCGGACCTGTTGAAGCTGTACATGCAGCCGGCCATGGTGGCGCTGGCGCAGAGGATCGAGACGGACCTGCTGAATACGTACGCGAGCTTCTCGGCGAATACGCCGGTGGGGACGGCGGGAACGCCGCTCACGGAGGCCGTGGTGGACGCGGCGGAGACGGCCTTGTTCGAAGCCATGCTGCCAGCCAGCGAGCCGAGGTTCCTGGTGGTGGACGCCAACAGCTACTCGGCCTTGCGGCAGATCGAGCGGTTCAGCGAGTACCTGACAGCGGGGGAAGCCGGACTGCAAGCTCTGATAGACGGAAGCGTGGGGAAGATCAAGGACTTCTACGTGCTGCGGTCGCAATTCGTGGCCAAGACGGGGAGTTCTCCGGTGAACACGCACAACCTGGCGTTTGCGCGGAACTCGCTGGGCCTGGTGGTGCGGCGGCTGCCGCAACCGCTGCCGGGGACGGGGGCCATCGCGGAGTACGCCGAGCTGGGCAGCTTCGGAATGCGGGTGGTGATGAGCTACCAGCCGAACACGCTGGCGCAGCAGTTCACGGTGGACGTGCTGTACGGGGTGGGCGTGCTGAGAAACACGTTCGCGGTGCAGGTGAACAGCTAGCCGGCAACCAAAAGCCGGCGGCAAGCGGCGGCGGGCTGCGTGGCGGTGGAGATTCCGGGGCTCCGGCGAGAGGCCGGGGCTCCGGAAGCTTGCGCGCAGGGCGGGGCGGCCGCACAGGCGCGGAGAAGGGATAGGGAAAAATGGACCTGAAAGTCTACTACCAGAAGATACGGCAGATCGAGGCGTCGCTGGCCGAAGCGTTCGTCGTGGTGGCGAGCCTCGACACGCCGGACGGAGGGCGCGCGGGAGTGCTGACGGAGGCGGCGCGCCGGGTAGCGGCGAAGATGATCGTGGAGGGGCGGGCCCGGCTGGCCAGCGCGGAGGAGACCGCGGAACACCGCGAGCGGGCGGCCGAGGCCAAGCGGGCGGCCGAACAGATAGCGGCGGCGGGGCGGATGCAGATCACGGTGGTGTCGGAGGCGGATCTGCGGGCGCTGAGGGGCGCGACGCGATCCAAGAGCTAAGGGACGCGCACGGAGAAGCGGGGAAAGGCAGTCTCAGCCGCCGATGAACGCGGATGAACGCCGATGAGGCAACGGTTGGGAGCGGAAAAAACCGGATTGGCGGTTTTCCGACAGGCACCAAGCAGAGGATGGCAGGTGGGGGTATGGCGCTAATCACTGACGGGACGATATCGAGCATCGAGGACCTGGTAGGGTACGAGTCGGGAATCCTGGAGACGGCGACAACGGAACAGATCGATCTGACGATCAAGCTGGGCCTGGCGCAAGACGAGCTGGGGATCGACCTGGACGCGTACCTGACGCGGCAGGGATCGACGCTGGGATTGGGCAATATTGTGGTGACGCCGCCGCTGGGCAAGTGCGCCACCTTCCGGGCGCTGGTCGCGACATACCGGGACGCGTATTCCAAGGAATTGAACGACCGGTATCTGGCCAAATGGACGGAGTATCAGCAGTTGGCGCAGTGGGCCTGGGACGCGCTGGTGGACACGGGTCTGGGGACGGTCACGGACCCGATTCCCAGGGCGGATAGCCCGCAGTTGAGCTACGTGGCGGCGGCGGCGGCGGCGGCGACGTACTTTGTGCGGGTGGCGTGGCTGATCGGCGACGGCGAGGAGGGCAGCCCGAGCGACATCGCGATCCTGATCGTGCCGGAGGGGAACACGCTGGTGGCGACGGCGGTGAACCCGCCGGCGCAGGCGAGCGGGTGGAACGTGTACGCGGGGCTGTCGGTCGCGGAGCAGACGCTTCAGAACGCGGGGGCGCTGCCCATTAACGGGCAGTGGACGCTACCGGTAGCGGGCTTGCAACAAGGGACGCCGGCGGGAACGGGACAGGCGCCGGAATCCTACCTGCTTCCGGGGCCGAATGTGCTGTGGAGATGAGCGAATGGCGACACTAGGAAGCGCGGCGACCAGCCAGACGCTGAGCATCATGAAGGCGGCCAGCGGACTGGCGGCAACGGTGGCGGCGATCGCGGCGAGCGAAAACGTGGAACTGGCCCCGCTGGAGCCGGAACACGTTAAGGCGCAGCAAATAGCGGCCGATGTGGCGGAGAAAACGGCGGGAGTGAAGTACCCGGCGGTGTACATCTACTGCGCGGGACTGAATAACCTGCAAAAGGAGAAGTTCCGGGAGTTCTCTGGGAAAGTGCAGATGGCGGCGGAAGTGCGCGTGACGCACGACCGGCTGGAACGCGTCTACGACCATTTGCAGTACTACGTGGCGGCGGCGATCGCGGTGCTGGACGCGAACCGCGGGGACTGGGGATCCGGGATGTTCTACACGGGCGGGTACAAGGTGGAGTTCGGGCCGGTGAAGCACGGGGGCAAGAACTTCCTACAGGTGGGAAAGATTCTGTTCGAGGTGGACGCGAGTTACTGAAGGAATCGGCGGAAACAAGCGGGGGAAGGGCGGCCGAGGAGGCCGGGGGGAACTTACTGTTATGTCGTGCGGATACATATCATCGAACGACGAAAGGCTGTATGTAGCGCCGGAGCTGAATTACGGGCAGGTGGCGGCGGCGACGAGCCAGAACCGGTTTCCGGCGGTGAAGCTGGCGGCCAGCCAGAAGCTGGTGCGCCCGAAACGGAAAGACAAAACGGGGACGCGAACGTTCCCGGGTTCGCCGGCGGGGCTGCGGACAACCACCACATTCGACGTGACGACGTACATGACCGGCTGGACGCAGCAGAACGCGGCCCCCGGCTACGGACCGCTGTTCCAGGCGGGGCTGGGAGGCGCGCCGATCTTCTTTGGCGGGGGCACGGCGGGGACGAACGCGAACCCGATGACGCTGGTGTTCGCAAGCCCGCACGGGCTGGCTCCGGGCCAGGCAGTGACAAGCGGAGGCGAACTGCGGTTCGCGAGCGCCATTGTGGACCCGCTGACGGTGGAGCTGAACGCGCCATTCACGGCGCTGCCGGTGGCGGGGGCGGCGATCGGAGCGACCGTAACGTACGGCCCGGCGACGGATCTGGGTTCGGTCAGCATCTACGACTACTGGGACCCGGCGGACGCGGTGCAGCGGATACTGAGCGGGGCGGCGGTGGACAAGATCGATATCAAGGTGAACGGGGACTACAACGAGTTCGAGTTCAGCGGGGTGGCCTGCGACCTGATCGACAGCACGAGCTTCCAGGCGAACCAAGGCGGGCTCACGGGTTTTCCGGCGGAACCGGCGCTGCAGGAGTTCGATTACAGCATCATTCCGGGACACCTGGGGCAGGCGTGGCTGGACAACACACCGGACCGGTTCTACACGCTCACGGCGGGCGAGGTGGTGGTGGAGAACAACATCGACACGCGGCACGAGGAGTTCGGAAGCGACGAGCCGCGGTGCCTGTCGGCGGGGCCCCGGACGGTGACGGCGAACTTCGAGCTTTTCGAACTGGACAACGCGGCGACGCAGGGACTGTACCAGGCGGCGCGGCAATACTCGCCGATCGCGATCATGCTGCAACTGGGGCAGCAGGCGGGACAACTGTTCGGCGTGTGCATGAATAGCGTGGTGCCGGTGGTGCCGGAATTCGACGATACCGAGACGCGGTTGCAGTGGAAGTTCACCGGGAGCCAGGCGCAGGGCGTGGGCAACGACGAGATCTACGTGGCATTCGGATAAGGCGATGGACTACCAGAGCGAAAAGACGGTGGAGTCGAAGACGGCGCCAGGCGTGAAACTCACGATCGCGCGGATGTCGCTGGGGCGGCGGATCGAGCTGACGCGGCGGATCTGGGAGACGGCGCGGAAGGTGGAATGCCTGTCGTCGGGGAGCGATCCGCGAGAGAAGCTGGAGGCGGCGCTGCTGGCCAGGGAGATCGACCGGGAGTACCTGAGCTGGGGATTGATGCGGGTGGAAGGGCTGATGCTGGACGGGCAGCCGGCCACGCCGGAGACGCTGATCGCGGTGGGAGCGGAGGAGCTGATCCGGGAGGCGCTGGCGGCGGTCAAAGCGGAGTGCGGGTTGTCGGAAGAAGAACGAAAAAACTGATCGTCGCCTTCCACTTTTTGGGGTATTCGAATCCAGCCGGGTGGAGGTGCGACGAATGCAGGCGCAACGGACTGGAACAGAAGCGGCGGTGCGGATGGCTGGGGCGGGGGCCAGAGGACGCGCCGAAAACGGTGTGGGCCCGCAGGACGGCGTCGACGAAGGAGTGCCCGCGGTCGTACATCACGGCGGAGAGCGTGGGATGGCTGGAGGCGTTCCACGCCTGGAGGCGGGTGGGGTATCCGGATGCGGAGAGGCTGACGGCGCGGCAGGCCGAGGCGATGCTGGTGCTGGAGAGGGAGCTGACCGAAGAGGTGAAGCGTGGCTAGCAAGAAGACGACCGTAGTGGACGCGACGGGCACGGGCAGCGACGTAGACGAAGTGCTGGCCTCGCTGACCAGCAACCTGACGGATACGGTGGAGGGGAACGCGCAACTGGCGGAGCAGTTCACGCAACTGGCCAACGCGAGCCAGACGCAAACCGGCGCGGTCACGCTGAATACGGAGGCGGTGCAGCAGAACACGGCGTCGAAATCGAGCTCGGGAAGCGGATCGTCGGGGACCAGCGCGGGCAGCGTGCTGGGGGACATCTTCGGCAGCGGGCTGGGACTGTCGCCGCTCATCAGCGGCCTGATCGGCCTGTTCACCGGAGGCAGCAGCCCCACGCCGGTAACGATGACAGAGTACGTTCCTCCGCCGTCGATTAACTTCGATGGCACGCTGACAAACGGGCAGGCGGCGACGCCAGCGCAGCCGGCGGCGGGCAGCGGCCAGAGCTCGGGCGGGCAGCAAATCACCGTTCAAGTGCAGACCATGGACAGCCAATCGTTCATGGACCACAGCGACCTGATCGCGCAGGCGGTGCGGCAGGCCATGCTGAACATGAACTCGGTGAACGACGTGGTGAACGACTTATGAGCGCGTTTCCAAAACTCAAGACGGGGGCGGTGGCGCAGTATCCGGCGAGCCGGGCGCTGGTTCACACGACCGAAGCGATGCGGTTTCTGGACGGGACGGAGCAGCATTACCGGGTACGGGGAGCGGCCGGGCGGCAATGGACGATTAACCTGGCGTTGCTGGACGAGACGGAGATCGCTACCTTGCAGGCGTTCTTCGCGAGCGCGCAAGGCAGGTTCGGGAGTTTCAGCTTCACAGACCCGTGGGACGGCACGGTGTACCCAGATTGCAGCCTGGGGAGCGACGAAATCACGATCGATCTGGAGGCCGAGACGCAAGGGAAGCTAGTGCTGGTGGTGAGGGAAAACAACAACTGAGATGCTGTACTTTCCACAACTCACGAGCGGGGCGATGGCGCAGTTTCCCGGCAACAAGCAGGTGCTGCGCCGGACGGTGGTGAACGAAGCGGCCGACGGGAACACCGTGAAGCTGGCGGACCCGGCGGCGAACCAGGTGCAGTGGAGCCTGAAATACTCCGGGTTGACGGATGCGGAGTGGACCGCGATCGAGACGCTGTTCGAGGCGGTGGAGGGACAACTCCAATCGTTCACGTTCCTGGACCCGTTCGACAACCTGGCGAGCTGGAGCGAGGATCCGACCCAAGCCGTGTGGATCAAGGGGAGCGGACTGGCGGTAAGCCTGGGTCTGACGGACCCGCTGGGGGGCACGGGGGCGGCCAGCGTGGTCAACCAGGGCTCGAGCGGGGCGAACCTCCAGCAGAGCATCAACGCGCCAGGCGGGTATCGGTACTGCTTGAGCGTGTGGGCGCAGAGCGCGGCGGCGGCTCCGATCACACTGTTCCAAAACACGGCGACGAAATCCGCGAGCAAAGTATTTACGATCGGGCCGGTGTGGACACGGCTGAAGTTCGGGGCCAATCTGGGCGCCCGGGAGGATACGGTGAACTTCGGGGCGACGATCGAGGGCGGGAGCGCCGTGGAGCTATTTGGATTCCAGGTGGAGGCGCAGGTGGGCGCCTCGAAATACAGAAAGACAACGGAGGGGAACGGCGTGTACGCGAGCGCGTGGTTCCTGGACGACACGCTGACGCGGACGACGAACGGGTTGGACGATAACTCCTGCACGTTGCGGATTCGAGCGAGTGGGTGATGGCGACAATTAACCAGCTCAAGGAACAGAGCGTCACCGAGACGCCGCTGCTGCTCTTCGATTGCGTCCTGGCGTCTGGGGCGACCGAGCATTGGAGCACGCACCAGGTGGCGTTCGGAGGCCAAAGCTACCAGGCGCGGGTGCTGCAATACAATCTGTTCGACGTGCAGGCGGGCGCGGCGGAAGGCATCGACGCGATCGCGCGCATATCGATCAGCCTGGCGAACGCGGATTCCTACTTCTCCGAAATCGAGGCGAATGTCGGCTGGAAGGGCAGCCAGATCACGGTGCAGTTCTTATTCTTCGATTTGGTGCAGGGGACGGCGGCGTCGGAGGCGGAGGTGCTGTTTAGCGGGACGGCGGACGCGCCGCAGGAGATCACGGAAACGACCCTGCGACTGACGGCCAGCAACAGCCTGAGCCCGCAGCGCATGTCGCTGCCGGATGTGCGGGTGCAGAGCTATTGCCCGTGGTGGTTTCCGGCGAACGCCACGCAGCGGGCGGAGGCGGTGACGGGAGGGTCCGCGAGGAACGAATACTCGCCTTACTACCGCTGCGGATACTCGCCGGACCAGAGCGGCGGGGTGGGGAGCCTGAACGCGGGCGCGCCGTTTACGACCTGCGGGCTGACGAGAACGGAGTGCCAGGCGCGGGGAATGTTCTCGCAGGACGCCAACGGGACGCAGACGCGGCGATTCGGAGGAATCGAGTTCGTGCCGGCGAGCACACTGGTGCGGAGCTACGGGGGAAAGGGGTACTACCTCTCGAATGCGATCGACAACGAGGCGCAATACAACGACTTCGTACCGCTGATCTACGGGACGGCGTGGTATTCGCCGCTGATCGTATTCACGAAGAACGACGGGAACCTGACCCACATGGAAGTGCTGCTGGGGATGGGCGAACTCCAGTCGGTGCTGACGGTGCTGGTAGACAACTACGTGATCCCGCAAGGGGTGGCCGGCACGAACATGACGGGAACGGGGTGGTTCAACGTGGTCACGATGGGGACGCGAAACGGCGCGTTCAACCTGGACTTCACGGACAGCTCCGGCAATCCGCTGGGGGATCCGTACGGGAGCATGGCGGTGCTCTCGGTGGTGGTGCCCAACTCGATCAACAGCGGGAAGTCTCTGCCGTCGATCCAGGTGCTGGGCGAGGGAAAGAAGCTGCACCAGTGGGGGCCGGACGGCACCTATTTGCAAGAGAGTTTCACGAACAACCCGGCCTGGGTGCTGCTTGACATTCTGCAGCGCTGCGGGTGGAGCCTGGACGATATCGATCTGGGGAGCTTCGGGCAAGCGGCGGCCTACTGCGGGGAGCCGATCTCGGGGCAGGATCTGTTCGGAAACCAAGTGCAGATTCCGCGGTTCCAGTGCAACCTGGTGCTGTCCGACCGGCGGAGCGCGGGGGACCTGGCGCGGGGGGTTCGCAACGGCTCGCGGCTCTTCCTGAGGTACGGGACGGGGGGCCAGCTGGAGCTGGGAGTGGAGAACACGCTGGCGCTGCAGCAGCCCACGCTGCCCTCGGGGAGCAACAGCACAGAGGCATTGAACGGCGGATGGCCGAGTTACGAGTTCGGGGACGGAACGAACGGGTTCTCGGGGATTTTGAGGAAGTCAAACGGAGATCCGGCGATCCGGGTGTATTCGAAAAGCAACGCCGAGACGCCGAACTGGGTGAGCGTAGAGTTCCAGGACCAGTTTAACGAGTACCAGCAGGACAGCTTTTCGCTCACGGACATGGACGACGTGCTGCTAACCGGGCAGCAGGTCAGCCTGACGCTTCCGGTGCTGGGCATCCCAAACTTCAGCCAGGCGGCCAGGATCGCGGATCTGTATCTGGAAAAAGGGATCGACGGCAACACTTACGTGGAGTTCAGCACCAGCGTGCGTGGGGTGGGGCTGAAGCCGGGAGACATCATCACCGTAACTTACTTGAAGGAGGGATTCGAGCGCCAGCCATTCCGCGTCATCAAGCTGACGCCGAGCGCGAATTACGGGACGGTGCTGGTAACCGCGCAGATCCACGACGACGAGTGGTACACGGACGGCACCACGCTGATAAGCTCCGGGGTGCGGCGGCAGACGGGGGCCGAAGGGGGAATCCCGCGGCCACTGGCGGGGACAGTCCTGGATAGCGACGGGAGAACGGACTTCGCGATTACCGAACAGTCCACCCAGGAGACGGATGGAAGCACGAGCCTGACGCTGTCGGCCGCGTTTGTGGTTCCGAGGCAACCGACGATGACGGGGCTGGGAATCCCGCTGGTGAGCCTGGCGGCGCAGCCGAGCGCGACGGGCGGCACTCTGGGCGGCGACCGGACCTTCTACTACGCGGTGACGGCGGTGGACGCCAGCGGAGACGAGAGCGATCTTTCGTTTTTCGTGTGCGCCACAATTCCACCGGGAACCAACACCAACCAGGTAACGCTGACGGGGCTGAGTTTCAGCGCGAATTCGACTGGGTTTAACGTATACCGGGGACCGACGCCCCAGCAGTTGAGCCAGATCGCGGCTAACCAGGCGGTGTCGGCGACATACACGGATGCGGGCGCGGCGGCGACTCTGGTGCTGCCGCCGGACGCCAACTACGATCACGCAAACTTCTACTGGCGGCTGGAACTGCAGCCGGAGTACGCGGCGACCAGCAGCTCGAGCGACACGGTGGGGAATTCGACGCTGGGCATGGCGGTGAACAGCTACCAGGGTATGGTAGTCAGGATCACCCGAGGGACGGGCGCAGCACAGGAACGGGCGATCGCCTCGAACGACGCCACCACGCTAACGGTGGAGTCGGAGTGGGATGTGGTCCCGGACACGACGAGCTATTTCGCGATCGCCGAATCGGGATGGCACTTCGGAGCGGCGGCGAGCAGCAGCCCGGTGGAATTCGATATCCCGACGCGAGTGGGCGCCACGGTGCAAGTGTCCGGAAGGTCGGCGAACGCGCTGGACGAGGAGTGCTCCGAAGCGCTTTCGCCGCTGACCCGATGGCAGATCACGGCGCCGGGGGCGGGGCTGGATAACGGCGTGCCGGGAACGCCGACATTCGGCTTGGCGCCGCTGGTGGCGGGCTCGGTGGAGCTGACGACCATTGCGTTCAGGGATTTGACGAATACCAGCACGATCTCGTCGGCGACGTTGACGCTGAGCTACTGGAACGAACTGGGGAGCCCATCGCCAATCAGTCTGAGCGGCGCGATCGGCGCCACCGACACCTCGATCGGGCTGACGCAGGCCGGCAGCGCGGCGGCAGGCGGGTTGGTGCAGATCGAATTGGAGATCGTGCAGGTGACCGCAGTGGCGACCGGCGGCCTGGGATACACGGTGACGCGGGGCATGTATGGGAGTACGGCCGTGGCGCACGGCGGCGGGCAGACGCCGGTGCCGGTCTACGACCTGGCCGGCAAGGTCTTCGTGGCGTCGTTCGCTCCGGACTTCTTCGGGAGTCCGGCGAGCGGAGACTTCTGTTATCCGATCCTGCTGGCGGACGCGCGGATCGCATGCGCGCAGCTTTTCGCGACCAACGACCAAGGCAACAGCGCGACCGGAACGGCCTGCTACACGGGGATTATCGACGGGGGCCTGCGGACGTACGCCGGGGGGCAGTTTGCGATTCAGGTGGAGGGTTACCTGGCGATCCAAGCGAACGCGGCGCCACCGCTGATCGTGCACGCGTCGCACGCGGTGCGGGCCATCTTCGCGGTGGTGAACGAAGCGCCGACGCAGGGGCCGGTGGAACTGGAGATCCAGCGAAACGGAACGACGTACTGCAACTTGACGATAACCGGGGGTCCTCCGAATCCGCAGTACTCGAACGTCGTGGATGGCTTTGGGCTGGCTCCACTGATGGTGGGCGACCAGTTGAGCTTGAACATCACCGCGGTCCCCCAATCGGCGGACTCGACCCCGGGCCGGGACTTGACGGTGACGATCCAGATGTAGAGGCCGATGGCGCGACGGAAAGAAACAGCACTCCTAGCGTGGGGGGAGAATGGCAGACAGTCTCGAGAAACTGCGGCCGAACCGCGACCTGCAGTGCTATTTCCAGCAGCCGTCGTCGATCGCCGCACTGAGTGGGGCCAGCGAGAGCGGGTTCACGGTTTCGGGGTCGTGGCGGTTACAGTCCGACTGGGCGGTGGTGGAATGGAACCGCGACAACGTGTTCGAGCATCCCGCCTTCCGCAACCTACCGGACGGGGACTTGAGCGGCCTGACGCTCAGCTACGAAGAAACCCGCAGCAATTGCATTCCGATGGACTCGGACTTGTTTTGGGCGGTGGAATGGCCATTCCTGCGGGTGTGGCTGGAAGGCGATACCGATCCGCGCCTGGTGAGACTGAGCGACTACGCGACGCCGATCGCAGGCAGCGGGGTGGCCGCAACCGCGATGCTCGAGCTGGAGGGGACGCCGACCGCGGGGGACTACATCGGCGCCGCCTGGCAGGACGAACAATACAACTACCTCGTGCAGGGCACGGACACGCCGGCGACGGCGGTCGCGGCGCTGGCCGCGATTATCAACGACCCGAATGTGGGTTCGACCACGGTGCAGGCGTCGGCTGCGGCAGGGCAGATAACGCTCACGAGCACGACCCCGGGGGCGAACTGGAACCGGATCGGAGTGTACGGCTATGTCTCCGGCGCGTGCACGGAACAATGGCAGCCGTGGTACGCGACGTTTAGCGGCGGCGTTAGCCCGAGCCAGTGGCGAGTTACTCTCAACTTCGGCAATCTCACCGACACAAACCAGAACCCCATCGTCGCCACGACAGTGCGGAAAATGCGCTGGACCTACGCCGCGGATTTGCAGGCGGGGGCGTTCCAGAGAGGCGAGTTTCAGGTTCAGGTGAGCAACTGGACGGTAACCGGAACGAGCCTCGTGTACAGCGTGGCCGGGCCGGAGAGCGTCAGGATAGAAGATACGGAGGTTGCCTACACGGGCGCCTGGACCGAAGAGGCGGGGAACTACTCCGGCGGCACGATTCAGTGGACCACTACGATCAATTCGGGGCTGAGCTGCGCGTACCGGGCGACGGCCGCGCACACGCTGTACCTGGGGGCGCAGAGGACCCAGAATAGCGGCCAGATCTCGATCATAGTGGATGGCGGCGCGGCGGTGGGAATAAACCTGGCGATCGACGACGACGACGTGCTGGTGCGGATGGCATTGGGCAATCTCGGGGCGGGCAATCACACGGTCTCGATCACATTGAGCGGGCCGGAGGGCAGCGAGTTCTATTTCGACTTCCTGGAGCTGGCGCAACCGACGGCGGAGCTGCCGGCGATCGAGGCGGACCAGACACTGACGCTGGCGACCGACTGGGACACCTACCACTCGCTGTGCCTGGCGCCGGAGCGAACGGCGTGGATGATCTACGCGCTGGGATTCCACGGGCGGCAAAACCACTATGCGGGAGCGTTGTGGTTCTTCGAGATGACCCTGGCGGGGCAGCAGTACGCGTCGGGGACGGTGGAGTTCGGCGGCACGCCGGCATTCGGCGCCGGCCTGAGCACCACGGTAACCGTGGGAACGCTGGCGATCACGCACGTCCACTACATCGGGGACACGGCGGCGACGGTGGCCAAAGCCTTCGAACAGGAGATCAACAGCGGATACCTGCAGTTCTGGGCGCTGGCGCAAGGGGATCTGCTCACGATTACCTCGCGGGACTTGATTGGCGCGGGGACCCAGATCGTCCTGACGGCGACCAGCACCTGCGCGGACTTCCATCCGCAGGCCAGCGGCGCGACGCTGGCGGGCGGAAACGACGGCGCCTGGGTGACGGATCTGGCGGCAACGCCGCGGCTGAACCGGGCGGCGCGCGATTGGAACCGGGCGTTTTTCACGGCGCTGAAGGGGTACGGCATCGATGCGACCGCCGCGCTGAGCAT
Source organism: Bryobacteraceae bacterium (assembly GCA_052144455.1). Taxonomy (GTDB): domain Bacteria; phylum Acidobacteriota; class Terriglobia; order Bryobacterales; family Bryobacteraceae; genus Fen-330. The sequence continues at coordinate 70,075 of JBKQQG010000027.1, forward strand.
GGAATTGCAGTTCGGAGACCCTTCGGCCGCGGCGGGCATCGCGCAGAGGTGCCCGGCAGGGGACCCGGTTCTGGTGAACACCCCGGCACTGCAAACGAACTTCTCGCCGGCCAGCATCGCGTTTTGGGAAGTGGCCTACCACGACCTGGCGCAGACCATGCAGGACGCGGGATTGCAGCCGTACCTGCAATTCGGCGAAGTGCAGTGGTGGTACTTCCGGGATTCGCGATCGGGGATGCCCTACTATGACGCCTACACCATGGCTACGTTCCAGTCGCAGTACGGGCGCGCGATGGACACGATCGCCAACGAAAACGCGGCGATCGCGTCGTACCCGGACGAGGCGGCGTTCCTGCCCACGCTGGTCGGCAATTTCACGAATCAGGTGATGAGCTACGTGCGGCAATCGTTTCCGAATTGCCGGTTCGAAGTGCTGTATCCTCTCGACACTAACGCGACCCCGCTCGACCAGGCCGTCAACTATCCGCTCGCGGCCTGGACGCCGCAGGCGCTGGATGGCCTGAAGACGGAGAACTTTGGCTACACCAGCGGCCGAGACCTGGACGAGTGCCTGACTTCCATACTGCTGCCGCAAGGCCGCGGCTTCGCTCCCCATCAAAGCGCGCACTTGATCGGCATCAGCGATCCGGTGGCTCCCTGGCTGAAGGAGCTGGGGCTGGCCAAGGCGGCGGGAGTGGAGTCGGTGGTGCTGTTCGCGCTGGACCAATTCTGCCTCATCGGATACGCCGCGCCACTGCCCGGCAGCTCGCGATGGAGCGGGTTCCAGGGGTAGGGTTGCGACGCACGATAGCCCCAAGTCTATTTCGTTGCGCTCGGCCGGCCCCCTCGACGTACCACTAGGTACGCCTCCGGTCGCCCGCCTTCGCGCGCCTCGTATCCACGGGCATCTCGTGCGTCGGACGACGGCGCCAGGGAAAAGCAGGCTGCGACGCACGATAGCCCCAAGTCTACTTCGTTGCGCTCGGCCGGCTCCCTCGAGGAGAACACCGGCGGCATGACCGCCGGCGCTACCTGGCACGACCGCGCGCGGCACGTGACGGCGTGCGGCGATTACCCGGCCGCGCTAACCGGCTAGCACTTCCGGCCGGGCGGGCGCCAGTCCATTCCACTCGACGCGATTGCGGCCCAGAGCTTTGGCGTGATAGAGGGCTTCATCGGCGGCGTGGATGAGCATCTCGGGGGTGGGTGGGACTCCCCGGCTCCAGGCGGTCACTCCGACACTGATGCTGGCGCGAACGCTGCCCTCCGGGAAGTCGATGGATTCGGCGCAAATCGTCTCCCGGAGCCGATCGGCCAGATGCAGGGCGCTGGAGTCGGTGGACCCCGGCAAAACGACCAGGAACTCCTCGCCGCCGTAGCGGCCCACCGCGTCGTAGCTGCGCAAGGAGGCCTGCATGCGGCGCGCCGCTTCCCGGAGTACCGCGTCGCCGGCGAGATGGCCGTAGGTATCGTTGACCTTCTTGAAATGGTCCAAATCCACCATGACCACGCCCAATCCGGTTTCCTCCCGGATAGCCCGGTTCAATTCGCGGGTCAGGATTTCCAGAATGGCGTAACGGTTCCAGAGGCAGGTGAGCGGATCGTGGGTAGCCTGCACGCGCAAGGCCTCCCGAGCCCTCAGCAGTTGGGTCTGAAGATCGAGGATCCGGCGGCCGGCGCGCAGGCGGACTTTCAGCTCCTGGGCGTCGAAGGGCTTGGTGATGTAGTCGTCGGCGCCGGACTCCATGCCCTCGACCAGGTCCTGCTTTTCGGTCTTGGCGGTGAGCAGAAGGATGTAGGTGTACGGCTCCCGGGCGCGGTCGCGCACCTGGGCGCAGACCATGGGACCGGTCAAGCCCGGCATCATCCAATCCAGGATGACCAACTGCGGTGCGTCGTCCTGCTCGAGGAGGCGCCAGGCTTCCGTGCCGTCGCAGGCGACCACCACTTCGTAGCGCCACTTTTCTAGCATCTTGGCCAGAAAGCGGCGTGAGACAACGTCGTCGTCGGCTATCAGGATCTGCATGAGACGCGCCCGTGGCTCTTCAAAGGTCATATCGGCGGGAAAACGGCAAATCGTTAATACTCGTGCGGCTGGTATTCTTGGATATGCGCGTGCTGGCCTTCCGGCATATCCCCGGCGAGCATGTGGGCCTGATCGGGGCGATTCTGAACGAGCGGGGCATCGCCTGGCGTTACGCCGACAGGTTCGAGCAGCCGGCTGCCTCTCCAGAGTGGGAATCCGCAACAGCGCTCATCATCCTGGGTGGGCCGATGTCCGCCAACGACGATCTGCCGTTCCTACAGGAGGAGCTAGCGATCATCGAGCGGGCGGTAGCGGTTGGGAAGCCGGTGCTGGGCATCTGTCTGGGGGCGCAGTTGGTGGCGAAGGCGCTGGGCGCGCGGGTCTACCGCAACGCCGTGAAGGAAATCGGCTGGGCGCCGGTATCCTGGCGGGAGGCCGCGCACGCCGACCCTCTGTTCCAGGGCCTTAGGGACCCGGAGAACCTGTTCCATTGGCACGGCGAGACGTTCGATTTGCCCACGGGCGCCGTTTGGCTGGCGTCCTCACAGGCCTGCCCGCACCAAGCCTTCCGGAGCGGCAGCGCGTACGGCCTTCAGTTCCATCTGGAGGTAACCCCGGAAACGATCTCGGCCTGGTGCCAGGAAGACGCCAATTCCGGGGACGTGCGCGAGCTGGCGGCCCCCATCGACCCCTATGCCAACTCGGCCCGGCTCGAGGAACTCGCCAGGCTGGTTTTCGGCCGCTGGGCGGATGGGCTGCCGGGCGCGTCTCACAGAAGTTAATTTCAGAGTACCCCCTTGCCAAGAGGCGGCGCAGATTCTAAGATAAAAGAGTATTCATCTGCGTGTCTGGAGGGGAACGTGATGATCTACTCGCGATCCACAGAGTACGCCATTCGGGCGTTCGTGAACCTGGCTCAGGTTCCAGAAGGCAAGTATGTCATGGTGAAGCAGATCGCCGCGCAGGAGGGCATTCCGGCTCACTTCCTGGCGAAGATTCTGCAACAACTGGCGCGCCAGGGCTTGCTGCGGTCGAGCAAGGGGCCGACCGGCGGATTCATGCTGCGCACCTCGCCGAAAGAGATCACGCTACTTCAATTGAGGGAGGCGCTGGACGGTCTCAACGACTTCCAGAAGTGCGCGAGCGGCCTGGCGGAGTGCACCAACGACTCGGCATGCTCGATGCACGACTCCTGGACGGTGCTGCGTTCGCGTATCATGGATTACTTGGAGCAGACGACCATCGCGGACCTGGCCTCGGCGCTGGAGTTGAAGCGGCGGGCGCTGGATAAACCGCGCAAAACGAAGAAGGCCGCTGCCGCCAAGAAGTAGCCAGCCCGCCCTGGGCTTGGAGAGGAGCACCCGAATGGAGAATTCTGTCCTGGTCCCCATGGTGGTCGAGCAGACGTCGCGGGGAGAACGGGCGTACGACATCTACTCCCGGTTACTGAAAGAGAACATCATCTTCCTGGGAACGCCGATCGACGACACGGTGGCCAACCTGGTGATTGCGCAGATGCTGTTCCTGGCGGCGGAGGATCCGCAGCGGGACATCTCGCTGTACATCAACTCGCCGGGAGGGTCGATCTCCTCCGGCCTGGCGATCCTGGATACGATGCGGTTCGTGGAGCCCGACATTGTGACCATCTGCGTGGGTCAGGCGGCGTCCATGGGCGCGGTGCTGCTGGCGGCGGGGAGCAAGGGCAAGCGGTACAGCCTGCCGCACTCGCGCATCCTGATCCACCAGCCTTCGATGAGCGGGCTGGCCGGGCAGGCCACCGACATCGACATCTACGCGCGGGAGATCTTGCGCATGCGGGAGATCCTGAACCAGATTCTGGCGGATTGCACGGGGCAAGACGTGGACAAGATCTCGCGGGACGTGGACCGCGACTATATCCTGGAGCCGGAACAGGCGCTGGCGTATGGCATGATCGACCGGGTAATCACCAGCCGCGATCTGACGCCGGTGGCGAAGCCGTAGACTGAACGGGAGCGGCGGGTCAGGGCCGGCGCCCCGCCAGGCGGCGAAAGGCGGAGCGCGTCAGGTAGCGCGCCAGCGGCCAGGCGGTCTCGTATCCGAAGGCGTACTCCAGGTGGCGCACAAACCCGGCTGCATGCCAAACCGGGGAGGCGCCTCCCAGCGAGCGGCGCCAGCGCGCATAAAAGGGCAACAGATCCTGCCAGGCCGAGCGGGCGGCGAAAGGGTCCGAGTCGCGGGCAAACCCGGCGGCGGTAGCGGCGCCGACGGCGGCTACCGACAGCTCTGTCAAAACCCCGGCCGGCACGGGCGCATCGAATTCCGAGCGCAGAAACTGGAGGGCCCGGCGCAGGTAGGGGACGACGTCCAGTCTCACAGAGGCTCGGACCAGGAGCTCCCAATCCAGGGCGGGGAAGCGGCGCAGCAGCAGGATCGAATCCGCGATCCAGCGGAGGGGCGGGGTCTCGCTCCAGACGATTCCGTGCACGCAAATGCCGAGCAGGTGCGCGGTTGGAGCGCAGGTTCGCAGAGGAAGGCCCAGGAACTCCAGGGGCTGGGCGTGCTCCCAGAACATCTGGTCGGCGCTGGAGTGGCAGCACAGATTCAGCGCGTGCCAGTGCAGATCGACACGGCCCCCCGATGGAGCTTCGAAGTCCATGGCGTGGCGGAAGCCAAAGAAGCTCGGCGGGAGCGCTCGCGGCCGCCAGTAGAGTGCCCGCCACCCCGCCGCCTCGAGCTTTTCCCAGAGTTCCCGCGCGCCGGTGGGGGGAACGAGAATATCGATATCGCGCATGGGACGGCAGCCCGCGTCCGGATAGACCTGGAAGGCCAGGGCCGCGCCCTTCATCAGCAGGACGGGAGTGCCAGCGGCGTGGAGCGTCTCGAGGAGCGGCCGCACCCGGCCGAACAGCACCTGGTTCTGGCTCCAGGCCTGGCGGCGGACGCCCTTCAACCGGTTGGAGTGGGGGCCCCGGTAACCCTGCGCGGAGAGATTGGCGCCGGCCAGCGGCAGCAGGCGGAACGATCCGTCGTCGAGATGGTCGAGACCGCCTTCCCGCTCCCACTGCTCCCAGGCGGCGACGGCCTCCGGCCCCCGGCTGAGGGCGGCCTTAAGGAGCAGCATCTGCCGCGGGTTGGGCAGACACCCAGCCGCCTGGTTGGCAGTCACTGGCCGCGCTCCCGGCGCCGCTGGAGGGCGGCGTGGGCCACGCGGGCGTAATCGGCGCTCGCGCCACGCTCGCGGACCCCGGTGTTTTCGCCATGGATGCGGCGGCGCAGCACGGGATCGGGCAGGTTGGCGGTCTTTGCGCCCAACTCGCGGGCACGCGCGCACCAATCGACGAACTCCCCGATGCGCAAGCCGGTGTCGAACCATCCCACCCGGTCGAACAAGCTCTTGCGCAGCAGCGTGGCGCCGCATAGCAGGCCGGTCGCGGGCGGCTTTTCGACGACTTTCCCGCCGATCTCGCGGAATTCGACGACCTGTCCGTGAACGAGGTCGAGCTGGGGATCGCCCGCCAGCACACCGGCGAGGCGCGCCAGCGCGTGCGGCATCCAGAGGTCGTCCGCGTCGAGGAAGGCGAACCAGGCGCCCCGCGCCACGGCCGCTCCGGCATTGCGGGCGGCTCCGGCCCCGGCGTGCGGCTGGACGAGGACTTGAACGGGCGGCCCGAACGACCGCGCCAGCTCGGCCGTGCGGTCAGCCGACTCGTCGTCGACTACGATCGCCTCGAGCGGCCGGTAGTCCTGGCCGAGGACGCTGCGGATCGCCTCCTCGAGGTACGCCCCGGCATTCCAGGCGGGGATCACCACGCTGACCAGTGGGGCGGTATCCTCATTCATCGGAAGGCCGCTTTTCATCGTAGCTGTACCAGCCCGGGAGATTCCGAGCGACGCCGTCTTTGCGGCGCCGGCGCTGGAGAGACTTGTGGATCACCAGCGCCTGGATGGCGTTACGCCCAGTCACATGGCGGGTCATGTTGGAGTCGTGGTGACGGTACAAAAGCGTCACTTCGGCCAGCAGGAGGATCTTCAGATCGGCTTCCCGCGCCCGCAGGAACCAATCGTGGTCTTCGCTGTAGCGCAGCGACTCGTCGAACCCGCCCACCACGGCGAAGGCCCGGCGGCGGTAAACGGCGGAGCCGATGAGAATGCCGGGCAGCTCGCGGTCGGAAGTCTCGAAGCGCAAATCGGGAATCCGGCCTCCCGGAAGCTCGACGTAGCGGACGCGGCCCGACACCAGGTCCAGCGCGGGGTCCTGGAGCAGACGGCCCACCTGCAAATCCAGCTTCCCGTCGGGCCACAGGTCGTCGGCGTCGAGGAAGGCGATGATCTCGCCGCGGGTCTCGCGCAGCCCCAGGTTCCGCGCCGCGGAGGGACCCCGGTTCTCCTGGCGCAGATAGCGCACCTCCGGCGCCAGACCGGGGGCCATTTCCGGCGTCGAGTCCGTGGAGCCGTCGTCGACCAGGAGGATCTCGAGAGGCTCATAGCGCTGGGCGAGCACATTCGCGACCGCTTCGGGGAGGAAACGCGCGGCGTTGTAGCAGGGAATGACGACGCTCACGAGAGGGCGGTTCATGGCTCCTCACGGCGGCCCAGCAGTTCCAGGATTCGGGCCGGGATCTGAGGCAGATCGGCGCCTGCTTCCAGAACATAGCACGGAAGCTGGCGGGCCAGGGCGGCGATCTTGGCGAAGGCCTGACGCTCGGCGCCTGGTAAATGGTATAGCGTGGTAGGCGCCAGCGCTCGAACCGCCTCCGCCACGCTAGCCGGACGCAGCCGGGAGTCGCGAAGGCCGGTTACCCGTGGAACGACCAGCGCACGGATAGGGAAGCCGTCGGCGATCTTGGCGGGCCGCCAGGAGCGCAGGAAAAGCAGCGCCTTTTCCCGGTCCAGACGGTCCGCGTTATCCAGGAACGGCCGCAGGCCGGGGAACCGCTCGAGGTTGTCCACGTCGATCTTGGCCGTGGCATACAGGCAGTAGACGTAGGGCGAGGGCGCGTGCCGCACCAGGACGTAGTCGTCGCCCGCGTAGAGTAGCTCCGAGTCGAGACAGGCCAGCGCCGCGGTGGATTTCCCGCTGCCGCTGGGGCCGGAGATGAGAACACCCCCCTCGGCCAACCCTACCGCGGCCGCATGGACCGGCTGAAAGGGCAGATCCTCGAACCACCAGTGCAGCATCGTCCGCAACGGGAAACTGCGCTCCCAAAAGGGAACCCGGGCGGCATCCGGCATCCAATACAGCGCTTCGCGGAGTTCGCGGTCCAGCATCAGCAGGACGTCGGCGCCCTGCTCGAAGGCGGTGCGATAGCGTTCCGTGCTGAAGCCGGCAATCTCGCCGCGCGGCAAGTACGCGGAGGCATCCCAGCCCGCCCGCAACGCGACTCCGGTACTGGCCGCGTCGAAGAGGCAGACGGTGAGATCGGGCGCGGCGTCCGGGCTGGTGGTCAGATGTTCGATGGCGGGCGTCAGGCGCTCTTCCAAGGCGCCGCCCGCAAAGCGCAACCGCAGGATGCGATCCCCCACACGGAACCGCCGATCCACCACACCCACTACCTCCGCCGCAGCTTCGAAGCGCGCCCGGGCCTCCTCGAAAAACCGGGTTGGCGCCGCGGTCAAGGCTCCTCCGCGGGACGGCTGGGCCATCCCGCCTCGTCCACTTCGTGAACGGGATCCAGCAGGAACAAATCCTGCATGTCGGTATAGGTGGAGAGGGAGGGTGGCGTCCAGGGGCACACCGGCTCCTGGGGAATGGCCCGCGGCTCCTGCCCATTCGGGGCAGGCGAAATCAGGCCTTCCTCCAGCAGTTTTCTCCAGAATCCCAGCGCCTGATCCGGGGCTTCCGCGGGCGCTCCAGACTGACGAAGATGCGCCAGCGCTTCGGCGGGCGTGGCGCCAGCCTCAATCATCCGCCACAGCAGAGCGCCGGCGCGATCCAGGCTGTAGTACGTTCCCGATTCCAGATTGATGACGACCAGTTCGTCCTCAAAGCTTTGCCAGGCAATCTTGGGACTCGGGACGCAGAATCTTCCGTCGGCCGGAACCGTCAATGAATCCAAAGCACGATCTCCTGTTCCGAAAGAGGCTCACAACTTCAAATCCCTGAGGCGCAAGGCGTTTGAAATCACAGATAAGGAGCTGAAAGTCATCGCCGCGCTGGCCAGGATCGGACTGAGAAGGACCCCAACTATAGGATACAATACACCCGCCGCCAGCGGCACTCCCAAGGCGTTATACCCGAAGGCAAAGAAGAAGTTCTGGCGGATATTACGCATGGTGGCGCGGCTGAGCTTGCGGGCGCGGAGGATGCCCCGCAAATCGCCTCCGAGGAGCGTGATGCCAGCGCTCTCCAGAGCCACGCCCGCGCCCGTTCCCATGGCGATTCCCACGGCGGCCTGGGCCAGCGCGGGAGCGTCGTTGACGCCGTCTCCCGCCATGGCCACCACGCGCCCTTGGGCCTGCAGGCGCTTGACGACTTCCGCCTTTTGTTCCGGGAGCACCTCGGCGTGCACCTCGTCGATGGCCAGTTCGCGCGCCACGGCTTGGGCGGTGGCCAGGCTGTCCCCGCTCAGCATCACGATCCGCAAGCCGAGCTCGCGCAACTGGCGGAGGGCCGCGCGCGCGGATTCTCTGATGGGGTCGGCCACGCCCAGCAGGCCCGCCAGGGCGTCGTCCACGGTGACAAACACCACTGTCTGGCCAGCCTGGCGGAGGGCTTCGGCCGCATCGGCAAGCGGGCCTGGATCAATCAGCGCCCGGTTGCCCAGCAGCACCCGCTTTCCGTCCACTGTGCCCGCCACGCCCTTTCCGGGATGCGACTGGAAATCGCCAACTGCCGCCAGCGGAATGCCCCGGTCGGCGGCTCCCGCCAGGATGGCGCCCGCCAAGGGGTGCTCGCTGGCTCGCTCCAGGCTGGCGGCGAGCCGAAGGAGCTCGTGTTCGTCCCAATCCGCCGCCGGCTGGACGGTACTCAATCGCGGATGGCCCTCGGTGAGCGTGCCGGTCTTATCCAGCACCAGCGTATCCACCTTCTCCAGAGTTTCGAGCGCCTCGGCGTTCCGGATGAGCACGCCCGCCTTGGCGCCGCGGCCGGAGCCAACCATCACAGCCATCGGCGTGGCCAGTCCCAGCGCGCAGGGGCAGGCGACGATCAGCACGGCCACGGCGTTCAGCAGCGCATAAGCCAGGCGCGGTTGCGGGCCGGCGAGAGCCCAGACCGCGAAGGTCGCCAGGGCGGTCAGGACCACGGCCGGGACGAAATACGAGGAGACTCGGTCCGCCAGCCGCTGGATGGGCGCGCGGCTGCGCTGGGCTTCGCTCACCATGCGCACGATCCGGGCCAACAGGGTGTCCGCGCCAACCTGCTCGGCCAGCATGACAAAGCCGCCCATAGCGTTCACCGTTCCGCCGGTCACGCGGCTCCCGAGGACCTTTTCCACGGGAAGCGGCTCGCCGGTCACCAGGGACTCATCCACGGAACTGGCGCCCTCCAGCAGCAGTCCGTCTACCGGCACTTTCTCGCCCGGACGCACGCGCAAGCGATCTCCAGGCCGAATCTGATCCAGCGGCACGTCTTGTTCGGAGCCGTCCTGTCCCAGCCGGCGGGCCATTGGAGGCGCGAGGCCGAGCAGCTCGCGGATGGCGCTCGAGGTCCGGCTGCGCGCCAGCAACTCCAGCACCTGTCCCAGCAGGACCAGGGTCACGATGACGGCCGCCGCCTCGAAGTAGACCGCCGGCTGGCCGTGAGGTCCGCGGAAGGAGGCCGGGAGCGCGCCGGGGAAGATCGCCGCCAGGGCGCTGTAGCCATAGGCCGTGCCGGTGCCCATCCCGATCAGTGTGAACATGTTCGGACTGCGGTTCCGGAGCGACACCCCGAAGCGGCGGAAGAATGGCCAACCGCCCCACAACACCACCGGCGTGGCCAGGATCAGTTGAATCCAGGTCTGTGTGCGGGGAGTCAGGAAACTCAACGGACCCAGCATCTCCACCATGGCGAGGAGCAGAATCGGCGCGGTGAACGCCGCGCTCACCCAAAATCGGCGGGTCATGTCCAGCAGCTCGGGATTCGGTGGCTCGATCTGGGTCACGACCAGGGGATCGAGCGCCATCCCGCATTTCGGGCAGGCGCCGGGGCCAACCTGGCGCACTTCGGGGTCCATTGGGCAGGTGTAAATGGCGCCCGAGACCACCGGCGCCGGGGCCGGGACAGGGCTCAGGTACCTCTCGGGATCGGCCTGGAACCTGGCCTGGCAACCGGGGCAACAGAAGTAGTAGGTGGTGTCCTGGTAGACATACTTGGCCGCGGCCCTGGCCGGGTCCACGTCCATGTGGCAGACCGGGTCCTTGACCGTTCTGCGCGGGGGAACGGGGCCGCCGATTTGGACGAAAGTGCCCATATCAAACTGGGGGCCGGAAGGCGACCAGGGATTTGGTCCAACCCAGGAAGCGCTCTTTCAGGATACGCGCTCCGGGGAACAAGCTGGCCAGCCCGCCGGCGGTCAGCAGCCGGGTCCCGGTGAGGTAGTGCCGCAGGAGGTACTCGCGCTGCGCCGGAGTGGGCCGGAAGATCCACTCCCAGACAGAGCCCCACTCGAGCAGGCGGCGCTGCCATGCGCCGGGCAGCCAATGCAGAAACGGCATGAACAGGTGCTGCTCGACGGGGAACAGCCGGTTGGGGGTCTGTACCCAATAGGCGTTGCCCACCCGGGCCACCTCGGCGGCGAATCTCTCCTGGCTCCGTGCATCGCCCAAATGCTCGATGACAGAGTTGCTGAAGACCACGTCGAAGGAGGCGTCGCGAAAGGGCAGCGCGCGCCCATCCGCGAGCAGCGCGGGAGCTGGGGCCCCCGGCGCGGCGGGCTGGTTATTGAGCAGGACCAGGCGCGGCATCAAGGGGGCGAGCAGCCAGATGTCCAGCGTGCCGCCCACGTCCAGGACGCGGGTGTCCGGCCCTATCCCCAGAAGTTGTACGCAGCGCGCCATGCGGCGGGCCCGGCTGTACCGGCTGACGATATGGAACAGTCGCAACGCCGGCCCGCGGAGCACACCAACCAGTATAGGAGGCGCGGGACAGCCTCAGGGGGCGCGAAGCGCTTAGGCGGCGTTGGCGGGTTGGGCCGGCGATGGATCCAGCGCGGTCCGCACCGCTTCGAGCAGTTTGTCCATCCCCACAGGCTTGAGCAGGGTGGCGCGAGCCCCCAGAAATTCCGCCATCTTCAGGTAGTAGTCGCCAGCCATGCCCGAGATGGCGATAATCCCCAGGCTGGGGTGCGTTCGCCGCAAGGCGCCGATGGTCTCCATGCCCTCCTGTTCGGGCATGAAAATGTCGGTAATCAGGAGGTCGGCGGGCTCGCGCTCGAACTCCCGCATGGCCACCTTGCCGTTGGGCGCCTCCCGAACCTGGTATCCGGCGCTCTCCAACATGGTTCTCAGGAGGCGCCGCACGGCATCGTCGTCATCCACCACCAGTATCGATACAGGACTCCCCGGATTCTGAGACATCATGTCAGATAGTGCCTCCGTCTTAGGATTCTTATCGGCAGATTTGCGCGCTTGGTTCGGCGGAGTCGGCGCGGCGGCCTGGGCGGCGGAGGTTTGGCCAGGGGCGGTGGCCCCGGCTAATTGAAGCGAAGTGGCGTTTCCTTTAATAAGCAGTCCCATAATTCAAGGATCGCCTGGCTGGCGACGATCGGCTCGACACGTGGCGTAGGCTCCAGCCTGCCGTGTCGGCACTTCTGCCGGCCCGCTGAGGGTTGCCGTAGTCGCGCTAGCGCCGGGAAAGCTCCGATTCGATCGCGTCCATCTCCTTGCCGGCTTCGGCCCAGCGGCCCTGGCCGGCCAATTCGTTGTAGCGGCGCAGATGCTGGCGGATGGATTCGAGGCGCGGGTCCGCTCCCGGCAATGATGGCGCGGCGGCGGCCTGCGCGGCGCTGGGTGGCGTCCCGGCCGGCAGGCCGATGCCCTGCATGAAGCCGCTCAACTGGGCCAGCGCCTGGTCGTAGGTGTCGGTGTAGATCACCTTGTTGCCCATCACCACGGCCACCTTCTTCAACTGCGGCTGAGGCGCCTCGGAGGCCTGAATGTAGATGGGCTCGAGGTAGAGGAACGTATTGGAAATCGGCAACACCAGCATCTGGCCGCGCAGCACCGTGGAGCCTTGCTGATTCCACAGCGTCAGATCCTTGGAAATGGTCTGGTCCTGGTTGATATTGGCCTCCACTTGCATGGGACCCGAAATCAACTGCTGCTTGGAGAGCTGCAAGACCACCGTGTTGCCCAGTTGATCGCCGTCGCAGCGGGCCATCATGAGGCCGCTCAGGTTGGTTTTGTTGCGCGGGGTGAAGGGCAGCATGAGCATGAACTCGGCGTGATCCTCGCCGGGCAGGCTGGCGACCATGTAGTTGGGGTCCATCGGCTCGGGCTTGCCACTCTGGGAGCGCACCGTCTGCGCCACGTCCCAGACGTCTTCGCGGTTGTAGAACGCCTGCGGGTCCTGCATGTGGAAGGTGCGGTACACCTCGGCCTGGGTCCGGAAGAACCCCTCGGGATAGCGGGCGTGCCTGCGCAGATCCGCGGGCATCTCCGAGAAAGGCAGGAACAGCTTCGGGAAGAGCTGCTGGTAGGCGCGGATGATGGGGTCGGCGCCGTCGAAGATGTAGATGTGCACTTCGCCGTCATAGGCGTCCACAGTGGCCTTGACGGCGTTGCGCATGTAGTTCACCTCGCCGATGCCCGGCACATCGAAGAGTCGCGAATACGGATGGGCGTCCGAGGTGGTGTAGCCATCCACGGTCCAGACCAGCCGGCCGGAATCGGTCAGCACCAGGTAGGGGTCGGTATCCCAGCTCAGGAAACCGGCCAGCTCGCTCAACCGCTCCCGCACATTGCGGTGGATCATCATGCGGCTGGAGGGGGTCAGGTAGCCGGTCAGCAGGATGTTCGCATCGGCTTCGGCCAAAGCCGCGGCGAGGCGCATGGGAAGGGAAGACACGGGAAAGCCGCCCTGGCCCTGGTACTGGGAAAAGGCGTTGTCGTCCCCGGAAGGATAATCGAACTCCTTCTGCTCGGTGTGGACGAAAATGGGTTCGCTCGTGATTTCGCTGTAGTACAGCTCGGGCCGGGTGAACTTGAGGCTGGGAGTCTTCACGAGCGGCGGCATGTCCTGGATGAAGAACACCGGCAAGCCGTCCTGGGTAATGCGGTTGGCCTCGGCCAGCACCATGCCGTAGCCGTGGGTGTAGATGAAGTGCCGGTTCGGCCAACTGGCGCGGGCCGCCTCGGGCAGTTCCTTGATGTCCAGTTCGCGGGGGGAAACCAGCACCTGGCGGAGCTGGCCATCGATGGTGTAACGGTCGATGTCGGTATCCCAGAAGCGGTAGTAGGTGCGGAGGGCCTGGCGCTGGGTCACGGTGTCGTGGAAGGCGCGCCAATCCCAGAGCCGCACGTTGCTCAGGATGGCCTGGTTCTTCTGCGGATCGAACTTGGCTTCGAGCTGGGCCTTGAACTCGGTCTGCCTGACTCGCTGATCCAGGCCGAACGCGGCGCGGGTGGCCTGAATGTGGGTCTGGACGTAGGGCCGCTCAATGGAAATCTCGTTGGGTCCGACGTAGGTCCAGACAATCAGGGCGGGCAGGAGGGCCTTGAGGATCAGGGCGGCGGGGAACAGCAGCACCCAGCGCCAGCGCGACAAACTGGCGGAGACGGCGGCCAGAAGGCAGGTCGCGATCACCAGCCACTGCAGGGGCAGCGTCCAGGTGAGATCGACGTAGTCCATGCCGACCATGAAATTGTGGTCGTTATAGAGCATCTGGTAGCGGCCCAGATAGTAATGCACGGCCACGGCCACCAGCAGCAAGGCCGCCCCGCCGCGCAGGAACATGGATTGGAGCCCGCCTTGCAGGCCCATCAGGCGCAAGTCGAACCCGGTCATCTCCTGCAGCTCGGTGAAACGCTCTTTGAGTTGCCAGATGCGGGCGGCCAGCCAATAGACGATCATGGCCGCGATGGCGAGGGCGAGCACGTAGGAGAGAAGCACGCGATAGAACGGCAGATCGAAGAGGTAGAACTTGAGGGGCTCGCCGAAAACGGCGTCGTGCCAGGCGGTGGCCTCGGCCGGGAGATTGCGCCCGCCGAAGTAGCGGACTACGGTCCAGGTGTCGATGGTGGAAGAGGAAATCAGGAAGCCGACCAGCAAGGCGACCAGGCTCGTGATCCAGGCATAGACGCGACTGCGGCCCGGCCCGGCGCCGGCGAACCGGAGCGCGCTGCGATGGGCCAGCCAGAGCACGACGAAGGCCAGCAGCGTCGCGGCGGAAAGCGGGGCCAGTTGGTAGAAGAGCAGGCTCAGCCAGGTGGGAACCTGGCCCATTTCGCGCCACCACTGGTAGTCGATGACGTAGGAGGAGAGGCTGCGGGCCAACAACAGCAGAATGAGCAGCGCTCCAATCAGGAACACAAGCACAGGCCGGCGGCGACGGCCGGGGGCGGGGATTTCGTAAGGCAAGCAACCCTCCTAATGCGGCGCGGGACGGCCCGCGGTTATGATCTACGCCATACCACGGCGCCGCGGACTATAGTAGCCACCGGCGCGCCGCGGAAAGTCCTTCCGTCAAAGGGCGAATTCCTGCTCTTGGAGAAGGACCGATTTACGTCGTACGTCCAGCGCAGGTCGGGATCGAAAATCGTCACGTCGCCGGGCGCTCCCACTTCGAGCCGGCCGCGATTCAATGCCAGGACGCGGGCCGGGCCGGTGGTAAACAACTCGATCAATCGCACGAGCGAGACGCGTCCGGAATGCACCAGCGCCTCCAGCGCCACCGCCAGCGCGGTCTCCAGCCCGATGATGCCGAACGGGCACTTCTCGAATTCCTGCATCTTCTCGCTGCCCGGATGGGGCGCGTGGTCGGTGGCGATGGCATCCACGAGGCCGGCGGCAATGCCTTCCACCAGGGCCTCCCGGTCGGCGGCGGAGCGCAACGGCGGCTTCATCTTATAATTGCTGTCGTAGGCCGGCATGTCGGTATCGCTGAAGGCCAGATGGTGCGGCGTGACCTCGCAAGTCACCGGCAGCCCGCGCGCCTTGGCCCGCGCCACCATTTCGAGCGAGCCGCGCGCGGAAAGGTGCGCCACATGGAAGCGCGCCCCCGAGGCTTCCGCCAGCAGGATGTCGCGCGCCACCATGACTTCTTCGGCGCTGGAGGGGATTCCGCGCAGCCCCAGACGCACCGACGAAAAGCCCTCGTGCATGTCGCCGCCCGCGCTCAGGCTGAGGTCCTCGCAGTGATCGATCACTGGAAGGTCGAAGGAGCGGGCATACTCCATGGCCCGCCGCATCACGCGGGATGTCATCACCGGCCGCCCGTCGTCGGAGATGGCCACCGCGCCGGCCGCCTTCATGGAACCGATGGAGGCCAGCTTCTCGCCGGCGCTATCCTCGGTGATGGCGCCGATGGGAAAGACGTTGGCCACCGCCACGTTGCGGGCCCGCTCGAGGATGTAGCGGGTCACCGTGGCGTCGTCGTTCACGGGCGAGGTGTTGGGCATGCAGCAGATCGAGGTGAACCCGCCCGCCACCGCCGCTCGCGAACCGCTTTCGATGGTCTCGGCGTGCTCGAAACCGGGCTCGCGAAGGTGCGCGTGCAGGTCGATGAAGCCCGGGGCGACCACCAGGCCGGAAGCGTCGAAGGCGATGGCGCCGGTCACCTGCTGGTGGGGGCCGAACCGCACGATCAGGCCGCCCTTGATCAGCAGGTCTCCGACCTCGTCGCGCCCCGACGCCGGATCGATAATGCGCCCGTTCTTAATGAGCAGTTTCGGCATGGGAAAGGATTCGCTCCAGCACCGCCATCCGCACGGCGACGCCGTTTTCCACCTGGTTCAGGATCACCGAGCGCTGCGAGTCGGCCACCTCGGAGGAGATCTCGCGGCCCCGGTTGATCGGCCCGGGGTGCATCACCAAGGCGTCCGGCTTGAGCAGGCTGAGGTGCTCGAGGCGCAGGCCGTAAAACTGGAAATACTCGCCGGCGGGAAAAGCCGCTTCGTGCTGGCGCTCGAGTTGCACGCGCAGCATCATGACCACGTCGGCGTCGCGGATGGCTTCCCGGATATCGAAGGTCAGGCTGACGCCGGGAGCGAGTTGCGCCAGCTCGGCGGGCAGCAGCGAGGCCGGGCCGCAGAGCACGACGGCCGCTCCGAACTTGGAGAGCAGGTGAATGTTGGAACGCGCCACGCGGCTGTGTGCAATGTCGCCGATGATGGCCACGCGCAAGCCCTCCAGGGCGGGCTTGCGGTCCAAAATGGTGCGCGCGTCGAGCAGCGCCTGGGTGGGGTGCTCGTGGGTTCCGTCGCCGGCGTTGATGATGGGGGTCCGCGGCAGATGGCGCGCCAGGAAATGCGGCGCCCCCGAGGCGGCGTGGCGCATTACGATGGCGTCCGGCCGCATCGCCGCCAGCGTGTTCAGCGTATCCACCAGGGACTCGCCCTTGGAGACGCTGGAGCCGGCCGCGGTGATCGAGATGGCGTCCGCCCCCAGGCGCTTGGCCGCGATTTCGAAGCTGGTGCGCGTGCGCGTGGAGGCCTCGAAGAACAGGTTGACGATCATCTTGCCGCGCAGCAGGTCCAGGCGCTTGAACGATTGGTTCTGGAGCGGCTGAAAGTCCTTCGCGCGCTCGAGAATCGCCTCGATCTCGGCGCGCTCCAGCCCCTCGATTCCCAGCAGTCCCTCAGGCATCATGGCGGGTCAGGACACTCTTTCGACCAGCAGGACTTTCTCCATCTGGTCGACTTCGTTGAACTTCACTTCGATGATCTCGTTGTCGGAGGTCTGCACGTTGCGGCCGACAAAGCGGGCCTCGATGGGCAGCTCGCGGTGGCCCCGGTCGATCAGCACGAGTAGCTGCACGCGGGCCGGGCGCCCGTGATCGAACAGCGCGTCCAGGGCCGCGCGGATGGTGCGGCCGGTGTAGAGGACGTCGTCCATGAGGATGATGTCCTTGCCGGTCACCGGGAAGGCGATCTCGGTGGCGTTGAGAACGGGCTGTGTGGCAATGGTGGAGAGGTCGTCGCGGTACAGGCTGATGTCCAGGTAGCCGACCGGAATGGCCAGGTTCTCGAGCGCCTTGATCTTGGCGGCCAGCCGCTGGGCCATCGGAACGCCGCGGCGGCGAATGCCGATGAAAGCCAGGCGATCCAGGTCCTCGCACTTCTCGAGGACTTCGTGAGCCAGGCGGACCAGCGTGCGGTCGATCTCGGAAGCGCTCATCAACTGCGCTTTCTCGCGGGTTTGGATCATGGTGGCCTTTTTCCGCTCCAGATTAGCACAAGCGGGCCTGCGCCGCGCCGGCGGGCCGGGTGGAGCAAACTCGACAGAGGCACTTTCGGCCGCCGATGAACGCTGATTAACACAGATAAACGTATCTTGTACTCGTGTTCTTATCGGCGTTAATTGGTGTTTTGCGGCGGATTGTTTTGGCGTGGCCACTCCCCGACACGTCCTAAGCGGCCGGGAAGCCGGCGCTTGGCGGGGCGGCGGAAGGTCACAGGCCGCGTTCGCGCTCGTATTGGTCGAGGGGTTTGACGCGCCCTTCGGAGACGTCGGCGAGGCCACGGTCCAGCGAAGCCAGCGCGGCGGCATCGAGCGGAGGGCCGTCGGCGTCGGATGCGTCGCGGAGGTCTTCCAACCAGGTCCGAGCCAGTTCCGCCTGGTCGTCCGCGAGCTGGTCGACGAGTTGATGGAGCTCCGTTCTGCTCGATAAGTCCGGCGGGCAAGAGCGCCTTGCGTTTATCGGCGCTTTTCCGCAGTCTGTCCGGTTTCTGCCGCGTTCGTCGGGAAGAGCGTGCGTTTGCGGACGCCCGGCCGCATACTGGGTTTCGAAACAACCACTAAGGAGACTGATATGCGAACTATTGCGATCATTGGCGCTCTGGCGCTCGCGAGCGCCTTCGGCCAAACCGCCCATTCCGAAGGGCGCGACTGGACGCTGCCCAGCAACCTCGCCGTGAAGCAGGCGGGGCCGCAAACCTGGCGCTTCACCTGCGACTACTACACTCTCGACACCAAAGGCCATCTTTCGAAGCGCGACCGTTACTCGGCGCTCTACACGCGCGGTCTGGCCGGGGACACCGTGCGTTGGAACGATGTCACCCTAGCCAGTAACACGGACGGGAGCGAGAAGTTCCCGCCGGCGCAGAAGCGGGAGTTCATGGAGGGCTTCAGTTATCCCCACGAAAGCTTTAAGGAGGTATTGAAGGCGGACTTCTTCCGCGGCTTTCCCGCCCTGGCGATGCAGGAGCGCAACTTCGTTTGGGACACCTTGATGATCGAGTCCTTCGGGCAGTTAGAGCTGGAGCACCTGAAGCTGAACGCTCCCTACCACGTCCCGGACTCCGCGGATGTCGAGATTGAGGGCCTGGGCTCGTTCCACCATAAGGACCTGCAACTGATCTGGACCGGCATCTCGAAACGCAACGGGCAGGAGTGCGCCGTGGTGGACTACCAGGCGTTCTTCAACCAGGTCGCATTCTCGAACCCGATCTTGAATCTGATCGGGCGAAGCCACTATTGGGGCCAGATCTGGGTGTCGCTCTCTACCAAGCGCATCGAATACGCCACGCTGTACGAGGACGTGCTGGGCGAGCTGAAGGTACAGAGTCTGGAGAAACCGATGACGGTCAACGTCTTTCGCATCGGCACGTTCGAGCCCGTGGGGAAGTAACATGTGATATTCTCGGTTCCGCCGAAGGTCGGTTTGACCTATGAGGAAAGTGCGATCCAGCCTCTGGGCGGTCCTGCTCGCGCCGGGCGTGGCTGCGTTGTTCGCGGTCGCGCTGTTCACCCCCAATTGGCATGAGGCCACGGCTCTGCGGAGCTTCGTGATGTCGCTGACCTACGCGTACTCGATTGGAGTGCCCGTCGGCTTCGCGCTGCCGGTGGTCGTGCGCCGTGCGGGCAGGAGCCCCGCCAGGCTGGCTCTGGCCATTGTCGCGGTCATGCTCCCGATGATCGGGATCGGTTGCCTGGCCGCGGGCGCCATCCTGGCCGCCGCCGGCTTCATCCCCGCCGGCCGGTTCTGGCCCGTGTATGCCTTCACGGTCCGCACTGCGGCGATCCTGGGGATGTTGATCTCCGCGGTGGTTTATTTCTTCGAATTGCTGGCGGCGCAGTTGCAGGAAACGCGGCTGCGGTTGCAGGAGCGGGAGCTCGAGCAGGAGCGCGAGCGCAAACTGGCGCTGGAGGCGAGGCTGGCGTCGCTCGAATCTCGCATCCACCCGCATTTTCTTTTCAACACGCTGAATTCGATCAGCGCGCTCATTCCCGTGGATGCGGAGCGGGCCGAGGAGATGCTGGGCCGGCTGGCCGCCCTGCTGCGAAGCTCTCTGGATTCCACGCGGAAACCGCTCATCCCTCTGGCGGCGGAATTGGGTTTGGTCAAGAATTACCTGGACATCGAGAAGGCGCGGTTCGGCGACCGGCTGCGGTTCCGCTTCGCCGCGCCTCTGGAAACCGTGGAGTTGATGGTTCCGCCGCTGGCCGTGCAGTGCCTGGTGGAGAATGCGGTCAAGCACGGCATCGCGACGCAGGTAGACGGGGGCGAGATCGAAGTGGCGGCGCGACTGGAAGCGGCCGGGCTGCGCATCGAGGTGCGGGACAGCGGGCCGGGCTTCGACCTGGCCGGCGTGATCCCCGGGCATGGCCTGGAGAACCTGGTGGCTCGCCTGGAGACCCTGTTCGGTAGCGCGGCCCGTCTGGAAGTGGCGCGGCGCGACGGCTGGTGCGTGGTGGCGCTGCTGGTCCCGTCCGCCCGGGCGGAAGAGGTGGCATCGTGAAGCTGCGCGCCTACATCGTCGACGACGAGCCGCTGGCCATCGACCGCCTCACGCGGTTGCTCGCTAAGACCAATCGCGTCGAGATTGCCGGCGCCGCTACCAACCCGCTGGCGGCTCTGGAATCCCTGCGGGACCGGCCGGTCGAGGTGCTGTTCCTGGACATACAGATGCCCGGATTGAGCGGGTTCGAGCTGCTGGCCCGCCTGCCGTCGCAGCCCATGGTGATCTTCACCACGGCTTACGATCAATACGCGCTCAAAGCCTTCGAGGTGAACTCGGTTGATTACCTGCTGAAGCCGATCGACCCCGAGCAACTCGAGCGCGCGCTGAACAAAGCCGAGCGGCTGGGGGCGGGAGTCGCGGCCGCCACCGATTTCCGCGCTGCCTTCGAGCGGATCGAGGCGGCCTTGCGGCAACGGGCGCCGGAGTACCCGGAGCGGATCGCGGCCCGCATCGGCGAGCGCGTCTGTTTCATCGAACTGGCGCGAGTGACGCATTTCCACGCCGGAGACAAGCTCACCTACGCGGTGGCCGATGGGAAGGCGTACTCGGTGGACCACAGCATCGCGGGCCTCGCGGAGCGCCTCGATCCGAAGCGCTTCCTGCGCATCCACCGCGCGACGCTGGTCAATGCCGATTGGGTGAAGGAGATCGCTCCCACTTTCGGGGGCGGGCTGGTGGTGCGGCTCAAAGACCAGAAGCGGACCGAGCTCATGGTGGCCCGCAATCGCGCCCGCGATGTGAAAGCCCGGCTGGGGATTTGATTCGCGGCGGCGCTTCGCGAGACTGGACCGAGCCCCAAGCCGGGAGAGCGTCAGGAACAATGGGAAAAACGGCTCCACTGGAAGGGGTTGGGTGTATAATCGACACCAGGCCGGGACGGCATAATTGTGGCACAAAACCTAGCGTAGTGATGCGCTAGGCAAACCTCCTGAACTGCTCCGGATTCCGTTGTGGCGATCGACAGCGGTGCCGAGGCGTTCAAAACATCACCTATCCGATTGCCCGCGCGGCCTCTTATACGCCGACCGCAAAGCCACAGCCGGACAGCAGTGATCTTTTCCATAGGATCACGTCGCTACTTAGCTGGTTCCTGATCCAGCTCCGCGTTCAGATGAATGTTGCCGCCGGTGACGTTCAGCTTGCGTCTCCAGTCGCCAAAACCCTTCTTCTTGACGGTAATCAGATGGCTTCCTGGGGTGACGGCGGCTCTAAAGGGCGTGTTGCCGACAAACACGGAATCGACCTCGACCTCCGCTCCCGTCGGGGTGGAGTCGATGGTCACAAAGGCGTTGACAGGCGCTGCGGGGGGCACAATCGAGGTCGGAGCGGCCGCCGGCACAGCTGCCGCTGGAGTGACCTCCGTGCCAGCCATCTTCTGCGTTGCGTTTTCCTCTCCGGGCGCTAGGGTGTCCTTCCAATCCTCCAGGTTATTGGTGGCAAAATCAATCCTCTGAACGACCTGCTCCTTGGACAAGAGGTCCAACCTCGGAATACAGAGTAGGTGCTTGCCGTCGGAGGAGGTTTGAATGATCGAAATGCCATGATTTACGGGGATTCGCTTCAACACCGTTCCTGCTTGGACGTCGACAACCGTGACTTCATGGGTGGCAAGCTCCAGAGCATACAGGAAACGCCCACCCGGGGTTGCCGCGAGCGATTCGCCCCCGCTGACGTTAAAGTTGGGCACAAAAACGACATTTCCACCTGTCGCAACTGTCAACCCAACTGCCAGCGCGATTCTCTTGGTAATAATCCCAGTCTTCTCTCCCGCAGTCATCGTCGTGACCACGCTGTCGATGCGGAAGTTCTTCAGGTCGATCAGCGCCACCCTGTGACGAAAAACACCTGCACTGTTATTAATCATCATGGCCGCGCGATCCGGGCCCAGGCTAATGGTCTCGCCGGGATAGCCGTCGGCAAAGACGCTCGCGCCTTCCTCGTCGCCTTCCTCGACTTTGCGCGGCTTGTTGAGAAGAATGCGGCGGTCTCCCAATTCGCCGCTCTCTGACAAGGGGCGCATCTCATGCTCGCTCATGATCCACATACCCTTGCCCGTTCCCAGGCGGACAATCCTTCTGGGGTCCTCATTCAGCTCGTGGCGGATCACCGCGCCGTTCTTGAAATCAACCAGTTCCACCGCACTTGACTGATGCTTGCCGGCAGGGACTGCCATGACGAAGTAAGCGTTGTCCAGCGAGCGCAGCACGGCCGCCTTTTCCTTATCCGGGGAAAGCGCGAGTTCATCGCCCAACTCTCCGGAACTGGTCAGGTAACGGACGCCCGTGCTCGTGAAAACCCAAACTCCCTGCTTCGATGCCGTATTGGCCGGCGCCGGCCCCAACAGGAACGGCCCCAGGCGGGTGTGATCGGGGAGCGGGTTGGGTAGAACCTGAGTGGATTTCGTTTGCTTCTCCGTGTCGATAATGGTGACGGACTCGGAATGTTTCCCTTCACCCTTGGTAAACGCGAAGAGAATCTTTTCATTCTGGGAGACGCCCACTCCCTCGATCATGTCGCCGGGATCGGTCATGTAAACCGGATGGTAGGAGTTGCCGGAGAAGACCGCTACCCGCTGGCCCGTAGGCTTGCCCAACTGCTTGTGGCCTTGAAAGGCGGCAAGCAGTCGTTCCCCGTCCTGAGTGGGATAAATCCTATTCACAATGTATCTTGTCTTGGGAAAGCTCGCGTTGAGCAGATCGCTCCACTGGTAGGTGCTCACCACGCTTTTAGTGGCCAGATCGATGACCGCGACCACAGGTGCAGTATCCGCTTCCACCCCGGAAACCATGTTGGGCACGGGCATCGCCAACCGGTATTGGTATACCAGCCCCTTGTAAGCATGGCAGTATAATCTGCTCCCGTCCCTGGAGAACATCAGGCTCACGCTATCTGCGTTGTTCAGTGCGATCACCTTGTCCACCTGTTTCGTGGTGAGGTTGACGATACTGAGGTTACGCTCCGATTTATGGGCGGCATGAACGACGTAAACACTATTGAAGCGCTTCGAGTAGGCGAAAGCGAAGGGATTCTTGTCGATCGGAATCGAGGCGACAATTCTGCCCTCGGAGTCTCTCACTTCCACGGCGGCACGCCGGGTCCACATCTGGACGGTCTTACCGCCGCCGATATCGATTGCGGCATACTGCGAGAACGCCACCTGCACTGCGCAGAGCGCGAGCGCCGCCGTGATGGCCAGATTGCGAACTTGAAATCTCATGAGGCGAATCTCCCTTGAAACCGTAAGGACGAAACTGCTCTGAAATGGAACACCGAAAGCAACCCAGGATATACCTACTGAACGGCGGCCGGTTGCAGATCCGCCGTCAGGGAGACCCTGCCGTCGGCGACATTGATCTTCTTGGTCCAGGCCGCAAAGCCCTTCTTGCGGACCACGACGTCATGGCCGCCCGACCCGACGGTGATCGTCGACGGCGTGTTTCCGACAAAACCTCCGTCGATCTCAATGTCAGCGCCAGCGGGAGTGGATGCCACTGTCAGGCTGACCTGTGCGGGAGTCGCGGCAGATGCGGCGGGGGATGAAGAGGCAGGGGCCGAAGGAGCGGGAGAAACCGCGGAGAGCTTCGCCGGGTCGAGCCGCATTTCGCCCCTCACATAGGCGGTAATCTCAGTCCCTTCAGGGATGGAGGAGTTTGTGCCTTTTCTCATGAGGAACACGGCGGGGCCGGCCCAAGGGATGAGGAGGCTTTTTGCGGAACCGTGGCCGCCGCGGGCCTTCTCGACCGACGTAAGGAACAGTCTTTCCTGGTCGGCCAATACCGCGTACTTGACACTGATGTCCAGCTTTCCCGACTTTCCCAAACGGCCCTTCGCGGTGGCCTTGGTCACAACCCCAACCGCCTTAGCCTTCGCGGGAAGGACAACGACGCCATCGACCAGGACCGCCTCCGACACCTCGTAGGGAACCTCCTGGCCTTCCCTGGCATTGTCAGAGAAGATCGTCTGCGTCAGGCGCAGTTTGACCGGCGTCCCGTCGGCAATTGTGAGCGTTGCAGCCGGCGGCGCCGCTGCCGGAGCAGAGGCGGCGGGCGCGCTGTTCTTGCCCATCATCGCCGCAATGACCTTTTCGGAAACCCCCGCCTGCTTGAGCGCGACCACGTCATCGACCCCCAGCGCGTACTGCCCGGGCTGCGTGTTCACCATGTTGACGATCATGTCGTCGCCGAGCCCGGCGTTATGCAACTTGATGATCGCTTCATTGTTTAGCTGCTGCTGTGCCAGCAAACCTGCCGCCAGAACTCCCATCAGGACCGCCGCACGGAGAATGAGCATGCGCATGAACGTACCAGCCTCCAGGGGCCTATTACACTACGCGCCCGCACAAGAAATCAAGGGCCGATTCACTTTCCCTTCGCCCTCGTGGTCGTGGATTCCGACAGAATCCACTGGTGCGGGTCCAGGTCGACCGCCTCGGGGCGCATCGGCAGCTTCAGGCGGACCGGCGACTGCGTCCCGCGCACGCCGAACGACGCCAGCGCCCACTTACCCTTGGCGAAGCGGATGGACAGCGGCAGCGGCATGAGCCAATCCGCGGGCGCTTCGTCCTGATAGAGCGTGCCCTCCAGCAGCGTCGTACCGTCGGGCTGCGCCTCGAGCGCATACTCCAGCCGGTACGACGGCAGCGCCGTGCCGTACACCCACTGGCGGAAGAACCAGTCCAGATCGTGCAGGCCGAACCTCCGCGCCAGCGGCGTGCGCGCGAAGTGCTCGCTGGCCACCGCGGCGAAGCTCTCCGTCGTCGCGGCACGATTCTCGTGCCGCCGCACGAAGTCCGACATCATGGCGTAGAACGGCTTGTCGTCGCCGGTTGCGGGATCGCTCATCAGGTAGTGCAACATGCGCAGGACGAGCGCGCCCTTTTCGTAGATCAGCGTGTTATACGCCCCCAGCGTCTTGCGCGTGTTCAGGCGGAGGCCCAGGATCAGCGGGCCGATGTCCACGAGGCGGCCTCTGCCCACTCCCTGTTCGGTCGCGGGCGGGGAACGGAGGTCCCGCCGGAACCTGCGCAGCCGGTCCTGCTCCGCGTCGGCGTTCATTCGCAAGCCCAGATAGAGGGTGCCCGAGTAATCGGCGAAGCCTTCGCTCAGCCACTGATCGCGGTACGTCCGCCAGCTCACCAGGTCGCCCCACCACTGGTGCGACATTTCGTGCGCGATGAAAGGAAAATGTGACTACGGGATTGCTAGGAGTGCTTGAGAATGAGGCCCAACTTGCGAGCGTCTTGGGCCACGAAGCGACGCACGTGATCAACCGCCATACTTACTTCGAGAACCGGAGCGTGCGCAAGAAGATCCTGGCAATCAATATCTTGCAGGGGATCGCCGCTAATGTGCCTGGGGGAAACTCCGGGGGATCCGCGTTTGGTATGACGGTCGCCTTGATCGGCCTTGGCTGCCAGGTGGGCAGCATCGTAGTTGAGGCCAGCATCTACGGGTACTCGCAGGAGAAAGAGCGCGAGGCAGACGGGCACGGATATGAGCTAATGAGCGGGGCGTCCTATGACCCGCGGGCGATGGCGCGAACCTTCGAGCTGCTCGACGAAAAACTGGAGTTCGAGCCTCTAGAAGGCTTCTACTGGACCCATCCAAAACTGGAACTGCGCCGCAAGACCGCCCTCGCGCGGTCGGAGAGTGAGAGCTTGAAGGATGTGCGGTTGGGCACGGAGAGCGATTTTCTAGCCCACGTAGCGCCCGCAATTTGTGCCAACATCGAAGCTGACCTGATCAGCCGGCGGGCGCGGACGGCGGTTGCCCGGGCATCGCGATTGACAAAGTGGAAGCCCGACGAGCCGAGGTATCAAGTGCTCCTGGGCGACGCTTACCGGGGCCTGGGCGCCAAGACCGCCGAACCGACGGAAGAGGAGCAAGGGCGCCACGGCCAAGCCGAGCATCGCAAACTGTATTTCCAGATGACGGAGCAGGAGGAGCAGGCGAAGCTGCTAGCCAAGCCCGATGGGAACGCGACGCGCAGGGCCAACCTCGACACAGCGGAGAAGCTGTACCTTGGGGTGATCGAACGCGATCCTATGTATGCGGTTGGGTATCGCGATCTGGGTTTTCTATACGAGCAGGAGTCCAAGCCGGCGGATGCCGCACGGGAGTATCGTAAGTACCTCGAACTAACCGCCGGCACGAGCCTCGACCGCCTTCGCATCGAGCGGAGGTTGGCCCAAGTGGAGCGGGCAGTCCTACCGCCGGCGAATAATGGGCAATAGTTAGAACTACTGGAGAACGCCTTAATGTCAAACTCGCGACTGTTTATGAACGCGATGGTGGTAGCCACGTTGAGCGCTGGTGCCGGGCTAGCCGCCACGCCGGGGTGGACCTTCATGAATCCCAAGCCGGCCGGAGGCGAAGTGGAGATTCACAAGGCCTGCGTGATGCCCTCGGAGGCCAAACTCACTAAGGTCGGCATGAAGGGCCAGGAGGGAATGTCCAAGGAATCGGATGCCTGGAGTTCGGCGCTGCAGACGACGGTGGAATCGCACTTGAAGACGTCGGGAGTGGAGATTCTGCCGAACGGGATGTCGCCGGAAGATCTGGAAAAGAACGACGAGCTGCAGCAGTTGGTCCTTAAGTTGCAACCGAAGTACGACTCGGTGTCGACGCAACTCGCAAAGCATCCGAAGGACACGCGCAAAACGCGCTTCACGATTGGCGATGAGGTGGCAGTTCTGCCTTGCACGGCGAATGCCGACACGCTGGTCTATGTGTGAGGGCAAGGGCAGGTGCTGACTTGAGGGAAGAAAACGTTCGGCGTACTGGTAGGTGGAGCCCGCTCTTCGACGGCGTCTCTGACACTTTCCCTGGTCGACGCAAAGTCCGGCGACGTCCTGGCGTACATGCACTTGACAAATGCCGAGAGATTCGTGAACGACTCGGAGAAAGCGTACGGCAGCAGGCTGGACAAGCTGTTCAAGCAAATGAAGATCGGGAATACCGGCCAGAAGAAGAAGGCTAAGAAGGCCGCGTGAGGGAACGCGAACCGGCGGCGCAATTGGCCCATCGCGGTTTCCCTATTTCCCTTGCTTGTAGAGCAGCGTTTCTAACTTGGACCCGGACGCGACGAGCCCTAGCGTCCGGACGTCGCGGAAACGTAGCGTGTAGGTCTGGGTCTGGTCCCTCGGCTGGTTCTTGTAGGCCGGCCTCTGCCCGGGGTGGGAGGGGTCCGGCTGCCAGCTCGCGGCCGTGACGTGGAGCGTGAGCTGGTTCCCGTTGGTGGTGTACTGGCCGTCCTCAATTGAGACTCCGCTGATCACCACGCCGGAGCCCATGACGACATGCCGGAATCCTCCGTCCGGTCTGAAACTGAACAGTTCTCCGGAGAACGATCCGCGCTGGTACGCGCCCGTGACCGGATTGACGACGTCACCGTAGGAGCGCGAGGTGCTCCAGTCTCCGATCAATGGGGTAGCGGGGAGCGCGGACGGCGCGGCGGCTGGAGGCTGGGTGCCAGACCCACCGCGCAGGGTGGACACCAGAGTCCGAATCAGCCCGACTCCGCGCGACCGGTCGTAGCCCGAGGCCGGGGCGGAGTAGGAGAACCACATGGCCTGGTCCGCGCCCTTGACGACGAAGACGGATCCGGAAAAGGGGCGGTTCTGGCGGGAGTACGCCAGGTCGAAGGAGGCGGTGGATGCGTCCGCTTTGGTTGTGGAAGACTGGAGGTCCGGCATTGGCCCCCGTAATGCGCCGAGAATGGGCGCCGCGAGTTCGGCAGGGCTCTTACCGCGGTCGAACGGAAGGGCGATCACCAGCAGTTCCTCGCCGGTGGAGGGTTGGAAAATGGTGACGGTCGATACGCTCTCTTCGACGCTCCAGCCGGCGGGATACTGGAACGAGAACTTCTGATCGCGGGAGACGAACTTCTGCCAGGCGTTCTCCTGGGCTTGGGCCGGTGCGGACAGAACCAACAGACAAAGGCAGATCGAGGCCAAGGTCATCGTGTGTCTCCTAACCGTGCGAGCGCCATACGAACAAGTGGCTGGCCAGGAAGTTGGCTAGCGAGCAGACCGCGATGGCGATCAGGTTCGCCACCATCAATGGGATGTGGAACCGCCCCACTAGCAGCCGCATCAGGACCAGGTTTCCCAGGATCGACAGGCCGCCGTTGGTGAGATTAAAGCGCAGGAAGCGGCCGAGCGTCTGGCGGGTGCCCGAGCTGGCGCGGTCGGCCCAGGTGAAGCGCTGGTGCCAGAAGAAATTGTGGATGACCGCGGCTTCCACGGCCAGCCCCGTGGCCAGCAGATAGTTGACGCTCAGTCCTTTGGCGAGCAATGCCAGCAGGGCAAGCTGCACCACAATGCCGGCCGCGCCGACGGCGTTGAATTTCAACCAGCGCAACGCCAGGCCGCCCCAAATCTTGCCGGCGCTCATGGCAGCGGCTCGGCTTTGTAAAGCGCCCGCGTGTTGCGGATCGAGAAGACCACCACCATCAGCGACATCCCGGCCATTCCGATGACGCCGCCCACGTCGAAGAGCCGGTACTGGCCGCCGGCCAGCCGCACCACCGGGCGAAAGAACAGGGCGATGTTGCCCGCCACTAGCAGCAGGCGCAACTCGGTGGGGCTGAATTTCCAGAAGGAAAGCTGGAACGTGCCCAGGGCGTAGGCGGCCAGGTAGCTCTGGATGGAAAGCATCATATAGAGG
The DNA here is from genome assembly GCA_052144455.1 of Bryobacteraceae bacterium. GTDB lineage: Bacteria > Acidobacteriota > Terriglobia > Bryobacterales > Bryobacteraceae > Fen-330. The sequence goes on from JBKQQG010000027.1 coordinate 98,572, forward strand.
ATCAGCAGGCCCACGCCGACCCATTCGGTCATGTAGCCCGAGAAGGCCATCCCCAGCAGCAGGAACAGCGTGCCGAAGGCGTCCGTGATGTGATCGACGTAGAAGCCGTAGCGCGGCCGCTGCCGGTTACGCAGACGCGCTAGCGTGCCGTCCAGGCTGTCGCCGAACCAGTTCACCGCCAGGCAGAAGATCACCGCCAGAAGCGCCAGCCGGTTCCAGCGCGCCAGCCAGTAACACAAACCGGCCAGCGACATGCCCACGAAGCCGAGCAGCGTCAGGTGGTCGGAGTTGATCCAGGCCGGCAGGCGGTGCGCCATCCGGACCAGCGCCTTCTTCTCGAGCGGCGCGAGCAAGCTGGACTGATCCCGCGCGGCATCCTTGAATTGTTCGGAAGCGCCCATAAGGCCAAAGCTTAGCACGGCGGATTCTGCCAAAATGGAGGACTATGAATCCAGGCATCGAGAACATACGCAAGCGCGGCAGCCGCATTGTGGCGGAAGGGAGCCACATGCTGCCGGCGGCGTCGCTGATGCTCGCCGAGGGCGTGATCGGCTCGCTCGACGATCTCAAGCGGCCCTTCGTCACTATCATTAATTCCTACACCAACCAGATTCCCGGGCACGCGCACCTGGACATGATCGGTGCCGTGCTGCGCGAGGAGCTGAAGGCGCTGGGCTTCAACGTGTGGTATGCGAACGTGGGCGGGGCGATTTGCGACGGCATCGCCATGGGGCACTTCGGCATGAAGTACTCGCTGGCCTCGCGCGAGCTGATCGCGGACCAGATCGAGACCATCGTCGGCGCGCACCCCTGCGACGCCTGGATCGGAATCGCCAACTGCGACAAGATCGTTCCGGCCATGTACAACTCGATGGTGCGGCTCGACATTCCCGCGGTCTACGTGAGCGGCGGCCCGATGCTGGCGGGGCGGGGCAACAGCGACCTGATCAGCGTGTTCGAGGCCGTGGGCAAGCACAGCGTGGGCAAAATGAGCGACGCCGAGCTGCGCGCTCTGGCCGAACGCGCCTGCCCCGGCTGCGGCAGTTGCGCCGGCATGTTCACCGCCAATTCGATGAACTGTCTGGGCGAGGTGATCGGTCTGGCGCTGGCCGGCAACGGCACCACTCCGGCCGAACGCTGGGTGGATAAGGAGAGAGGCGTCACCGAGCCCAATCCCGACCGCATCGCGCTGGTCAAGCGGAGCGCGCATGCCCTGAAGCGCTGCCTGGACCGGAACGTACGGCCGCGGGACATCGTTAACGAGCAGGCGCTGGAGAACGCTTTCGTGCTGGACATGGCCATGGGCGGCTCGACCAATACCATTCTCCACGCGCTGGCGCTGGCGCACTCGGCCGAGATTCCGTTCGATTTGACACGCCTCAATGCAATCTCCGCGAACACGCCCAACATCTGCAAGGTCTCGCCCAGCCGCCCCGAGGTGCACCTCGAGGACGTTCACCGCGTGGGCGGCATTCCCGCGATTCTCAAGGAAGTGCATCGCGATCCGCGCAGCGGGTTGAAGCTGGACGCGCCGACGGTCGAGGGCACGCTGGCCGCCGCTGTCGAGGCCGCGCCCGAGGCCGATGGCGACGTGATCCGCAAGATCGAGCGGCCATTTTCGAAGTCCGGCGGCTTGGCGATTCTGTTTGGCAACCTGGCGCCCAAGGGCGCGGTGGTGAAGGTGGCCGGAGTGGATCCCAGCATGATGGAGTACGAAGGCCCGGCGCGCATCTACGAATCGCAGGAGGATGCGCTGAGCGGCATTCTGGCGGGGCAGGTGAAGGACGGGGAGGTGGTGGTCATCCGCTACGAGGGACCGCGCGGCGGACCCGGCATGCAGGAGATGCTCTCGCCGACGGCGGCGCTGGTGGGCGCGGGCGTGCGCGCCGCCCTCATCACCGACGGCCGTTTTTCGGGCGGCACGCGCGGCCTGTGCGTCGGCCACGTTGCTCCGGAAGCCGCGGCGGGCGGCCCCATCGCGGCCATTCGCGAAGGCGATCGCATTTATATCAACGCCCAGACTTGCCGCCTGGAGCTGAAGGTGAGTGACCAGGAAATTGAGCGGCGCCTGGCCGCTTTGCCGCCCTTCGAGCCCAAGGTCAAGCGCGGCTGGCTGGCCCGCTATCTGCTGCACGTCACCAGCGCGGATACCGGGGCGGTGCTGGATATCTGAGTCCGGCGCGATCCCGCCGATGGCGGTCGTATACTAGAGGCGAGTAGGGCAGGTATTTCGGATCGCCAGGGGAAGGGGGCCAATCAAAGTGGGGCATCACAGACGAGACTTTCTGAGGATAGGCGGAATCGCTGCCGCCGGACTGCTTTCGGGACCCGCTCGCGCTGAGAGCGTCGTGGCGCCGGACAACCCCGCGACTGCCCGCGCCATGCCGACCCGCAATCTCGGCCGGACTGGCTACAAGACCGGTATCTTCAGTCTCGGCGGCCAGGCCGCCCTGGAACGCGGAGACAACGAGGACGCCGCCGTCGCGATTGTGGAACGCGCTCTCGACCTGGGCGTGAACTACATCGATACTTCGTCCATCTACGGCGGTCCGGAGCGCTGGAGCGAGCGCTACATCGGCCAGGTCATGAAGCGGCGCCGTGCCGAGGCTTTTCTGGCCAGCAAGACCAAGGACCGCACTCGCGACGGCTCCTTGCGCATGCTCGAAAGATCGCTCGAGCTGCTCCACACCAGCCATCTCGACCTCTGGCAGCTCCACGACATCGGCGAGCCCAAAGACGTGGAAGCGATATTCGGAAAGGGCGGCGCCATGGAGGCGCTCCTTCAGGCCCGCGAACAGAAAATGGTGCGTTGCCTCGGCGTCACCGGCCACTTCCGCCCGGAGCCCCTCATCGAAGCCATCCGGCGCCATCCCTTCGATACCATCCTGCTAGCCGTCAATGCCGCCGACAAGCATCACTTCAGCTTCCTGGATGCGCTCCTGCCGCTGGCGGTTGAAAAGCAGATGGGGATCATCGGCATGAAAGTGCCCGCGCGCGGGCGGCTTCTCCAAACCTGGACGCCGCCGCCGCTCGAGCGCCAGCAGCATTCCTGGGAAGGCGCGGTCATCGCCAGAACACCGGGCACGTTGACCATGCGCGAGGCCATGTACTACTCGCTGTCGCTGCCGGTCTCGACCGTCATTGTCGGCTGCGACTCCGTTGCGCAGCTCGAGGAGAACGTCGCGCTGGCTCGCGACTTCACGCCGCTCACCGAGCAGCAGATGGCCTCGCTCGCCGAGCGCGCCCAACCCGTGTCCAAGCAGGCGCTGTTCTTCCGCTTCGTCGCCCGCGGCTGACGCGGAATGGACTCGCAGGAACCGCCACGATGACCGCAAATAACAGCTCGCATCGACTCACCGCCGCGGAGGTCCTGCGCCGTCACAAAGACGAGGAGTATCCCAAAAGGAGGGAAGAGCCTGTTAGAATCCCCGTAAGGAGGGAACAATGCGGGCATGGCAGTGTGTACTCCTTGCGGGGGCGCTCCTCTATCCGGCGGCGGCCCGGCCACAGCAGGCGGCAACAACACCGGACCTGGCTCTCGAGGTCGCCTACCAGCCTCTTCAGCCGCCCGGCGGCACCGCTCCCGCTGACGTCGAGGTCGCTTTGACCAATCGGTCGTCCAAGGACATCATCGCGTACGGGCTCCGCGTCTCCGCCTTCGATCGCTCTTCCCTCTCGTGGAAGAGCGCCGGATTCGGATTAATGACGGAAGATTTTGTCACGTCCTTTGCCGCCGTGGGCAGGAGTGCACCGATCACGGACAAGTATACGCACATCGGCCCGATTCATCCTGGAGGAACGATTTACAAAAGGATGTCGTTCCTGGCGACTGACCCGGCCGGACCGCTGGAGTTTTCGGTAACCTTGGTGAATTTCGGGGATGATACGGCTCTCGGAGACGCAGCGCAGATTGACTCGCTCCTAGGAAGACGGAGGGCGTGGGCGGACCAGATTGACGCGGCGCTTCCGAAGCTGCGCGCACCTGGATCGGCGGCGGAACTCCGGCAGATGTTATCGCAGTGGACGGGCGGGGGGATCCCCGAGTCCGCTGCGCCCACTCCGCTCGCGCGCACTGAGAATGCCAACTGGAGAGCCGAGCAGCGGACGGTCCTGAGCAGGGAGTTCGGGGCCGTAGTGACGAAAACCGACGTCGGGCTCATCGAGTGGAGGTCGTTCGAGGTGGCAGTCCTGTCTGACCTTTTAAGGGATCTTCGCAGCCATTCGCAGCGAAAGGGGGATTACTAACTTGTGCGGCTATTCGCCCGCCTACTTCCCCGTCGCGTACAGGTCGATGACGCGCTCGATGGCGCGGCGGCAGACGGCGCAGAAGCCCACCGGGTCGCGGCTGAACATGATGCAGTCGGATTGCGGGCGGTAATAGCCGCGCGCTTCGTACAGGCCGCCTTCGAAGGCTCCCACTTGGCCCGCGTAAGGTCCCGCGCCCAGCAGCTTGGACTCGAGCTCCATCCCGCGCCGGAAGAGCGCTTCCATTTCCTCCTCGGGACGGTGCTCGGCGCGGATGGCGTGCCGACGGGCCTGGTAATCCTGCTGTTCCTTCTCGAACTCCTCTTTGGGCCAGGGGGTGGGCAGGGGAGTGCCCGGCGCGATCAGGTCGGCCCAACGCGCGGCTTTGGGATCGGCGGTGATGTTCGGCTCCCAAGGCTCCAGGCGTTCGGCGGCTGGGCCGTAGGCCACGTCGGAAGTGTAGTATTCGTCGGCCAGGCCCGCGAAGTGGTGCCCGAACTCGTGCACGAATACGTACGGCGTGAAGGCATTGTCCGAGGCCACCGTGGCGTACTGGTTGAAGATGCCTCCGCCGCCGTATTTCCGCCCGTTCACCACGATCTCGATGAATTCGTAAGGGGCCGCGGCCGCGATCTGGCGCAGGCGTTTGTTGTCGAAGGTCAGAATGTAGCGCTCCGAGCCGAAGGCGTCGTAGCCCGCGCCCAGCGGCGAGCGCCTGTAGATGCCGTCCGAGGGCCGCGAAACGCCGCTTTCCTCGGCGGGCGTATCGATGGCCCACACGTTGAAGGCGCTGCGGTGCTCCTTGAAGGGCGAGGCGGCGAAAAGGATCTCGGTGAGGCGCCGGGCGTCGCTGTGCCACTTATCCATCTCGGCGGCGGTGTAGCCATCGCCGAGCAGCAGCAGGTCCACTTTGTCGCGCGGCTCGCCGTTTTGCATGACCGCCCAGACATGGAAGGCCGGGGGCGCGCTGCGGTCCACCTCCGGCGCGGCCGGATCGACGATCTGCGACCAGATCTCCCGGAAGGCGTTCTGGCGGTCCCGCTTCTTGACGATCACCTGCACCGGGCCGGCCGGGGCGGGGAAGCGCAGCGATTCGCTGAAGGCGCGCCACTGCGTTTTGGCCTCCGGCGTGGTTTCCCATTCGCCATAGGCGCTCGCGAAACCGCGGGAATAGAGCAGCCGGTTGGTCTTCCGGTCCAGGACCTCGAAGAGGTACTGCCCCAGATTGGTGTCGTCGATGAGGCGGTCGAGCCGTCCCGGCCAGGGGCCTTCGAGCGCCACTGAGTCCAAGGCGAAATGTTCTTTGGCCGAGTTACCGGTGTGAATGTAATCCAGCCGCATGGTGAGCGGAGCGGTCGCAACGGCCGCCAGAAGGAGCGCGTGAGCCAGCAAGGGAACCTCCCCTTACATCTTCTCGAATTTGAGAACCGCGGAGTTGATGCAGTAGCGCTGGCCGGTGGGCTGCGGGCCGTCGTCGAAAAGATGCCCCAGGTGCGCGCCACAATGGCTGCACAGGACCTCGGTGCGCTTTCGGGCGAGGCTGTTATCCGCCTCCGTTCGCAAGCTTTCCGGGGCGGCGGGAGCCCAGAAGCTGGGCCAACCCGTGCCCGAATCGAACTTGGTTTCCGAGCTGAACAGCGGGGCGCCGCAGCCGGCGCAGCGGTAGGCGCCCGCCTCGTGCCGGTCCCAGTGCTGGCCGGTGAAGGCCGGCTCGGTTCCCTTGCGGCGCGCGATTTCGTATTGCTCCGGCGTCAGGCGCCGGCGCCATTCTTCTTCCGTGAGTTCCAGTTTGTCGCCCATGAGTCCCTGCCTCTACGGTAGCAGACTCCAGGCGGGCTACAGCAACTTCTCGAGGCGCGATCCGGGCCGGAAGATTGTCTGGGAGCGCTCCGGGCCGGTGGAGATGGCCCCGATCTCGACGCCGGTGCGCATCTCGAGGAATTTCAGGTAGGCTCTGGCACGGTCGGGCAGATCGTCGTAGTGCGTGATGCCGGCCGTCGGCGCGCACCATCCCGGCAGATTCTCGTAAATCGGTTCGAGCGCGGCCATGGCTTCGACGGTGGCGGGCATCTCGGCGGTTGCCTTGCCGCGCAGGCGATAGCCGGTGCAGACGGGGATTTCGGAAAAAGTGTCCAGCACGTCGAGCTTGGTGACGACCAGGCTGTCGAAGCCGTTGATCATGGCGGTGTAGCGGAGCAGCGGGGCGTCGAACCAGCCGCAACGCCGGGGGCGCCCGGTGACTGCGCCGAATTCGTTGCCGATGGCGCGCAGCTTCTCGCCGCTCGCGCCGTGATCCTCGGTGGGAAACGGGCCGCCGCCCACTCGCGTGATGTAGGCCTTGCTGACTCCCAGCACGCCGTGGATGCGCGTGGGCGCGACGCCCGTGCCGGTGGAGGCGCCGCCCGCGCCGGCGCTCGAAGAGGTGACGAACGGGTAGGTGCCGTGATCCAGGTCCAGCATCGTTCCCTGCGCGCCCTCGAAGAGCACGCGCCGGCCCTTCCGGATCGCCTCGTTCAGCAGCATTGCCGTATCGCAGACCATGGGGGCGATGCGCGCGCCGAATTCCTGGTACTCGCGGAGCGTGCCGGCGACGTCGATCGGCTCGCCGAGTTGGAAAGCGGCGCGCAGCACTTCCTTATCCTGTGCGTGCTCCCGGTAAAGCGCGGCGAAGTTCTCCGGCTCGATCAGGTCGGCGATGCGGATGCCGCGCCGCCCGGCCTTGTCTTCGTAACAGGGGCCGATGCCGCGCGAGGTGGTGCCGATGGCGCGCCCCGGCCGCGCTTCCGAAAGCCGCTCCATCAGCCGATGAAACGGCAGGATCACGTGCGCCCGGTTGCTCACGAAAAGCCGGCCCCGCACCTCGATCCCCGCCGCTTCCAGGCTGTCGATCTCGCTGAGCAGGGCCTGGGGATCGATCACCACTCCGTTGCCGATCACCGCCAGCTTGCCCGCGCGCAGAATCCCCGACGGCACCAACTTCAGCACCATCCTGCGGTCGCCGATCCATACCGTATGGCCGGCGTTGTGGCCGCCCTGGTAGCGGGCCACCACGTCAAAGCGTTCCGACAGCAGATCGACCACCTTGCCTTTGCCTTCGTCGCCCCACTGCGCCCCAAGCACAATAAGATTGCTCATGTTTTTCGACCGGAAGCTAACATTGTATCAGCCTCGCCGCGGCCCGCGGCGGGCAGCCTATGTTACGCTGGCCTTGATGCAGCTTTCCCAGGTCTTCGTTTCGCTCGGTGAAGATGTCTTCGGCCAGCTCCTGCGGCAGATTTCCATCGGCAAACTCAAGACGTACCAGCTCTACGAGACGCTGAAGGCGCGCGCGCACACCGCCAAGCTCAACACGGAGAGCCTGCGCAAGGGCGCGCCGCGTTTCTGGGCGCGATTGAGCGACGGCGACGAGGAGTTCGCCAAAGACCTGGCGCAAGCCGTGCTCGTCTCGCACCTCGACCTGATCCGCGCGGTCCTGGATTTCCTGGGTATCCCCAACCAGGACGGTTTCTTCCAGAAGGATATCGACGCGCAGCCCTTCCTGACCGAGGGCTGGCAGCAGCGCGTTTGGGAGAAGTTCCAGGGGAGCTATCCGGAATCCGTCCTGCGTCTCTACATCAACCACCTGGCCTGGGAACTCGCCAAAGAGCCGCAAGTGTTCATACCCTAACTCATGCCTGAACCCGACCTATCCATAGAAGCCACGCTGCACGATCTGGAAGCCCGGACGCGCGAGCGCATCGAGGCCGCCGGCGCTCCCGAGGAACTGGAGGCGATACGCGTCGAGGCGCTGGGGCGCAAAGGCGCGCTGGCGCAGATCAGCAAGCAGATGGGCCAGCTCGCGCCCCAGGAGCGCGCCCACGTCGGCAAGTTGCTCAACGCGGTCAAAACGGAGTTGGAGGCCGCCCTGCACGCGCGGAAGACCCGGTTCGACGAGCAGGAATTGGCGGCGCGCCTGGACGCCGAATGGGTGGACCTCACGCTGCCCGCGCCCGGGCCGCCAACCGGCAGCCTGCATCCCATCACGCAGATCCAGACGGAAATCGAGGACCTGTTCGTCTCGATGGGTTTCGCCGTGCTGGGCGGCCCCGAAGTCGAGACCGAGTACAACAATTTCGATGCGCTCAACATTCCGGCCGACCATCCCGCGCGCGACATGCAGGACACTTTCTGGCTGGCGGACGGTAGCCTGCTCCGCACGCACACTTCGCCGGTGCAGGTGCGCGGGATGCAGCGTTTCGGCCCGCCGTTGCGCATGATCGCGCCCGGCCGCGTCTTCCGCAACGAGGCGGTGGACGCCTCGCACGAGCACACGTTCTATCAGGTCGAGGGGATGATCGTGGACCGCGTGGTTTCAGTGGCGCACCTGATCTACTTCATGAAAACCATGCTCAGCCACATCATGGGACGCGATGTGACGGTGCGGTTGCGGCCGGGCTTCTTTCCCTTTGTCGAGCCGGGCTTCGAGCTCGACATCCAATGTTTCATCTGCGGCGGCGCGGGCTGCCCGGTGTGCAAGCAGAGCGGCTGGGTGGAGCAGTTGGGGTGCGGCCTGGTACATCCCAACGTGCTGCGCATGAGCGGCATCGACCCGGAAGAGTGGAACGGCTTCGCCTTCGGCCTGGGCCTGACGCGCCTGGCCATGATGCGTTACTCGATCGACGACATCCGCCTGCTGCAAAGCGGCGATCTGAGGTTTCTGAACCAGTTTTAGCAGCCGGTCTCCGGACTTGGCCATGATTGAGGTCTTGCGTTGAACTTTTCATACAACTGGCTTTGCGAACTTGTTGAAGGGGGCGTGAGCGCTCCCGCGGAGATCGGCCGCCTGGTCACCATGAAGACGGCCGAGTGCGAGGGCGTCCACGAGGTGGGCGGGCACCTGGCGCGGGTGGTGGCGGCGCGGGTGCTGAGCGCCGAGCCGATCCCCGGCAGCCACAACCTGAAGGCGGTCATCGACGCGGGGCAGCTCGGCATACAAACCGTGGTCTGCGGCGCGCCCAATTGCCGCGCCGGCATCACGACCGCCTATGTGCCCGCGGGGACCAGCCTGGGCGGCCGCGAGATCGGCCGGATCGCCATCGACGGCATAGAGAGCGCCGGCATGCTGGCCAGCGGCGCCGAGCTGGGCATTAACCGCGACGCGGCCGGAATCCTGGAGTTCGAAGGGGCGCCCGGAGCGCCCATCCCGGGCTGCGCCCCGGACAGCGTCATCGAGATCGACAACAAGTCGCTCACGCACCGTCCCGACCTGTGGGGCCATTACGGCATGGCGCGCGAAGTGGCCGCCATCCTGCGCCGGACACTGCGCGACCCGGTGAAGATAGAACTGGCGCCCGCCGGCCCGTCGCCGGTCGCCGTGGCCATCGAAAACCTCGACCTGTGCCCGCGTTACAGCGCGCTGGTTTTCGACAACGTGACCGTGCGGCCCAGCCCGCCCTGGCTGCAATACCGGCTGGAAGCGATCGGCCTTAATCCGATCAACAACATCGTCGACGTCACCAACTTCATCCTGGCCGAGATCGCGCAGCCTATGCACGCCTTCGACCGGGATCTGCTGCACGGCGGCACGATTTACGTCCGGCCCGCGCCGGAGGGCGCGCTGTTCGTCGCGCTGAACGGAGAAGCCTACACGCTCGATGCGACCAACCTGGTGATTGCCGACGGGCGCGGCCCCATTGCGCTGGCCGGGGTGATCGGCGGCCTGGATAGCGCCATTAACGAGCGCACCACGCGCATCGTTCTCGAAAGCGCCTGTTTCTCGGCCTCCAGCGTTCGCAAGACCAGCTCCAAGCTGAAACTGCGCACCGACGCTTCGGTTCGCTTCGAGAAGGCGCAGGACCCGGCCAGCACGCTGCGCGGCCTGGCCCGCGCGGTGGAGTTGCTGAGGGAAGTTTCGCCGGGCATACAAATCGTGGGCGGAGTCGCCGACCAGCGGAAGGAAATCCCCGCGCCCCCGCCCATCGTGCTGCCGTTGGATTGGCTGGCCATGAAGCTGGGCCGGCCTGTCGAGCCCGAAACGGTGCGCGATATTCTCGAGAGGCTGGCATTCGGCGTTTCCCAGGCCGCGCCCAAGGTCTTTTCGGTCTCGGCGCCGAGCTGGCGCGCCACCAAGGACGTCTCGCTCAAGGAAGACCTGGTGGAAGAGGTGGGGCGGATGGTGGGCTACGATTCCATCGCGCCGCAGGCTCCGGCCACCGCCCTGACGCCGCCGCCCGACGACGAAGAACGCGTCTACCATCGCGCGGTTCGCTCGCTCCTGGCCGCGCGGGGCTTCACGGAGGTACACAACTACTCCTTCCTGAGCGACGAGCAGGCCGCGGCGCTGGGGTTCGACCCGGCCGCGCACGTGCGCGTGGCGAATCCCATCGCCGCCGACCAAAACCTGATGCGGCTCAGCCTGCTGCCCGGCATCTACCGCAACATTCTGGACAATGCGCGCCACTTCGAGAGCTTCCGCCTGTTCGAGATCGGGCGCGAGATCCACAAGCGGGAAGCCGGGCTGCCCGACGAAATCCCGCATCTGGCGGTCGCGCAGTATCGCCGCGAAGACGGAGCGGCCGGCCTGGGCGAGCTGAAGCGGATGGCCGAGTGCCTGATGCCCGGCTCCGAGGTCCGGCCCGCGGTGGCGCGCCCGTTCGAGCATCCGGCGCGGGCGGCGGAAGTCCTCTGGCGCGATTTTGTGGTGGGGCGCCTGTTCGAGTTCCACCCCTCCAAGGTGACCGGGCGGGCCGCGGTGCTGGATCTGGACCTGCGGCTGGTTCAGAGCCTGCGGCCGCGCGAGAAAGGTTATCAACCCATCCGGCGCTTCCCCTCCAGCGCGTTCGACCTTTCGGTGCTGGCCGGAATGCGCGAGCTGGTGGGCGACCTGCAAAAGCGGCTGGTGGAGGCCGCCGGGCCGCTGCTCGAAGCGATCGAGTTCCAGCGTCAGTACTCGGGCCCGCCGATTCCCGAGGGGCGCCAAAGCGTCTCGTTCCGCCTGACGGTGGCGGCCGGCGATCACACGCTCTCGCTCGAGGAAATCGGGGCCATCCGCAGCCGCATCATCGAGGATTTGGAGGGGCAGGGCTACGAACTGCGGGTATAGCGGTCAACCGAGGCGACGGCGTTTCAGTTCTCCAGCTTGGCGACGGCCAGCTTCATGACCGCTGGAATGTCTTTCGGCCCCTTGACGAGAAGCCGGACCCCGGTTCCCTCGGGGTACCGTTCGGCTTGTTGAAGGGCTCGCATAGCCTGAGCGGAAAGCACGCTGTGTTGCGCGGCCAGCAGGGCCTTGTCTCCCAGAACGAATGCGGCGCGAAAGCAGCCTTGGCACGGCGACAGCCAGAGAATCGTCCTTTTCCCGCGCAACAGGCGTAGCGCCCATCCGGCTTTCGCCGAGTAGCACTTCCACTCCCGACCCGACACGCCGTGTTGTGCCGCCAAGCCCGCAATCAGAGCATCCCAAACCGGCTTGGCGGCGCCTAGCGCCTGGTCGAGATCGGCGTCGGCCGGAATCCCGGTTCTGCCGATGAATGCGTTCGGTGGAGTGGCGGTCATGGTGACAGCCATCGCAAAGGAATGGTCAGCGCCTCTTGCCGGAGAGGTCGAGGGTGGTCAGGGAAGCGGGCCGGGGCTCGACCCAGCAGCCCTGGACCACGCCGAAAGCCGACCAGGCGGACCAGATCAGGAATCCTTTCCAGATCTGCTCGGGATCCTGGGACAGCCAGGCGCACACCAGGCCGATGACCACGCCAATGGAGAGCGCGGCGCCGTAGGCCAGCCATCCCGAAACGCCATGGCCGCGCGCCGATTTGCCCAGCAGATAGCCGCAAACCACAGCCCCGGGCCACTGCAGCACGTCCAGCACCGTTACCCACATCGGACCTATGATACACCGGCGGGACACGGTATACTAGCACCTCGGCCGCCTGGCGCGCGGCATCCAACCTATGAAAAACTACCTGGCCGTGGACCTCGGCGCGGAGAGCGGCCGCGTCATGCTCGGCTCGCTTTCCGCCGGCTCTCTGGCGCTCGAAGAGCTGCACCGCTTCCCGAACCATCCGGTGCGTCTGCCGACCGGCCTGTATTGGGACGCCTTCCGGCTGTTCCACGAAATCCAGCAGGGGCTGGCGGTGGCGGGCCGCGAGCGGAAGCTCTCCGTGGATGGCATCGGCGTGGACACCTGGGGCGTGGATTTCGGCCTGCTGGGAAGCGACGGCGCGCTGGTGGACAATCCGCGCCACTACCGCGACGCGCGCAACAACGGCATGCTGGAGCGGACCTTCGCCGTGGCGCCGCGCGAGGAGGTCTTCGCGCAAACCGGCATTCAGTTCATGCAGCTCAACTCGCTCTTCCAACTGCATGCCATCAAACTGGCGGCGGCGCAGGTTCTCGAAATCGCGGAACGCCTGCTGTTCATGCCCGACCTGTTTACCTACTGGCTCTCGGGCGCGCAGGTATCCGAGCTGAGCATCGCCAGCACTTCGCAGTTCTACAACCCGCGCGAGAAGCGCTGGGCCACCGAGTTGTTCGCCAAGCTGGGCCTGCCCGAAAAGATCCTGGCCGATATCGTGCCGCCGGGAACTTTGCTGGGGACGCTGCTGCCGCACGTCGCGGAGGCCACCGGCCTGAAGTTCGCGCCGGTCTACGCCACCTGCGGCCACGATACGGCCTCCGCGGTCGCGGCAGTGCCGGCGGCGGGAGACGACTGGGTCTACATCAGCTCTGGCACCTGGTCGTTGATGGGCGTGGAGCTGGACGCCCCGGTCGTCAACGAAGGCTCGCTGGCGCTGAACTTCACCAACGAGATCGGCGTGAACGGCTCGATCCGCTTCCTGAAAAACATCGCGGGACTCTGGCTCTTGCAGGAGTGCCGGCGCGCCTGGGCGCTGGCGGGCCGGGAGTACAGCTACTCCGAACTGGCCGAGATGGCTTCCCAAGCCCGGCCCTTTGCCGCCGTGATCGATCCGGACGCCTTCCTCGAACCCGGCGGCATGCCCGGGAAGATCGCGGCTTTCTGCGCTTCCCACGGCCAGGCCGCTCCGCAAGGCCCGGCGGAAATGAGCCGCACCATTCTCGAGAGTTTGGCGCTGCGCTACCGGCAAGTGCTGGAGAGCCTGGAATCGCTGCTGGGACGCCCGCTTAAGACCATCCACATCGTGGGCGGCGGCTCGCGCAATCAGGTGCTCAACCAGTTTGTGGCGGATTCGACCGGGCGCACCGTAGTGGCCGGGCCCACCGAAGCGACGGCCCTGGGCAACCTGCTCGTGCAGGCCCTCGGCTCGGGCGAATTCTCGAGTCTGGCAGAGGCGCGCCAACTGATCGGCCGCTCGTTCCCGCTCAGCACGGTCGAGCCGCAGCCCAGCTCCGGCTGGGACCAGGCCTACGCCCGCTTTTGCACGTTGAACTGAGGGGCGGAGGGGCCGGCGCTACTGCGGCAGCAGAATCACCAGCTCCAGGTTCGGATTGGGGAAGTCCCCGGGAACATAGGCCGCCAGGTTGCGGGAACGCACCACCGCATCCCAGGCCACTCCGGACTGGTTCAGGCTGAAGTACTGGTAGTTAAGCTTGACGGGGATGGAACTGGGAGGGCGCGCTACGTGCGTCAGTTGCATGCCGGGCAGGGCTTGGCGCACCAGATGCTCGATGTGGGTCGCCGAGCAAACCTTGATCAGGGTGGGCGTTTTGCCGATCAGATCCCCCTCGTTCATCTCGGCGTTGACGGCCAGGTACATCCGGGTGTTGCGCAGGTACTTGTCCTCGGAGATGGCGGTGGCGTAAATGGAGGGCTGCACCAGCTTGAGGGGCAGCGAAACGAAGTTCGAGGGCACCACGGTCTCCAGCAGGAAGCGCAGCTTCTCGTCCAGGTCGGTGAAACAGGCCTGGAGATCTTCGTGATCGTACGTCGGCAGGTCGCGCGGGTGGATCTTGAGGGAAAACGTGGTGAGGGCCCCGGCGATGGACAGCATTACCGCGAAAAGCTGCTCGGGATGCCCCTTGCAGGTCTCGAAGATGTGGCGGAACAGCGGGAAGTGAGTGTTGACCGTGTACAGGAGCCAGAAGTTGGCGATGTCGGAAGCCGTGAAGTCGGCCAGGCTTTGGTTCTTCTGCCGGCGCAGGCCGGCCAGCAGGCTGCTCTTGGCCGAGAGGATCTCCACCAGGCGCCGGCAGATCGACACCAGGTAATCGCTGGCCGCGATGTCCAGCAAAGGCGGCACAAAGTGCGGGTCCAGTTGCAGGGTTCCGGCCGCGGTGCGGTTCACCCGGGCGATGCGCAGGCTGGAGACGCCGTGCCTGCTCTCCCCCTCCGCCAGCAGGCGGAAGTTCTTTTGGGCCACCTGGATAGGCTTCTCCGAGGCGCCCGAGTTTTCGTCGCGGACCAGGGCGATCTCGGCCAGGTAACGGGTGTCGGCGTTCTGACGGGCCACCGAGACGTTCAGCCCGCGCTCGCGATAGTGGGGGACCGCCAGGTACACGTCCAGGGTGTTTTGATCGGCTTCGAAGCAGGGCACCACCATTTTGGGCGGGGGGGCGGCGTCGGCGTCCGGGATGTCGAACGGCATACCGTCCGCGAAGAGGCCCGCGGCGCTCGAGATGGCGACGGCGCCCCCGGCCAGCGCTTCCTGGTTCAGGCTCAACCGGGTGAATCCCCAGGGCCGGTAGTTCAGGGAGGTCAGGCTGAATTCCAGCGTGCTCTCGATGAACCGGTCCTGGATCTGCATGTGCTGCGGTGTGAGGAAGGTTCCCTTCGACCAAATCACCGGCTGCAATCGCTTCATAGCAATTCAAAGTAGCAGGAATGGAGGGGCGCGTAAAGCGGGCCGCGTGGCCGGGCCGGGTGCCGCGGGTCCAGGGCGGGCCCGGAGCGCGTAAAGGGCGCGGCGCCACGCGGCGGCGCTCGCTGCCGCCCGCCACCCGGGGCTGGAGGAAAGGCGCCTTAGCCCCGGCGATTGAAAAAAGGCGCCGTTTGAGGCACAATGGCTCTGGCTAGCAAGTTCGAAGTTTGGTAGAGTAGATCCACGCATGGGTTCGTAGGAGGGACCCTTGCTCCACCAGAAGGGATTCAAATGGCAAGAGAAAGCATTCACAAGAAACTCGGAAGAGTCAGACCTCCGCGCGTGCACATAACCTACGATGTCGAGGTTGGCGACGCCATTGAAGTCAAGGAACTGCCGTTCGTCATGGGCGTCCTGTCCGACCTTACCGGACAACCCGAAGAACCGCTTCCCAGGCTGAAAGACCGGAAGTTCGTCGAAGTGAATCCGGACAACTTCGACAGCGTCCTGGAAGGCATGAAACCCCACTTGTCGTATTCGGTGGAGAACAAGATCTCCGAAGATCCGGATGCGGGCCAGATCAAGGTCGACCTGCACTTCAAGAGCCTGCAGGACTTCGAACCCGAGCAGGTGGCGCGGCAGGTAAAGCCGCTGCGCGAGCTGCTGGATTTGCGCACCCGGCTCTCCGACCTGCGCGGCACGCTCCAGACCAACGACAAGCTGGACGAGCTGCTGCAGGAAGCGGTCCAGAACTCGGACAAGATGGACAAGCTGAAGGGCGAGATCGAAGGCGGAAAGGGAGGCCCCAATGCCTAAGCAGCAAGCGTCCTCCACGCCTCAGCAGGCCCAGGCCCAGGAGCAAGTCCAGGAAGTGGGGCTGCTGGACCAGATCGTCGAGCAGAGCAAGCTGGCGGTGGATCCCGCCACGAAGGAGCGGGGCAAGAACCTGGTGAAGGAATTCGTCAGCCAGGTGCTCGAGGGCTCCATGACGGTGTCGCGCGATACCGAGGCCATGATCAACGCCCGCATCGCCCAGATCGACCACCTGCTCTCCATCCAGTTGAACGAAGTCCTGCATCATCCCAGCTTCCAAAAGCTGGAAGGATCCTGGCGCGGGCTGAAGTACATGATGGACCAGTCGGAGACCAGCGTCATGCTGAAGATCCGGGTCCTGAACTGCTCGAAGAAAGAACTGCTGCGGGATCTGCAAAGGGCCCCCGAGTTCGACCAGAGCGCAGCCTTCAAGAAGATCTACGAAGAAGAGTTCGGCGTCTTCGGCGGCGAGCCGATCGGCGCGGTGATCGGCGATTTCGAATTCGGCAAGCATCCGGAGGACCTGGAGCTGCTGGAGAAGATGTCGCAGGTGGCCGCGGCCGCGCACGCTCCCTTCCTGACCGCCGCGTCGGCGAGCCTGCTGAACATGGACAGCTTCACCAACCTGGATCAGCCCCGCGACCTGGCCAAGATCTTCGACACCACCGAGTATGCCAAGTGGAAGTCGTTCCGCCAGAGCGAAGACTCGCGCTACGTCGGCCTGTGCCTGCCGCGCGTGCTGATGCGCCTGCCCTACGGCAAGGAGACCGTGGAGGTGGATGGTTTCAACTACGAAGAGGGCGTGGACGGGACGGACCACTCGAAGTACCTGTGGGGGAACGCGGCCTGGGCGTTGGGCGCCCGGCTGACTCAGTCGTTCTCCCTGTATGGCTGGTGCGCTTCCATCCGCGGCGTCGAAGGCGGCGGGCTGGTGGAGGGCTTGCCGGCGCACACCTTCCGTACGGACGAGGGCGACATCGCGTTGAAGTGTCCCACCGAGATCGCCATCACCGACCGCCGGGAGAAGGAGCTGGCCGACCTCGGCCTGGTTCCGCTGGTGCATTGCAAGGGGACCGACTACGCGGCCTTCTTCAGCGTGCAATCCGCTCAGAAGCCCAAGATGTACGACAAGGAAGCGGCCAACGCCAATGCCCGGCTCGCGGCCCAGTTGCCTTATATGCTGGCCATCTGCCGTTTCGCGCATTACATGAAGACCATCATGCGCGACAAGATCGGCAGCTTCATGTCCCGTTCGGATTGCGAGCGGTTCCTGAACCGCTGGATCATGCAGTACGTCACCGAAGACGACAATGCCGCTCCGGCCACCAAAGCGCAGTTTCCGCTGCGGGAAGCCAGGGTGGAAGTCGCCGAGGTCAAGGGCAAGCCGGGATGCTATCGTGCGATAGCGTTTCTCCGGCCGCACTTCCAGTTGGATGAGCTGACCGTGTCCCTGCGCCTGGTGGCGGACCTGCCGCCATCCACCAGAGGGTGAAGCGGGGCGCCGTTTGCCGGGGTGGGCGAACGGCGGGACAGGCCGGCCCGCGCGCCGAACAGCGGACGGCCGTCGCGGATGGCGGAGATTTCGGTCCGGTGCGTTTGCCGGGCCGTGGACAAGAGGGAATGATTCTCAATCGGTAATAGGAGGCGTAGCAAGATGGCTTTAGTTGACTATTTCCTGAAGCTCGACGGCATTTACGGCGAGAGTAACGACAGTAAGCACAAGGGCGAGATCGAGATCGAATCCTTCTCCTGGGGCGCGCATCAGGCCGGTACCGCATCGCACGGCAGCGGCCAGGGCGCCGGCCGCGTGCAGTTGGAGGACTTCAGTTTCGTGATGCGGGTGAGCAAGGGCAGCCCGAAGCTGATGCTGAGTTGCTGCAACGGCGAGCACATCAAGAGTGCGATCCTGACCTGCCGCAAGGCGGGCAAGGAGCAGCAAGAGTACCACAAGATCACCTTCCATGACTTGATGGTTTCCTCTTACCACACCAACGGCACCGGGGCCGCCGATGTGATCCCCATGGATCAGATCACTCTGAACTTCACCAAGGTGGAGATGGAGTACAAGGAACAGAAGCCCGACGGTTCGCTGGGCGGCGCGATCAAGTCCTTCTACGACATGAAGCAGCAGGTCAGCGGGTAAAACGGGAACTGCTTGTAGCTGGTGGCGTGCCGGTAGTGCGCCGGTGGTGTGCCACGCGCTGGCGGCAGGCCGCCGGCTACAAGCTGCAGACGTTTCGAAAGGCTTTCCCCATGAATGCTACAGAACTGTTTCGGGCGGGAAGGCTCAAGGAGGCCGTGCAGGCGGTCGGCGCCGAGCTTCGGGATCGTCCCGACGACGCCAAGCGCCGCACCTTTCTCTTTGAGCTGCTGTGTTTTGCCGGGGATTTCGACCGCGCCGAGAAGCACCTGCACCTGCTCTCGGAGGGCGGACCCAACAAGGAGATGGGCGCCCTGCTGTACCGCGGCGTGCTGGCGGCCGAGCGCGCCCGCCAGGAGACCTTCCTCAAGCGCGAGTATCCGGCGCAGCCGGAGAAGTTGCCCCCCTTCACCGGGACCCTGAACGGGCAGCCGTTCGAGTCGCTGGAGGACGCGGATCCCCGGATCGGCGCGCGGATCGAAACCTTCGCCGCGGGCACCTATTTGTGGATCCCGCTCGCGCACATCGCTTCCATCGAGATCGCCCCGCCGCGCCGCCTGCGCGATTTGCTCTGGATTCCCGCCATGGTCCGTACCGGACCGGGATTCAAGGGCACGGAACTCGGCGAGGTGCTCATTCCGGCGCTCTCTCCGCTTTCCTGGCGCCATGCCGACGACGAGGTGCGGTTGGGCCGCGCCACCGTGTGGGAGGAGTCCGAGGAGGGAGAGGAGATTCCGTTCGGGCAGAAACTGTGGGCGGTGGACGGCGAGGAGATTCCGCTGCTGGAAGTCCGCAGCGTGCAAATCGCCGCGCAGCCGCAGGTTTCCGCCGAGGGAGTTGGATAAGGCTCCCGCCCCGTCCGGATTGACGACATGGCACTGCGCGACGACTTGCTGAACCCGATTCCCGGGCCCAATCCGAGCGGGGAGAGCCTGCGCTACGCCCCGCTGTTCGACCAGATCAAGGAGGCCCGGCGCGAGGAAGAGGAGATCAGCCAGGGGGAGTGGCAGACGGCCATCAAGAAAGCCGACTGGCCCCTGGTGATCAAGCTGTGCGGCGAGGCTATCGCCAAGAAGAGCAAGGACCTGCAAGTTGCCGCCTGGCTGGTCGAGGCGTTGGTGCGGCGGGATGGCTTCGCGGGGCTGAACGAGGGGCTGACGCTGATCCACGGCCTGCTCGAGAAATTCTGGGACACTCTCTATCCGGAACTGGAAGATGGGGATGCGGAGCTGCGGGCCGCGCCGCTCGACTGGATCGGCTCCCGCCTGGACGGGCCACTCCGGAAAGTGCCGCTGACCGGCAACGGGCTGGACTGGCAGAACTACAAGGAATCGCGGACCGTGCCCTCGGAGGCCGACGCGGAGGGCAACGAGGCCAAGCAGCAGGCCCGTGCGGAGGCGGTGGCCGATCGCAAACTGACGCCGGAGGTCTTCGACCAGGGCTTCGACGCTACCCCGAAAGCCACTTACGAAGCCTGGATGGGGCAACTGGACGCCTGCCTGGAGTCGCAGGAGCGGTTGAACCAGTTGTGCGAGGGGAAGTTCGGCGACAGCGCGCCGAGCCTCAGGGGCCTGCGCACCACACTCGAGGAGCTCCGCCAGGTCCTGCACGTCTTTGTGGCCAAGAAGCGCGAGCAGGAGGCCGGGGGGGAGGAACCGGAGCAGGCCGCGGAATCTGAGGCTTCGGCTGGGTCGGGCTACGCCGAGAGCGCCGCCGCACCCGCCCGGGCGCCCGCCAGGCCGGCGGCGAAGAAGTCCCTGGCAGCCGAGCCCACTGACCACGACGACGCCCTCGAGCGCGTGCTGGTGGCCGCGCGCTGGTTCCGGCAGAACGATTCCTATAGCCCGGTGCCCTACCTGCTGGTGCGCGGGCTGCGTTGGGGGGAATTGCGCGCGGGCGGGACCGAAGTGGATCCCACGTTGCTCGATGCGCCGCCTACCCAGACCCGGCAGGATTTGAAGCGCCTGGCTTACGAGGGCGATTGGACGCAAGTGCTGGAGATCGCCGAGACGGCGGCGGGAACCCCCTGCGGGCGAGGCTGGCTGGATTTGCAGCGCTACGCCGCGCGGGCCTGCCAGGAGCTCGGGTACGAGGCGGCCGCCAGGGCCGTCATTTCAGGGTTACGGGGGCTGCTGGCGGATTATCCGCAACTCGCGGACCTCTCGCTGATGGACGACACGCCCACCGCGAATGCCGAGACCAAGGCCTGGCTGAAGGAGCAAGTGGAGGCCGCCGCGCCCGCGCCGGAAGAGGGTCTGCCAGCGAAGGTTCCAGCGGCCGAAGAGGAGCCGGCGGAGGGGAAACCGCCCGACGCCTATGACATGGCGCTCCAGGCCGCCCGATCGGGCCACGCGCAGGAGGCCATCGAGATTATGGCCAACGAAGCGGCGCAGGAAAGCTCCGGGCGGGGTCGCTTCCACCGCCGCGTGCAGTTGGCTCAGATCTGCCTGGGGGCCGGGCGGGCCGAGCTGGCGGCGCCCATCCTGCAAGATTTGGCCGGGGAAATCGAGCGGCGCAACCTGGAGGCATGGGAACAGGCGGATATGCTCTCCCATCCCCTGGCGCTGCTGCTGCGATGCCTGGCCAAGCTGGACGCCACCGCGGAGGAGCGGCAGAAGCTGTACGCCCGCATCTGCCGTCTGGATCCCCTCCAGGCGCTCTCGATCAAGAAGTAGCCTATGGCACGCTATGAGCCGGATCCCAATGTCACGCTTTCCGTTCTGGACCGGCTGGTGGACATGGATCCTTACAACCGCTCCGACCCGCCGCTGAGCCGGACCAATTCGCTGCGCCAGTTGAAGGCCAGCCTGCGCCGGGACCTGGAATGGCTGCTGAACACGCGCCGGAGGCCGGACGCCATCACCGAGGGTTCCACCGAGTTGAGCCGCTCCCTGTTCAACTATGGGTTGCCGGATCTCACCTCGCTGGGGGTGCACTCGGTCCACGATCAGAACCGGCTGTTGTGGATGCTGGAGACGGCGGTGACATACTTCGAGCCGCGCCTGATGGGAGTGCGCGTGATGCTGGAGCCGGTGCCCGGCACGGCGCGCATGCTGCGGTTTCAGATTCAGGGCATGCTCAAGATGGATCCCGCGCCCGAGCGGGTGTCCTTCGACACGGTGCTGGAGCTGACCAAGGGGGAGTACGCGATCAAGGGAGAGTGAGCTGGCCCCCGGCAGGCCGGCCGGCGGGCGGCGGTTGGCGGTAAACGGTTTTTCATGCGCGACGAGCTGCTGGATTATTACGAGCGCGAGCTGACGTTCCTGCGCCAGATGGGGGCGGAGTTCGCCGAGAAGTACCCCAAGATCGCCTCGCGCCTGCAAATCGAGCCGGACCGCTGCGAAGACCCGCACGTGGAGCGCATGATCGAGGCCTTCGCGTTCCTGGCCGGCCGCGTCCACCTCAAGATCGACGACGAATTCCCCGAGATCACCGAAGCGCTGCTGGGGATTCTCTACCCGCACTACGTCCGGCCTATCCCGCCCATGTCGATCGTGGAGTTCCATCTGGATCCGGAACAGGGCAAGCTCACCACCGGGTTCAAGGTGCCGCGCGGGTCGCTGTTGTACTCGCGGCCGGTGGAGGGAGTGCCCTGCCGGTTCCGGACCTGCTACGAAACCACGCTGTGGCCGGTGAAGGTGGTGGAGGCGCAGTGGAGAAGTCCCGACCGCCTGCAGCCTCCCCTCAAGGCCGCCGACGCCGTGGCCGCGCTGCGCGTCGAGCTGCGCTGCCAGCCGGAGGTTACTTTCGACAAGCTGGCCATGAGCGCCTGGCGCTTCTACCTGAACGGGGAAGCCAACCTGGTCCACGCCTTGTACGAGCTGCTGGCCAACAACTGCGTGCAGATCCTGGCGCGCGACCCGGCGCGTCCGCAGCGCGTGACGGCCCTGCCGCCCGAGGGTATCCGCCCCTGCGGGTTCGCCTCCGAAGAGTCCATGCTGCCCTACTCGCGGCGCTCTTTCGAGGGCTACCGGCTGCTGCAGGAGTATTTCGCGTTTCCCGAGAAGTTCTTCTTCCTCGAGCTGAGCGGCCTGGAGCGGCTCGCCGCCGCCGGTTTCCAGGACCGCGCCGAGCTGATCTTCCTGATCTCGAAATTCGAGCGCGACGACCGGCAGCAGACGCTCGAAGCGGGGGTTTCGGCCAAGACCATCCGGCCCGACTGCGCGCCGGTCGTCAACCTGTTCAATCACACCGCCGAGCCGATCCTGATCGACCAGTTGCGCTACGAGTATCCGGTGGCGCCGGATGTGCGCAGGCGCCACGCCTACGAGATTTTCTCGATCGAGAAGGTGGTGAGCACCAGCCCGCAGAGCCAGGAGGTGACCGACTTCGAGCCGTTCTACAGCTACCGTCACGCCACGCTGCGCGACAAGAAGCAGACCTTCTGGCACGCCACCCGGCGGCCCTCCGCGCGGCGCGGCGACGAAGGCACCGACGTGTACCTGTCGCTGGTGGACTTGAGCGGGCGCCCCGCTCACGCCAACGTCGAGACCCTCACCGTGCGCTGCCTGTGCACCAGCCGCGATTTGCCTTCCCGCCTGCCCTTCGGAAGCGAGCTGGGAGACTTCGAGCTGGAGGGCATGCCGGCCATCAAGCGCATCCTCACCTTGAAGAAGCCGACCCCCACCCTGCGCGCGCCGGTGGGCCGCGGCGCGCTGTGGCGGCTGATCTCGCAGCTCTCGCTGAACTATCTCTCGCTGGTGAGCGAGGGCCAGCACGCCTTGCAGGAAATCCTGCGGCTCTACAATTTCACCGATTCAACCTACCTGGAGAAGCAGATCCAGGGCATCTCGGAGTTGAGCAGCCGCAAGCACTTTGCGCGGGTGATCTCGGAGAACGGCATCGCGTTCGTGCGAGGCACCGAAGTCGACATCCGGTTCGACGAGGAGCAGTTCGTGGGCGGCGGGGTCTACCTGTTCGCCAGCGTGCTCGAGCACTTCCTGGGGCTGTACGTTTCCATGAACAGCTTCAGCCAGCTCATCGCCAGGACCGGCCAGCGGAAAGAGGTAATGAAGAAATGGCCGCCGAGAGCGGGCGAAGCGATCTTGCTCTAGCCCACCGGGCGCTGGAACGCCAGCTCACCGAAGAACCGTTCTGCTTCGAGTTCTTCCAGGCGGTGCGGCTGGTGGAGCGCATCACGCGCGGCCGCTCGCCGGTGGGTCTGTTCGCCAATCCGCGCGACGAAGTGGCGCGCTTCGGCGCTAACAACACGCTGATCTTCCCGGCCAGCGCCATCCAGTCCCTGGCCTGGCGCGAGCAGGGGCCCCCGCTGATGATTGTAAACTTCATGGGCCTGACCGGCCCGGTGGGCGAGCTCCCGCTCTATTACACCCAACTGGTCGGCGAACGCCTGCGCGCGCACGACCAGTCGCTGAGCGAGTTCCTGGACATTTTCAACCACCGCATCATTTCGTTGTTTTACCAGGCCTGGGAGAAGTACCGTTTCGCGATCGACTACGAGCGTGGCGGGCCGGACAAGTTTGCGCACCACTTGCTGGACTTCATCGGCCTGGGGACCGAGGGCCTGGAGAACCGGCAGAAGGTGGCCGATAATTCCCTGGTCTATTATGCCGGCCTGCTGGGGCAGCATCCGCGCTCGGCGGTGGCGCTGCGCCAGTTGCTGGAGGATTACTTCGACGTCCCGGTGGCCATCCAGCAGTTCGCGGGAGCCTGGTATAAGCTGACGCCCGAGATGCAGTGCTGCCTGGATCGGGAGCCTGGCGATAGCGAGCGCGTGGCGGTCGGCGCGGTGGTGGGCGATGAGATCTGGGACGAGCAGACCCGGGTCCGCATTGTGCTGGGTCCGCTCCCCTTGGACCGGTATCTGGATTTCCTGCCCACCGGAACGGCTTTCGAGCCGCTCCGCGCCCTGGCCAGGTTCTTCTCCGGGGACGAACTGGACTTCGAGGTGCAACTGGTGTTGCAGCGCCACCAGGTCCCCGCCTGCGAGTTGGGCCGGGAAGACGACGAAGGCCCGCTGTTGGGCTGGGTGAGCTGGGCGAAGTCGGCCCCCCTCGGCCGCGACCCTGGCGACACCCTATTGGAGTTATGATGCAGCAGAGAGTCGGAAAGGTCTTTTATGAGCGTTAACTTGAAATCCTTGATTGGCAAACTCAACGATCCCACGCGCAACGCGCTGGAAGCCGGAGCGGGGCTGTGCGTTTCGCGGACCAACTATGACATCGAGGTGGAACACTACCTCCTGAAGCTGCTGGACCAGACCGACGGCGACCTGGCCAAGATCCTCCGCCACTTTGGGGTGGATGCCTCGCGCCTGGCGGCCGAAGTCACCCGCAGCCTGGACAAGCTCAAGCGCGGCAATGCCCGCACCCCGGCGTTCAGCCCCACGCTGATCAACGCCCTGAAGGAGGCTTGGGCCATCGGCTCCATCGATTACGGCGCCGGACAGGTGCGCACGGGCTTCACCGTGCTGGCCCTGGCCGCCACCGACGATCTGGCCCGGCTGATGCGGGAAATCAGCCCCAAGGAGTTCGGGAAGATCCAGGTGGAAGTGCTGCGCAAGGACTTTGTGGCCATCGTAGCCGGGTCGCACGAGGACGCCGTCACCGCCACCGCCGAGGAGGCTGCGGCGCCCGCCGCCGGAGGCGCGCGCAAGGCCGCCGGAAAGACGCCCAACCTGGATTCGTACACCGTCGACCTGACCGAGAAGGCCAGAACCGGCAAGCTCGACCCGGTGCTGGGGCGCGATCACGAAATCCGCCAGATGATCGACATCCTGATGCGCCGCCGCCAGAACAACCCCATCCTCACGGGCGAGGCGGGGGTGGGCAAGAGCGCGGTGGTCGAAGGGTTCGCCCAGCGCGTGGCCAAGGGCGACGTGCCGCCGCCGCTCAAGGGCGTGCTGGTCAAATCCCTGGACCTGGCGCTGTTGCAGGCCGGCGCGGGCGTGAAGGGCGAATTCGAGAACCGGCTGAAGGGGCTGATCGAGGAAGTGAAGTCCTCGCCTACGCCCATTATCCTGTTCATCGACGAGGCGCACACCATGATCGGGGCGGGGGGGCAAGCCGGCCAGAACGATGCCGGGCAATTGCTGAAACCGGCGCTGGCTCGCGGCGAGCTACGCACCATCGCGGCAACAACTTGGAGCGAATACAAGAAGTATTTCGAGAAGGACGCGGCGCTGGCCCGGCGCTTTCAAGTGGTCAAGGTGGACGAGCCCTCCGAGACGGTGTGCAGCGTGATGCTGCGCGGCACCGTGCCGGCCCTCGAGAAGCACCACAAGGTGCGCATTCTGGACGGCGCGGTGAACGCGGCCGTGAAGCTCTCGCACCGCTACCTGGCGGGTAGGCAGCTTCCCGACAAGGCGGTCAGCGTGCTCGATACTGCCTGCGCGCGGCTGGCGCTGGGCCAGAGCGCGGTTCCCCCGGTCATCGAGGACGCGACCCGGGAATTGGAAGACCTCAACGCGCAGGAGAGAATCCTGACCGCCGAGGCGAAACTGGGCGCCGACCACGCCGAGCGGCTGGCGCAGATTGCCGGGCGCAAGGCCAAGATCGAGGCCCGGCTGGGCGAACTGCAAGCCCGCTTCGACAAGGAGATCGGCCTGGTGACGCGCATCCGCGAACTGCGCACACAGATCGAGACCGGCGTGGCCCCGGCCGCTGCGCAGGCGGCTTCCGGCGATGGCGCCGCGGCCGCCCAACCGGTGAGCGCCTATGCCAGCCCGCGCGCCGAGCTCGACCAGTTGAACCTCGAACTGACCATGCTGCAGGGCGAGAACCCGCTGGTGGGAGTGTGCGTGGACGACAACGTGGTCGGTGAAGTGATTTCCGGCTGGACCGGCATTCCGGTGGGCAAGATGGTTAAGGACGAGATCCAGAGCGTCCTCCAGCTCAACAATATCCTGAACAAGCGGGTCATCGGCCAGGACCACGCTCTGGATCTGATCAGCCAGCGCATCATCACCTCCCGCGCCACCCTGGACGATCCCAACAAGCCGGTGGGCGTGTTCATGCTGGTGGGGCCTTCGGGCGTCGGCAAGACCGAGACCGCCCTGGCGCTCTCCGACCAGCTTTACGGCGGCGAGCGGAACATGATCACCATCAACATGTCGGAGTTCCAGGAGTCGCACACCGTCTCGACCCTGAAGGGCTCGCCTCCCGGATACGTGGGCTACGGCGAAGGCGGCGTGCTCACCGAAGCGGTGCGGCGGCGTCCCTACTCGGTGGTGCTGCTGGACGAGGTCGAGAAGGCCCATCCGGACGTGCTCGAGCTCTTCTACCAGGTCTTCGATAAGGGCAACATGGAAGACGGCGAGGGGCGCGAGATCGACTTCAAGAACAACATCATCATTTTGACCACAAACGCTGCAACAGATACCTTTATGAAGCTCTGCGCCGACCCGGAAACCATGCCTTCTCCGGCCGCCCTGGTGAAGGCGCTCAAGCCCGAGCTCAACAAGGTTTTCAAGCCGGCGTTCCTGGGCCGCATGGTGATCATTCCCTACTATCCGATCCGGGACGAGAACCTGAAGAAGATCGTGGTGCTCAAGCTGGGCAAGATCCGCAAGCGCCTGATGGAGAACCACAAAATCGAACTGGTTTACGGCGACGACCTGATCAATGAAGTGGCCAGCCGCTGCACGGAAGTCGAGAGCGGCGCCCGCAACGTGGACAACATTCTCACCAACACGCTGCTGCCGGAGGTTTCGCGGCAGTTGCTGGGCTGGATGGCCGAGGGGCGGAAGGTGGCCGGAATCAAGGTCGGCGTGGGCCCCGAAGGTTCGTTCGTATACGAGACGGTATGCCCCCCGCCGCAAGAATAACCGATCCGGTTTCGCATCCGCTGCCGCCGGTGTTGGGGCCGGGGCCCGGCAGCCCGGATTGTATGATCGGGTTCTTGCCGGCCTGGCGGGCAGTCCCGGCGGCGGCCGCCGCCGCGATCCAGGCCGCGAAGCAAGCCGCGGACATCGCCGTGCAAACGGCGGTCGCGGCAACCGCGGCTGCGGCGGGAACGCCCGGCGCTCCGGCCGCCTTGGCCGCCGAGCAGACCTTGAAGGGCAGCGTTCTGGCCTCGATGTCGAGCATGATGACGGGCTCGGGCGCGGACATCCACGCCTGCACCACGCCCTCGCCCGTGCCGCCCCACGGTCCCGGGGTGGTGCTCCAGGCCTCCGCCACCGTCATGATCGACAACCTGCCCGCCGCGCGGCAGGGGGACCAAGTGGTTGAGCCGTTGGGCCCGCCCAACCCCATCGCCATGGGCTGCCCGACGGTCGTCATTGGAGGGTAGTGAGATGCCCTGGACTCAAGAAAAGCGCTTCCTGAATCTGAACACCCCGCTGGGCGAAAGCAAGCTCCTGTTGCGCTCCTTCACGGGGACTGAGGGAATGTCGCAGCTCTTCCGTTTCCGCCTGGATATGCTCTCGGAAGACCCCGCCATCGGCTTCGACAGCATGGTCGGGCAGAACGTGAGCTTCTCGGTGCGCCTGGCGGACACGAGCCAGGCCCGGTACTTCAACGGTTGCGTGAGCGATTTCCGGCAATATCCCGGAGAGGAAAGACTCACCAGGTACGAATGCGAACTTGTCCCGTGGCTCTGGTTCCTCACTCGCGCCGCCGATTGCCGCATCTTCCAGAACATGAAGGCGCCGGACATCGTCGAAAAGGTGTTCCAGGACCTGGGTTTCACGGACTACGACTTCCAGTTGCGCGGCTCCTACGACCCCTGGGAATACTGCGTCCAATACCGCGAGACATCCTTCAACTTCGTTTCCCGCCTGCTGGAGCAGGAGGGCATTTTCTACTTCTTCAAGCACGAGAACGGCAAGCACACCATGATTCTGGGCGACTCGCCGTCGGTGCTCCAGCCGTGCCCGGGACAGGATCGCGCCATGCTGGTGCGAAACGCCGGTCCCGGAGGGCTCCTGGACGAAGACGTGGTCTACTCATGGTGCTATGAGAACGAGCTGCGCAGCGGGAAATACGCGCACACGGACTACAACTTCGAGACTCCGGGCACTCGGCTGGACGCGGAGGTGACCAGCAACATCAACCAGGGCGGCAATCAGCGCTTCGAGCTTTACGACTATCCGGGGGAGTACGAAAAGCTCCAGCAGGGCGACCAGTTGGTGAAACTGCGCATCGAGGCCGAGGAGGCGGTGCACCCGGTGTGCAGCGGACGCAGCGACTGCCGCAGCTTCGTTTCCGGGTACAAGTTCGAGCTGTACGGCCATGAGCGCCGGGATCAGAACGACACCTACGTGCTGACCTCGGTGGCGCACCATGGCGAAGAGGGCGGCTTCTACACGGGCGCCGGCTCGCTCACCGATTCCACCTACCGCAATGCCTTCACCTGCATCCAGGCTTCGCTCCCGTTCCGGCCCCCGCGCCTGGCGCCCAAGCACCTGATCAACGGCATACAGACGGCGGTAGTGGTGGGTCCCTCGGGCGAGGAAATCTACTGCGACAAGTACGGTCGCGTGAAAGTGCAGTTCTTCTGGGACCGGCTGGGCACGCTGGACGAGAAAAGCTCCTGCTGGGTGCGGGTGGCCTGGCCCTGGGCCGGAAAGGGTTGGGGGTTCATCACTATCCCGCGCATCGGCCAGGAGGTGGTGGTGAGCTTCCTGGAGGGCGACCCGGACCGGCCGCTGATCACCGGCAGCGTCTACAATGCCGAGCAGACAGTGCCCTATCCACTGCCCGACAAGCAGGTGATCAGCACCTGGCGCTCGAGCAGCTCCAAGGGCGGCGGCAATTCCAACGAGCTGCGCTTCGACGACACCAAGGGCAAGGAGCAGGTCTTTGTCCACGCGGCCTTCGACCACGACATGCTGGTGGATCACGACCGCCATGAAACCGTCGTAAACGAGAGCCATCACCTCGTCAAGGGCGACCAGTTCGAGCGCTGCGAGAAGGACCGGCACGTGCACGTCGTAGGCAACCTGAACGTCCAGGTGGATCAGACCTCGTCGCTCACCTGTGGCAGCAATCTGGAGGAGAAAGTTAGCCAGAATTGGGCCGTCGACGCCGGTACCGAGATTCACTTGAAGTCCGGCACGAACTTGGTGGTCGAGTCCGGGACCACGCTCACCCTCAAGGTGGGCGGCAACTTTATCAACATCAACTCGGGCGGCGTCTTCATCAGCGGCACCATGGTTATGATCAACAGCGGAGGCGCGGCTGGTTCCGGCGCGGGCGCCAGCCCGACGGCCCCCACCGATCCGCAAGAAGTCAAGCCGGGCGCGCCCACTCAGATGGCAGCGCCGCCGCCGGCGCCCACCCCGCCCCAGCAGGCCACTTTCAGCGCGGCCGCCAGCATGTTGCAGCAGGCCGCCGACGAAGGGACGCCGCTGTGCCAGATTTGCCCGTACTGCCAGAAGGCGCAATGACCGGGGGAATATGGACAAAACCGTCGAGGTAATAAACCCGATCCTGTTCAAAGAGGACGGGGCCAGTGTGTTCGCCATCCTGGATGGCGGTTCCATCCCCGGCCTCCTGGAAAAGCTGCACGCCGCCCCGCGTCCGGAGTTCGAGTGCCTTTACGCCGGCCAGATCAAGCCCGACCTGGCCCAGGTGGCCCCCTATCTGGTCCGGCTGGAGCCGAACTCCGAATTCGCCAAGTGGGTGATCGGGGAGGGATGGGGGAAACACTGGGGTGTGTTTGTCGTGGCGCCGGTGGATTTCCGCGCCATGCGCCACCATTTGCGCCATTTCCTGATCGTACATACCGCCGACGGCAAACCGTTCTACTTCCGCTACTACGACCCGCGCGTGCTGCGGCCCTATCTCCCCACCTGCACCGCCGGGGAACTGACGGAGTTCTTCGGCCCCATCCAGACCTGGATCGCGGAGGGAGAAGACCCGCGCGCCCTGCTGCGCTTCAATCTCGCGGACGGCAAGCTGGTCCCGCACAAAGACGAACTGAAGGTGGAGTAGCGCCGGCTTCAGCTTGTCGCTTGAAAAGGGGGAGAGCAATGCGCAATGGCCTGCATGATGCGTTCCAGCGGTGGGCCGCCACGGCGGCGGTGGCAGCGGCAATCCTCTCGATGGGCGGGCCACTGAGCGCGGCAAGCCTCCGGATCACCTCGCCGGCGCCTGGGGCGGTGGTTCCTTCGGGAAAGACGCTGGTGGTGGAGGTTGAGGCGTCAGGCGGCGCGTTCCGGACGGTGGCCGTGCTCGGAAGCGTCCCCGTGAACCGCGTCTTCGTTCTCACCGCGCCGCCTTACCGGTTCGAGATCCCGATCCCGCCAAGTGCCGCCTCAAGGACCTACTTTCTGGGGGCGGTCGGAACCACTGTGTCGGGCGAAAGGGTTGAGTCCGAGGAAATCAAGATCGACATCGAGCGGCCCGATCCCCCGGTGCGGATCATTAGCGAGGCGTCCACCTTGGATCTCAGTTACGTCGGAGAAAGCTACTACCTGCTGGTGGACGGCATCTACGCCGACGGTTCCAGGGTGACTCTCAGCTACTCCTTGCTTACGACCTACTCCTCCGACACGCCCGCCGTCGCCACCGTGGATTCGATGGGTCAGGTAACCGCGGTCGGTCCCGGCTCCGCCAACATCACGATCACGAACGCGGGTGTTTCCGCCGAGGTTCCCGTCACCGTCCCGCCTCCGATGAGACTCTTACCCGGAACCGAACCGCTCTGCGCCTCCCAAACGGAACAGTTCTACGTCCAGTTCGCGCTGCCGCCGGATGCGCCCCGCGATGAATCCGTCACCTGGGCCCTAAATCCACGCGTGGGCAGCATCGACCAAAAAGGCCTGTACACCGCGCCGTCTTCCATCCCTTCCTCGCAGCGTGTTACCGTCACTGCCGCCAGCGTGGCCGATCCCACCAAAACCGCCTCCGTCACGGTTCGGCTCCTCGCGCGGGCCGCCTGTCCGTCGCGCTAGGCGGCCACGCCAAAGGTCGCGAACCAGCGGCTTCCCGAGGCGCCAACGCCTTGAGTCGAGATGCGGGCCGGCGGCGGCTTGTCGCCCGGCTCCAATAGTGCTATTAGTATCCTAGAGACTCCGGAGGAGGAAAGAATGCGTCGCTTCCCGATTTTGCCCCTTCTGGCTGCCGTGCTGATGGTATCCGCGGCCGCCCAACAGCCCCAACAGCCCCCACAGAACGTCCAGAGGAAACGCGTGGCCGTGCTGGACTTCGACTACGCTACCGTAAAAAGCCAGGTGGCAGCGATCTGGGGGACCGACCAGGACGTCGGCAAGGGGATTTCCGACCTGATTGTCGAGAAGCTGGTGATGACCGGGAAGTACTCGGTCATCGAGCGCAAGGCCCTGGACAAAGTCCTGGGCGAGCAGAACTTCTCGAACAGCGACCGGGCGGACTCCAATTCCGCCGCCAAGATCGGCCGAATACTGGGCGTGGACGCCATCATCACGGGCAGCATCACGCAATTCGGGCGGGACGACAAGAGCACCGGGGTCGGCGGCGGCGCCATGAGCAGTGTGACCGGCAGATTTGGCCTGGGCGGTGTCAGGCACAACGAAGCCAAGGCGGTGGTAGGCATCAGCGCCCGTATGATCAACACCGATACGGCGGAGATCATCGCGGTGGCCAAGGGAGTAGGCGAATCCACCCGCAAGGGCACCTCGCTGATCGGGGCTGGCGGCGGCGACATCTCGGCCGGTGCGGGCGGCGGCGTGGCCAGCAAGAACTTCGGCAGCACGATTCTGGGCGAGGCCGTCAACGCGGCCGTGGACCAGCTTTGCGCCCAGTTCGACTCCGAGGCCGCGCAGTTGCCAACCAAGGCCGTGGTCATCGACGGTCTGGTGGCCGATGCCACCGGAAATACGCTGGTTCTCAACGTCGGCAGCCGGATCGGAATCAAGGTGGGCGATCGCCTGGATGTCCGCCGCAAGATCAAGGACGTGCGCGACCCGGCCACCGGCAGGATTCTGCGCAGCATTACGGACAAGGTGGGCGAGGTGGTCATCACCGACGTGGATGAGCAATCGGCGGTGGGTCAATTCAGTGGAAGCGCGCCGGCTAAGGTCGGCGACATGGTGCATAACCAGTAAGCGAGGCACTGTATGGCATTCAATATCGGCGACACAGTCGGAGACTATCAAATCGCCGGCATCCTGGGCGTGGGCGGAATGGGCAAAGTTTACAAGGTGCGCAACACCATCTCCGACCGCACCGAGGCGATGAAGGTGCTGCTCCCCAACCTCTCCGAGGCGCCCGATCTGGAAGAGCGCTTCATGCGCGAGATCAAGCTGCTGGCCAGTCTCAACCATCCCAACATCGCCGGGCTGCACACCGCGCTGCGATACGATAACCAGCTCCTCATGATCATGGAGTACATCGAGGGGAGCACTCTGGAAGAACGGCTGCGCGAGGGTCCGGTCAGCCTCTGGGAGGCCGCCGACTACATGTCCCAGGCTCTCTCGGCGCTGGCTTTCGCCCACGAGCGGGGAGTGGTCCATCGGGACTTCAAGCCGTCCAACGTCATGGTGACGCCGGAGGGCCAGGTGAAGCTGATGGATTTCGGCATCGCCAAGGCGGTGGGCGACCGCAGGCTTACCGCGACCGGCTCCACGCTGGGCTCGCTCTACTACATGTCGCCCGAGCAGGTGAAGGGGGCCACTACCCTGGACGGCCGCACCGATCTGTATTCCGTGGGAGTCTCCCTCTACGAGATGGTGACCGGTACGCGGCCCTTCAAGGGGGAGAGCGATTATTCCCTCATGGTGGCGCACCTGGACCAGCAGCCGGTGCCTCCCATCCAGTTGGACCCCACGCTGCCGCCCGGCCTGAACGAGGTCATCCTGACCGCGATTCAGAAGGATCCGGAGAACCGCTTCCAGACGGCCGTGGCCTTTCGCGCGGCCCTGGAGAGCATAAAGCAGAGCCTGGCGCCGCCCGTCGCGAAGCCCGTGGTGGCCGCCGCGGCCGCTGTGCTGCCCGCGAATGCGCCGACGCAGACCGCCCAGGTCGTCATGCCGCCGTTGCCCGCGGCGCAGGCCACGCCCGTTCCTCCGCTCTACGCCACGCCGCCGCCGCCACCCTACGCTACGCCAACTCCGCCGCCACCCGCTCAGCCGTTCTTCGCCACCCAGGCGCCGCCGCCTTACGCGCCTCCCGCTCCGCCGCCGTATGCCCCGCCCATGCCGCCGCCTTACGCGCCGCCCGCCCCTCCGCCGCAGGCTCGGGCCGGCAGTAGCCACCGCGGACTTTGGATGGCCCTGGGTGGGGCGCTGGTAGTGGCCTTGCTGGTTGTCGCCGCCATCTACCTGCCGGGCTGGTACCGTGCACGCGCGGGGCAGCCCGCTCCTGTGGTGGTCGATCAACAGAAGCCGGCCGAAGCGGCCCCTCAGCCGCCCGCCGAGCCCGCCGCTCAGCCGCCCTCCGAGCCCGCCGCGGCCGAGCCGGCACAGGCGCCCGCCCCGGCCCCCGCTCCGGCTGCGCCGGCTCCGCGCCCCTCCCCCGCTGTCAAAGCCCGGAGCGCGTCGCCAGCGCCGGCCGCTCAGCCGGTCCAGGCCGCTGAACCCGCGCCGCCGCCTCCGCCTCAGCCAGCTCCGGAGACGCCTCCGGCGCCGCAAGCGGCCCCGCCGCCTCCGGTGGTCGACCAGGTCGCCCTGGATCACGCTACCGAACGTCTGGGGATGCTCTCCGCTCGCGCCAATGCCGTGCGCGGCACGCTCCAGCGCATGGAGGAGCAGCAGCGCAAAGAGGGCTATGGCCTGCGCGGGGATATCTCCGCGTCATGGAAACGCCTGGAATACCTGCTGGACCAGGCCGAAGGCGCCATCAAGCGCCAGGACCTCGGCGCCGCCCGGAGGAACCTGAACCTGGCCGAGCGCGAGACCGACAAACTCGAAAAGTTCCTGGGCCGTTAGATCGCCGTCGCGGATTCTGTGCGCAAGTATTTCCCGTACGGGGTGCTGCTCGCCGAGTTGCTGGTCTTCTGCCGGCAGGTGCTGTTCTATCCCGGCTACGTCTTTCCCTGGGACCTGCGCTATTACCACTATCCGCACGCCTGGTTCATCGCCCAGTCGTTCCGGAACTTCGACCTGCCGCTCTGGGATCCCTTCACTTTTTGCGGAAGGCCGTTCCTGGCCAACCTGCAAACCCAGGTCCTGTACCCGCCGCTGGCGCTGCTGATCGTTTTCAGCAACCTGCTGGGCGGCCACCTGCTCTATCTCCTCGAATGCCACGTCATCCTGCACATTTTTCTCGGCGGCGTGTTCGCCTATTGGCTGTTGAAGCGGCTGGGCGCGGGCGTTCCCGGAGCGCTGTTGGGCGCCAGCGTGTTTCAATTGGGCGGCTTCTTCCCGGCTCACGTCGAGCACCTGGGCGCCGTCTGCACCGCGGCTTGGATGCCGCTGGCCTGGCTGAGCGTGATCTCCCTGCGCGATAGTCTGCGCTGGCTTCCGGTGCTGGCTCTGGCGCTGGCCATGTCGGTGCTGGCCGGATACACCCCGCTTACGGCGCTGGTGTTCGCTTCGACGCTCGCGCTGGCGATTCTGCTGGTGCTCTTCCGGCAGGCCAAACCGCGCCTGGCGTGGCTCGCGCTGGCCGGCTGCGCGTGGGCGGCGCTGGCCACGGTAGTCCAGTTGTGGCCCTCCATCGAGTTAACCGGGCAGAGCGTGGCGCGCTACCGCACCGACTGGCTGAAATCGGGCGGCGGCCTTCCGCTCCAGAGCCTGGTCTCCCTGTTCTGGCCCAACTTCTACCAGATCTTCGACCTCAGCCGTTACTCTTGGCGCTGGGAAATCACGCACATGTACCTGTACTGCGGCATCCTGGGCTTGGCCCTGGCCGTGGGCGGCGCCAGCTTGCTGCGCAAGAGGAAAGATGCCGCCCTGTTCGCCGTTCTGACCGTGGTCTCGCTGGTCGTCGCCCTGGGCGATTCGACTCCCATCGGCGGCGCGCTCTTCTGGCTGCTGCCCGCGTTCCTCCGCAACGGGATGCACCCGGAGTTCGCCTCGGCCTGCTTCGTTTTGGGCGTCGCGGTGCTGGCGGGCCTGGCGGCGGACAGTTTCTTCAGGCTGCGCCCGCTGGCTTACGCTGCCGTGGCGCTGGTGGTGTTGGACTTGGTCCTGATGGGCTCGGGGCGGCCCATGAATACAACTAGCGAGGCGCAGGAGCCCGGCGTCACCCACTCCAGTTTTCACGGCAGCACGATGGAGGTGCAGCGCATGCGGATGCTGGTCGACCGCACCTTTCCACCCGCGCGCATCGACACCATCGACTCTTCGATCCACTGGGTGGGCGCGGCGCCGTTGCTGGAGATCCCCACCGCGGGCGGCGACGACCAAATGGCGCTGGCGCGCTTGATCCAGGCGCGGCTGACCTTCTGCCAAGGGGAACGCTGGGGCTCCTACTACCAGGTGACCCGGCCCGATTCGCCGGTGCTCGATCTGGAGAACGTCCGCTACCTGTTGTCGGGCCACGCCGTGGAAGGGCTGACCGCCGTTACCCGCCTGCGGAACGACTACGTCTACGAAAAGCCGGACGTGCTGCCCCGCTTCTTCCTGGTCCACAGAATCCTGGCCGCCCAAAGCGAGGAGGAGGCTGTCCGTCTGCTGCGCGCGCCCGATTTCGATCCCCGCCGCGAAGCCATCGTCGAAGGCCCGGGGCTGGACACCGCGTTTCCGGATTCCGCGCCGCCGGGCCAGGTGAAGGTGCTACGTTACGAGCCGCGCACGGTGCTCCTCGAAGTGGATTCGCCCGCCCCGGCCTACCTGGTGAGCTCGGAAGCGCACTATCCAGGCTGGCGAGCCTTCATCGAGGGCAGGGAAGTCCCCTTCTACTACACCAACGTCGCCTTCCGCGGATTGCCGGTCCCAGCCGGCCGCCATCTCATCCTGATGCGCTTCTCCCCGCCCGCGCTGAAACGCCTCGCCGCTCTCAGCGCCGCCGCCTGGCTGGCCGCCTTCGGCTGTCTCTGGATCTCGCGCCGGCGTAGCGCGGGGATCAGGAGATCTATTCTACGCACTAATGCGTCGAATACTTCTTCTTGCGGCGATTCCGCGCTATAATCTCCGTAGGAGGCGCGGAGAATGTACATCCATGAGCTCCGGGATTGGCCTGGGTTCGTCTGGAACCTGGAGAGTCTTGCCGAGCTTCTCGCCGACGTGCGCCACCGTCAGGGTCGGCTGACCGGTCGCATGGAAGCCCTAGGATTCAATCTCCGCCAGGAGGCCGTCCTCAAAGCCCTGACCGCCGACGTCCTCAAGAGCAGCGAGATCGAGGGGGAAAGGCTGGACATGGAACAAGTCCGGTCCTCGATTGCACGCCGCCTGGGCGTCGAGATCGGCGCTCTCAAGCCAGCGGACCGCCAGGTGGAGGGCATCGTTGAAATGATGCTCGACGCCACACGCCACTATGACCGGCCGCTCACAGCCGAAAGGCTGTTTTCGTGGCATGCAGCTCTGTTCCCCACCGGGCGCAGCGGCCTGAGCAGGATCGGAGTGGGCGCCTGGCGCGAAGGAGGCACTGACCCGATGGAAGTCGTTTCCGGGCCGGTGGGCAAGGAGCACGTCCATTTCCAAGCGCCGGCAGCCGCGCGTATCGAGGGGGAAATGAAGGCATTCCTGGACTGGTTCCACTCCAAGGCGGACACCGATCCCGTCTTGAAAGCGGGGTTGGCGCATCTCTGGTTCGTGACCATCCACCCCTTCGAGGACGGCAACGGCCGAATCGCGCGTGCCATCGCCGACATGCTGCTGGCACGCTCCGAAAACAGTTTGCAGCGCTTCTACAGTATGTCGGCGCAGATTCGAGAAGAGCGCGCCGCCTATTACGACATTCTCGAGCGCACGCAGCAAGGATCGATGGACGTCACCCCGTGGATGAAGTGGTTCCTCGGTTGCCTGGGTCGCGCCATCGACGGTGCGCAGACCACCCTCGGCGCCGTCCTCGCCAAGGCGCGCTTCTGGGAAGCCATCGCCGGCGTCGCGATCAACGAGCGCCAGCGCCGCGTGCTCAACCGTCTCCTGGATGGTCTCGAAGGCAAGCTGACCACCTCCAAGTACGCCAAGCTCGTCCAGTGTTCCCAGGATACAGCCCTGCGCGACATTCTGGCGCTGGTGGAAGGTGGCATCCTCGTCCGGAACCCCGCAGGTGGGCGCAGCACAAGCTATGCGCCGGCTGCGAATCCTAAGGCGTAGAGAGCGACGATGGCGGAGGGAGAGAGACTCGAACCCGTCAGCCTGGGCTGGCGCCTGAGGCTGCCTCTGGATCTCGCGCCGGCGCAGGTCGGCACTACTTCGTCTTCTTTGTCAGCTCCGCCGGTTGGGGCAGCGAACTCGCGTTCCAGCCGCCGCCCAGCGCCCGGATCAGCAGCACGGAAGCCTCCAGGCGGCGGCGCTCGACGCCCACCGCCACGCGTTCGTTTTGCAGCCGGATGCTCTGCGCGGTGACCACCTCGAGATAGGTCACCAACCCGCCCTTATAGCGATTCAACGAGAGCTTTTCCGACTCGCGGGCCGCCTCCACCGCGCGCCGCTGGCGCTGGGCCTCGTCTTCGAGAATACGCAAGCTAGCCAGATTATCTTCGACCTGCTGGAACGCGGTCAGCACATTCTGGCGATAATCCGCCACGAATGCATCATAATTGGCCGTGGATTCCTGGAGCACCGCGCGCCGCCTTCCGCCATCGAAAAGCGTCTGCGCGACGGAGGGCCCAACGGCCCACAGGCGGCTCGGCCAGTTCAGCCAGGGCGGGGGCGGAGCCAGCGCGGCTCGCGCCTTCGGGACATGCGCTACGGCGTCACTTCTTCGCTAAACCGCACCCTATTGGCTCTTGACTCTTCGCTTGTGCGGAGGGAGAGGCCTCGGGGGCCCCCGTTCCCGTGGCGCCCCTCTTCTCGGCAGGGGCCGGAGATGACTCGACCTCCGCTTGCGCTGCGGCGATCAACTCGCGCAGGCGCGCGGCGTTTTCTACACCCTGAACACGGTGGCCGTTGATGAACAGCGTCGGAGTGCTAGTTACCTGATTCGCTTCCGCAAGATTCAGGTCCCTGAGCACGAGTCCCAACGACATGCTGTTCTGCATGCACTGTTGAAAAGCATTGGCGTCCAGGCCCTTCGACTCCCTCGCGAATTCGCCCAGTTTCTCTTTGAGATTATCCGCCGTTATGCTCTGCTGACCGCGGAAGAGCTGATCGTGCATCCGCCAGAACGCCTGGGGGCCCTGCAACTGCGCACAGGCGGCGCCTTCGGCCGCCAGACGCGCCCAGTCGTGGCCCGCGAGGGGCATGTGATGGAAGACGACGCGCACGCTTCGCGCATCATCTGCAAGCACCTCGTCGAGAATCTGTGCAAACCTGCGGCAGAACGGACACTGGAAATCCGAGAACTCGACGATCGTGACCGCCGCGTTTTCGGGCCCCCTTACTGTGGTGGCGCCCTGTGTCAGGCCGCTCATCAGGATCTGATTCTGCGCCCGTTCCTCCTCGGCCGGATCACGCTGCGTGTCCATCAATTCGTCGGTCAAAAAGCGGAGGTCGGGAGAGAGGAAGAGCGTCAGCTCCCAAGTGTGAATCTCGCTCTTCCCCTGAAACGTCAATTCCCGATAGCATGTGCCGTTCACGAGATTGTCCTTTTGGAGAGACAGCACGATTAAGCTTGGCAGCTTGTACTTCTTTCTCACGTAGCCGACGAGAGTCTGCTCCTGCCCCGCCGTAAGTCCCGGGGCCGCGCAACTCATAGGCTGCCCCGCCACGGGCATGCCGGTCGCCAGCAAGAGAGCGGTTGCGCCCAGAACTACCGAACATTTGTGAACCGTCTTCATCTATTTTCCCTTCGGGGTGGTCCCTACCAGAAGAAACACGTCGTAGCAGGCGTCCCGACTGTGGCCCTCGTCATCCCATACGGTGCCTCGATATCGAAACCGATTCCCGTATTGATCCACGAAGGGGGTGGAATTGTACTGCAGGCTGATCTTGAAGATGCCCAATTCCTGGAGCGTGTGGAGTTCATTGGGCTCGCTGATGCCGTTCTGGTTGGCGTCGATCCACACCCGCAGGTGGCTGTAGACCGAGTCCCCTGGGTCAATGAAGCCGTTTCCGTTTCCTCCGTTTGCCGGGCTATCGAAGACGGCCAGCGCCAAGAAACCATTCGGAGCACTGCTCGGGGGCTGCGGCGTGAAATTGCCGAACAGCTCTGTGAAGTCGTCGATGGTCCCGTTGCCATTCCGGTCGAGCGCCAGCCAGCCGTTCCTGGCGTTCGGATCGGTCCAACTGATCTGCTGCAACGGGCCGCCCGGGAGGATTCGGAACCGCACTCCTTTCGCCAAGCTGGTGAGGCGGAAACCCTGATTGAAGGGATCCAGGATGATCGGGCTACCACCGCACGGACAGACGACGTTGCCGTTCTGGCACTGGGCTGGCTGTTGGCCGTTGGGGCAGTTGCAGGTGATGCAATCCAGGCAGACAGCATTGTCACCGCTGCCACAGAAGGTGCTGCAGCTTGTCCTGCAACTGCTGCATCCCTGCGCGCAGCAAGAGCCGTTCGAGCAATTGAAGTTGGCAGCACATTGACTCTGGCACACGTTGCTAGCGCAGGTGCTACAGGTGTCGCAGCCAGGATTGTTCCAATAGCATCCTCTGCAGCTCCAGGTAACAGGAGGGTCGCTAGCCTCTTCCATATCACCGCCGCAGGTCGCACCGGAAACATACTGCGTCCCTCCACAGGAGGAGTACTGGGGTGTCGCCGGATTCTGGTTGTTCCACTTTATTTGATACGATCCGCTAGACTCCTCAACCCAAACGTCCGGCGGACACTGAAAATAGCCGTTCGCCTGGACTTGGTTGTTCACGCATGTGGACACTGCTGTGCAGGTTCCAGAGACTTGCTGGCCGTCATTCTGAGAGTGAAGGTCGGGAAAGGTAGCCGTGAAAGAGTACGGCTCGATGCCGCCGGGGCAGTACATCTTGTTTGCAAGGACCGTGATGGTAGGGGTGCAATCCTGGCACCACCCTGGGGATACGGCGACGAAGAGCGAGACAATTGCCAGGAGTCTGGGCAGGGCCACTGCTCCACCTCCTCGTCGCGAACCGCGAGCGCCTGCAGCCGAGCGAGGAGTTTCTCGTGGTCGCGCTTCAGTTTCGCGTATTGCTGAGCCCTCTCCTGCCCAGCCGGGGCCGTCGCCGACGTCGCCGGTAGCCTCATCAGATCCTTCAAGTCGCGCTGAAGGATGTGCCGCGCGCTGTCAACGCCGCTGATCAGGCTGCGTCTCGCCTCGGGGCTGGCTCCGCTGACCCTCTTACTGGCCTGTAGTTGCGGAGGACCGGGCAAGGAGACCAAGAGCACCGCCTCGATCGGCATTTGGTTCAGAGTTTTGGTCACGGCCTGAACGCTGGCGTCGTCCAAGGGCGATGAATCAAGGCCATCCAGGATCTTCGAACAGCGGGCGTACTCAAGGAACTCTCCCAACCGGTTGAGCCGCATCTCTTCAATTGTTGCGGGCTCCCCGTCGTCCGCCGCCCGGTCCCCAAAGAGCACCGCGGCGACCCGGACGATCCGAACCCTTGGCGTGCCCGGTCGGAAGCTCAGCCTGAAGTCAAAGGATGCATCCGGCTGCAACCCATCCTTGAGGACCGCCACCCTGACCGTCCCTTCGGGCGATCCCAAGCCGATCGCGTAACCGGTGACCACTCGCCCCGAAACGTTTCCCAGTTTGACCGACACACCGAGATCGACGCCGGTGTTCGGCTCCGTTCCTAACTCCTGTACGGACTCGACCCGTAAGGCTTTCGCCTGGTACTCGATGGTCCATCCATCGACTTTGTCCTGGCCACAGACGATTGCCGAGCAGCCAGCTAGTGTAAACCACGCCACCGCAATTAGATGGCAATACCTGGTACCTGTCATGTTCGTCTCCTCCTCCTATCCGTCAGCCCGCCCCCATTTGCACATGCCAAGGAGTGGACAACATTTCGGTTCGCGTTGCACATTCGGGACCGCCGGGTGCCGTGGCTTGCCGGTCGGCCCCCTCTTTCCAAAACCCCTCATTACGCCGCGGCGCTTTTCAGAATCCCCGGTTGCGGAGGGGCCCATAGTACTCGTAATGAGAATTTTCGGATTCCGATACCGTCTGCTTGCACTGGCGCCAGTATATCCTCCGAACTGTACGGAAGTCAAGGCAAAAGCCGGACAAAAGTAGCGCAAAGTCTACAAAAGGTCGCGCCCGCGCCACGCCGCCGGCGCGGCGTAGCTTGGAACGCACGGCTATCTCGGCGCATTTTGACGCTTTTCCCAGCGCTCTGACGATCCTCTGGGAAGCGGCGGAAGGGGGCGAATCCCGCACTCCTGGCCTGAGGGCCGATTCGTGAGACATCTAAGCCGGAACGGCGGAAACTGGGGATCGGCACTCCTCAATCGTCTCGGCGTGGCCGGCCCTACTTCGTCTTCTCCGTCAGCTCCGCCGGCTGTGGCAGCGAACTCGCGTTCCAGCCGCCCCCCAGCGCCCGGATCAGCAACACGGAGGCCTCCAGGCGGCGGCGCTCCACGCCCACCGCCACGCGTTCGTTTTGCAACCGGATGCTCTGCGCGGTGACCACTTCGAGATAGGTCACCAACCCGCCCTTATAGCGATTGAAGGAGAGCTTTTCCGACTCGCGGGCCGCCTCCACCGCGCGCCGCTGGCGCTGAGCCTCGTCTTCGAGAATGCGCAAGCTAGCCAGGTTATCTTCGACCTGTTGGAACGCGGTCAGCACATTCTGGCGATAATCCGCCACGAATGCGTCGTAATTCGCCGTGGATTCCTGCAGCACGGCGCGCCGCCTGCCGGCATCGAACAGCGTCTGCGCGACGGACGGCCCAACCGCCCACAGCCGGCTCGGCCAGTTCAGCCAGTTGGTAATCTTGCTGCCTTCCAGACCCACCGCCGCCGAGAGCAGCACTTGCGGATAGAATGCCGCGCGCGCCAGGCCGACCTCGCTGTTCGCCTCGGCCACGCGCCTTTCGGAGGCGGCGATGTCCGGCCGCCGCTCCAGCAGCGCCGAGGGCACGCCGGATTGTATGACGGGCAGAACCATAGATGCGGTCTTTTCGGCGATCGCGAACCCCTCGGGCGGCTGCCCCGTAAGCACGGCGATGGCATGCTGGTATTGCGCCCGCAGATCGGTGACGTCCACGGCCTGCGCGCCGGTGGCCTCCAGTTGGGTGCGCGCTTCGGCCACTTCAACCCGGCTGGCCGCGCCTCCGCGATACCGGTTTTCCGTAAGATCGAGAGCCTTCTGGTAGGCCGTCACCGCGCTTTCCAGAATGCGCTTCTCCTCGTCCAGGGTTCGCAAATCGAAATAGTCGAGGGCCAGTTCCGCGTGCAGACTCAGGCGCGCATTCTCCAGGTCGGCGGCCGTGGCCTGCGCATTTTGCACGGCGGAAGCCACCAGCGTACGAATGCGCCCCCACAGATCGGGCTCCCAGGAGGCTTCGGCGCCCAGGTTCAGATCGAAGGAAGCAGCTTCGCTCGCGGGAGGTGGCTCGGGCCGGTTCAACGATAAGCGCTCCCGCGCGACGGAGGCGCCGCCGGTGACCGTGGGCAGGCGAGCCGAGCGCTGTTCCCGAATCATGGCGCGCGCCTGCCGGAACCGCGCCTCTGCGCTCTTCAGGGTCTGGTTGGAAACGTCAACCTGTGCTTCGAGCGCGTTCAACTCCTGATCCTGGAACATCTCCCACCAGCGGCCCTTGGTCCAGGCGTCGGCCGGAGTGGCGGCCTTCCAGTCCTTCGATTCGGCAAAAGACTGGGGTGGCTGCTCGGTAAAGACCGGAGGCCCCGCTGCCGCCGGCGTCCGGTATTTCGGGCCCACATTGCAGCCCGCCGAAATCGCCAGCCACGCCAGCCCCGCTCCAGCCGCCACGGCGGGCGCTACCTTCCTCACTTCTGCGCTCCCGCGTGCGTCGTCCGGCCCGCGGCTGCACGCGGTAGAAAGCCGTGCAGCAGCAGCGAGGCCAGTCCGTCCGCGTAGGCCTGGTTCGGCTTGCCGTGGCGCACCATCAGGAGAAATTGCAGCGGGCCATACATCGCGTCCAGCACCACGTCGGCGTCGAACTCCTCCGGCACTTGCCCTTCGTTCTGGTAGCGCCGCAAGGCTTTCCGGGAGAGCGCCCGCCGCGGCTCGACCCAATGCGAGACGAACGCCGCCGCCACTTCGGGGTCGTTCTGCGCCGCCGCGATCAGAGCCGCGCGCAACCGCCCGTTGCGGCCCAGCAAGACCTTGGAGAACCGCCGCAATTGCACCCTCACGTACTCCTCGATGGTCGGCACTTCGGGCGGCTCCAGTTCGGGAGCGATGCTCTGGGCGAATGCGTCGATGAGCACGGCCGCCTTGTTCGGCCACCAGCGGTAGATGGTGGCTTTGCTCGCGCCGGAGCGCTCGGCGATGGCGTCGCAAGTCACGCGCGCAAATCCGACGGCTTCCAGCAACTCCAGCCCGGCGGCGAGGATCTTTTGGCGGACCGCCTCGTCGCGCGGTCTGCCCTGCGGGCGCGACTGCTCTTCGGGCTCCGCCGTCTTCTCCATCGGGTACACAGGTAGTGTATCATAGAATGAAAACGAAACCGTATCGTTTCGTAGCTGCTCCGCGGCGGCCCGGTGGCCGGCCCGGAAGGACTCCGATCACATGTGGATAGTTCGACTCGCTCTACGGCGGCCTTACACCTTCATCGTCGTAGCCATCCTCATTCTTCTGCTCAGCCCGGTGGTGATTTCCCGCATGCCCACCGACATCTTTCCGAATATCAATATCCCGGTGGTGGCCGTCGGCTGGAGTTATACGGGGCTGAGCCCGCGCGAGTTCGAAGGCCGCATCGTTTCCGCTTATGAGCGCTCGCTGAGCACCACCGTCAACGACATCGAGCACATCGAGTCGCAAACCCTGAGCGGCTCCTCGGTGGTCAAAGTCTTCTTTCACCCCACCGTGAACATCAACACGGCCATCGCGCAGGTCACCGCGATCTCGCAGACCGTGCTGCGATCCATGCCGCCCGGCACTACGCCGCCGCTGGTCATTGTATACAACGCTTCCACGGTCCCGATCCTGCAGATCTCGCTTTCGAGTCCCACGCTTTCCGAACAGGAATTGGGCGACCTGAGCCTGAATTTCATGCGTTCCCAGTTGGCCACCGTCTTCGGTTCTTCCGTGCCCTTCCCTTACGGCGGAAAGATGCCGCAGATCATGGTGGATATCAACCCGGCTCTGCTCCAGTCGAAGGGTCTCTCGCCGCAGGACGTGGTCAACGCAGTGGGGACCCAGAACCTGATCCTTCCGGCCGGGACCTCCAAGATCGGGGCGTTCGAATACCAGGTGGACATGAACGGCAGCCCGCAGACGGTCGCCGAATTGGCCGACCTCCCCATCAAGGCCGTGAATGGCGCGGCCATCTACCTGCGGGACATCGGGAGCGTGCGGAACGGCTTTGCGCCTCAGACCAATATCGTCCGGCGCGACGGGCGCCGCGGCACGCTGATGATCGTCTACAAGACCGGCAGCGCCTCCACCCTCGCCATCGTCAAAGGGGTTCGCGATCTGGTCCCCGTGAT
Source organism: Bryobacteraceae bacterium (assembly GCA_052144455.1). Lineage (GTDB taxonomy): Bacteria > Acidobacteriota > Terriglobia > Bryobacterales > Bryobacteraceae > Fen-330. The sequence continues at coordinate 142,987 of JBKQQG010000027.1, forward strand.
GGCGGCGTCTCTGCCCAAGGACCTCAAGATCGATTTGCTGGCCGACCAATCCATCTTTGTCCGGGCCGCCATCAACGGCGTGGTTCGCGAGGCCATCGTCGCCGCCTGCCTCACCGGTCTGATGATTCTGCTGTTCCTGGGAAGCTGGCGCAGCACCGTCATCATTGCCGTTTCCATCCCGCTTTCGATCCTTTGCTCGCTGATCGTCCTGTGGGGACTTAACGAGACCATCAACCTGATGACGCTGGGTGGCCTGGCCCTGGCCGTGGGCATTCTGGTGGACGACGCCACCGTGGAGGTCGAGAACATCAACCGCCAGCTAGATATGGGCAAGGAAATGGTAACCGCCATTCTGGATGGCGCGCAGCAGATTGCCGTGCCGGCGTTCGTTTCCACGCTGGCCATCTGCATCGTCTTCCTGCCGATGTTCTTCCTGAACGGGGTGCCCAGATATCTGTTCGTGCCCATGGCGGAAGCGGTGGTCTTCGCCATGCTGGCCTCTTACGGCCTGTCGCGCTCGCTCGTCCCCACCCTCGCCAAGTATCTGTTAAGAGCCGAGCACGGCGCCGCCGCAACCAGGAAACTGAGCTGGAACTTCCTGGCCGCATTCCAGCAGAGCTTCGAACGCGGGTTTTTGTCGTTTCGCGAAGGCTACTCCGCGCTGCTGGCCAGCGCCGTCCAACACCGGCGCGTATTCCTGCCCGCCTTCCTGATCGCCTGTCTTTCCGCCTTTCTGCTGATCCCCTGGCTGGGCCAGGACTTTTTCCCCAACGTCGATACCGGCCAGATCAAGCTCCACATGCGCGTTCGAACCGGCATGCGCGTGGAGGAGACGGCGCGCTATTCCGACATGGTGGGGAGCTCGCTCCGCAGGCAGATTCCGCAGCGCGACCTGGAAGGCATCCTGGACAACATCGGTCTGCCCACCAGCACCATCAATATGACCTACAGCAACTCCGCGCCCATCGGCTCCGAGGACGCGGACATTCTGGTCTCGCTGAACGAGAACCACCGGCCCACCGCGGACTATGTGCGGATGCTGCGCCAATCGCTTCCCCGCGAGTTTCCCGGCACCCTCTTCTCGTTTCCGCCCGCGGACATGGTGGGCCAAATTCTGAACTTTGGATTGCCGGCGCCGATCGACATCCAGGTTGCCGGCCGCGACCTCCAGGCCAACCGGCGGTTCGCGGACGAGCTGCTGAACCGGTTGCGCCACGTGCCCGGCGCCGTTGACCTGCGGGTCCACCAGGCCTTCAATCACCCCAAATTCCACATCGAAGTGGATCGCACCAAGGCGGCCGAAAGCGGCTTCACGCAGCGCGATGTCGCGAACTCCCTGTTGATCTCGCTCAGCGGCAGCCAGCAGACCACGCCTACCTTCTGGCTCAACCCGAAAAACGGCGTGAGCTACAATCTGGTCACCCAAACTCCGCAGTATCGCATCCAGTCGCTAGGCGACCTCCGCAGCATTCCCATCACCGGAGCGGGAGCGTCCCAACCGGAGATCCTCGCGGATGTGGCGGCCATCCAGCGTTCCGAAGACCCGGAAGTGGCTTCGCATCGCGACGTGGCGCCCGTCATCGATATCTACGGCGCGGTCCAGGACCGGGACCTGGGCGCTGTGGGCCGCGATATCGAGCGCATCGTGAATTCGATGCGCAAATCGCTGCCACGCGGCGCCCGCCTCTTCGTGCGCGGGCAAATGGCCACCATGCAAGACTCCTACGTCAACCTGCTGGGCGGGCTGGTGTTCTCGATCATTCTGGTCTACCTGCTGATCGTGGTGAACTTCCAGTCGTGGCTGGACCCTTTTATCATCATTACCGCCTTGCCTGCCGCCCTCGCCGGCATTGTGCTGTTCCTTTTCGCCACTGGAACCAGGTTGAGCGTTCCGGCGCTCATGGGAGCCATCATGTGCATGGGCGTGGCGACCTCCAACAGCATCCTGATTGTCTCGTTTGCGAAGGAACGGCTGGAAGCGACGCACGACGCGGCGGCTGCGGCGGTCCAGGCGGGCAAGACGCGGCTGCGCCCGGTCATTATGACAGCGCTGGCCATGATCATTGGAATGGTGCCCATGGCGCTGGGGCTGGGCGAAGGCGGAGAACAGAATGCCCCGCTGGGCCGCGCGGTGATCGGCGGCCTGCTGCTCGCGACCCTCGCCACGCTGTTCTTCGTGCCGGCGGTCTTCAGCCTCATGCACCGCCATCGCCGTCCACCCCAGGAGGCGCAATCATGAGCGATCCTGTCAAGGAGACGTGGGGCGGGCAATCTTGCCCGCAGCCGGCCTTCCGGCCGGCAGCCGTTCCATCCGGGAGTGTGTTCTCATGAGTGATCTCGAAGCGATACCGCCGTCCGTTCGGCCGGTTCGGAAGTTGGTGCTTGCCGTTGTGCTGCTGGCCGTGGCGGCGGGCCTCGCCGTGCTGGTCTTCCATGGCATCCAGACCCGGGTTCGCGCGGAGGCTGCGCTCGTGCGCGAGACGGAAAGGTCCGCGGCCCTCTCGGTCGGCGTCATCCGCCCCAAAGCCGGCGCGCCCGAAGACGAGCTGGTCCTTCCCGGGAACATCCAGGCGTTCACCGACACGCCCGTCTACGCGCGCACCAACGGCTACCTGAAGCGCTGGTATTTCGATATCGGGGCGCGCGTCAAGTCCGGAGAGTTGCTCGCGGAGATCGAAACCCCGGAAGTCGATCAGCAATTGCGGCAAGCCCGGGCTCAACTGGAGACCGCGCAGGCCAATAATCGGCTCGCGGCGACCACCGCCGACCGCTGGAAGTCTCTGCTCGAATCCGATTCCGTGTCGCACCAGGAAACCGAGGAAAAGGTCGGAGACTTGGCGGCGAAGAAAGCGGCGGAAGACGCGGCCGGCGCGAACGTCAAACGGCTGGAAGAGATGCAATCCTGGGAACGGGTCTACGCTCCTTTCGATGGCGTCGTCACGGCGCGCAATATAGACATCGGCTCCTTGATTAACGCCGGCAGCAACGGCGCGGGAAAGGAGTTGTTTCACATCGCCGCCATCCGCGAGATGCGTGTGTATGTGCAGGTGCCGCAGTCGTTCTCGCGCGCCGCGCGGCCCGGGACTCCCGCCGAGCTGGCGCTGGCCGAGTTGCCCGGCCGCCGCTTCCGGGGGCGCATCGCCCGAACCTCGAACGCCATCGATCCGGCCTCGCGCACTTTGATGGTCGAAGTGGACGTGGAAAACCTGGATGGCGCGCTGCTGCCGGGGGCCTACGTCCAGGTTCATCTGAAGCTGAAGGCGGCGGACCGCACTTTGACGGTGCCGGTCAATGTGCTCCTGTTCCGCTCGGAGGGCATCGGCGTGGCCGCGGTTCACAATGGGCGCATCGCGCTGCTCCCCATCACCATCGGCCACGACTACGGCGACGACGTGGAAATCACCTCCGGCGTGAGCCCCGCGGATCAGTTGATCGTCAACCCGCCGGACTCGATCGTCGCCGGCCAGTCCGTGCAAATCGCCGGCCGCGCCCGCTGACGGGAACGTCAGGTTGCCAGGAACCCAGCCCCACGGGTCGCGCTAGGGCTGGGTGGCCGGCTGCGTGCCGGGGGCGGCCAGGCGGACTGACTGACCACCACCGGCGCGGCTAGTCCGCTCTCAGCCGTGACAGCGCCCTGGAGTCTGTTGTTGGTCGCGGCGGTAAGCTCGCTCCCATCTGCCTCGTTCCAAGCCGCGGTTCAGCGCCGCCGCAGGTCGTACAAGTAGATCGAGTAGCCCACCTTGCCCATGGGCTTACGCTCGCGCAGCCATTGGAACGCGTCCTCGCCCACGTAGGCGCCCATCAGTTGCGTGGCGCTCACCGCCGCGACGCAGTCCACCTTGGCTCGCTCCGCCGTCTCCGAGGTCCTGGGCAGGTACAGGTAGTCGAGCTTGTAGTAATCCATGCGGGCGTGGCCGAAGTAGCAGACGCAGAGTCTCTTGATCTGGTGCGCCGCCACATACTTCTTCAGGTTGGACAACTCCTGCCCCCAGTCCAGATTCGAATCCACCAGGTATTCCGCCCCCTTGTCTGGCCCGCCCACGAAGCCGTTGAAGAAGGCCAGGTAGTGCGGCCAGATCGCCAGCGACTCCACCGCCAGCACCAGCACCAGCGCCGCCAGCGCCCGTTTTCCCCAGTTCCTGCGCGCGAGCGCCGCCGCCAGCGCGACAAACAGAAATGGATACACCGGCAGAATATGCCGCACCCCGATATTCACGTGACTGCGCATGCACAACGCGAAGTACACCATCGGCGGCAGCGCCAGCACCACCCACTCGAAGGGGATCTCTCGCAAGCGCCATCCGCGCGGCCCCGCGCGCAGCATCGCCACCAGGCCCCAGATAAGGCACAGCGCCAGCAGGATCAGCACGGCCGCCGGCGTCTTCACCGCGAACACCACCGGAAAGTAGTACCACCACCCCTTGTCGGACTGCTGGCCCATCAGGTACGCCGGGTGCCCCTCGCTGTCGTGCTGCGTGAATTCGTAAAACCCCACCAGGTAGGGATGCGCGGGCAGCCCCAGCCTCCTCCCGGCCTGCGACAGGATGGCCCCGGCAGTGGTCGCCGGGTCCACCACGCGCCTCAGTCTGGTGTCGTGGAAGGAGCGGATGGTCGCCGGCCCGTAAGCCAGCCCCACCATCCCCACCACGATGGCTCCCGCAATCGCCGCGCTGGCCGCGAAGTGGAGCACCGTAAGCCGCCCGCGCCCTTCCTGCCAGCGGCGGATCCAATACAGCGCCGCCAAAACCGGCAGCAGGAATAGCGCCGAGAACTTGGCGATTACCGCCAGGCCGAGCACCACCCCGGCGATTCCCAAATCGCGCCAGCGCTTGGTCTCGACGAACTTGGCCCAGGTGATGCATGACAGAAAGACGCACGCCGTCGCCAGCAGATCTCCGGTCACGTAATGCCCGTGCGCGATCAGGTTCGGGTCGAAGGCGTACAGCGAGAGCGCACCCAGCGCCGCCACGGCGCCGAACTTCCGCCGCGTCCACAACACCAGCGCGAGGCCCAGCCCCAGCGTCAGAGCGATGGTCACCAACCGCGCCACGAACAGCATCTTCCGCGCCGGTACGCGGTTCTGGTACATGAAAGCATCGCTGAACTCCTGCTGGTCGCCTTTTGTCCACGAAGCGTCCTCAAGCGGCAGCTTCGGATGAAGAGCCACGAGCGGCAGTGCGCACAGCAGCTTGAACAAAGGCGGATGCTCGGGGTTTAACCGGAAGTCGCCCGTCTTCAGGTAGGAATAGCCCGCGGCCAGGTGTATGCCTTCGTCCCAGGTCTCGGTCTCCTGAAGCGCGGAGGTTACTTGCGCCCCGCCCATCGCCGCTAACAGCAGCGCGGCAGCCGCCCAGAACCAGTGCTTCGCTATCATGGCCGCGGCTTCCGGCTGAACCGCAGCCGCGTCATCATCGCCAGTGTTTTCCACACCGTGCGCGGCACATTCATTTTACTGGCCCCTCCCTTGAGATCGTAGCGCAGCACCATGGGCGTCTCCGACATCCGCGCGCCAATTCGCGCCAGCTTCAGCAGGATCTCGGCCATGGATGCAAAACCGCGCTCGGTTACCAGTTGGTCTCCGTACCGCTCGAACGCCTCCGAGAGAATCCCGGCTCTGTAAGCGCGGAATCCGCAAGTGTAATCCCGCACGCCGCGGATCGGGAAAACCGCCTGGTAGAGCAGGCGCGCTCCAAAACTCATGACGTGCCGGAACCCGCTCAGCCCCACCACGCGGGCGCCCGTCCGGTAGCGCGAGGCAATCGCCACGTCGTATCCTTCGCCCAGCCGCGGAACCATCTCCAGGATCAGCTCCACCGGGTGCGTGTTGTCGGCATCCATGGTCACCACGACATCCTCGGCGTCCGCCTTGCGCGCCGCCAGCTCCAGCGCATCCCGTATGGTCTCGCCCAGCCCCCGGTTCACCTCGTGCCTCAGCGTCTCGAGCGGCAGCCGCTGGCTCCATTCCCGGATGGCCCGCGCGGTCCCGTCCGTGCTCCCATCGTCCACCACTACGGCGCGTATCTGGTAGCCCGCGCCCCCCACCACGCGCTGGAAGCGCTCCAGCACCTGGGGCAGCGCCCGTTCTTCGTTGTAAGCCGGCAACGCAAGTACGACCCGCACTTACTTCCCCCTCCCTTTTCTCAAATCGAATAAGTAAATCGAGTACCCCACCTTCGCGATAGGCGTCATTTGCCGCAGCCAGATATGTTTATCCTCCGTGTCGTACACGTCGTACAAATTCGTTACGCTGATCGCCCCAATGCAGTCCGCCTTCTTCCGGCGCTCCACTTGCTGCGTCTCCGGCAGGTCGGCGTCCGGCGTGAAATAGTTAAACAGACTGGACGGCCCGAAGTAGCTGAAACAGACTTTCTCGTTCGGAAAGTTCGTCTTCAAATACCGCCGCAACTTCTTGAGGTCCTGACCCCAGTCGATGTTCGAATCCACCAGATACCGCGGCCCGTTCCCAGGCCCTCCCGACACCGTGTTGAAGAAGGCCAGGTAATCGGGGTAGATCCGCGCCACCTCGATTAGCTGGATCGCCGCCAGCGCCACAATCAGCCAGACTCTCGGCTTCCGCATCGCTACCGCCGCCAGCAGAATGAACAGGAGCGGATACACCGGCAGCAAATAGCGCACGCCCAGGTCCACGCGGCTGGTCAGCAGCAGGGCGCCATACACGACTATCGGCGTCCCCAGCGCCACCCAATGGAACGGCAGCTTCTTCAAAGCTGCGACCGTGATCGAGCGGAAACCGCGGGCCAACCGCCATGCCGCCAATCCCAAACACCCCGCCACCAGGAGCAGCACCGCCGTGGGCGTCTTCACCGCGAACACCAACGGATAGTAATACCACCACCCGAACTGCGACCTCTTCCCTAGCAAATACGCGTTGTGTCCACCCGCATCGAATTCGCTCACCCGGTTCAGTCCCAGCAGGTACGGATGCGCCGGAAGATCGAAGAAGTCGCCCATCGCCCGCAGCGCCGAGCCGATGGCGGTCGCCGGCCCGCCATCCCGTATCTCGTCGTTCAGCGCCGGGCCGCTCAGCGAGCGCAGAGTCTCGGGTCCGTAGACCGCCCCAATCGCGACCACACTAATTGACGCCAACACCGCCAGCGAGATAATGCAGTGCTTCAACGACAGCTTCTTCCCAGCCGCGGCCGGTTCCTCCGCACTCTGCTGCCACCAGCGCAACAGGTACAGCAGCGCCAGCACCGGGATCAGGAACAGCCCCGAGAACTTACTCACCAGCCCCAGGCCGAGCAGCACTCCCGCCGCCAGCAGGTCGCGCTTGCGCCCGGTCTCCAGAAACTTCGCCCAGGCCATCACTGTCGCGAACGCGAAGAAGGTCACCATCAGATCGTTGGTGACGTAGCGCCCGTGCGCGATCAGGTTGGGGTCGGTGGCGTATAGGAACAGCGCCCCCAGCGCCACCGCCGTCCCGAAGCGCCGCCGCGTCCACACCGCCATCGCCGCTCCCAGCAGCAGCGTCAGCAGCATGGTGGGAATGCGCCCGGGCCGCAGGATCTGGTCCGGCGTCACCCGGTTCTGGTCCATGAACTCGTGGCTGAACTCGATCTGGTCCGCATTTTTCCACCTTTCGCTCTCCAGCGGCAGCCTCGGATTCACCGCGAGCAGCGGTAGCGCCGCCAGCAGCTTAAACAGCGGCGGATGCTCCTGGTTCAGCCTGAAGTCGCCGGTCTTCAGGTAACTGTAACCCGCCGCCAGGTGGATGCCTTCGTCCCAGGTCGGACTCTCGCCCGCCGCGGTCACCGCCATCACGATTCCCATCGCCGCCAGCAGCGCCCCCGCCGCCATCCGGAACTGCCACGCCTTGGGGATGGTCACGGTTTCTCCGCCAGCACCGTGCCCGTCAGCGGATCGCGGAAGATGGTCCGCAGCCTGCGCTTCGCAAGCAGCGCCTCATCTTGTTGCAGCAGGTAGTAGTAGTCGAAATCGCCATCCGCGCCCGTCGCCTCGACCGGTTTCAGCCACTCCAGCCGGAACCGCTGCTGGTAGAAGTTGCAGCTCGCTTCCAGCGCCCAACTGGTTCCCAAATGCACCTCCCGCCCACCGCGCTGCGCCCCGATCGTTCGGATCACGTCCTTGGTGTTGCGCTCGCCCGCCCACTCTGTAAAGTACCTCGTTGTGAATCCACCGGCGAACATCACCACCGAAATCGCCGCGAACGCTAGCGCGGGAATCCCCACGTAGCGCCTTCCAATCAGACCCAGCACGGCCAGTGTCATCATGGGAACCCAATAGATTCCGGTCCTGCCCAATGGGTACAGCACGCCCAGCAGGTGCCGGGCGGTCACCACCATGATTAACATCAGCGCCATCGCTCCGCCCAGCAGCAGCAGAGCCAGATCGTTCTTCCCGATCTCCGCGAACCGCCGGGAGCGCGCCCACCGCCGCGCCGCCATCCCTCCCACCACCAGCGCCGCCAGCAAAACCCCGGGCAAAATCGCGAATCGGATCGCCTCATACCAGTTCCCGAAGCCAGGCACGTATCTCCCCACCAGCCAGATCCTCGGGTTGTGATAGTAACTCGAGTGCACCAGGCTGGCGACAAATTCGTTGATGGTCTGCGCCCCGTAGAAGAAATCCCCCCGCTTGGCATGGCTCAGCGGCAGCACCAGCACCACGAACGCCGTCACCAGGCCCGGCCCGGCGAACTTCTCCACCCCCACCCAGAACCTTCGCCCGTCCAGCGCCAGAATCCCCAGCACCAGAATCGCCAGCGCCGCCGCCGGGAACAGGAAGATCAGCGCGGCCGACACAGACAATCCCAACCCGATCCCCGCCTTGAACAGCCGCCCTTCGTCCCGGTCGCCGAAAAAGAGCATCAGTTCGGTGAAGGCCCACATGAGCAGGCCCACCCCCAGGCTGTATCCGCGCGCCGCCGTCAGGTAGTCCAACAGGAAAGGATTCAAGCCCAGCGCCAGCACCGAGAGCGGCAGCAGCCAGCCCCTCCCGAACAGGTAGCGAGACAGGCGGCAAGCTGATGTAAGGTACAGCAGCGCCCCCAGGACGCTGGGCAGCCGCAGCGTGAATTCCGCGAGGCCAAACAGCCTGATCGAGACCTTCGACAGCAGCGTTTGCAGCACATGGTTCGCCGCGTCGAAGGACGCGAACATGTGCGGCATCGGTTGAGCGATGAAGAGGTTATAGTTCCGCGCCTCGTCGATGGTGATCGATTGCGTCCAGGCCCGGTACGCCACCACCGCCGCCAAAGCCGCCACCACCCCAATCGCGCAACGCTCCGCCGTCCGCATGAGACTCCCCATTCTATCCGAAAGCCGCCTCCGCGGAGGCAGCGGCCACCCCGCTTCATTGTCGAGCGTTTCCGGCAGATGGCTCCGCGTTCCCGGACCAGTAACTTCTCCGCGTTTGTATCACCGCGTTCGGATAACCCGCCACCTGGACCCGCAGCGAGTGCAGGGTCATGCTGGGGCTGGATGCGGGCTGGAATCCGAGTACGTAGTAATTGTGGATCCGGTTAGAGATTCGGTCCAAGCACTGGTCAAAGCCTCTCTGGGTGGTGAAGTTGAAGTACTCGCCTCCGGAGAGAACGGCCAGTTCCGAAGCCGTGTTCCGCCGCAGAGCATTGATCACTGGCATAATCTGAGGGGGCAGCTCGAAAGGCGGAGCATGGTCGGTGTACACGGGCTCCGGCACGGGGGGCGGGGCCGAGCTTTCCGCCGCCCCCGGAGGGCCGGAAGGAGGCGGCTTCGGCTGAGGCGGCTCGTTGCGCATGCCCTGGATGAACTCATCCCTGGTGGGCGAGAATGCGACACAGTAAATCACGGTGTCGCTGATTCCCAGTTCCGAAACTACCTCGTCAAGCTTGGAGCGGCTCCCATGATCGCGCGTTTCGCTAATAAGAAGGATTGCCCGCCGGTAATGACTCTCCCGCCGCTTGAGCATGTTGATGGCGTAATGCACGGCGTCGATGGAGGCCGCATGGTAATCGCCGCAAGGCTTGAGTCTCGACAAGGCGCGGCCAACGGCCTCCGGGCTCCCGGAAAAGTCGCCCAGCAGGTAAGGCGTCTCGCCGTAGCCCAGGACGGCCACTTCGCGCGGCGCGGCGCCCACGATCGCATCCACCATCGCGCCCAGGCCTTTGAGCTTGTCGAATTCCAACGGCGCGCTCCGGCTGCACTGCACCACCACGACCAGCGATAAGCCCGCAGAATCGGGTTCCCGATCGACCTGTATGGATTGGCGCACGTCATTGTCTTCCACGATGAATTGCTCGGGCTTGAGCCCATAAATAGTCTCGCCCTTCTTGTTCTGGACCCGCGTGGGGAGTAGGACCAGGTTCGAATACACGCTGAGTTTGTGGTTCTCGGTCCCGGGAGAGGGTTGCTGGCCAGCGCAAAGAGCCGTCGCCGCCAAGGCCAGAGTGAGCGTGAGGGTCAAAGTCAGTGAGTTCGGCAGATTCATCTTTGTGGTCAGACGCGCTTCCATTGTACGGCGTTACCACCGTTTGTGAAGTGCGTGGCCTCGGAACAAGACCCGGCCTTGCTATTCTATGAGATCAAGAAAGCTGTAGGGAGAAGTCGTATGCCCAAGACGTGTCCAACCTGCAACGGCTCTCGAAGGGTCTGGCGGACCATCAGCCGGGCGTGGTGGCAGGTGCTTCTGCTGCGGCCGGCCATTGTTGATGAGCTGTGCGCGGATTGCGCTGGCACCGGCGTCGTCAAGGGCTCTCCAGAGGAGGAGCAGGAATTCGAGCAGCGGCGCCAACGCAATCTGGAGGAGCTTGAGCAACGACGCCAACGCAACGATGCCGAAGAGAAAGCTCGCCTGGCCAAGATCGCGAGGAGAAGCAAGGACTATCACGTGCGCCTGGGGGCGGTGAACGGGCTGACGGATCAGGCCGTGCTAGCTGAGATGGCAAGGACTGATAAGGACTATCGCGTGCGTGAGGCGGCGCTCAAGAAGCTGGCCGATCAGTCCCTGCTGATTGAGATCGCGAGGACTGATAAGGACTATCGCGTGCGTGAGGCGGCGGTCGACAAGCTGGCCGATCAGTCCCTGCTGATTGAGATCGCGAGCACTGACGAGAACCCAGCTGTGCGCGATGCCGCGGTCGAGAAACTGAGGGATGCAGTCAAGAAAGTAACAGACCAGGACGTACTGGCCGAGATCGCGAGGACTAACCGGCTCCCTGGCCTGCGCTCGGCCGCGGTCCTGAACCTGACAGACCAGGCCCTGCTTGCCGAGATTGCGAGGGCCGACAACGACCATCACGTGCGCGCCGCGGCCGCCATGAAGCTCACAGACCAAGCGCTGCTGGCCGAGATCGCGAGGACTGACCCGGACTATGACGTAAGCAACGCCGCCGTCCGGAAGCTTACGGATCAGGCGGTGCTGGCCGAGATCGCGAGGATCGGCAAGAACGCTCTCGTGCGCCGCTCCTTGGTCAAGAAGCTGACGGATCAGGCCGTGCTGACCGAGATCGCAAGGACTGACTTCAACTTGGACGTGCGCATCGCCGCCGCGGCCCTGATCGCAGATCCATATGTCCGTGTTCAAGTCGCTCAACTCATTGATGAAGTCCTCAGGGGTGTTGTTCAAGCCGCAGTGCGGCAACTCGTCCAGCTTTACCAGACCACGCCCCGAAGTGAGGGCTTCTACAAAGACTCCGTCGGCGCGGTGCCCGTGCAAAAGATCGGCGAAAGACTAGCCGAGCTTGGAGGCTTCAAACTGATGCTGGAGGCCCACAAGCAATTCGCTTCCCAAATGCCACGATCCTCCCGCAACCTGGAGATCAACTGGGACGGCATCGGTGGCTGGGCGGGCTAGCAGCGCTCTTCGCCCCCGCGCTGCTCCTACTTGCGCCCACCACGCCGAACTCCCATAATCGAAGGAAGATCGGCCTAGACTATGGATTCCGTCCTGGCGTTGCATCGGTTTCACTTCGCCTTCACCGTCACCTTCCACTACCTTTTCGCCCAGCTCACCATGGGCCTGGCCCTGTTGATCTTCATCCTCAAGAGCATGGCCCTGCGCACCGGCAGCGACCATTACCAGCGCGCCGCCCGCTTCTGGATCAGGATCTTCGCCATCGCCTTCGCCGTCGGCGTGGTCACCGGCGTCCCCATGGAATTCCAGTTCGGCACCAACTGGGCCCGCTTCTCGAAGGCGGCCGGCGGCGTGATCGGCCACACGCTCGCCATGGAAGGCGTCTACTCCTTCTTCCTCGAGTCCACCTTCCTGGGCCTGCTGCTCTACGGCGAGCGCCGCCTGAGCCCCCGCGCGCACTGGTTCACTTCCCTGCTGATGTTCCTGGGCACCTGGCTCTCCGGCTTCTTCATCGTGGCCACCGACGCCTGGATGCAGCACCCGGTCGGCTTTCATTTCGGATCCTCCGGCGATGCCGTACTGGACAGTTTCTGGGCCGTTCTGTTCAACCCCTGGCTGGGCTGGATGTACATCCATACCATGCTGGGCACGGTAGTCACCGCCAGTTTCGTGATGGCCTCGGCCGGCGCGTTCTATCTGCTCAGCCGCAAGTTCGAGGATTACGGCCGCACCTTCGTCCGCCTGGGAGTGATTTGCGGAGCCATCGCGGCCGTGCTTCTGCTGATCCCCACCGGCGGCGGACAGGGCCACATGATCGCCCGCCATCAGCCCCCGACCTTGGCCGCCATGGAGGGACTTTTCCAGACCACGCACGGCGCGCCGCTGGCCATCCTGGGCCAGCCCGATACCGGCAGACGCCGGCTGGATAATCCGGCCGTGGTCCCGCGCATGCTCAGCTTCCTCAGCTACCAGAGCTGGGCCGCGGAGGTCAAAGGCCTGGACGCCTTCCGCGCGGATGAAGTGCCCGACAACGTGCCGCTGCTCTATTACTGCTATCACATCATGGTCGGATTGGGCACTATGTTCATCCTGGTGCTGCTGGTTTCCGCCTGGCTGCTGCGCCGCGGCCGGCTTTACGAAACCCGCGCCTGGCTGTGGGTGCTCATGCTGGCCATGCCTTTCCCGTTCATCGCCAACACCGCCGGCTGGATGACCGCCGAGCTGGGCCGCCAGCCCTGGCTGATCTACGGCCTCATGCGCTTGAGCGAAGGCCCCTCCATGCAGGTTTCCGCGGGCAATACTCTCTTCAGCCTGCTCGGATTCATGGGCCTCTACACGCTGATCGCGATCCTGTTCCTGTTCCTGACCCGCCGCGAGCTCGAGCACGGCCCCGCACCGCTGGGCACGCCCGACGGCATCATTCACGGCGCCGAGTTCCACCTTCACTAATATGGAAATCCTCTGGTTTTGCCTCGTCGCCATCATGATCGCCGCCTACGTCGTGCTGGACGGCTTCGACCTCGGAACGGGCATCGTCCACTTCTTCGTGGGCCGCACGGAATCCCAGCGCCGGCGCGTTCTGAAGACCATCGGTCCTGTCTGGGACGGCAACGAGGTCTGGCTGCTGGCCGGCGGCGGCGTCCTCTACTTCGCCTTTCCCGCCCTGTACGCCTCCAGCTTCAGCGGTTTCTACCTGCCGCTGATGATGGTGCTCTGGCTCCTGATCGGGCGCGGCATCGCCATCGAATTCCGCAACCACCTGGATTCGCCCCTCTGGCGTCCCTTCTTCGACGTGATCTTCACCGCCTCCAGCGCCTTGCTCGCGATCTTCTTCGGCGCGGCGCTGGGCAACGTGGTGCGCGGCGTTCCGCTCGATTCCACCGGCTACTTCTTCCTGCCTCTGTGGACCAACTTCCAACCCGGCCCCGACCCCGGCATTCTGGATTGGTATACGGTGTTGGTGGGCCTGCTGGCCTTCGCCACACTGACCCAGCACGGCGCACTGTGGCTGGTCTTCAAGACCGAAGATATCCTCGAGCAACGCGCGCAAAAGGTCGCCCGCATCGCCTGGTACGGCGTGGCCGCGTTGACCGCCGTGGTCACCGTGGCCACCATGATCGTCCAGCCGCAGGTTTTGGCAAACCTGAGCGCGCATCCCTGGGGCTATGTCTTCCCAGCTCTGGCGCTCGCCGGCCTGGTTGGCAGCCGCCTGGGCGGCGAAGCCAAACCGTTCCTCGCCTCCTGCGCCTACATCGCCGGCATGTTGACCAGCGCCGCTTTCGGAGTGTTCCCCTATGTCCTGCCCGCGAACACCGATCCGGCCCTGGGCCTGACCGTCTGGAACTCCGCCACCACTCACTATGGCCTGGCCGTCGGCCTGGCCTGGTGGATTCCCGGCATGGCGCTGGTCGCGGGCTACACCGTTTTCGTCCACCGCCAATTCGCCGGCAAGACCCGCCTCGAGGACGACGGATACTAAGGGAGCCGTCATGAACATCGGCATCCTCCGCGAAGGCAACCCGCTGGATCGCCGGGTGGCCGTCACTCCGCCCGTGGTCCGCAAGCTGGTGGAGCGCGGCTCCTCCGTCCTGGTCGAGACCGGAGCCGGCGAGGGCGCCATGTTCCGCGACGACGAGTACATCCGCGCGGGCGCTCTCATCGCCTACTCCGCCGCCGAGGTCATCCACCGCTCCGAGCTGGTGGTCAAAATCTCCGTGCCCACCCTCGCCGAGCTCGATCTCTGCGCGCCCGGCGCCGCCTTGATGGCCTTCTACCACATGGCCGTGGCGAGTCCCGCTGTTTTTGAGACGCTGCTCCAGCGCGAGATCACGGCCATCGGCTGCGAGATCGTGCGCGCCGCCGACGGCCGGCTCCCGCTGCTCGCCCCGGTCAGCGAGATCGCCGGCCAGATGACCGTTTCGCTCGCCGCGCACCTGCTGCGCTCCAGCTCCGGGGGCCGCGGCATTCTGCTGGGCGGCACGCCCGGCGTTCCTCCCGCCCATGTGGTGGTCATCGGAGCGGGAACGGTTGGCTCCTGTGCTACCCGCGCCGCCGTCTCCGCCGGTGCGCGCGTCACCGTACTCGATATCGACAACCTGAAACTTCGCCGCCTGATCCAGCACGTCCCGCACGTGGCCACCGTGCTGGCGGACGAGGAGTCCATCGGCGCGGCCGTCGCCTCGGCCGACGTGGTCATCGGAGCGGTGCTGGTGGCCGGAGCCAAGACGCCGCACGTCGTTACCAAACGCATGGTCGAGGCCATGCGCCCCGGCTCCGCCATCATCGACGTGGCCATCGACCAGGGCGGATGCGTCGAAACCAGCCGCCCCACCACCATCCGCGAGCCTTCTTTCAAGGTTCACGGCGTGGTGCACTACTGCGTGCCCAACCTCACCGCCGATCTCGGCCGCTCCACCAGCATCGCCCTGGCTCAGGCCCTCATGCCCTACCTGCTCCGCATCGCTGAAGGAGGCCTGGATCAAGCGCTCCGCGCCTCGCCCGAACTCGCCGGCGGCGTCTATACCTATCGCGGCGCCTGCGTCCAGCCGCAGCTTGCCGAGGCCTTCCATGCGCCCCACCGCTCGCTAGCCGATGTGTTGAGCGAGGCCCGTTGATCGCCATGCGCTGGCTCGAACAATTCCGGTCCAAGATCAAGACCGCCGAGGAGGCCGTCGCCATCGTCAAGTCCGGCGACAGAGTCCACGTGCATCAGGGCTGCTCGGAACCCGAGGCGCTGGTGCGCGCCCTGCTCCGGCGCGCTCCCGAGCTGCACGATGTGGATGTGGTCCATATGGCCACCATGGGCTTCGCCGATTACACCCTGCCCGAATTCGCCGGCCATTTTCGCCACAACGCTTTCTTCATCGGCGCCAACGTGCGCCAGGCCGTCCAGCAGGGCCGCGCCGATTACATCCCCATTTTCCTCAGCGAAATTGAGGGCCTTTTCCGCAGCGGCGCACTGCCCCTGGACGTGACCCTCATCCAGTGCGCGCCGCCCGACGATTACGGCTACATGAGCCTGGGCGCCGGCGTCGATATCGCGCTCACCTCCGCGCAATACGCCAAGCACGTTGTGGTCCAGGTCAACGACCAGGTGCCTCGCACGCTGGGCGATTCCTTCCTGCACGTCAGCAAAGCCGACGTCATCGTGGAAGCCTCGCATCCTCTGCCCGAATATCGCAACAGCGTGGTCACCGATCTGCACCGCGCCATCGCCCGCCACGTCGCCGCCCTGATTCCCGACGGCGCCACGCTCCAAACCGGCATTGGCGGCATTCCCGACGCCGTGCTCGCCATGCTTCGCGACCGCAAGGACCTCGGCGTTCACACCGAGATGTTCTCCGACGGCATCATCGACCTGATCCAATCCGGCGCCATCAACAACGAGCGCAAGACCATCCATCCGCACAAGGTGATCTCCGGTTTCGTCCTGGGCACCAAGCCGCTCTTCGATTTCATCCACGACAACCCGATCTTCGAGTTCCACCCCACTTCCTACGCCAACGATCCGTTCATCATCGCCCAGAACGACCGCATGGTGGCCATCAATTCGGCTATCGAGATCGACCTGACCGGCCAGGTCTGCGCCGATTCCATCGGCACGCTGCCCTTCAGCGGCATCGGCGGGCAGGTGGATTTCATGCGCGGCGCGGCCCGCTCCAAGGGAGGCATTCCCATCATCGCCCTGCCTTCCACCGCCAAGGATGGCGCCTGCTCCCGCATCGTCGCGACGCTCAAACCCGGCGCGGGCGTGGTCACCTCGCGCGGCGACGTGCACTACGTGGTCACCGAATTCGGCGTCGCCTACTTACATGGCAAAACCCTCCGCCAGCGCGCCGAAGCCCTCATCCAGATCGCCCATCCCAAGTTTCACGAAGACCTGCTCAAGGCCGCCCAGGAATTCGGCTATCTGGAAAAGCCGTCAAAGCTTCGCGCGCCAGAGTGAGAGCCCCTTGACGATGGCCGCTTCCAGCCAAGGCCGGAACCTGTTTTGGGCCTGACTCGGGTCCTCTTTGTAGTTGATCTGAAAGATGTCCTCAGTAACCGCAACCGGGGAGCTGAGGGCATTGTCTCGCATTTCGAAAAACGCCGAGACCGCAATTAACCCGCGGAACTGCGAGCCGAGCGCGTGGAACGAAACGGTCAACCTAGCCTCGCGTTCGGTGCGTAGGGTGATCTGCACGAATCTGTGGAATTCCTTCGGATTCGCTACGTAGTGGAGCTGCGCAGCAACGCTCTCCAGTCCCGGAGGCGCTCCGGAGTCCGGGGCGATTCTAAACGCAAATCCCGGCCTGACACTCTCAATGTCCTGCTGAAGCTTCTGGGTCACTGAGTGACACCTCTGCACGGTGACGTTGAAGAGCCCATTAGCAGTGCTCTTGACTCGCTCCCACTCGCTCGGCGGGATCTGGCCCTTGGCTATGAGCAACGCGCGGGCAGCTCCAATAGCCTCCTCGACAGTCTGCGCTGGCCGGGCCTGAGACGCCATTGCGACCGCCTTGACGACCGCGCGCTTCTGGATCTGCGTGAAAAGAGCAACCAACGGCTTCAGGTCCCCCTGGTCGGCGATCTCCAGCGCCTCAATGTACTTCGCCCGGTCGTCACGGGTGACCACCAGCGGGAACAGCTCCGCCTTCAGGAAGACCAGAGTAGCGATGGCCCTGGCCACGCGCCCGTTGCCGTCCTCGAACGGATGAATCTGCGTGAACACGTGATGCAGCCAAGCCGCTTCCACCTCGACCGGAACTACCTCCCGCACGTGTTTCCCATGCAACTCGATGATGCGGTCCAGTTCGGAAGCGACGTGTTCGGGGGGGCAATACTCGTGAAGCAGACCATCCGGCCGCGTCGGATTGTTGGGCAGTCTTTTGTAGCTTCCTTTCTCCAGCTTCTTCTCGAAGAGGTTGCCAAACTGGTCCATTGCGGTCGCGGTATCCTGGTGCCTCAGAAGAGCCGCGTGCAGTTCCTTGATGTATCCGGCCGTAAGCGCCCGCTCGCCTTTCACGAAGGCGAACATCTCTTCCAAGGTGTCACTGTGATCCTGAACGATTCTGGCGACTAGCTCTGGGTCGCGATCGGTGGCCTCGTGCGGAATCAGCGACGCGTTGATCCCGAGTTCAATCAACGTTCGGGTAATCCCTCGGTCGAGCGTGTAGACGCCCTCGATGATGCCGGTCTCGATGGACCACTCCCGCCCAAGCTGCCGATGAAACTCTTCGAGCGCGCCGCCTTGCGCGAGGGACTCCTTTTGCTCAGCCCATACCAACTGGAGCGCTTCGAGCTCGCGGCTGGTCAGCTCGCGTGGGTCGCCGGGCAGGTCGGCAAGCGGTTTCCATCGGTACGATGTTGTGGGGTTCACGCTAATCATCGTACACCGGTTGCCGCCGTCCAGCACGTGTCCCTCCTGAGCATGTCCGAGTTCCGGAAGGCGTTTCTCTGCAAATCCAGCGATCCCAAGGTGCGCCCGGCCAGGAGTGCAAGCTGTGGTAGCCGGGGGACGGCGGAGCTATAATCCACGCATGAGGGTGTTACTGTGGGTGCTGGCTATCGGCCTGTCTGTCCCCACGGCCGAGCCCCTGGTGGCCGTAGATGAATTGGTGTCCATGCTCACGTCCCTTCTGGCGACCGACCGGAATGACAAACGGATCGCCCACCGCCTCGAGACCATACGCCTTTCCGAGCGCCTGAGCGAGGAGACGATTTTGATGCTCAAGCAGATGGGCGTCGGCCGCGCCACACTTCGGACGCTGGAGGCAATTCGCAAAGAGTCCGCAGGTCTCGCCGCGCCCTCGCAGGATACGCTCTCCGTCACTCCGGCGCCCTCCGACGACGAGCAGGCCCGCATGCTCGATACCGTGCGCCGTTGGAGCGCCGCCTACCTCGCCAGCCTGCCCAATTTCCTGTGCACGCGTTCGGTGCAGCGCCATCGCAGCTTCATGCAGGTCCACGGAGACTTGTCCGATATGGTCGCCGACTTGGGCTGGTTCCCCTCCGGCTCATACTCGGGCCAAGCAGGCTACGGAGACGGGGGCGACTACTACCACATCGAATCCGTCGATGGCAGACCGTCCGACGGGTTCCGCGAAGGGCTCGAGCGGGAGGGGGGTCTGGGGCGAGTTCGGCGGGTTCATGAGGGAGATCCTGGAACCCAGCCGCGAAGCCACCTTCGCCTGGGATCATTGGGAAGTCTATCGCGCCCGCCGCATCGCGGTGTTCCGCTACGCCGTTGACGCGAAGCACTCGCAGTATGCGATTCGCACGTTCGCCGCCCAGCCTGTGACCGTCGCCCATCGAGGCTTCGTCTACTTCGATCCGCGCTCCGGCGCCGTTGGGCGTTTGATCCTGTATGGGACCGGTCTGAAGGCCGTTGCGCCCATTAATGCGCTGGGGAGCGTGCTGGACTACGCCGAAGCCGCCATTGGCGGCGCGACCTTTGTCCTTCCGCGCAGCGCCGCGTCGTACTCGCGCACAGATGCTGGGGAGACCCGCGAGGTAATCGAGTACCGAGACTATCGTAGGTTCCAAAGTGATTCCACCGTCCGGTTCAAGGAGCCGTAGCGGCTTCGGCTATCTGGAATCGCCAACCTGCCCGCGGCATACCCGGTAGCCTCCCTAGCGGCAGCCTGTCGTTTACTATGGAGTGATATGTCTCAGCACGTTTGTCCCTGGTGGTGGGGCTATTTCCTGACCTGCCCGCTCCGCCGCCTGGCGTTCGACCCGGCGAAGTTCCTGGCGCCCTACGTCCAGGACTGCATGACGGTGCTCGAACCCGGCCCCGGCATGGGCTTCTGCACGCTGGAACTGGCCCGCCTGGTGGGGCCACGCGGCCGCGTGCTGGCCGTGGACATACAGCCCAGGATGCTCGATAGGCTCAAGCGCCGGGCCGCCAAAGCCGGGCTGCTCGAGCGCGTGGAGGCGCGTCTGACCACGCCTGATTCCCTGGGACTGGACGGCCTGGACGGCGCCGTGGATTTCGCGCTGGCCTTCGCCATGGTGCACGAACTGCCCAGCGTAAGCGCCTTCTTCACCGAGGCCGCCCGCGCGCTGCGGCCCGGCGCCTGCCTGCTTCTGGCCGAGCCCACCGGGCACGTGAAAGCCCCGGCCTTCCAAGCCGAACTCGACGCCGCGGCCCAGGCCGGCTTCGAAGTAACCGGCCTTCCCCACATCCGCTGCAATCAAGCCGCTCTCTTGAAGAAGGTCTGAGGGGCAATGCCACCAGACTTATGGGTGAATAGGCGCAGGGACACCATTGAAGATCGCCATGCCGTACTGCAATAATTGACCTTACGAGCCTGGCATCTCAATTGCCCACCATTCCCCAACACGTCAACATGCTTCGCCTGCTCCTCCTGGTTGCGCTCACCCTGTCTCCGGCGCTGGCGCAGAAACCCAAACCGCTGCCTGGCTCGGAAGACTGCACTGTCTGCCACGAGGCTGGGCGCCGCACCGGCAATCGCGAACCCGGTGTGCCGCCAGTCTTTAACGACGCCGCGCTGCGGCTCTCTCCGCACTCCGCCCTCGAGTGCCGGAGCTGCCACAGCACCGGCAAGGACTTCCCCCATCCGGAGAAGCTGCCGCCGGTAGATTGCGGGAGCTGTCACGTCGATGAGCAGCGGCAATACGCGGAAAGCCTCCACGGGAAGGCGGCCCAGCGCGGCGACAAGCTGGCGCCAACCTGCAAGAAGTGCCATGGCGCGCACAACGTCCTGCGGCGCACCGATCCCGGCTCGCCCATCGCCACCATCGAAGTTCCCCGCCTGTGCGGCCAGTGCCATCACGAAGGCTCGCCGGTACAGCTCACGCACGACATTCCCCAGTCCAATATCCTGGAGAACTACACCGAGAGCATCCACGGCGAGGGGCTGTTCCGCCGCGGCCTGATCGTCACCGCAGTCTGTACCAGTTGTCATACCGCCCACTTCGTCCTGCCGCACACCGATCCGCGGTCCTCCATCTCCAAGCAGGCAATCGTGAAGACCTGCACGCGCTGCCACGCACAGATCGAATTGGTCCATCGTAAGGTGATCCGCGGCGAGCTGTGGGAGAAGCAACCGCACCTGATTCCGGCCTGTGTCGACTGCCATGAGCCGCACAAGGTCCGCCGCGTCTTCTACGCGCAAGGCATGTCGGACAAGGACTGCATGCGCTGCCACGGCGAGCCGGCGCTCAAGGTTACGCGCGGCGGCAAGACCGTATCGCTGTACGTCGACCAGGCGCAACTCGACCAGTCCCGGCACGCGCGCAAAGCCTGCGTGCAGTGCCACACTGGTGGGACGCCGTCGGACCTGCGCCCTTGCAGCACCATGACCGCCCAGGTGGATTGCTCCATTTGCCACGCCGACCAGGTGGCGCAGTATCGCGAGAGCACGCACGGAACGCTCGCCGCACAGGGCAGTCCAGACGCCCCCCGCTGCCAGGACTGCCACGGCCACGCGCACGCGGTCCAAACCCGGAACGACTCCCAAGCGCCCACGTATTCGCGAAACGTTCCGGCGCTATGCGCCAGATGCCACCGCGCCGGGCAGAAAGCGGCCGTCCGCTACATCGCGCATCACGGAACGCAGCGCGACGTGGTCGAGCACTACATCGAGAGCATCCACGGCAGGGGGCTGCTTGAGAGTGGCCTCACGGTCACGGCCGATTGCGCCGACTGTCACACCCCCCATCACGAGTTGCCCAGCCGCGATCCGCGCTCCAGCGTAAACCCCGCCAACATCGCGCGCACCTGCGCGCAGTGCCACCGTGGCATTTACGAGCTATTCACCAAGAGTGTCCACTCCCCCCAGGTGACCAGGACCTCGAAATCGCTGCCTGTGTGCAGTGAGTGCCACTCCGCGCATAGCATCGAGCGCACCGATCAATCCGACTTCAGGCTGCATATCATGGATCAGTGCGGCCGCTGCCACAAGCAGATCACCGAGAGCTACTTCGAGACCTACCACGGCAAGGTCTCCAAGCTGGGATATGTGAAGACGGCCAAATGCTACGATTGCCACGGCGCGCACGACGTGTTGCCGGTCAGCGACCCACGCTCGCGCTTGAGCCGCGCCAACATCGTCAAGACTTGCGGCCAATGCCACAGCGGCTCCAACCGCCGCTTCGCCGGCTACCTCACGCATGCCACGCACCACGACCCGGCCAAGTATCCGTTCCTGTTCTACACGTTCTGGGGCATGACCTCGCTGCTGATTGGCACGCTAGTCGTCTCCGGCCTCCACACCCTGGCCTGGCTGCCGCGATCGCTCCAGTACCGCCGGCAACTCAAGGCCGCCCACGCCGGCGGCGGCGATGAGCCCTACGTGCGCCGCTTCACGAATTACCAGCGCAACCTGCACCTGTTAGTGGTCGCCAGCTTCATCGGTCTGGCGCTCACCGGCATGCTGCTCAAATTCTCGTATGCCGGCTGGGCCAGGGTGCTGGCTCGCCTGTTCGGCGGCTTCGAGGGCGCCGGGCTGGTCCACCGCTTCTGCGCTGTGCTCACCTTCTCCTATTTCGGGTTGCACCTGTTCGATCTCTACCGCCACCGCGGCCGTCACGGCGGGAGCTGGAGGCAGTTCATCTGGAACCCCAAAAGCATGCTGTTCAACCGCCGGGACTGGCACGAACTGGTTGGCTCGCTCAGATGGTTCATGGGCCGCGGCCAGCGTCCCGAGTATGGCCGCTGGACTTACTGGGAGAAGTTCGACTACTTCGCGGTGTTCTGGGGTGTGGCGGTGATCGGCTCCACCGGATTGCTGCTTTGGTTCCCGGCCTTCTTCACGCGTCTGCTGCCCGGCTCGATGATCAACGTCGCCACCACCATCCACAGCGACGAAGCCCTGCTAGCGGTCGGCTTTATCTTTACCGTGCACTTCTTCAACACGCACTTCCGTCCGGAGAAGTTTCCCATCGACACCGTGGTCTTCACAGGCGGCATGCCGCTGGAAGAGTTCAAGCGCGACCGTCCGCGCGAGTATCGGGAACTGGTCGAGAGCGGCGAGCTCGAAAAGCTCCTGATGCCGCCGCCCGCGCCGCTCGCGGTCCAGCTTTGGCGGCGCCTTGGCTACACCGCCCTGACCATCGGCCTGCTGCTGATTGCTCTGATCATCTACGCGTCGGTGTTCGCCTACAAGTAGGCGGCCTACACGCTGACCACCGGGCAGGGCGATTGCCGGATGATCGCGTAGGCGTTGGTGCGCAAGCGGCCGAACATGCCGGCGGCGGAGCCGCGGCCGATCACCAGCAGGTCCGCCTGGCGCGATTCGGCGGCGCCGCAGACCACGCGGGGCGCGTCCCCCCCTTCCACCACCAGCTCGGCTTCGGCGCCGGCTTCGGCGCGGAGTTTCTCCAGCTCCTCGCGAGAGCTCTTGGCCAGATCCGCCACCAGTTCCCGGTCGAAGTATTCGCCGGGGCGCGACTCGATGCAGGGCAGGGCATACACCAGGGTCAGGCGGGCCTTGAATTCACCTGCCATGGCCGCGGCCCAGGCCAGCGCCTTGCGGCTTTGCGGCCCCAGATCCAACGCGCACACGAGGCTGCGGAAAGCGATCGCATCCACTTTGGGCGCCTGCTCCAGGTGGACGCCGGTCCACACCGGGCAATCCGCGTCGTGCAGCACCTTGGCGGTCATCGAGCCCAGGATGAAGCGCCGGAACGGGCCGTGGCCATGGGTCGGCAGCGCGATCAGGTCCATCCCTTCGCGGTGGGCGAACTCTACGATCTGCCGGGCCGGGTCGCCCTCCAAAAGCACCCGCCGCACGCGCACTCCGGCGAGTTCTCCCGTGAGGAAGCTGTCGAGCTGCTTTAGGTCCTGGCGGATCGGTTCCAGGACGTGGAGCAGCGTGATTTCGGCCTGGAAATGCGCCGCCAACGCCTCGGCATAGCGCGCGCCGCCCAGGCAGCGCTCGGAGAAGTCCACCGGCAACAGGATCTTGGTCAGCGGGAACATGGCAGTCGGCTCCGCACCAATTGTAGCGCGCTGGCCGTCACTGGAGCCCCAGGTCCGTGAGGATCTTGGGCGCCGCCTCGTCCATGGCCAGCAACTGATGGCAGGTGTTGCAGTCCTGGACGATCTTCTCTCCGCCGGCGGTCGCGTGGTTGTCGTCGTGGCAGCGGAAGCAGCCCGGGAAGTCGGTGTGGCCGACGTTGTTGGGATAGCTTCCCCAGGTCACCTTCATCTCCGGGAAGACGTTGCGGCTGTAGATGGCGACCAGCGCCTGGGCGGCCCGGGCGACCTCGGCCTCCGGCTGGCTGCCCTTGTAGAAATCCCGCAACGCGGCGGGGATGGCGCGGGCGGCCTGCTCCTGGCTGGCGTAGGGCTTGCGGAGCAACTCGACCGCCGTCTTCTTCACGAAGGGCAGCGACGGGGAGATGGCGCCGGAAGCCAGCGCTTTGTTGACGGCGCGCTCGGGCAGCTCGAGCGTGTGCGTGGGGCGGTTGTGGCAATCCATGCAGTCCATCTGGCGCGTGGCCAGCCTAGCCAGCGTCTCGGGCTTGGCATTGGCGGCCAGGAACACGTTGTGCCGCCCGGTCAGACTGTTCTGGTACTCCACCCGCGCGATGCTCTGGCGGCTCTCGTCGTCCGGGGAATAGTGGATCACAACTCCGGGACCCAAGTGGGCGCCATGTATGCCGGGGCTGCCGTGTCCGCCGCCGATGCGCATCAGGAGGGCAGTTTTGGTGACGGTGTTCTTCTCGTCGTCGGCGTAGTTGTAGACGACGCGCAGGCGGTCCTCGCCGAACTTCTGCGGCCAGTGGCAGGCCTCGCAGGTTTCCCGCGCCGGGCGCAGATTGCGGACCGGCGTAGGGATGGGGCGCGGGTAGGTGTTGAAGGTGACGGCGAAAACCTGGCCGACTCCCGAGAGCTTGCTCTGGACGAACCAGGAGGCGCCGGGGCCGATATGGCAAGCCACGCAATCCACGCGGGAGTGCGGCGAATTCTGGTAGGCCGCGTACTCCGGCTGCATCACGGTATGGCAGGTCTTGCCGCAGAAGGCGACGCTATCCATGTAGCCCACCGCCTGGTAGGTGAACAGGCCGCCCAGGATCAGGTTGACGGCGGTGGTGATGCCCACGAAAACCAGCAGGCTGCGCAGCTCGGTCTTGGCCAGCGCGAGCGGCGAGATCTCCGCCAGGGGCACGCCGGCCCTCCGCTCGCGCCGCACCAGCCGCCACATCCCCAGGGGAATGAGCGCCAGCCCGGCGAAGAACACCCCGGGAATGATCAGAAACTCGAGGATGCCGAGATAGGGATGCGAGCTCGCGCCCCGCACGCTCATGGGAAAGAAGAAGAGCCAGAAGACCACCGCCGAGGTGACCAGCACCACGCCGCAGCGGCTCACCCAATTCGAGCTGAGGTGGATGATGGGCGAGACCAGCTTCTGGAAGTTGGGCCGGAAAGGATTCATAGGGCTATTCGTCGGGCTCTTTCGGATCGGTGTGCGTTTCGGGGCGCTGCCTGACGGAGAGGCCGTCGAGGAACGCGGTCTCGAGCGGATAGACGTCGGGATCGAAGATCACCGAGTAGAAATGCCAGACCAGGATAGCCAGGGCCGCCAGGATGGCCTCGTAGAAATGCATGGCGGTGGCCACGTCGATGACGCTCTTGGGCAGCCAGCGCAAGGCCCAGCTATTGGCCCACAACAGCAGGCCGGTCAAGCCCATCACGGCGGTTCCCCAGACCACGGCCCAATACTCAGCCTTCTCGAGGTAGCTATGGGACGAAATGGGGGGCTTCTTCGAGACCAGGCCCAGGTTATAGGCGAAGTTGAGGAGGGCTTCCGGCGCATCCTGGCGGCGCGGCCAGAGTTCCTTCCAATGGCGGCGGAGGCGGCGGCTGGCGGCGAGCGTCGCGACGTGGAAGGCGGCGGTGGCCATCAAAATCACGGCCGCGATGCGATGCAAGGTCCCGCGCACGGGGAAATAGCGTTCCCAGGAGACCAGCGGGCGCGCCCACCACTGGTCCGGGTACTTCAAGGCGAAGCCCGTCCAGACCAGGACCAGGAACGAAAGGGCGGTGAGTGCGTGCTCGATGCGCTCGACGCCGTACATGCGGACCTCCCGCCGGGCGACCACAGCGGCGGCCGCGCGGCGAACCGGCCGAAAGCGCAGGGCCAATAATTTGCGCACCCAGTCGCCGAGCTGATGCAACAGCATGAAGCCGATGGTCAGCGGGATGAGAACGGCGTAGGCCAGGCGGACCCACTTTACGGCCTCCGGTTCCCCGTCGCCCACCGCATCGTGCACCGGGCCGATGGCGAAGCGCCTCCCCGCGCCCGGATGGCACCGTCCGCAAGTGGCCGGCAGGTTCTTGACGTTGGTCGAGGACCTGGGGTCGGAAGAGGGCAGGATGAGATGGAAGCCGTGGCAAGTGGCGCAGTTGGCGACCGATTGGGAACCCGACCGGGCGGCCAGGCCGTGGTATGAGGCGTCGAAGCTGATAATGCGGTCGGAGGGCAGCCCGAACCGGCGCGAGAGTTGCACGTTGGCGTGGCACTGGCCGCAGGTATCCCGGATGTGCGAGGAGTTGACCGAAGAGGCGCGGTTGCCGGGAGCGAGGATGGAGTGCTCGCCGTGGCAGGTGGTGCAGACGGGCGCGGCGGCAATGCCCCGGGCTACCGCCTGGCCGTGTATGCCGGCGCGGTATTGCCCGGCCACGTCGCCATGGCACATGCCGCACAAGTCTGGGACTGCCTTGCGGAACTCGGCGGTGGTGGTGCGCTGGGCTTCATGAGCGCTGCCATGGCAGACGGCGCAATCCGGAGCAGCCGCATTGCCGTTCTTCGAGGCCTGGCCATGCACGCTGCGGGCGTACTGCGCCGCGATCTCGGCATGGCACTGGGAGCAGACGGGCTTGGGAACGCCGGCCGGGTGCGGAAAGTCTTGGTGCCTGGCGTGGCAGGAAACGCAGGTCAGGGAGGCGTGCGCGGAAACCGCCAGCTTCTTACCCTGTTCATCGTGACAGGCGGAGCAGGCGCTCCCGGCGGTCTCGCCGCGCCCGACACCAGCCGCTCCGCAGAGGGCGAACCCCAGAATCGCAAGGCCGATCGGGGAACGCATGATGGTCCGCTTAGCCCATCTTAATCGAAGTATCCATGAACATGTTGTAGATGTACACGCCGGCGATGGCGAGCGCGTACAGCGCCACGAGGATGGTGAGGGCGATCCCGCAGCGATCGAGCTTCTGGAGTTTCACGTTCACGTCCGCTTGCGTATCCACCAGCGGCGCTTCGGCGTCGAGCACATGCAGGGACTCGTCGCTCTTCATATAAACCCGTCTGCGGTAGAGGGCCAGGAACACGAGGATCGTGGCCAGCACGCCCCAGATCACCAGATGTACGATGTATTTCTCCATAAAGTCTCCAATGATTCCTATTATCATGCTACGGCTGCGGCTTGACGCGGAAGCTCCTCCCCGTGGCCTGGTTAATGGCGTCCACGATCTCGCGCAGGCGGCCATCCAGCGCGCAACCAGCCTCGCGGCGCGCGCAGCTCCCGTCCAGGGCCTGATCCATGCAAACCGAGCATACGTGCTCGTCGACGGCCCGCAGGTAGGGCTCCAGGTCGTCGCCATCGGTCGCCAGGATGGCCTGGGCCACCAATGGGAAAAGCTGGAACAACCGGCACTGGTTCTGGTCTTCCAGCCCGCAAACTGGCTCCCCGGAACCGCAGGCGCAGTCGGGACAGATCCGTTTTCTTAGGATTTCGGCGAGTTCCTCAAGGTCCAGGCGCGCTGCCATTTCAGGCGCTCCCTTCCCGGGTCGCGGAGGACTTGGGGACGCGCAGTTCCACCGCCATGATGGCCAGGACCGCGGTGCTCAACGGGTCTTCGTTAAACACCACCGAGCGGATTCCGGCATTCCAGGCCTTGGCCAGATGCTGGGGATCGTTGCGCGTGATCAGCACCACCCGCTCGGGATTCCGGAAGGGAACGGGCAGCCGGTCCAGAGCGCCGGCGTCTACCACGATCACGCCCTCCCGCCCAGGGTCCGGCACCTCGACACAGCGCACGACGCGGGCGCCGGTGCGTTCGAGCTGGTCCCGAAGCGCCGAAGCGTAGGGGGCGTCGTGGATTGCGAGTTGAACTGTCTCCATATCCTGGGACTCCTTCAGAGAGTCCTGAGATGGTTTCGCTTCATCCGGCATAGATGTAGCAATCGAATAGCCACACGCGATGGGGGCGAACGCTAATCGTATCTCCTTCTATCCTCATAGGATACGCGCCGGGATCGAGGCCCGGGGCGAGGCTAGAGGGGGTAGGACACCCAGGCTGGTCGGGATTGCGCAAGGTGACCCAGCCCGGGGTGGGTCCGGGGAGGTGTAAACAGTTCGTATGGGGGATGGCGCTCTGGGTGATTTCACCCACCCGTTGCGGTATGATGAAGAGATCCCTGTCAGAGAAAACCGAAACATGTCCAAACTGGTCCCGAAGTGGCAGCAGTCCAATGTTTTGGAGGCGGTCTTCGACCAGCTTTCCGACGCCCTGGTGCTGTACGACAACGAACAGAAGATCACCGGGATGAACCGGGCGGCGGAGAAACTGTTCGGGATCGAGGCCTCGGAGATGGTGGGTTTGAGCTGCCGGGAGGCGTTTCACTGCAGGAAGTGCGAATCCAGTTGCGGCTTGATGGAGGGCCTGCATTCCAGTGCCGCCCTGCCGCATGGGATGGTACACCTGCACACCGGGGAGGGACGCGAGCGGATGGTGCTGATCCGGACCTCGCCGATATTTAACGATGGCGGGGAAATGGAAGGCGTGGCGGCCACCATCAAGGACGTCACCGAAGAGCTGGCGCCGATGAAGCGGGAGGTGATCGCCGATTCGCCGGCCATGCAAGAGGTGTTGAGCTTCGTGCGCAAGGTGGCCGCGAGCGAGGCGACTACCATCCTGCTGGAAGGCGAGAACGGGACGGGCAAGGACCTGGTGGCGAAGACCTTGCACTACGAGAGCGCCCGGCAGACGGAACCGTTCATCGCCATCAATTGCGCGGCCATCCCGGAGACGCTGCTGGAGAGCGAGCTGTTCGGCTATGAGAAAGGCGCGTTCACCGACGCGCGGGCGCAGAAACGCGGGCTGTTCGAGCTGGCCGACCGGGGCACGCTGTTCCTGGACGAGATCGGCGAGATTCCGCTGACGCTGCAAGCCAAACTGCTGCGGGTGCTGGAGGAACAGAGCTTCCGGCGGCTGGGGGGATTGAAGGACATTTTCGTGGACCTGCGGTTCGTGGCGGCGACCAACAAGAACCTGCGGGAGGCGGTGCGAGAGGGGGCGTTCCGGCAGGACCTGTATTTCCGGCTGAACGTGATCCAGATCGTGATTCCGCCGTTGCGCGAACGGCGGGAGGACATTCCGCCGCTGCTGGAGTTCTTCATCGAGCATTACAACCGGAAGTTCAAGCGGCGGATCGAGGGGGTGTCGCGGGAAGCGCTGGAGCTGCTGCTGGCGCACGACTGGCCGGGGAATGTGCGGGAGTTGCGGAACGCGCTGGAGCGGGCGATGATCCTGGAAGAGGCGTCGCTGATCGGGGCGGCCAGTTTGCCCATCGCCATCACCCACTCGGAGGCAAGGCATGGCGCGGCCCCGGAGGCGCAATTGGAGATCCCGGAGGGCGGCTTGTCGCTGGTGGATAACGAGCGCCAGTTGGTGGCCCGCGCCCTGGAAAAGACCGACGGCAACCAGACGCAAGCGGCGCGGCTGCTGCACATCACGCGGGACACGCTGCGCTACAAGATGAAGAAGTACAACCTGCGCTAGGGCGGCGGTGGGTTCGTTTCCGGGCGGTTCGGAGGGGGCTTCCTGGCA
Organism: Bryobacteraceae bacterium; assembly: GCA_052144455.1. Taxonomy (GTDB): domain Bacteria; phylum Acidobacteriota; class Terriglobia; order Bryobacterales; family Bryobacteraceae; genus Fen-330. Next base: position 172,580 of record JBKQQG010000027.1, read on the forward strand.
GGTTTTGCACAGCCTATTCACTTGATTATCCATTAGTTGGCAAGAAGTGTCCGAAAATGGGATTGGCTTCGAAAGTGACATTCTGGGTTTTGGCGGATGGAGGGGGGCGGGGTGATCGGCAACCGGAGTTGGAATCATGCCTGCCTCAGGATAGCTTGGGGGGCCCCGGCGAGCGGCTCGCGGAACTTCGAACTTGTTGGCAGGGCGGGAGAATGCGGTTGTGAGGGGGCGTGACTGTGAACCGGGCGCCCGGTTTCGACGGGTCCTTTGAGCAAATGCCGGCCAGGGAAGTCCCATGCGTACTGGTACGGAAATCCGTTCCTTCTGGGCGACTCCGCTTGACCCTGCACCTGGACTCATTCATACTGGCAGACGGGACACGCGCCTGAGGGCGAAGGAGAGTTTTCATGTACAGGTGTTTCTTGGCGGTTGCGTTGGTTCTGGGTGTGCTGCCGGTGATCGCCTTCGGCGGCGAAGTTAATACCTATCCACTCTGGGACGGAACCGATACGATCTGGCGTTTCGGCTATCCGGACACATCCACCTATGGAGAGGCAATTACCACTCCGGCCGGGGCGACCGACGTAACCAGTTTCAGCTTCTGGTTGCAGTCGTCGGACGGGGCAGGCTTCGAGTTCCAGGCCTTCATCTCCGCGTGGGACAACACCAACTACGAGTTGACGGGGTCGATGTTGTACCTGAGCGGGGTCACGGCAGCGCCGGACGGGAATCTTGACGAGTACACCTTCACCATGAACGTCCCCGTGACACCTGGCACGATCTACATGTTCGGGGCAACCGTCAATGACCCTGGCGCTTACGACGTAGACTCGGATTACTCCGATGGGGCGGTGATGGGCGGAGACATTGAGTCGGGCGGTAACAGCACCTACTACTTCGCCTGGAACAATGATACCGGTGACGGCAGCCTCCTATACTCGAACTGGAATAACACCCCGTATAGCTGCGCGGACAACACCGGCGCATCATGCGGCCAGGGAGCGTTCCTGGCGACCTACAGTAGCGGCGCTGTTCCGGAACCTGGCAGCCTGACGCTGCTGGGCTCGGCCCTGATTCTGCTCGCGGGCATGGCCCGGCGCAGGCTCCAGCGCTAGGCGTCAGCGGCAGTACCTGAATTGACCACGCGGTTCGACCTCGAGCTCGGAGTGTGGCTAGCCGGCTGCGGGCAAGATTTCCCGCCCCATATTTATGGCTTGGTCAGGGCGAGCCACGGCCCGCCCTGCGCGACGGCCAGCGCACCCAATGCTCAGACCGGCTGGTGTTGCTGCCGGTACCGATCCATGGCTTCCTGCATCTGGTCTTTCAATCGGAGTTTCAACTTCTTGATGCGAGTCTCCTCGATCTGCTCTTCCGGGCTGAGGAAGGGCCGGGCGGAGAGCGACTCCAATTGCTTCTTGAGTTCACAGTGCTGCTTGGCCAGAAGTCGAAATCCGTCATCGGTTTGCATCAGATGCGCTTTCAACTCTTCCGGGGTCAATTGCATAGGCGCGATACTCCTTGCGGTGAGGTGGCCAATCCGGGCGGCTGGTTGGGGGTCGAAGGCACGGCAGGCGATTTGCTGAAGATCCATTACACCCACGTTCGGGACCGGGACCCTGCAATACCCGGCTGCCAATTGTGACATTAGCATGAAAACCGGCGCATGACAACCGCGGTCTCGCCGGTGTCCTGGTAGTAGTTGGGCCGGCGCGAGATCTCCTGGAAACCCAGGTTGCGATAGAGGATGAGGGCGGGCGAATTGGACTGGCGAACTTCCAGGAACCAGGATTCGCGAGAGCGGCCAAGCACTTGGAGCATCAGGCGCTTGCCAATGCCGCGGCGGCGGAAGGGGGGATCCACGACCAGGCTGAGCACCTCGCCTTCCTTATCGTCCAGGATGCGGCAAACCACGAAGCCGACGACGCGGCCGTCCAGCTCGGCCACCAGGCAATCGTAGGCCAGGTAGCCTTGCGGCTCCCAGAGGACGGCTTCCGGGGAGGATTTCTGGATGCGGTCGAGCTCCGGGATGTCGGGCTCGCCCGCCGGGCGGATGACGAGCGGCGAACCGGCCAACTCGGCGAGGATCGAGCGCTGGAGCTCGCCGAGGCGTTCCCAGTCGAAGCGCTCGAGGGCCAGACGGCGGGCCTGGCGGGCCAGGCTGAGGCGGAGGGCGGGATCGGAGAGCAGCGTGGCGGTTCCTTCGGCGAAGGCGGGCGCGGTGTCGGCTACCCAGACGCTCACGCCGTGCTCGAGCCCCAGGCCCGCGCAGCCGGAGGTGGTGGAGACCACGGCGCGCTCCATGGCCATGGCTTCCAGCACCTTTAGATTGGTTCCGGCGGAGACTAGCGTGGGGACGATGACCAGGTTGGCCTGGGCGTACAACGGCTGAACGTCGGCGACGAAGCCGAGCAGGCGGATGCGCGGGTCGGCGGGCGGGGCCGGCGAATCGGCGGCGGCCTGCCAGTAGAGGAGCGGGTCGGGGCCGGCGACGGCGGTCAGGGTCAGGCCGGGGAAGGCGTCGCGGAGAAGCGGCCAGACCCGTTCGGTGAAGAAACGGTAGGCCACGACGTTAGGGAAATGGCGAAAAGAGCCGACGAAGAGGAGAGACTGGCCAGGGGGTTCGCCGATGGGGCGGAAACGGCGCAGATCCACGCCGTTGGGGACCACGCGGACGTGCGGGGCCGCGAGCAGGGCGGCGTCCTTTTCGGACATGGCGACGACGCGGCGGAACTGGGGGAGCGCGCGAGTCTCGAAGCGGCGCCAGCGCCACCAGTTCCAGCGGGCGGACAACGATGACTGGCGGTCTAGAACCTGGCGGAAGAGGTCGAAGGTGACGTCGTGCTCGACCAGGATGTCGCCGCCATAACCGGCTAGCTGGGTGTATTCGACCTGGCGGACGGCGACCTGAAGCTCCAGGCAGAGGCCCTCCCAGAGGCGGCGCATGGTTGGCGATTGGTACTCGCAGACTTCGGGAGGCGCGAGCGTGGACCAGCGCGGTTCGCGGTAGCGGGGCTTGGGGACCAGGACGATTCGCGAGCAGAATTCCAGGAGCGGCGTGGGGTCCTCGGCTTGGCCGGTTTCGGAGAAGGCGAACAGGACCACGTCGAAGGATCGGGCCATTTCGCGCAGCAGGTGAAAGATGCGGACCGCTCCGCCGTGGGAGAGCGGGTAGGGGAAATAGGGCGAGAGCACGGCGACGCGAGAGCGATCCGGGGAGAACGGGCGGCCCTCGAGCAGGCGATGGGCGGCGGGGGCGGAGGAGCGGTCGGGCTTCCAGGGGCAGAGCCAGCGGGGCCGGAGAAAGATGCGGTCGAGGGGCACGCCGCGCAGGAAAAGCCAAGAGGCAAGGGCGGTGCGCAGTCTCAGATGATGGCGCTCGAGGCGGGAGTTGCAGGCCAGGATCTTGGTGGGGGCGAGCAGGAAGGCCGCGCGGCGGAGGGGGCGGTAGCGGGCTTCCGTTGTGAACAGCACTGGCGCGAGGCCGATGCGGAGGCCGCGGAATCGGCGGCGTAACTGGAGGTAGAGGCTCCAGGCGGAGCCGGGTTCGAGCGCAACGGTGAAATGGCGGCGGTTGGGTTCGAGGCGGCGAATCTCGTCGGCCATGGAGGCGGCGAGCGCGGCGTCGCCGGAGAGGAAGGCGACGACGACGGCGTCGGGGTCCAGGCCGAGCAGGCGGAATGCGAGGTTCTTGAGGCGCGCCTTGAGGTTTGCCATTCGCGAGAAGCGGAACTATTCAGGCTAGCAGAGGAAGGGCACATTTTTCTTGACGAGCATCCTGTAGACTGTTGATTGAATCTATGCCGCGAAGTCTTATCGCGTCGGACCCCGAGGTCATGATGGGCAAGCCGGTCGTCGCCGGGACCCGAATCACGGTCGAGCTGGTTTTCGAGAAGTTGGGGGCGGGAGAGAGCGTCGAGCAACTCCTGTCGGAGCACCCCCGGCTCACGGCGGAGGGCGTCCGCGCGGCAATCGCCTTCGCCGCCGAAGCGTTGCGCGCCGACGTCGTATACCCCTTGGAGGAGCTGGCCGGGTGAGGATCGTCGCCGACGAGGGCATCGACATGCGAATCGTTGAAGGGGTCTTGTGCGAGGAACAACGTCACTACTCATCGCTACACTGGCAGGCTTCTTGGTGGCCTCTGCCCAGACCGAGCGGGACCAGGCCCAAACTGGCCAGCGTGCGGAAGGCATCACTCTGCCGGCCGATGTCGCCAAGCTGCTGGCCGCGAACAAAGCGAACGTCCCTTTGCTCCTGAAATGGGCGGAGGCGCCGCCGGTTCCACTGATTGACCCTGAGCTGAACCTCTTTCAAACTGAGCTTGCAGACATCTTCGGTCACCTGAAAACTAAAGAGGCGATTCCATTCCTTATCCGCAACATCAGTCTGCGCCGTTGGCCGACGATCGGCTCGGTCTGGCGGATGGCGCCGAAGGCTTTTGTGGACCAGATGCCGGCGGTCGCGGCCCTCATCGAGATCGGCCCGGATGCGTTTAAGGCTCTGATCAATGCGCCATACGGTCCATCGACATCGGAGGACCGCCTTGCCGCGGTCTTTGTTGTCTCGCGGACAGCATCGTCCACGCAGGACAGGGAACGCGCGCGGCAGTACTTGACTGGAGCACTAGCCGAGGCGAATACGCTACGTATCTGGGCAGAAGAAGACCTGAGACTCTTAGGGGCTCCCCAGCAGCAGGTACACTGAATCCGTCCGCGCCCGCCATCGGCGCTGAGTCGTTTCGTGGAGGGGAACCTTTCCCAGCCGCCCCTTGGCCGATGCCGGCCCACGGCGGCGCGCGTCAGCGCTCGAGGGTGGCGACTTCGCCGGCGGCGCCGAGCTTGGGGTCGGGCTTGGGGAAGTACTCGACGGTCACGAAGGGGGCGGGATTCTGCTTGCCGCAGGCCAGGGTGGATGGGCCGCTGCCCATGAGGATCACCTTGGAGAGGTCGCGGATGAGGAGGCGGGTGGACTGGCCGTCGTCGCCTTCGATGACGAGACGCATCGTTCGGCCGATGCAATCGATTTGCGTGAGCCGGCCGCGGGCTTTTCCCTGAGGGGCGGGGCCGTCGAAGAGGTTGACGACCTTGCGATCGGGCGGCGGGGCGGGCTGGCCGCGGTTGGCGCGCTCCTCGGCGGCGTGGATCTCGGCCATGGCGGCGTCTTTCACGCGCTGCAGGTCGCGCTGCTTTTCCTCTTCCAGGCGGCGGCGCTCGGCGGCCTCGAATTCCAGGCGCTGCTCGTCGATGGCGCGGCGGGCCTCGTGGATGCGGGCGCGCTCGGCTTCGTCGGCGGACGCCAATTCCGCCGCGGCCCAGGCCTTGGCGGCCTCGGGATACCGATGGTGAGCCTGGTTGAATTCGGCTAGCGCCTGAGAGCGCGCGGCGTTGCGCGAGTCGAGCTGGGCGGCCGTTGTGAGCTCCTGGAGCTGCTTGCTGGGATCGGGTTCGAGGGCGGCCAGAAGGACGTGCGGCTCGGCCCAGGCGGGGTTCAAGCGGGCGGCCGTAGCGAGCGCCGCGGGCGCCTTGCCGGGGTTGAGGCGGGCGAATTCGAGCCAGCATCGAGCGCAGGTGGAGGCGGCTTCGGTGGCGGCGGCGAGATTCTCCCGGGCTTCCTGGGTGCGCTGGTCGCGCAAGGCCACGAGACCGAGGCCTTCGTGCGCCGGGACGGGCGCGGTGTTCAGCAAGGCTCCGTAAGCGTCGCGAGTGGCTTGCAAATCGGCCAGGGCGATCTGAGGTAGCGGCGGCGCGGCCGGGCGCACGATGAAATCCGAGCGCGGATCGAGGGCGCGGCCACCGATCATGATGGTCTGAAAATTGCCTTCGGCCAGGTAGGCCTGGGCTTGCCGGTCGAGATCGGTGGAAGTCTTGCCGATGGCGTTGCGGAAGGCGGGTTCGAGATCGGCGCCCTGCTGGAGGTTGTAGAGCACCACGCGAAGCTTCCCGGAGTAGGCGGGATCGACGACGACGAGGTGAATTCTGGCCCAATCCAGGTTGCGCTGGGCGGGCGGCGGGGGCTGGCCGAGAGTGACCTTGGTGCCGCTGGCCTGGGCGGTGGAATAGAAGACTTCGAGGCCGCTCTCGATGGCGGCGGGCATGCGGCGGGCATTGGATTCGATCAGGATGCGGACGCACTCGCGGAGCCATTCGGGCGGGATGGGGGCGTTCGCGGCCAGCGCGCCGGTGTAGGTGTCGCGGCTGAGAGAGAGGCCCACCGGCTGGCCGGACTTCAGCACCAAGACGCGGACCGGCCAGAGAGTGGTGAGATCGGGCTTGCCGAGGGCTGTGCCCAGGGTGTCGCGGAGCTGCTCGAGGAGATTGAGCACGTCGCGCGCGGGGCGGTCGCCGGCGTTGGAGAGCACCTGGAAGGGGCCGGAGCGGAGGTCGATCCAGCGGTCCTCGGCGGCGGAGGCACAGAGCGGGAGGAGCAGCCAGACCAGCCATTTCGGCATTGCTCTCTCATGATAGCGCTGGGGGGCAAGCTATCTTTCGGCCGGCGTGGTGGGGCTGTAGGCGCAGGCGGGCCGCATGCCGATTCGCTCCGTGGTGGCAAGCCGCAGGGAATCCGTAGCGGCCTGCAACGAGAGGGACATTCGGATCTGGCGACAGGCTACCGGACCGGCACAGGCCGGGAAATCTCCTGTGCTATAGTGAGCCTGAAGAAAGCTTTGGTGTCCATTTTTCGAGCCAAGGGCGTGGAATGGGGAGAGTCCAGAGACTTTGGAGATTCGCCGCGGAATCGAAGAAGCCCTCTGGAAACGGCTAAGCAGCTAGAGTGTCAGGGCAGCGGGAGTAATTCAGTGGTCGAATGCCAGCTTCATCGTCCCGCCCTTAGTTATCAACCTCTTCCAAGCTCTGCTGTCCTATTTGCTGTCGGGTTTTGACCCCAGTCCAAGACCGTGGTATTCGGAGACTACCGTGCCACGCGTCAGTATTGTCAAAAACGTCAAGACGGACGGTCACTGGACCATCCGGTCGATTCCCCGAAAGCAGTCCGGCGGATTTGACTGGGGCGCCCTGCCCGACGGCCGCTACCTGATCGAATGGTATGAGAACGGCCGCCGGTGCCGTGGGGCCGCCGGCATTACATCCGCCGAGGCCATCGAAGCTCAGCGAAAGAAGCGCCATGAACTCAAGGCCGTGCGGCCCGGTCTTGCGCCGAAGCCGACCGTGGAGGAGACGCCGCCGGTTCGGCCCCTTCGGAAGCTGATCGACCATTACCTGGATCAGATCGAGACCCTCAAGAAGAGAAACACGCACCGGAAGTACGAGGCTGTGCTCGGCCGCTTCGCCGGGCACTTTCCGGGACGGCCGTTCGAGTCAATGCAGGTCGAGGAACTGAACGACTATGTCATTGCGCTCATGCGGAAGCGGATGTCGCCGAACACTGTCCTGCACAACGTCGTCATCGTGGCGCAGTTCTTTCGCCGCTACGGACGGCCAGGCATCACGCGCGAGTTACAGCTTTCGCAAAAGACATCGTCGTTGCCGGTGGAGTACACAGAGGAGGATCTCGCCAGATTCTTTGGCGCCTGTGAGGGTTGGGAGGGAGCATTGTTTTCGACCCTCTTGCTGGCGGGCATGCGCGAGCAGGAGGTTCAGCATCTGTTCTGGACCGACATCAACTTCCGGCTGCGGACGATTCGGGTGACCGCGAAAGCGAAGTGCGGGTTCTACCCGAAGCGCTGGGAGGAGCGGGAGATTCCTGTACCAACGAAGCTGGTGGAGGTCCTTGAGCGACACCCGAAGTCTTCTGGCAGCTCGTTTGTGTTCCCATCACCGACGGGTAACCGGGAGCAGCACATGCTCGACCACTGCAAAGAGGTCGCGAAGCGCGCCGCACTGGACCAGGATAGATTTGATCTGAAGACGTTCCGTTCGACGTACGCGACACGGACGCGTCGCGCAGGCTTCGACGACCGAACGGTGCAGCAATGGATGGGGCACAAATCACTTGAGACCACGATGCGCCACCTCGTGCCCGCAAGCGATGTGCGAGACCGCCTGGACCAGGTCCCCGTTCCGGCGGGAACCGCGACTTCGGCCAGGACGTGTGCTGTGCGCCAGCCGGGGCGCCGTCGGAAGCCGCGCGCACCTGCATCGGCTGGCGGGTAGGGCCGTATCGGCGTTGGCGACGCGTGTTCCTCTTAACGTAATGCGCACGAGTGCTACAGAAAGAATCACCCTCACTGTCCGCCCTCAGGAGCTTTCGAAAGATATCGCGGTGAGCGCGGCCCCGCGTTCGAGGTCCGGGTAATGCTGCCTCCGTGATCGAATTGTAGTCCCAAAGCGGAAGGATGTTGCCAGGCCGGGCAGACAGGACTCGAACCCGCGGCGTCCAGCTTGGGAAAACGGATTTCGATTGAAATAAGGGACTAAGGCGTCAATGGCGTTGTTTTCTGGCCACGTAAGTCGTTTGTTTTCAGGAGGCGGTTCCCGCCGCCTCGCTTAACAAGGTAATCAAGGTAACGAATCTGAAGGCCACCGGCCAGACGGGAGAGGAGCCGGGAGCCGGGCGGTCGCGCTCTTCTCTACAATGGCGAAAACCGCATGCTCACGCTCTTCGCCTGCCTGCGCGTGTTCCTTCGCACACGCCACAATCTTGGTCTGGAGATTCTTGCCCTGCGCCAACAGGTGGCCGTGCTCAAACGCAAACATCCCAGGCCCCGCCTCAACATCCTCGACCGCCTGTTTTGGCTGGCTCTGCGGCGCCTCTGGTCGCGCTGGGCCGAGGCGCTCATTTTGGTCAAGCCCGAAACCGTCGTCGGCTGGCATCGCGCGGGCTTCCGGCTCCACTGGCGCCTGCGCTCGCGTGGCGGCGGACGCAAGATCGGCGCTGACATCTTCGAGATCGTCCGGCGCATAGCGCGGGAGAACCCCTCCTGGGGCGCTCCCAGAATCCACGGCGAACTGCTCAAGCTGGGCTTCGACGTATCCGAACGCACCGTGTCCCGCTACCTGGCCCGCCGGCTGCCGCAAACTGGCGACGCCGCCCAGAACTGGCTCGCGTTCTTGAGAAACCATCGCGAGGCGATCGCCGCGCTGGACTTCTTCACCGTGCCGACCGTCACCTTCCGCCTGCTCTACTGCTTCTTCGCGATCGATCACGGACGGCGCAAGATCCTGCACTTCAACGTGGCCGCGCACCCAACGGCCGACTGGGTGGTTCAGCAGCTTCGAGGGACGTTCTCGGACTCCGCCCGTCACCGCTACGTCATCCTGGACCGCGACGCCAAGTTCAGCCGGGAGGTGCGCGACTTCCTGGACTCGTCCGGCATCAAGCCTGTGCGGACGAGCGTGCGGAGTCCGTGGCAGAACGGTCTGGCGGAGAGATGGGTGGGCGGCGCGCGCCGGGAGTGTTTCGATCACGTGATCGCGCTGGACGAAGCGCACGTGCGGCGCCTGGCCCGCGAGTACGTGGCCTACTACCACGCGGACCGGACTCACGATGGGTTGGGCAAGGACACTCCGAGCGGCAGGACCATTGAGCCGAAACCGGCCGGGGCGGAGCTGATTTCGCTGCCGCGCGTCGGGGGTCTTCACCATCGATACGTGTGGAAGGCTGCGGCTAAAGCTGAAGGCGACGGAGTCGCGGGCCGGCAGCGGCGAGCAGCCGATGTGTAGCCCGTGCTGTCTGCTTGCGCCCTTCATGCACCCTTCCGCCCAGCCGAAGATGCCCCGCGCGGCCCTGGCCCCGGTGGGGAGACCGGGTCATCTCCGAAACCGGCACCCTTAGCATCGCCCAAAACCTTCCAGGTCTCTCCGGATTCGATTGTGGCGACCGACACCCGTTCTTCGCTCCCAAGGGTTCCGTTCCGGGACGGCGCCTACGACATGAAGATACAATGTTGGAATGCGCACGGAGCCTCCGCTGGTGTCCGCCGTGATCGCAGTCTTCGGTAATTACCTGGATCTGTATTCTGAGGTGGACAAGCTTGTTTCCGACATAGCCGGACACTACCCCGGCCAATCCAGCGGCATCGAGCTTATCGTTGTGCCGCACGGCGATCCCTGGCGGCTGGCGCTCCCGTTCGGGAGCCTCACGGCTCATGACGTTCAGATCACATCGCCTACCGGCGTTCCGGAACTTCCGGCGCTCCTGTTCAACCACGGAGCACTCGCGGCTCACGGGTCCTTCCTTACCTTCGCATGCCCAGGAATCGATTTTCGAGATTGGCTGGGCTGGCTTCAGCGACGGCAACGGGATAGTTTGCCGATACCCGGACCCACATTCGCGGCCGCGCGCCCATCGCCCGGCGACATGCGGGAGCTGCCGCTGCAAAGTTGGAAGTGGTCCGCCGCGGACGCCCCGCCCGCCGCTTATGACGGAGGCTGGGTGGAGATGCTCGACTATGTTCCCATGGCCGGTTCGCTGGTCTCCCGAGAGTGTTTCTTCCGCCAGGGCGGCTTCTCCACGTCGCCACTCCTGCAACGAGCCTTCTGGTGGGAGTTTACCACGCGGGCGACACGAACCGACTCCATCTCCGTACTGCCATCGGATTCGCCCCCGTGCCGTTGGTCGGAAGCGAATTATCCTCTGGCCAGCGACCTCGGCATCAGCGGAGATATCGCGGCCCGGCGGGTGGTTCGGCGATCCGGCGCGCCGCGGGAAGTCCGAGAGACGTGCGACTGGGAGGACGCCGCGGTTTTCGTCGCAGACCTCCCCACCGGTACGCAGCGCACCGTCCGGAGATTGTTGCGGAGATGGCGGGCGGACTTTGGCAACGGGTGCGCGAAACCCGCTGAAAGCGCCCGGGACTCATCCGTTTCAACCGGTTCCAGCCCGCTTCGTGTCCTAGTCCTCGGCGGGATGAATGAGCCGGCGCACAACCAACTCTGCTTTTTCAACTATTTCGAATTGCTCGAAGGCCAGGGCGTGCTCACCTGGCGGGTTGTTCTGGACACGGCCGCTCGGCCAACCGATCTCACGAAATCGGAACTGGTGATTTTCAGCCGCACCCGGTCGCAGAACGCCTGCCGGCTGATGGACTGCTGCAACCGCTACGGGATCCCGGCAGTCTACATGCTCGACGATAACTGGTTCGCCATCGGCAAGGAGTGGAAAGAGTATGCGGACGTTTTCACTCCTGGGGCCAAGACGTACGAAGACTTCCTGTATTGCCTCACCCGGGCGGATCGCGTCCTTACATACAACCCGATTCTCGCGGAGGACTTGCGACCGCACAGCCGCGATGTGGAAGTGCTCCCGGTGAACGTCAAGCTCTCCCTGTTTCCGCAGATGCCGCGCGGTCCAGGCCGCCGGCTCCGCGTCGGGTACGTGGGCTCGCCCCGCCGGATGGAAGCGCCATTCGAGGCTCTTGCCAGTTTGGCGAAGGAGCGCGACGACTTCGACGTGTTCTTCATGGGCGTGACGCTTCCCAACGCGCTTCAGTCCGTCGACGCGCAGCGGCTCATCCACTACAGATACGTGTTCGGATACTCCCGCTATGCGGCAGCCCTGTGCGAAGCCGGGCCGGACATCCTGCTGGCGCCAGTGGAAAACACACGCTCGGATGCATCCCGGTGCCCCAACAAGTACCTGGAAACTACCGCCGCCGGCGCCGCCGGCGTGTATTCCAATCTGCCGCCGTACGTCGACTATGTGGAGGATCGCAGAACTGGGATGTTGGCGGAGAACAACGCCGGCTCGTGGAAATCTGCGATCGCCGTCCTGCTGGACAATCCCGAGTGTCGAACCGCGACGATCGAAAATGCCCGTCGCGAGGTGCGGACGCGTTTCGATACGCAGGCCGTCCTTCCGCGGTTCCTGGATTTCCTAATGCGAGCAACTGGCGCGCCGAGCCGGCGGGGAAAGGCCGCCGGATGAGAGGGAGAGCTGCACCTCGGGTCGGCTTTGTGTCTCATTCTCCGTGGATTGCCGGGGCGGAGCGAGTTCTGCTCAACCTCCTCCAGAATCTTCCGGAGGGGGAGATCCAACCCGTCGTCGTCTTTCCCGTGACGGATGGCCCGATGAAGTCGCTGGCCAAGCAGAAGCTTCCATTCCCGATATTCGAGCTACCGTACGGCCTCACCATCCCCAACCACGGGGACGCTCACTGGCTGGAGCGCCTGCAGCAGGAGACGGCGGCCCTCACGAATCTGTACCGCGAGTTGGAATTGGACGCGGTGGTTGTGAATACGGTAGCGATTTACCCCGCGTCCGCAGCGGCCATTCGCGCGAGGGTTCCCCTGGTCGTGCATTGCCATGGAGCGCTCTTGCCACGGGCTTTTCCCGGGCTGAGCATGGAGGCATGGCACCGGCTCGACGTGCTGCAGTTCTACATGGCGGATCTGGTGCTCACGCCGTCCCGGTGGGTTGGCGACCACCTGCGGACCGTATGCAAGGTGGCCGAATCGCGCCTCCAGGTACTGGTCAACGGTACGGAGCTGCCACCCGTCGGCGACAGCGAAAGCGATTGGGCGGGGCCGGACTTGCCGGAATTCGCGATGCTGACGACCCTGGAGCCGCACAAGGGGGTCCCGGTCTTTCTTGAAGCTGCGGCGTCCTTCCTGGCGAGGCGCCCGTCCGGCGCCCGTTTTCTGGTCTACGGCGATGGATCGCCGCAATACCGCCGGGTCCTCGAAGGAATGATCCAGAGGCGCAGCTTGCGAGACTGTTTCGTCCTGCGGCCAAAACAGGAGGCCGACCCCATTTACCGGCGTTGCTGCGCGGCAGTCGTGGCATCCGAGTTCGAGCCGTTCTCCATGGTTGCGATCGAGGCCATGAGCTACGCAAAACCGGTGATCGCCACTCGATGCGGTGGCCCCGAAGAGATTCTCGACGAAGGGAGGACTGGTTTCCTAATCCCCGTCGGAGACAGCGAGACGCTCGCGGGCCGGATGCTAACCTTAGCGGGCGACCCGGCCTTGCGCCGCGAAATGGGACTTGCCGGCAGACGACGGGCGGAATCGGTTTACGACATCCGGGCGATCGCCCGTAGGTATCTGGACAGCATCCTGTCGGTCGTCGAAGCCGGGGATGCACCCGAGACGCGGGAGCGGAAGCGATTCCTGGAAGCCCTGATCGGCGCCGGGCCGTCTCATTCGGGGCTCGCAGACGCGCCATCAAGCCGTGGACCGCATTTGGTTGGCGTAACGGAACCGGGACGGCCCCCGGAAGCCGAGAGAGGCCGCCTGCAGCAGGAGGCAGCGGCGGCGCGACGGCTTGCCGCGCACTGGGTAGCGGACCAGGCGGTCGTCAGCGAATTGTACGCACAAGCGTCGGCCTCCCCAAGATCGCGGCTGAGCGGTTTCCGGTCGCTCCTCGACCGTGGGGACACGCTCTGGGATTCGGTCTCACCAGCTTTTTCCGAACTTAAGTCGTACACCGGACGGCATTTCCGGCGGCCGCGGACGCGCCTCGTGCTGGGCGCCGACCTAGCCGCCATTCCGTTTCGCGAGTACGTCGTGCCGTTCAAGGTGAACCGGCTTGACGCGGTGTCGCTCGCGATCCGTCCGTTGCAGTGGAGCGAGCAGGGTAGTGTCGGCATCGAGTTCGTCTCGTCCCTGGAGCAGGTTGTGGCGCAGGTCCTGGCGCCGGTCGCGGCAGTCCGGCACGACGTCCCGACGAGATTTGCGATTGTCCCACCGCTCACCGATCCAGGCGTCCCCTGGCGCTTGCGCGTATTCGCAAAGGATGTCGCCGCGCCGGTGGCCGTCTGGGAGCTGATCCAGTATGTAGGCCTTTCATCGGTCAAAGAGTACCTGCCGTTTGTGCTATTTGAAGAACATGGAACGTAACAAGCGCCCGGCGCTCGACTGGTCTGCCGTCGCGGACCATCTGAGGCTCTCCAAGGATGGGCAGCCCTTGCTCTCGGTCAGCGAGCCATGCCCAGGCGATCCCGATGTGGAGAATCAAATCGGCGCTCCGTCGCCACAGTCGATTTCCTCTTTCCGGCAGTTTCACCTGCCGATGATTCGGGCGGCCGCCATCGACCCCGGGAGCTGCCGGATTCTCGAAATAGGCGCCGGGTTCGGGCAACTGGCCTACGGGACCCTGAAAACCATCGGGGCCGAGCTGTACGTCGCTACGGACGTTTTTCCGCATCTGGTGTCGGTGCTGAACGCCAATCTTCCCCAGTGGACGGATTCGCCAGCCGGCGCGGCCATCCTCGATCCGCAGGATCCGCTACTTTTCAAACCGGGGCTGTTCAACGTCATCCAATCCCATTCGGTCTTGCACCATGTGCTCGACTATCGGGGCGCGGTTCGGGCACTGTACGACCGGCTTGCCACTCCCGGCGTGATGATCTTCTGCGAGCCGTGCCTGGACGGGTACCTGTTTTTCCTCGCCACCGTCCGCCAGTTCAGGAAACTCGTGCCTTTGCCGGAAGCAACAGCCGAGAAGGTCCGCCTGGTAGAAGAGTATATCGTCGACCGGACGGGTCCGCGACGGTCCGATCCGGGATTTCTGCGGAGGTTCGGAGCGGGCGACAAGTACCTTTATTCGCTCTACGACCTGATGGAACTGGCGGACAGCATCGGCGCCAGGTTGTTCATTCAAAAGGACGGAAGGTCGATGAAGGAGAACCTGAAATTCGAGCTGCGCCTGCGCGGTGGAGACGACGATTTGCTTGCGCAGTTCGACGTGTTTCTATCGGAGCTGCTCCCGGAGGGGGTCGAAAACGCCTACTTCTCCGACCTTCGCCAAGTCTTCAGTTTGCGCAAGTCGTAGGAACCGGCAGCGCGTCAGCCCAAGCGAATCCTAGTCAGGCCCTCCACGACCCGGCGCACGCTCCTGGAGACTACCATCGCAGCGCCGCCTTTACGGTAGGCGTCCTCGACCTGAAGCGCCAGCATCCGGAGTCCGCCGGCGATCAGCTCCCACGCGGGGCCCGTCCAATACGCGCGCGCCAGGCTTCTGGGCCGCGGGCCCAGTTCGAGCCAGGTTTTGTCGATGCAGTCCGCCCAGGCGCCAGCGACGGAATTCACGCAGTGCTTCGCCCGCACGTCCCGCTCGGCGCTTTCTCCAATCCTCCGCCGCTCTTCGGCTCCCGAAGCGAGGCGCTCGATGGCAGAGAGCCAGGACTCGGGCCGCTCGCTCACTAACAAACCCGTGACGCCGTGCTCGACCGAGCTGAGGTAGGGATCGACCTTCGAATAGACACCCGCGATGCCGCATGCCCCGTACTCGCGATATTTGTTGTTGGTCTTGGCGCGGTTGGCGGCCGTGTCGCACAGGGGAGCCAGGCCGATTGTCCAGTTCCGCCCCGCCTGGAACCGGATGAAGTTCACGTACGAGTGCACGTGGGGGAAGAAACGGACTCCCGGCCCCGGCTCAACACCGGCCGGCAGCACGCCGCAGAATTCGAAAACGGCTCCGGGCAAACGGTCGAGCACCGGCTGTATCACTGGGCGAATCAGCTCCAGGTCCAACTGCCGGGAGTTGCTGCCCGCGAAGCCGATCCGGATCTCCGTAGTGGCTTCGCGAGTGCATCCTTCAATCAGCCCGAAATCGAAGAAGGGCGGCAGGACGCGAACGCGGGATGTGAATCTCTCCAAATAGGAGGCGAGCACATCGGTGCTGGTCAGGACCTGATGCGCGCCGGCCACGGCCAGCCTCAGGCAGTTCCGAACCTGGGCATCCCGATAGTAGAGGGCCACGGGCGAATCCCCTTCAATCTCCCAGAAGTTATCGTCGAGGTAGTAGAGATAGGGATGCCCGCCGCGGCGCAGGAGCTTGATCCACGGCCGGAGGGAGCGATCGCCGCAGCGGACGAAAAGAGGAACCGTCCGGGCGTCCAGGTCTGCGAACTTGAGGGACGCAAGGAGCACCTTCCGGTAGAGGATGCCAAACCGCCGGCTGGCGAGCAAGACCCGTTCCAGCAGTTGGGTCGTGGCGATCTCGCCTTCGATCACCATCAACACGGATAGCTCGCCGTCCTGCAACCATCCTCCTCGTTTACTGCGACACCTTGCTGCGATACATCCTCGTGACCTCAAGGGTGGGCCCATCGGCGACCACCCTGCCTTTGTCCAGCCAGATCGTCCGTTCGCAGAAGTTGTTGAGAAGGTCGAAGCTGTGGGACGCGAACACCAGCACCTTGCCTTGCTCCATGAACTTCATCATCCGCTGCTTCGCCTTTTCGGCGAACCGGATGTCGCCAGCTCCCATCACCTCGTCCAGCAGGAGAATCTCCGGGTTGATGCTAGTGGAGACGGCAAATGCGAGGCGAATGAACATGCCCGACGAGTAAGTTCGGACGGGGTAGGAAAGGAACTCGCCGAGCTCGGTGAACTCGGCAATCTGGTGGAGCTTTTCCTCGATCTCCTTGGGCGACATCCCCAACAGCAAGCCCCGGATGCGAATGTTGTCCCATCCCGACTGATTCATCTCGAACCCGGTCGCAAACTCGAACATCGGACAGACATGGCCCTGCCTTTCCACGCGGCCGGTCGTGGGCGGGTAGATTCCCGCCAGCACTTTCAGGAGGGTGCTCTTGCCCGCACCGTTGAGGCCGACCAAGCCCACCCGTTCTCCGCAGTCGATCTCCAGCGTGATGTCCTTAAGCGCTTCTACCCGGTATCGCGCCGGCTTGGCCCGCTCCCCGACGACCCGCCGCAGCAACCACGACTTCAGACTGTCATCGCCGCCGAGTTGCCCTTCGAAGGTCATGCCGACCTGGTGCAGCCGGAGATAGATCGTCTTCATAGCAGAACGACAATACGCGAGTCGAGCGATTTTGCGATGAGGGCTGCAACCGTCCATGCCGCCAGAATGTAGACGCCAGCCCACAGATAGGTCTCGGGAGCGGCCGGGACTCCCTCGATAATGGGGCGCCTTGCGACGCTGATGAGGTAGTAGAACGGGTTGACCCGGTAGATCAGGGACAAGTGCCTGTCATCCAGGATTTTCGTCGGAAACATCACCGGCGTCACGAAAAATGCCACCTGCAGGATTCCGCCCGCGGCGTGGGGGAAATCGCGAAAGCGCACGCCCAGGTAGCCGGAGATTGTGATGTGAGCCGAAGATGCGAGCAGCAGCATGACGAGGCCGGGGACGGCGAGCAGCCAACCCAGGATCGAGAAACCGCCGAAGAACAACTGCACCGGAACTACAGCAGTCAGAGTGATCAGGAGGACGATGGTATGAGAGACCAATGTGCGCAAGAGGTAGATCTGTTTTGGGTAGCAGAACTGCTTGATATAACCCTCCGCATTGACGAAGCTAAAGGCCGACTCCGTCAGCGAGGCGACGATCGCGCCCCAAAGTGCCAAACCGGCCACGAGATAAGGCAGGAACTCCCGCATAGGCTGCTTGATCAGGGCCCCGTACAGCACACCTGCGCCAGCTACGAACAGAAACATGTTCAGCAAGATCCACAGCGGGCCGATAAAGGACCGGCGGAAGCGCGCTTTGATGTCCTGCTTGCCCAGAAACAGCCAGACGCGCCAGACCCGTAGGGACGCAAGGCTATCCGTCAATAATTGTGAATTCGCCTGCATGAGTTACCCGCGGCTGCCATGCCGCGCCAGCGAACGGCGCATGCGGACGATGCCCTCGCGTCTCCCTTCTTCCGCGAATCCCTGGCGCAGGTAGAGAGCGATCGCTCTGGCGTTGTCCTCCTTCACCTCGAGGTAGACGGAGGCCAGTTGGAGCGTGTCCGCGCAGAACCGCACCAGCTCCGCGCAAGCCAGATCCATCAGGCCGCTTCCTCTCGCTTCCGGCGCCGCGACGAAACGGCCGACCTCCGCGGTCCGTTCCGCGCGGTTTATTCCGTAAACGGACGCCTGCCCCACTGGCGCGCCGTCGAATTCCACCACGAACACGAAATCGTCGTCCCTCAAAGCGTACTGCGCAAACCACGCCCGGTGCCGGCCAGGATCGATCCGGTCGGGCGTCTTGAACCAGAATCGCACATCATCGCGATTGCGCCAACTCAAGGTCAGGTCGAGGTCGGCCTCACTGAGCGGTCGCAGCTTCACACCGCCGGACCCAAATGCCTGCAGAGCCGGTTTCATTTGCTGTACCGGATCAACAGGCCGGCGATGGTTTCGACCTCGGGGCGGGTCAGGCTCATGTGCATGGGGAGAGAAATCACCTCGCTGCTCGCACGGGCGGCGTTGGGACAACTCCCTGCGGCGTAAGAGTACATCCTATATTCTGTATTATCACGGAAGTGGACACCGGGGTATATTTCATGCCCGTTGAGCGCCAGCATCACGGCTTCGCGCCGCTGGACACGGACCTGAAGCAGGTGTGCCGACGATTCGCAACCCGGCGCGACCCCGACGACCCGGACCCACGGACAGTCCCGCAGCGCGGCGCGGTACCAGGCGGCTAGCTGCCGGCGGTACGCGTTGTCCTGATCGAGCCACTTTAGCTGCGCCAACGCGATGGCGGCCATGATCGAGTTCCCGTGGTACTTGAATCCGACTTCTTCCACGTCGTACATCCACTTGTAGGAGCCCTGGGCGGCGGTTCGGGAATATGTGTCCTTGCTGATCCCCAGCCAGCTCAGCTTCCGGGCGCGGGCGTCGTCTTCCGCGTCCTTGAAACAGATCATTCCGGCGTCGGCTGTCGGCAGATTCTTGACCGCCTGAAAGCTGAACACTACCGCGTCCGGTTCCGGCCCCACCTGCCTGCCGCCGATGCGGGTCCCTGCCATGTGCGCCGCATCGAGAATCAGCTTGAGGCCCCTCTCCTGGCACAGGTCCACGATCTTGTCGTATTGCCCCGTGTTGCCGCCCACCCCGACGAACATCACGGCGCGGGTTCGCGGCGTAATTCGCGAAGCGACGCCGGAAGGATCCAGGCACAGAAACTCGTCGGTGTCGGCGAACACCGGACGGAGCCGCGCGTAAAGGATCGCGTGATTGGTGGAGACAAAGGTGAACGGTGTCGTAATCACTTCATCGTCGTCGTCCCACCGGAACCGCGTCTTTAGGATGTGCAGAGCCAGGTGAAGTCCGGATGTGGCTGAGTTCAGAAAGTGCGCATGCTCCAGTTGAGAGTAGCTCACCCATGCCCTCTCGAACTCCACGGTCTTGAAGCCGAGACCCGTCCAGCCTTTTTCCAGGCACTCGCGGATCTCCTTCAGGCATTCGTCGATTCTGAAACTCGGGACAAACAGTTGGATCGGCATTGTTCCTTCCCCTTCTCGAAATCGCCCGCCCATCGGCTGCAGCAGGCCCACCGTCACCGGAACGCGGCCGTGGACAGTTCGATCGTCTCGATGCGGCACGACAGGTTGGGGCTATAAAAGTGATCCGGCTCGTTCAAGGCAACGCCCCACCGCGTCCACAGTGCAATTCTCTCCGCCAGACGCGTACCTGTCCTCCGCGTCCGGCCCTCCTCGTGGCGCAGAAGCGACGCACAACTGAGGACGATCTCGAATCCCGCTTGCTGCGCCCGCAGGCACAGGTCCACGTCATTCCAATTGTCCGGCAGCTCCACATCGAACCCTCCGAGCTGCTCGAAGAGCGTGCGGCGGGTTGCCAGGCAGGCCCCCGTGACTGCCGAAACGTTGCGCGTCAGGTCGAGCCACGGCCAGAACGGGCTTCCAATC
Organism: Bryobacteraceae bacterium; assembly: GCA_052144455.1. Lineage (GTDB taxonomy): Bacteria > Acidobacteriota > Terriglobia > Bryobacterales > Bryobacteraceae > Fen-330. Next base: position 192,081 of record JBKQQG010000027.1, read on the forward strand.
TGGAACCGGCCGGCGTGTCCCACGCCGTCGCCGATTCCTAGCACAATCCCAGCGTGTTGGATCGTTCCATCGGGATAGCGCAGGTCGGCTCCGACGATGCCCACCTCCGGTCTGAGGAACGGCGCGCACAAGCCGTTCAGCCAGCCCTCCCCATGCGGCAGCACGTCGTCATTCAAGAACAGAATCAGCGGGCTCGCCGTAGCGCGGGCCCCGAGGTTATTCATCAGGCTGAAGTTGAACGGGCCCGTGAAGGAGGTAACGCTCGCGCCGAACCGTTGGGCGACGGCCGCGATGGAATCGTCCGTGCGAGGCTCGCCACGGTGCAGGATGACGTGAATCCGCGCCCGCCGGCCGTCGCGCGTCGACACGATGGAGGCGAGTAGCCGCTGAAGCAGGGAAGGGTTTCGCGTGGGGATCATGATCGACACCTCCTCAGCCCTGAAATCCTTGTCGGACCATCCGAAGGTGTTGGCGTGCTCCCGATCGTAGACTTCCGCGAGAATCCCGCGGCGGCCAAGCGTTTCGGCCAGCGCTTCCCGCCCGGCGCCTTGGGCGTACGGCTTCGCGGCGTTATTGAGCGCAGTGGACCCTGGATGCCGCCGGCGGTGGTAAAGCACAAATGGAATGTGCGCGACCTTGCATTCCGCGTCGGTCATCCGCAAGACGAGATCGTAGTCCTGAGCGCCGTCCAGCAACGTCCGGAATCCGCCGATCTGCCGCGCCCGATCGGTGCGAATCACCAGAAGATGGCTCAAGTACATGCATGACAGCAGAAGCGCGGGCGACCAGCCCGGTTTGAAGACGGGGAGCTGAGGCCGGCCGTTCTGGTCCACATAGTCTTCGTCGGTGTACAGAATGTCGGGATCGTCGCAACGAAGGACGGCTGCGATGTGATGGAGAGCGGACGGCTCAACTGTGTCGTCTTCATCGACGAACGCCATGTAGGCGCCGGACGCGGCGCTGAGGCCAAGGTTGCATGCAGCCGAAATGCCGCCTCGTTCCCCGAGAACCATCCGCGCCCGCGGCTCGTGGTGGGCCAACGATCGGCAATACTCCAGGACCACGTCTTCGGGAGGGCCGTCGAGCACGACGATCAACTGCCAGTTCGAGTATGACTGTGCTCGGATGGAGTCGACGGTGCTCTTCAGCCAAGAGAGGTTCGGCTGGAACACCGGCACGATCACGGTAATCAGCGGACCCGGATTATCCCACCCGTGTGGCATGGGCTCCGTGCTCGCATAGGGGTCCGCGGATCGATGCAAAGCCAGCCAGCTCCGATATTGTTCCTGGGGCGCGCGACTCCCCATCCATCGCTGCACTACTCCCGCGAACGGGCTCTTGACGAGCATATGGCCGACCCTGCGATAGCGCCGGTTCAACCATATCGCGACGCTGGCCAGACGGCTGTAGACAGCTTCGAGTTGAGCGAGTCGCCGGTCCAGCGACTTCAGCTCGCGCAGGAGCACCCCCTGCTCGCTGAGACCCGCGCGTGAGGCGGGTTCGCAGTTCCTGCATCGCCATGTCGGCCGCGTACTTCTCCACGCGGCGGGGCGGCCCAACACTGGAATCGACATGTAAGAACAATTGTAGAACACGGGTTCTCTCCGATTCAGATCTATGTCACTTCCTGCAGCCTGCCTTGCCGAATTCACGTTGAGAGCGTGCTCAGTCTCCGCCTCCCGAGCAGGGTGTTGAAAAACTCGAAACCGAGTGTCAAGGGCGGAGCGAAGGCTTCCTACCGTGGCGGGGCATGAGCCGACCACCCCTGAGCAGGAAAGCAGCCAAGAGAGTTGAGGTGCGCTTTTGCGAGACCGAGGAGGTGGGCAGGCTGGAAGTGTATGCGCGAGTCCGGCGGGTGTAGTCGGCGGGGATGCGCCGTCTCATCGTGGAGGCAAGGGTGTAGAGGCGGCTGCGATCCTTCGTCCGGACACCGCCTTGCCGGGCGGGACGGAGATAGAGCTCGTTGGCCAGAGCGGTTCCCTGAAGCGCGTGCTCGCGCCGCTCGTTGCACAGGAAGCCCCTGGCAATCGCACGCAGATCGTCACAGGCAAGCGATGCCAGATCGCCGAGCACCTCACGGTCCCCTTCGCCCCCTGCGAGTGAGCAACGCCGTAATCTCCTGGAAGTGGGCTTCTGCACATCCGGTGGCCGAGTTCCATTCTATCGTTGCGCTTCGGCGGAGTGAGACGTCCCCGGCCCGTCGGTTTTCTTGGACACCGATTTGAGGCAACGGAGAATCAGCAAGCCCGACAACAAAACAGCGGTTTCGGGGGCCGCGCAGGGAGCGCAGCGGGCGGCCGAATGACCCAAAACCCGGTGTGCCAGACCGTGCCGACCTGGTGCCTATCGACGTCATCTTGCCGATCAGGCGTATCGTAGAATCAGGAACTTGAGCACCTTCCATGCACCTCACAGTTCGAATCCGACCTCACTCCATCGCGATACTCACGGCCGGCTCCGCCACCGGTGTCGAGGGCGGTTGCGTCTGCGCGACATAGCCTATACGCGGCGGATTGCTCACCGCTCCCAGCCCGTTCAACCACACGTGAATGGTCTGCTGCTGGCTGGCGCGGGCAAGATTCAGCGTCGAGATTGGCACGCCATTGAGGTCGAGCGCCGCCCCAGCCTGCCCCGCTCCCGCGTCGGGCGCCACGTAGACCGCCGGCGAACAGTCCGCCACCGCCATCGTGAACACCTGCCCCAGCGAGTTCCCCGCCGTCGCCTTCATCTCCACCGACTTCTGCCCCGCCAGTTCCCAAGGCACAGCCACGTTCAGTTGGCCGGAGCTGACATGGAGCATCCTCCCCGGCACGTTGATCCCCGCCGCCGGCGCGTCGAAACTCACGCTGGCGAGGCCGGCAAGCTGTTCGGTATTCCTCAGCCGGACGTTTCCAGGATGCTGCGAGGAGAATTCCGTCAGTTCTCGGTAGAGAGGCTGCTGCGATTCCTGGTGGCGCTCAATCAGGATGTCGAGATTGTAGTCAGGCCGCATCGCGGCCAAAGCGATCCTGCGGCACTCCGTGTGGCCTGAAGCCTCGCAGGCTCGCCATCACCGATCCAGCGCAACCTTGGCATGCCAACACAGACGCTGACAGCGCTCGGCGTAGGGACATTTGTTTGCTGTCCATTTTCAGACCGGACAGCAGAGCGCCTGCGGGCGCTTCCCTTGAAAACAAAGCGCGTGACTGCGGATTGGTAGAATCTGGAATCTCAGGCTGAGAATCTTGACGCCCAATGGGAATGTGTTGTGATATCATTGACTTGCACGCCATCAGTGAGCGGGAGTAATTCAGTGGTAGAATGCCAGCTTCCCAAGCTGGACGTCGCGGGTTCGAGTCCCGTCTCCCGCTCCATGGTTTCAACAATTTACGGGTTCTGCCTAACCCGCCGGATGCTCCTAATCCGAGTAAGATGCAGCGCGAACCCTGACCCTCCTCCGATTCCAAAGAACTTCCCGGCGCGAGTGCCAACCCGTAAGGCTGCACGTCAGGCAGTCCGACGGGCGGGGCCTCGGCCGTCAGCATTGAGTCGGTTCCCGGATTGCCGCTCCTTGCGCTTAGGATCGTGCGCTTCATAAGCGCCCGTCTTACCGAACGCGAGACAGTCAGCCTGTTCATCCAGGGCTGTAGCGCCTGGGCGCGCTCCAGCGTGACGTCCGACCCGTGTTTCATCGGTCGCGGTCCGCGCAAATCGGCTCCAGTCTTCACCGGACGAATGCCGAATGGTCGCCGCATGGTTGTTTCCCGGGAGTGGGAAGATCGGCGCTCCGGTGCGGCTGGCGGGCCTTATCGCAGCCTTGCAAACTCCATTCTGGCACTCCGCAAGATGGATAGGCCGCTGTCGGCGTCCTTCCAGGCGTCGAGGAAGGCACGGTATTGTTGGCGCGCTTCATCGGCCTTCTTTTGCTGGACGAGCACGCGCGCAAGGCGCAGATGGGCCAGCGAATAGAGGGGCGAGATGGGGTCCACTCCTTGGTTGGCGAGGATCAGGCGATAGTCCTCGGCGGCGGCGTCCAGGAGCCCGGTCTCGGTCTCGGCCTGAGCTCGCAGATAGGGAACCTGAAAGTCGCGCAACTGGTAAGGGCGCGCCGGCTCAAGCAGCTCGATGGCCTCCTTCGGCTCATGGGCCTGGAGCGCCAGCGCGGCACGCACCACGGGAAGGTCGTAGAAGATGCGAAGGGTGTTCCTATCCTTAGATGAGTCGTAGGAGGCCACGAAAAGTCGCGCAGGGGCAATGTCTCCGGTCATGGCCTGGAGAAGAGCCAGGTCGCCCTCGTCGTTGGCGTCTCCGCGGTGCGACTTCAGGAGAGCACGCGCTTGCCCGGATTCGCCTAACTCCACCAGGACGCGCACCTTGCCCCGCAGAGCGCTGCCGGCAAAATCCGCATCGCCGTCGCGCAGAGATTCGGCTTGTGCGCGCGAAAACTCATCGAGCGCCTCGCGCAGCTTGCCGCCGGTGGCCGCGGCATAGGCAAGATTGTCGAGCGCGATGTTCCGTTGTTGATGGGACAAGCCCCACTCGCCTTCCGACTTGATGCGAGCCGCATCTCGCTCCGCATAGGCAATCTGAAACAAAATGCTGTGAAAGCCCCATCGATCTTTGCCCGCTGTCATGCCGGCATTAATCGCGCGCTTGGCATCTTCAAAGCGGGTGGCGCGCTTATAGGCGCGGCCGACCGTTTCGGCAATGCTGCCGGCGCGTGGATCCAGGCGCAGCGCCACTTCTCCGGCTGCGATGGCCTGCTTGTAATCGCCCATCTGGGTGTACAGGTTGCAAAGATTCGCCCAGCTCCTGGCGGAACCGTTGGGATAGGTCTGAATATAGAGTTTCAGGCTGCGCACGGCCGCTTCGGTGTCGCGGTTACCGAAGTAATAGTAGGCAATTTCGATGTTCAAGCGCTCGCGGGCCGTGGTATGTTCGCGCAGATCGAACGCTTTCTTGGCGTAGAGAGACGCCTGGCTGAGGTCGGAAAGGTTGTAGTAGGCGGCGCCGAGAGCGAAGTAAGCGGAGGCGAAGTTCGGATCCAGAGCGATGGCGCGCTGGTACAGTGCCTGGGCGGTCTTGATGTCCCCACGGTCGGCGTCGTCCCGGCCCAGGGAAAAGGCCCGCAGCGCCTCCAGCGAGGTGGTCGTGGCCTGCTCAACCGGGGTCTGAAATCTCTCCAAGGACGCTGCCGACTCGCCCAACTGCTCGCGCACGCGGCCCGCCGCTTCGTCCAGGGCGCGCAACACCTCCGCCTTTGAGCCGGCCTCGGCCTTGTAACCGGCGATTTGCCTCCCATTCACGCAGCTCTCCGCGTCGAGCATCAGCAGGTATCTGCCGCCGAGGCTCGTGAGGGCGCCGTGCAGCGCGGCCTGGGCATTGTTGCGTTCGCAAATCTCGCGCGCCAGCTCGGGAGTGAGCGTCTCGTCCCCTTTGCGCTGCATCAGGACCAGGGTCTCTTTAACCTTCGACTTGGGTAGCAGATTCAGAAACGGAGACTGCTCCAGATCGATCAGCAGCGCTTGATTGAGAACGCGGTCAAAATCCGGGTCGCCGGTTGAATTCAACAGCTCCGCCAGTACCAGGTCGACATGATCGGCCGGTTTCGGCCGCCAATGGCGCCATGCCAGAAACGATCCCGCCGCCAGCAGCGCCAACGCCGCCGCCGTTCCAACCGCCCAGCTCCACGCTCTGCGCGGCTTGGCGGGCGCCGCAAGCTCCTTCCGCTCCGGCAATACCTCTTCGGTCTCTTCCTCCACCGTCATGCGCGTCACGGAACTGACGGCATGAAGCATTGCCTCCCCGCTCTCCGATGTGGCCAATTGCCTGGGAGCCTGGAGCACCGCAGCCGCGAACTGGTAGCCTTTGCCGGGAACCGTGACCACTATCGGACCGGCCGCTCCGGCATCCGCGAAGACGCGCCGCAAGCGAAAAACATGCTGGTAGAGATTGCTTTCCTCGACGAAGGAACCGGGCCAGACAGCCTCAATTAACTCTTCCCTGGCAACCACCTGTTGCGGATGTTCGGCCAGATACAGGAGGACATCGAAGGTCTTGGAGTTCAGCGGAAGGGTCTACTCGCCGTGCCTGAGAATCCTGAGAGCCGGGTCGATCTCAAATCCAGCGAACCGGAGACAACGTTCCCCTTGCAACACATTCAACTCCTCCAACGGATCGATCGCAGCGGCATTCGGAACGGACCATCACAGCATATCAAGATCGATGGGACCGCCGCGGAAGTCCATCCACGCTTCCGCGGCGGCCAGCCACCTCAACCGCGGCCCGGCGGGCGGTGGGTTGGGGCCGAGCGGCTGGATCGCCGAGCGTCCGACATGAAAACGAGGGGACGGAACGAGCTTCGGATCGCGATCCAAGTAGCTCTCTATCAATGAGATAGCCCGGTGAAATAAGAATTCAGAACAATTCAGACCGGAGTTAAAGACACCTGGCTCCCGCTCGGTTACCATGGGCGCCATGACGAACTACCGCTCACCTGAGAATGGGGGGGCGGAACGATGAAGTTCTTTCGCTGGTGGGTATCGGTAGCCAGGGAAGCCAAGGACGCTCCCGCGGCCAGAACTCTCCGTCGGCGGATCACCGTCACGGTCGAGCGGCAATGGGCATCCATGCAGCTTCGCGCCCAGGCGCCGGAAAACGCGGAGGCGCCGGTCCAGGCAACCGCTGGAATGGAAGCGCCTCACATCCAACTCCCGCCGCCCAGCGCGGCGGGGAAAGACGAAACGAAGAAGTGCCCGTAGCGGTCAGGCACGGGCAGGTGTACTCGGAATTCAGTCACGGAGAAAAACGGTCATGAAAACTACGATGAAACAATTCGATTGCAACTCGATGCGCCTGCCGGCTGCCTCGTGTGCGCTTATAGCCCTCCTTGCCCTGGCGACGCCAGCCGTTGCCCAGCAGACCGCCCCGGCGCAAGCCGGCAAGGCCCCGGTCGCGGCGGCAACCGCTCCAGCGATCTCCCCGGCGGCCAGGGCGGCTCAGGAAGAAGAGACCGCCGCGCCCAACTCGTCGAAGGACCAGGGCATCAAGGTGCATGGCCACTGGGTCCTACAGGTTAAGAAGGCCGACGGCACGCTTGGCGAGCGCCGTGAGTTCAACAACTCGCTGACCACGGTGGCGAACAGCAGCGCCCCCACCCGGCGATCAGGTCCTCGCGGCATTGCTCTCCGGGAATGCAAGCCCAGGCGATCCGGCGGTCGGCCTGGACAGTTCGGCTGGTCCGATCACCGACCCGACGGGGGAATGCTCCACCGGGTTATGCAGCATCATCACTACGAACGGTTCCTTTTTCGCTGGTGCGCCCTGGTCAGGAGTACCTGGCCTGTCGGGCGAGGTGTATTTCAACCCCGTCAAATGGGTGCTCAGCGGAAACCTCACTGGGCCGAGCGGCTTTTCGTCCTATACCGGGGTGGCGACCTTCATGGCCCTGTGTATCAACAAGAATAACTCGTTCGCGCACGGTATCATGAACGGACAATCCAACGACCGCAACGCGGACCAGCCTTCGAGCGCCTGCACCGCTTCCGTCGCAAACGAAGCTATAGAGGCTGGCGTCCTGACCTACGCCACCATCCCCGGTGGCCCGCTCGCGGTGGCCACCGGCCAGATCATCCAGATCACGGTCACCATCACCTTCTCCTGATCCACGCCAGACGACGCATCGGACGAACCGGAGGAAGGAGAGAGGCGATGACCAGCCAAATGGATACTGCCGCAGTTCGGGATGAGGCGCCGGGCCAGCGCCCGGGCACAGGCGCGTCCCGGCGCGGCGTTGGCGCGTGGACGCGCGCCGTGATGGGAAGCGCGAACTTCGCAGCCGCATGGACGACTCGCCGTACGTGGAAGCCGGCGGTTGCAATTTTTGTCTGCGCGGCTCTGGCCGGTCTGGCCGGCGCGGAGACGGCGGTCCCTACGCCAACTGTGCTCAACTTCAACCCCGCCGTCATCGACTCCGCGGCCGGCTCTCCGCAGCAGCTTACGGTCAGCTTCGCGGTCACCGGAATCACGGGGAACTTTGCGCCGGCGGCGACGCTGCACTACGGCATCGACTACACTGCCGGAAATGTGAGCTGCACGGGCGCCCCCGCGTCCCAGACCTGCACGGTCCCGGTCAGCTTCCAACCCACCCTGCCCGGAGGCCGCAAGGACGCCCTCTTCCTGATGAACGGCTCCACGCGCCTGGCCACCGTGCTGCTGGGCGGTATCGGCCAGGGCCCGCTCTCGCTGATCCAGCCCGGCGTGGTCGCCAATCTCACGCCGGGAGCCACTTTCGACAACTATGGTTCCGCGGTGGACGAGAACGGCACGGTCTATGTTCTCACTGGCGACAGCGTGCATAGCGTGACCCGAAACGCCATGGTGACCCTAATGCCCATCACCTCCACGCAGCAACTGAACGGCATTGCCATCGACGGCGCCGGAGTGTTGTACATCTCTAAGAACGCCTCCCCCATGAGCTCCCTGCTGACCTACGACACGGTCGCCGGAGTCCAGGCGACGGCAGGCTTCCCGGAAATCCCCTCCCCTCCCTGCTACTGGTTTGAATCCCTGATCGGGGCGGCAACCGATCTTCGCGGCGACGTCTTCACCGTCGAGAAGGACAACTACTGCACCAATCTCTTTGGACTTGAGCCGAACGGAAGTACGGTAACCACCGCCATCTCGCCCTCCATCGCCCAGCCGGCCAGCATCGCCGTCGATAGCTCCGGCGACGTCTTTCTGGGAGGAGACAACACGATCAATGAGATCGTCTCCGGCGGCGGCCAGTCCGCGGTGAACAACCAGGGCGCCGAAGAGGGTCTGGCCGTGGATGCGGCCGGAACTCTCTATGCCACCCGCTACTCCGGCGGCGGCGTGGCCGAACTGCCGGCCTCCAACTACTCCGCCGCCATGGCCTCGCTCGACGGCGGCGAGCCACTCGGCCTGTCTTTGGGTTCGGATGGAACGCTCTATGTGGGCAACTACACCAGCCTCGACAAGGTCGACCGCTCCCAGGGCGCGATCAACTTCGGCGAGCAGCAGTTGAACACACCCGCCACGCAGAGCTTCTTCGTCTACAACGGCGGCAACGAAACGCTGACCATCGCCTCCATCAAATTCGACACCGGCGATCCCGAGTTCACAAACCAGCAGGCCAGCAGTTGCAACAATGGCAGCGGCGGATTCGTTCAGCTCGCTCCCGGCCAGATGTGCAACTACGCGGTCACGATGAACGCTTCCCATGCCGGCACGTTTTCCGAATTGGTCTCTGTCACCACCAACTCTCTCTACACGGCCCCGACGCAGTTCGTGGCGCTTAACGGCGTCGTCTATGGCCCCTATGTCACGCCGTTACCCGGCGCGTTGAACTTCGGAATGGTGGGCCTCAATGCGCCCTCCACGCTGCCGGTCACCCTCACCAATCTCGGCGCCTACTATAACGCTGAACTCGATCCAGGCAACGCCAGCCTGCCCGCCGGCTACAGCATCCCTCCGAACGCTTGCACCCAGATCTCCCCGGGCGGCGGAAGCTGCGTCCTGAATGTCACCTTCGATCCCACCGTGCAGGGTTCGACGCCCCCCAACTCCTTCATCGTTATTCCAGTGGGCAGCTCGGGCGGAGGCGGCCCGTGGCCGAGCGTCCGAATCGGCGTCACCGGCGTGGGCTCGATCGTCACGCTGACGCCTTCCACACTCACCTTCACCGCGCCGGAGAACGGCGCCTCCGCGCCGCAGCAGCTCACTTTGAAGAACACCGGGGCCGCCCCGGTCGCCATCTCCAGCATTCAGCCCCCGCTCACCAGTCCAGTGCCCTTCCGGGTCGATAGCGGCGCCTGCCCCGCAACCCTGAGCGGCGGCGGGGGCCAGTGCATAATCAACGTAACTTTTGATCCTCCGCTGGTCACCGGCACAGCGACCCCGCCTCCGACCGAGACCCTGACCGGCAAGGTCTTGGTCTACGACACCGACACCGCGACTTCGCCGCAATCCGCCCAACTCACCGGTATCTCCACCCCGCCTCTGCCCGTTCCGCTCTCTATCGCCGAGATCCTGCACACCACCGACCTCGATGTGCTGACTCGAGCGACCCAATTGAACGTCTTCGAGGTCCTGCACACCTCCGACGCGTTGACTTCTCTCGCGCCCGCGACGCAGTTGACTATCAATGAACAACTGCATCTCGCCGATGCCCTGGCGCCTCTTGCGGCGCCGAAAGTTCCCACCATCGCCTGGCCAACGCCAACGCCGATTACCTACGGCACGGCCCTCGGCGCGGCCCAGCTCAATGCCAGCACGGGCGTGGCGGGGACCTTTGCCTATAACCCGCCGGCGGGAAGCGTGCTTGGCGCCGGATCCCAGACCCTCGGTGTCATCTTCACCCCCGGCGATCTGGTCGACTACCTGCCGGCTACTGCGAGCGTGACGCTCACGGTCAATCCGGCTCCGCTCGCCGTGGCCGCCAATAACATTTCGATGACCTACGGCGGCAGCCTGCCTCCGCTCTCCTACGTCGTTTCCGGCTTCGTGAATCGCGATACGCAGGCTTCCGCCACTACTGGAGCTCCGCTGGAGTCCACGACCGCGACCGCGTCCTCCCTCCCGGGCGCTTATCCGATTGCGATTGCGGCGGGCACGCTCGCCTCGGCCAACTACACGTTCGCGTTCGTCAATGGAACGCTTTCGATTCTCGCGCCGCCGCCGGTTTCGCTCTCCACTTCATCCAAGGTTACGGTGTCGTCCGGCTCCGGCTACACGCTGACCATTACGGTGACCAACACTGGCGCTGGATCTGTCACTGGCCTGACGCTGGCCACGGCTACGCTGGGCTCCGCCACAGGCTCGCCGCTGCCCCAGACTCTGGGAACTCTTGCCCCTGGCGCGTCGGGCACATTTACGGTCAACTTCCCGGGCAGCGTCGGAAACAACGGCGCGGCAGTGGCGGAAAAGTACTCGGGAACTTGCACGGGAGGGTCGTTCTCGGCCAGTGTTCGATCGGTAACGTTGCCGTAGCGATAGGAAATCGTAATATCGATGAACGAGACGATCATGGGAGATAACATGAAGAGGTTGAGATACGCGCGGGTTTTGTTCCTGGCGCTTGCGTGCCTCCTGCTTGCCGGCTCCGCGGCGACGGCGGACTCGCTTTCCATCGATCTGCTTGCGCCGTATCAAACTGGCGTTCCTGGCGACGTAGTCGTCTTCGATGCGACCGTGACGAATAACCCGGACGCGACGGTGTACCTGAACGGCGACTTCACATATGTGGATTCGCCGCTGATATTGGATGACAGCCCGTACTTTAACGATTACCCGCTTACGCTCGCGCCCGGTGAGCCCTACACTGGCGTGCTCTTCAACGTGGATATTCCCCTCGGAACACCGGCCGGTCTCTACACGGGATACTTCCAGATAACGGGCGGAACGGACAGCTCGTCTGAAGATGTATTAGGCACGGCGGACTTCGACGTCGCGACGATGGCGCCGGAACCCTCCAGCCTGCTTCTTATCCTGACGGGAATTGCCGGTCTCACAGCGACTCGCCGCTACCGGCAGCGTCGATAGCATGACTGAAAGAGCAAGCCACTGGTTCGCTTACGGAGGGGCCGGCGGTTGAGATAGCCAAGCAACTCGCGGATGGCTTGATTGGCCTCCGCCACGGAGAAGAACTTGCGGCGCCGCAGCCGCATCGGGATCCAGCGCTGGACCACCTGCACGGCGCTCTCCGTCTTGGCCTTGTCGCGCGGCTTGTAGGGCCGCGCGGGCAGGACCCGATCTGATAGTGAGCGGCGAACTCACAGCGGCAATTCCGCACCCCATGGGTGAAAGCCGGACAACTGCGCCCCGCCGCATGCTACCGGCACCGAGGCTGTGCTCCAACTCTCCCTACGGACGGATCACGGGCCGTGGCAGAATGGAGTCATGTCCGAAACCGTACTGATTGTCGCCAATGGAGATTTGCGGCTTTCCGCCAACCAGAAGTGCTGGGCGGCGCAGCAGCGCGTGGAGGAGGCGGTTATGGCCGCCATACGCCGCGAGGGCCGCGAGGTCGAGCGGGGCCATCCCTTCGATCCCGAGAAGGAGCACGGCTTCATCGACAGCCAGAAGATGGGGTTGCAGGTGTTCCGCAAGCTCCCGCCCAACGCGCCGTTGGTGGTGGTGGAGGCGGTCTGGCAGTACAGCCAGCACATCCTGGCCGGCCTGCTCTCGCACCGCGGGCCGATCCTCACCGTCGCCAACTGGAGCGGCGAATGGCCGGGACTGGTGGGCATGCTGAATCTGAACGCCTGCCTCACCAAGGCCGGAAAGAAGTACAGCACGCTGTGGAGCGGCGATTTCCAGGACGACTTCTTCACGATGGGTCTGCGCCGCTGGCTGGCGGGCGAAACGCTGGTCCACGACACCAGCCACGTGCGGCCGCTGGCCGAGTTCAAGCTGCCCGCCAGAGCTATCAAGACGGGCGGCCAGGTGGCCCGGCAGCTCAAGAAAGCCAAGGCCATCCTGGGCGTTTTCGACGAAGGCTGCATGGGAATGTACAACGGCATTATCCCCGACGAGCTTCTGCACAAAACCGGCGTGTTCAAGGAGCGCTTGAGCCAGTCGGCGCTGTACGCGGCGATGCTCGCCGTTCCCGACGAAGAGGCGCGGGCGGTGCGTTCCTGGCTGGATGCCAAGGGCCTGCAATTCCAAACCGGGCCCAACGAGGAAACCGATCTGACCGACGCCCAGATCCTGACGCAGTGCAAGATGTACATCGCGGCGCTTCGAATCGCGGACGAGTTCGGCTGCGACGTCATCGGCATACAGTATCAGCAGGGGTTGAAGGACCTGGCCCCGGCCTCCGACCTGGCCGAGGGACTGCTGAACAACGCCGATCGCCCGCCGGTGGCGGACCCAAAGACCGGGCGCGTCCTGTACCAGAATCAGCCGCTGCCGCACTTCAACGAAGTGGACGAATGCGCGGGGCTGGACGCGCTGATCACAAACCGCGTCTGGCGCAAGCTGGGCTTCGATCCCGAGACCACGCTGCACGACGTGCGCTACGGCGAGTCCTACCGCTCCAACGGGCACGAAGATTTCGTTTGGGTTTTCGAGATCTCCGGCTCGGCGCCGCCCAAGCATTTCATCGGCGAGTACGCGGGCGCGGTGAGCGAGCGCCAGCCTCCCATGTATTTTCCGCTGGGCGGAGGAACGCTCAAGGGCATCAGCAAGCCCGGCGAAATCGTCTGGAGCCGGATCTTCGTGGACCGCGGCAAGCTGTACGCGGACATTGGGCGCGCCCAGGTGGTCGAGCTGCCGCGCGAAGAGACCGAGCGGCGCTGGAACACGACCACGCCGCAATGGCCCATCATGCACGCCGTGATGTACGGAGTGACGCGGGACCAGTTCATGGCCCGCCACAAGTCGAATCACATCCAGGTGGCCTACGGGCCGGACGCCGAGGGCGCGAACCTGGCGCTGGCGGCCAAGGCGGCGGCGTTCAAAGCGCTGGGAATCGCGGTCAGCGTCTGCGGCTCCGGGCACGGGCTATAATCGAGGGCGGTGCCCAGGGTAACCTTCCTGCCGGATGGCGTCAGCTTCGAGTTCGAGAAGCTGGCGTACAAGGGGCACGGATGGCCGGGCTCGCTTCTGGACGTGGCGTTGAATTTCGGCGTGGCGCTCCAGCACACCTGCGGCGGGAATTGCGCCTGCACCACTTGCCACGTGGTGGTCAAAGAGGGCGAGGCGAACCTCTCGCCGATGGAGGACGCCGAGGCCGACCGTCTCGACTCGGCCGCCGGGCTGACCCTGCATTCGCGGCTGGCCTGCCGGGCGGTGGTCCACGGAGACGTAACGGTCGAGATCCCCGGCTAAAGGAGAGTATCGATGGATCGAAAGCAGTTCCTGAATACGTGCGCGGTTGGTTTGTGCGGCTGCGCGGCCGGAAGCCTGATTCCCGCCTCCAGCCTTTACGCCGCCGTGCCGGCCAGCCCCGAGGACTGGCGTCTGCGATTTGTGAAGGAGCGCTACGCCAGGGTGATACAGATTTTGTCGGAGCGGATGAGCGAAAAGGAAATGAATCAGTTCCTGCATGACGTGGGCAGCTTCTGCGCAAGTCGCTGGGAGCAGTTCATCGTCGAGCATCGCAACGATTTCGAGGGCTTCCGCAAGGCCATCAAACAAGGAGTGTCGGGCGATGAGGTGACCTGGGATCGCGAGAAGGGCGTCATCACCATGACCTCGCCGGAGCGTTCCGACTGCTTCTGCCCTCTGATCAGCCGGCATCAGAATACTCCGCCGGTGGTCTGCAACTGTTCTCTGGGCTGGCAGCAACACACCTGGGAGACTTTCCTTCAGAGGACGGTTCGGGTGGAGCTGAAGGAAGCGGTCCTGCGCGGCGGCAAGCGCTGCGTGTTCGAGATTCACATAGAACGCGCCTGAGAACTGTCACCCTGTGCGCATTCAGTTACAGCCACTGGGAGCCTCGCTCGACGCCGCCCCCGGCGCCTTGCTGCGGGATCTCTTGTTCAACTATGGCGTCGAATTCCCTTGCGGAGGCCGCGGCCGCTGCACGCGCTGCCGGGTTCGGGTGCTCGAAGGTTCGCTCCCCATCACTTCGGAAGACGCCCGCGTGCTGACGGAGGCCGAGCTGCGCGGCGGCTGGCGGCTGGCCTGCCACGCTCGCGCGGATTCTCCTGTCACACTGGAAGTCGCCCAGTGGGACGCGGCCATCCTGGCCGACGATTCGCTTTTCGACTTTACACCGGCCGAGGGGCTAGCCGTGGCCGTCGACCTGGGCACCACCACGCTGGTCGCTCAACTGCTCGACCTCAGCACCGGGCGCGTGCTGGGGGTTCGCACCGCGCTCAATCCGCAAGCCATCCACGGCAGCGACATCATGAGCCGGGTCCAGTTCGCGCTCACACGGCAGGGCGCGGTCGAACTTAGGGATCTGATCCGCGGCCGCCTTGGCGTTCTACTTGGAGAACTGCTCGCAGCTTGCCCGGACGGCGCATCGGTCCGCGACATCGTCGTCGTCGGCAACACCGTCATGCACCATTTGTTCTGCGGCATCGATGTCGAGCCGCTCTCGCATGCGCCCTTCGAACCGCTCCGCGACGGCCTGGAGCGATTCCCGGCCTCGGCCCTGGGCTGGCAGGTTCCCGGCGACCCCACCGTGCGCTTCCTGCCCTGTTTGGGCGGCTTCGTGGGCAGCGACGTGCTGGCCGGCATCCTGGCCACCCGCATGCACCTCGCGAGCGGCCTGGTGGGCCTGATGGACCTCGGCACCAACGGTGAGATTGCCTTCGGGCTTGGCGGGCGCATCCTCTGCGCCTCCACCGCCGCCGGCCCCGCCTTCGAAGCCGGCCGCATCTCGGTGGGCATGCGCGCCTCTACCGGCGCCATCGCCGAAGTTTCGCTGGACGCCCGCCGTCTGCGCTGCCGGGTGCTCGGCGATGTGCCGCCGCGCGGCATCTGCGGCAGCGGACTGGTGGATGCTGTCGCCGCCGGCCTGGATCTCGGCGCGATCCAACCTAGCGGCCGCCTGGCTCACGGACGATCCGCTTTTCCCCTCTGCCCGCCGGTGGTCCTCACCCAGGCCGACATCCGCGAGCTACAGCTCGCCAAGGCCGCCTGCGCCGCCGGAATCCGCATCCTGCTCAGGCGCCTGGGAGCGTCCGCCTCCGACGTCGCGCGCCTGTATCTGGCCGGGGCTTTTGGCAACTACGTGAGCCGCGCCGGCGCCCGCCGCATCGGCCTGATCGATTTTCCCGAAGAAGTGGTTCGCCCTTCCGGCAATACCGCGCTGCTGGGGGCCAAGCTCGCGCTGTTTTCTCCCGGCCTCGACCTGGATGGCATCCGTAGCCGCGTCGAGCACCTCTCGCTGGCCGCCGACCCCGAGTTCCAGGACATCTACGTCTCCGAGATGGCATTCGCGCCGCCATCCTGAATCTGCGAGAATCCACTCTATGAGATCCCGAGCCGTCGCCGTTGCCTTCGTTGCATTCCTGCTTGCGCCCTCCGCACGCCCCGCCGAGCCCCTCGCCGCCACTCCGCCCATGGGCTGGAACAGTTGGGATTGTTACGGCGCCGCGGTCACCGAAGCCCAGGTGAAGGCCAACGCCGACTACATGGCGAAGCACCTGGCCCGTTATGGCTGGCAGTACATTGTCATCGACATTCAGTGGTCGGAGCCGAACGCCTCGCAGGAGGGTTACCGGCCCGAGCCCAAACTGGAGCTCGACGCCTACGGCCGGCTGATTCCCGCCGTCAATCGGTTCCCCTCCGCCTCCGATGGGCGCGGTTTCAAGCCGCTGGCCGACTACATCCACGGTCTGGGCCTGAAGTTCGGCATCCATATCATGCGCGGCATTCCGCGCCAGGCCGTGAAGGCCAATCTGCCCGTGCTGGGAACCCAGGTGCGCGCCGCGGATGTCGCTGATCTCTACTGGCTCTGCCCCTGGAACAACGATATGTACGGCCTCGACATGAGCCGCCCCGGCGCGCAAGCCTACTACGATTCGATCTTCGCACTCTATGCCGCCTGGGGCGTCGACTTCATTAAGGCGGACGATATCTCGCGCCCCACCCATCACCAGGAGATTGCCGCGATTCACAAGGCGATTCAAAACTGCGGCCGTCCCATGGTGCTCAGCCTATCTCCCGGACCGGCCCGGGCCACCGACGCTCAGTTCCTGGCCGAGAACGCCAACATGTGGCGCGTTTCGGACGACTTCTGGGACGACTGGAAACTGCTGCGCGAGAACTTCACCCTGCTGGCCATCTGGAGCGGGTTCGGCCGAGCTGGCGCGTGGCCGGATGCCGACATGCTGCCCCTGGGCCGCATCGGGATTCAGGCCATGCGTGGCATTGACCGCCATAGCCACTTCACCCCCGTCGAGCAGCGCACCGTGCTGAGCCTGTGGAGCATCGCGCAATCCCCGCTGATCTTCGGCGGAGACCTGCCCAGCAACGACGATTTCACCAATTCCCTCCTGACCAACGAAGAGGTGCTGGCGGTGGACCAGACCGGCGCGCACGGCCGCGAGCTCTACAGGGAAGGGGATCACATCGTTTGGATCGCCGAGGCGCCCGGCTCAAACGCGAAGTACCTCGGCGTGTTCAACGCGGACGAGAAGCCGGCCGCCATTCGTGTCCAGTGGCGCGCGCTCGGCCTGCCCGAGGTCTGCACGCTGCGCGACCTCTGGGAGAAGAAGGATATCGGGGTGATCCGCGACGGTTACTCCTTCGCTCTCGCTCCCCACGCCTCGGGGCTCTACAAGCTGACAGCAGCGAAGTGAATATGGCCTTGCCGCCGGCCGTGCAAGCTGGCATCGATGCGCTTCGCGACAACCGCGTGAGTGGGGCCGCGGAGATCGCCGCGCAGGCCGCCGCCGTGCTTGGTCTGGCTGCCGAACTCGCCCCCGGCTGCCTCCCCGAGACCGCTCGTCTCCTGGTGGCCGCGCAACCCGCCATGGCGCCGCTGGTCAATCTCTCCCGCGCGGTTCTGGTCGCCTCCGACCCAGGCGCCGCCGCGCGTGACTTCCTGCTCCGCATGCGTTCCGCCGGACCCCTCGTCGCCCGCCATGCCGCCCGCCTCGTTCGCGACGGCAGCACCGTCTTGACGCACTCCTTCAGTTCCACCGTCTTCGAGGCTATGCGGGCCGCGCACTCTTCCGGCTGCCGTTTCCGCGTCCTGTGCACCGAATCGCTCCCCATGCGCGAGGGCGCCGCGCTGGCCGCGAACCTCGCGCGCGAGTCCATAGAGGCCACCGTCATCCCGGACGATTCCGTCGAGTCCGCGCTCAGCCAAGCCGCCTTAGTGCTGGTCGGCGCGGATTCCGTCTCCGCGCGCGGCTTGGTCAACAAGGCCGGCACCGCACGCATCGCTCAAGCCGCCTGCGCGCTCCACATCCCCATGTACGCGCTGTGCAGCTCGGACAAATTCCTGCCGCCGGATTACGACCCGCCGCAGCCTTGCGAGGGCTTCGACCTGACCCCGCTCCACTGCCTTGCCGGCATCGTCACCGAGGACGGGATTACTTCCCCACCACCAGCACCGTGAAGCTGCCCATCACCGGCACGGGCCTGGGCCGGGGAACGTCTTGCGTGGGCGGCGGAGTGGGGCCGAATTGCGCCGTGGGCAGGAAGATCTTGTCCGCCTTGCAGTCCACCGCCATGGTCCGCGCGCCGCGCTGGGTGGGCACGGTCTCGGCCACCTCGAACTTCCCCGGAGCCGACTCCCGCACCACCGTCAACGTGCCCTCCCCATTCGAGCTGAACGCGAGTCCCGTGCAGGCTTCGAAGCCGGCGCCATCCGGACCGTTGCCGATCGGCACGGTCGCGATCACCTGGCCCGCGTCGGCGTCCAACACCGACATGGTCTTGTTGCCGCACACCGAGAAGACCCGGTGCTTCGCCGCATCCAGACTCATTCCCGAAGGCCCGTCGCAGGGCTTGATCGAGCTCCGCTTCACCACGGTCAGCTTCTGCGGGTCGATTTCGACGACTTCGTTCTTGTCTTCCATATTCACGAAGACCCGGCCCTTGCCGTCCGCCGCCGGAAACTCCGGCTTGCCGCCCAGCGCAATCGTCCCCAGGACCTCTCCGCTCGCGGCGTCGAAGACCGTAGCGTCCTGGCTCCGGCCGTTGAACGTGAACACCCGTTTGGTTGAAGGCTCGTAGAGAATCCCATCCGGATTCGATCCCGTCTTTACCTGCCCCAGGGTTTGCAGCGTTTTCAGATCGAAAATGGTAGCCGTGTTCCCACGCCCATTGCTGATGAAGCCACGATTCAGCTCCGGCGCCACCGCGATTCCGTGTACGCCCGGGGTGTCCGGGATATCGCCCACCACCTTCTCCGTGTCGATATCGACCACCACCACATGCGTGCCATGGGAAACGAACAGCCGCCGGGCCGCGCTATCCACGGTCAGGTAGTCCCAGCCGCCCTCTCCGCCGATGGGAATCTTGCTCACCACGTGGTATCCCGGGCTCGCCCCGTATACGAGCGCGCCGAAAATCAAGCCACAGTAGACCAGAGCTTTCACAGTGCCTCCTCCTGGGACCCATTATCGCGTGCGCCAGAACAACTCCGCATCCGACCGCCTCACGTAGTTGGCGTCGGCCTCCGCCGGGTCCTGCGCTTCGCCAGCCTCCAGCCGCGCCGCCGCGATGAGCGCGATCGCCCCTGCCAGCCCTCGCGGAGCCTCGCGCACCGCCGCCTGCTCGAGGCGCGTTCCCGCGAGCAACGCGCGCAGCCAGGCTTCGTCCTGGCAGACGAACTCGAATCCGCCCTCCGGCAGTGTCGCAATCCACTCCGGAAACGCCGCGACCACTTCGGCGCCCGCCAGTTCGAGCTCCGCCGTGTAGAGCGCCCCGTAAACTTGCTCTCGCCTCGCGTCCGCCACCACCGCCCGCAGCGCCGCTTGGCCGTACCAGGCCAGCGCCTGCAGGTTCGACACCGCGGCCACCGGTTTGCCCAGCGCCTCGGAGAGTCCCTTCGCCGCCGCCAGGCCCACTCTCACTCCGGTGAACGAACCCGGCCCCGCCGCCGCCGCGAAGCAGTCGATGTCCGCCAGTTTCCAGCCGCTCCGCTCCAGCAGCGCGCGCAATTCGCCGAACAGCACCCGGCTGAACCCCTCGTTGGAATGCAGCAGCGCCTCGGCGACCAGTTGCCCGCCCTCGGCCAGGGCCAGGCTGCCGTACTCGTGCGTGGTGTCCAGGGCCAGGATGCGGTTCACGGCGTGAGTTTGAAGACCCGAATGATCGAGTAGACTTTCCCGAGCGCATTCATGGCGTACAACCGCAGCGCCATGTCGGCCGGATAGGAATCCGCGATGCTCTGTGGAATCGCAAACGTCCCCTGCGCCCCCGTTCCGATGGCGCGGGCCCCTTCCTGATCGGCCGCCACGTCGCCCATCCACAGCCACATCATCCGCCGAGTGGCCCGCGTCTCCCTGGTGATGCGGATCGCGTACTTCGCCGGGCTGGCCAGCGACAGAGTATCCGCCGCCGGTTCCATAATCTCGAAGGGCATTTTCTGCGGTACCTGCTCGATCTCCTGCATCGCGATCTGCCGCGATTCGAACTTGTACGACTTCAGCATCCCCTCCTTGTGCCCCTCCCGCGAGATGTGCAGCACCCAGTCGTGCAACTTGTCCGGCGGCTCGCCCGCGAACTTCGCCTCCTTGAATTCCTTTTTTTCCTTCACGGATTCGCCGGTGATCGGGTTGAGCCAGGCCACGTCGTAGCCGTGCTTCTCCACCACCAACTCGACCGGCCCCGGCTTCTCCACGTACACAATGTACTCGACTCCCTCCAGCGCCACCGCCCGCCCGCCGTCCACGTCGAAGTAGGGCTCCAGTTCCCAGTGCCTGGTGCGGGAGAAGAATTCGAACCACACCTTCATCTGGCGCGCCGCGGGCGAATCGGCCTCATTCCCGGTGTCGGCTGTGGGATACGTCCCGTCCATGGTGACGTTCCAGAGCCAATGCCTTTGCGAGTCCGCATCCGTCGCCGGTGGTGGGCCGAAGGCGACCTGCGGCAGCGCGTACAACTGGTGCTCGACGGCCGCCAGGTCGTCCGCCGTCCCTTGCGAACCGAGATAGTTCATCCACTCGTCTCCGGCCATCGCCGAGGAAGTCCCCTGCGCGCCCGTCGAGCGCGGATGCTGGTACGGATCGAGCTTCTTCAGCGCCAGCCCGATCTCCTTGAGCGCCGCACGCCCCCCCGGCGCAGACTCAAAGTTCACGAACCCCTGCCAGGTGATGTCCATGGCCGCGTACCGCGCCACCAGGTAGCGGACGTAACGCTCCCTCTGCGCCCAATCGGGAAACAGCCCCATGAGCTGCCGCTGATCGTAGGCCAGCATCAGGTCCACCACCATGCCTTTGCGATTCAGCGCCAGAATGCGCTCGTCCAGCTCGCGAAACACCGCCGTATCCGGCCGATCCGCCGAAAGGTACGCGTTCGCGGCCTTCTCGGGCGGCGCCAGCACGACTCCGCGCAGGTGCGTGAACTTCTGTTCCGCTCGCGCCGCCGCCAGCTTGTCGAACGCCTCCCGTTCCAGGTAAGGCAGGGCATACAGCGTGTCGCCCATCCACAGGTGCGGCGTCTTCACCAGCTCATCGATCCGAGCCCAGTGGTGGACGTTGGCGGGCTTCAGGAAACCGGGCGACTTCGAATCGGTCGCGGTAAACGTCCCCTCCTTGTCCTGGAACCGCGCGATGTTGCTGGTCACACGGAATACCCACTCGCCCGGCTCCGTGGGCGAGAAGCGGACCACCAGCCGCCGCCCGCCGTCCCAATATCCCGGCATGCGGAACGTGCGGTAGCGCGGCGAGCGGAACTCCGCCTCCAGTTGCACCGTCAGGTAGGGGTTGGGATGCGCCGCCGCCTCTTCGCTGGACAGCTCGAAGATCACCTCGCAGGGAGTGTAAGTGGGCGTCGGCTGGCAGACCGTCTGGGCCATCGCAGGCCAGGCCAGGGCGGAGAGAACCAGCAGCGCGCGCATCAACCTTTAGACTAGTACATCACCCGGTCGCGTTTCCGCTCCCACTCCGCGAACGCCGCCAGCGCCTTTTCCCGCAGCACCTGCGCCATGGGGATCGCGCGCTCCCCGGCCGGCAGCCGCAGTTGCTCGTAGATGTAGGCGTCGTCGAACCCGATCCGGGCCGCGTCCCCATGCGTGCTGGCGTAGTACAGCCTAGCCGGACGCGCCCAATAGATGGCCCCCATGCACATCGGGCACGGCTCGCAGGTGGTGTAGATCTCGCAACCCGTCAACTGGAAACTCGCCAGCGCCCGGCAGGCCTCGCGGATCGCCACCAACTCCGCATGGGCCGTCGGATCGTTCGTCGCAGTCACCAGATTGGTCCCGCTCGCCACCAAGCGTTCGTCCTTCACCACCAGCGCCGCAAACGGTCCGCCCCGCCCCTCGCGCACATTCTCCAGCGCCAGAGAGATCGCCTTCTCCATCCAGGATGCCGAGTCCATCGCCCGTAGCGCATTATACGCCACGCCGCAGTCCACCAATCAATCCTGGGCCGGCTTCTTGGTCTGGACGTCGATCTTCGGGATGCCGAACTTGCCCCCCAATTCGGCCAACTTCTGCATGTCGATGGCCCCGTTGATGTAAACCACGGTCAGCTCTTTCGGCTCGGCCGCGACGACCACGATTCCTCCCGCGTGGCCCTCCTCGGTCTTCAGCCAGACTTCCGTGTGCTCCTTGTCGCGCTTGCTCGTCACCCCCACAATCTTCGACCACCCCGGCCCACGGAGCTGGCTCCGGATCGCCTCCAGGTCATCCCACGTGTATTCCCCTTCCTTGTCGAACTCGAAGTTGCGGACGTAAACCCCCTTCAGACCGTTCAGGACCTGTTTCGCCTGGACGTCGTCGGGCTTCTTGTCGGAAAGGAACCTCCCGGCCAGGTGCAGAAGCGCTCCGTCGAGGGAGACGTCCACCGTCTCGGTGGCCTTGGTGGCCAGCTTCTCCACGCTCTCCGGTATTCTGAAGTCCTGCGCCAACATCGGCAGGGACGCCATCAAAAGAATCACGGCAATCCGCATAATCTCTCCTTGTTGTCCGCCCACACTTCCAGCCATAGGTCTTCCCAATGGCTGATGGCTGGCCGCTAATTCCGGTTAGCGCTCCCCAGCACCTTCTCTTGAACTCCGTGCAGCTTGGCGCCCGCGATCCGCAATGCCAGCACGAGCTGTTGTTTCGCCGCCTCGCCCTCGGCCCGCTGTTGCCGCTCATGCTGGTACTCGACCCCGGTCGCCAGCAGTACGCACGCCACCAACCCGGCCGCCGCCCAACGCAGCAGCGGTGGACGCATCCCGGAGGCCAGCCTTCGCCACCAGCTTTCCTTCGGCCGCGCCGCAGCCGCCCGCTCGAGCACCACCCGCGTGAAATCCGGCCCCGGATCCACCCTCCGCAGCGCTTCTCTCAGGCCATCGTCCAAGCGGCTCATAGATTCTCTTCTCCCACCGCGCGGCGCAGTTTCTCTCTCAGCAGCTCGAGCGACCGCTGCAAGTGGCTTTTCACTGTCCGCACCGGCATACTCAGCACCTCGGCAATCTCGACCGGGCTCAGGTCCTCCTGGTAGCGCAATATCATCACCATCCGCGGCTTTTCCGGCAACGACCCGACCAGCCGCTCCAGCCTGCGGGTCAGCATCGGGTCGCCCACCGCGGGCATCGTCGCCGGCTCCGGCACGTCGTCCAGGCCCACTTGCGGCCTCAGCTTGCGCCGCCGCGAGCAATCGATCGCCCGATGGCTGGCCACTCTGCGCAGCCAGAAGCCCACATGCGCCCCCGACTGCATATCCTCCACCGACTGATGGAGTTGCAGGAACACCTCCTGCGCCACTTCCTCGGCCAGCGCACGGTCATGCAGGAAGTGGTACGCGATGCTGAACACCATCGCCTGGTGCTGGCGCACGATGCCGGCAAAATCCCCGACCTCGGCCGCCGCTTCCGCCATCTCCGTGGCCGTTACCATCGCCTTTCATAGGATAACTACGCGGGACCCCCCTCGGCGGGACGCAACTTGTGAAACCTAACCCCGCCCGCCGCCGTCCCACCCTCAGCGCAGAGTGATCTGAATGGAGGATTCCATGCTGCACCTGCGCGTTTCGCCCACCTCACGCCTGGAAGTATACCCCCCGGCGCGGGCCGGTCTGTGTTCGCTTCTGCTGCACGCCGCGACGGTAACCCTACTGTTCACACTGGCTTCGACCACCCCCGGCCGCCAGTTCGCGGGCCACCTCGCACGGCTCGTAGCGCCCGCGGGTCTCGCGCCCTGGTTGCCCAGCGTCCATCCGGCGACGGGCGGCGGGGGCGGGGGAGACCATTCGCCCTTGCCGGCCAGCCGGGGCCAGCTTCCCCGTATTGCATTGACGCAATTCACCCCGCCCGTGGCGGTTCCGAGCAATCCCAACCCCATCCTGCTAATGGAACCTACGGTGATTGGCTCCCAGATCCAGCTCTCGGAGATCAAGCCGCTTCCCTTTGGAGATCCCTCCGCCCCGCCCGGACCCCCGTCCAACGGACCCGGTTCAGGCGGCGGAGTCGGGAACGGCCGGGATGGCGGTGTCGGCTCGGGCAAAGGCCCCGGAGCCGGTCCCGGGCAGGATGGCGGCATCTATGGTGGGAATACCAAATCCACGGGCCCCCGCTCCGCATTAATCGTACTCTACAAGGTCGAACCCGATTACTCGGACGAGGCTCGCAAAGCCCGGCTTCAGGGGCTGGTCGTTCTGCGCCTCGAGGTGGACGAACGCGGCGCGCCCCGCAACCTCGAAGTGGTTCGCGGCCTGGGTATGGGTCTGGACGAGCAAGCCCTGGAAGCGGTTGCCAAGTGGCGTTTCCGCCCCGCCTACCGCAACGGGAAACCCACCGTAGCCTCCGCCTTCATCGAAGTGAACTTCCGCCTGCTCTGAGGGCCCGCCCGCTTAGTGCCGCGTGAACATCACGCTTCGCCACCCCACGTTCCCCGCCGCGTCGCTGGCCCGGATCGTGATGGTGTTCGAGCCGACCAGCAGCGCCACCGGCCCCGCGGCCCACTGCGTCGTGCCCTTCGCCGATCCCGTGTTCCCGAGCGAGTCAGTCCAGGTCACCGCCACCACTCCCACGTTGTCGCTGGCCGTACCACTGAGCGTTGCCGTGCTCGCCGTGGTGCTCACGCTGGTGGTCGGCGGCGACAGGATCGTCAAGGTCGGGGCCACCGTATCTTTCGGCGTTGGCGGAGGCGCCGGCGTCGGCGTCGAGGCCGTGTAGCTCACCGTCAGCGATTTGGATGCCGTGCCTCCGGTCACCCCCGTCGCGGTCACCGTGATCTGGTTCTGGCCGGACTGCAGCGTCACCGGCCCCGCCGACCAGGCCGTCGTACCAGAAGCCACCCCGCTGCCTCCGCTCGCATTGGCCCACGTCACCTGCTTGATCCCACCCGTGCAACTCGCGGTCCCGGCCAGGCTGAGGGTGGCCGCCGTCGAGGTATAGCTCGAGCCGGTCGTGGGCGAGGTAATCGAAACGATGGGCGCCGCCGGCGTGGAAGGCGGAGTCGACGGCGGCGCCGGGGAGGACGGGGGCGCCGTTCCCACTGCGGCGTACAGCGTGCGAATCGCCGCGATGTCGTCTGCGTTCAGCCCCGTCCGGATGGTGTAATACGGATACATCACCGCGGCTGGGTTGTCGGAATGCCCCAACCCCAGCGCGTGTCCCGTTTCGTGCAGCGCCACCGAGAATACGTCTGTGTCCTTCCCGATCGCCCAAGTGTAGTTGTCGTTGAAATGCATATCGCCGGCAATAGACTCCGGATTCGGCGGCGCCGGGTAGAAGGTGTGCGCCAACACGCCGCTCTGTCCCTCGAAGGGGTACGCGTCGCCATGCGCTCCGGTGGCGAACAGAACCGCGATCGTCTGCGTCTGGGTAGAGTCGGCGGCCGGCGTAAACGTAATGGCTGCGTACTTCCCCCACTCCGCCCAAGCCCGCATGATCTCCGACTGCACGCTGGCGGCCGGAAGTGTGCTGGCCAGCGGCCCGAAGAAGTAGCCGAGCTGCGCCGAGCCCAGCCCCGGCCCGTCCCAACCGGGCCCGTAGGTCGGAATGTTCTGTCCCGTCACTCCGTCCACCGTCAACCCTCCGGCGCACGCGTAGACATGCACTCCGGTCTTCAGTTCCGGGGAGGCGGGAAACACGTACTCCACCTCATCCCACACCGCCAGTTGCGCCGCATCCTCCGGCGTCCCTTCCACCAGCAACTGGTTGGGCAGAAGATCCTTGTGCGCCCGCGTCGCCAGGCCGTTGGCGCGCACCACTTCCCGCGCCACGCTCCCAGCCACATCGCGCTGGAACTCGACCACCATCACGGCGGGCTCTCCCGCCGCACCCGTCTCCAGCGACGGGCTCAGCTTGTCCTCCGGACGCAGCCGTTCCATCCTGGCCAGGTCCAGGCCTTCGAGCGTCGTGCCGTCCGCGACCGAGATCATGAACGCGTACTCCGGCACGTACTCCAGCACCCGCGCGCCCCGCTGCCGCAATTGGTCCAAAGCTTCCGCCGAGGGAGGCGCATGGAACTGCACCAGCAGGTGCGTCCGGCTGGTGTCCAGCCGCTTGATTGCAACCACTTCGCGCTGTTTGCCGGGTTGCGTCTCCGCAACCATTCTTGTTTTCAGGTAAAGCCGAGGTTCCGCCGCATGCAGACCACACGCTAGCATCGCCAAAGCGGAGATGCGAAAAAGGTAGCTGGCCACGTCCTGCTTATCGCTCTCCGCGCGCCGGGATGCACCCAATACTTACCTAGAGGAGATTTTCGGCGATTCTCCCCCACTCTGTGGTATATGGGGTTTTCCACTCACCCAGTCCGCCCTATGTTACCTAAGGTGTTTCTCGTCGCTGTACTGCCATTCTTAGCTCTTGCCGCCCCCGAAGATAACTACACCGTCTCCACGTTTGCCGGTGGAACCTACTGCGGCGATGGCGGAACTGCCGCGCTGGCCCAGCTCGGCTCCCCCGAGGGACTCGCCACCGACCAGGCCGGAAACCTCTACATCGCCGACTCCATCGACAGCCGCGTTCGCAAGATTTCCCCGGATGGCCTCATCACCACCGTGGCCGGCACCGGCTACCCCGGCTTCAGCGGAGACGGCGGCCCCTCCCAGTCCTCACAGCTCAATGCTCCCTATGGTTTGGCTGCCGATCTCGCCGGCAACCTCTACATCGCCGATCTCGGAAACGCCCGCGTCCGCAAGATCACCCCCGACGGCCTCATCGAGACCATCGCCGGAGGCGGCGTGGCCGGTCTCATCCTCAGCCAACCCCGCAACCTCGCTTTGGACTCCGCCGGCAACCTCTACTTCTCCGATTTCGGGCTGCATCGCGTGTACAAGCTTTCCCCCGCCGGCGTGGTCTCTTCGGTGGCCGGCACCGGTTCGCCCGGCGCCATGGGCCAGGGCGCGCCGGTGCAGGCCGATGTCGCGCCGCTCAACTCACCCGCCGGGCTGGCCATCGATTCCTCCGGCGCGCTCTACATCGCCGACAGCGGCAACCACCAAATTCGCAAGGTGGTAAACGGATGGATGAGCACCGTCTCGGTTCCCGCCGGCGTCCTTTACACTCCCACCGGTCTGGCTCTCGACGCCGGCGGGAACCTGTATGTTGCCGACAAAGCCGCCAGCGTCGTCCTGAGACTGGCCCCGGCCTTCGCGCCCATCGCCGGAAACGGTGTTTCAGGCTACTCGGGCGACGGCGGCCTGGCCATTCTCGCTAGCCTCACCGCGCCCCGCGACTTAGCCTTCGACACGGCCGGCTACCTCTACATCGCCGACGCCCGCCCCGGCCTCTCCTGTTCCATCGGGGTTGTTCGCCGTGTCAATGGCCTCGGCATCATCGCCACATTTGCCGCCGGCGCCACCTACCACTCGCCAGGCGATGGCGGCCCGCCCACCGACGCCCATCTCGCTGCCCCCGCCGGGCTGGCCCTGGACGCGGCCGGCAGCCTCTACATCGCCGATCACGACGACAACCGTCTGCGCAAGGTCGCCTCCGGCATCATCGCCACGCCGGCCGGCATCGGCGTCGCTGGCTCTGGCGGCGACGGCGGATTCGCCATTCGCGCCCAGCTCAATGCGCCCGTCGGCGTCGCCATCCACCCCTCCGGCGAGGTCTGGATCACCGAATCCGCTGGCAACCGCATCCGCCGCATCACCATCCTCGGTTACATTGCCACCCTATCGGAGGGCCTGCTCAGCTCCCCCTCCGCCATCTCGATCAATCCAGCCGGATATGCCTACGTCGCCGACACCCAGAACCAGGCCGTTCGCAAGTTCTCCGCCGACGGAGTCTTTTCCACCCTCAATCTGACCCTTGACCAACCTACTGGCGTTTCCCTCGACTCCGCCGGCGATCTTTACATTTCCCAAAGCGGCGACCCCGCGCTTGTTAAGGTGACCCCCAGCGGGGGCGCCGCCCCCCTCCCCGAGACCGGCATCGGCATACCTTCCCGTGTCGCCCTGGACGCCTCCGGCAACCTCTTCATCGCCGATACCGCCAACCATCGCGTGCTCAAGCTCACCCCCGTCGGAGGCGTCTCTACCATCGCCGGAACCGGCTCCCCGGGCTACTCCGGCGATGGCGGCCCGGCCCTTTCCGCCCAGTTCAACCAGCCTGCCGATGTGGTTGTCGATCCATCCGGCGCCATCTTCGTCGCCGATCTCGGCAACGGCCTGGTCCGCAAGCTCACTCCCAATCCCCCTCAGGTAACCGGCATCGTCAACGCCGCCAGCATGTTGGGCGGGCTGATCGCTCCCGGTGAACTGGTCACTCTCTTCGGCTCTTTCTTCGACCCCAGTTCAACCCAGGTGCTCTTCGACGGCCAGCCCGTTCCGCTGCTCTATCTGGATGCCGGCCAGATCAACCTGGAGACGCCCGCCGCCTTCGCCTCCCCATCCAGCACCCTGATGGAAGTGAAGACCCCGGCCGGCGCCGCCAGCGTCACCCTTCTCGTCGCTGCCGCCAACCCCGGCCTGTTCCCGGTCGTCCTCAACGCGGATGGCAGCCTCAATTCCGCCGCTCAACCCGCGCCGGCCGGCTCCGTTGTCACCCTCTACGCCACCGGGGCAGGGAACTCCCTCCCGCTCAGCGTCTCCATCGCCAGCCTCCCCGCCGCCATCGTCTCTTCGCAAAGCGCCGCCGGCCTGCTCACGCTCCAGGTCACAGTCCCTGCACCCTGCCCCACCGGCAACCAGCAAGTGGTCTTCACCGCCGGCCTCGCCTCCAGCCAGCCCGGTTTCACCATCGCAGTCCGCTAGCCGCCCAATGCGCCGATGAGTCTAGCCGGCGTTTTCCAAGTTCCACCGCGCCGCTGAGAATGGATGCCGGCAGGAACAGCTTGCACAGGGCGAAGACGAAGAAGAGCTTAAAGCCGCCGTACAGCAGGAATGAGGGGGCGCGCCAAAACCCGAGGTAGGTGCCTGCATCCGACCCCAGTGCCAGAAGCAGCAGCAGAGCCAGCGAGGTAGCGGCGGCACCCACAAAAGTGCCCGATGACGATGGCCTGACGCGCCGCAGTAGCAGCGGCGCAACACCGCATCCGACCCCCGTCATGATCAGGCCGGCCGCATAGTAGGGCAACGAGTAAAGGAAATCATAGTAACTCTGCCGGCGGTAATACTCGCCCAGGTCGGGCGCATGCATTTGCCCCCAGCCGAAAGAGGGCATCGGCCCTCCCCCATCAAAGTACACTGGAGATGCAGACCTGAGGAAATGGACCACGATGGCCCAATACACCAGCCCAACCACGCACCAACACATCATCCGCCGCATTTCAATACCTCAGGGTATTGGACACCGGGACGTATGCTCTGGTTCCTCCTACCCTTCGGGTAACCAGCCCGCCGCATCACCACCGCGCCCCGTGGCGCCTCAGGACGGTCTCCAATTGCGCGCGATGTTCCCGAACCGCCGGATCAATGGCCGTGTAGTGGTCGCTCTTCGGCAATTCCATCCCCTGCCACCCCAGCAGGATCACGGCCAGGTGTAGACACGTGCCGCGCTCGTCGCCCGATCCTCGCGGATAGCCGACAGGTCCTGGCGGTGCCGCTCCATCGTCAGCCAATGGACCTGCTCGTGGATATGCGTTTCGAGCGCCAAGCCGTCGTTGTCGAGAAACCGGCTGTTCAACGCCAGCACCGGCGAGGAATGCGGCCGCACGCCGTCTTCGATGACGACGTGGCGAGTAATTGTGAATTCCTTCTGATCGTACTGCCCCGCCGTCGCGTTCATTCAAGTTTCGATTCAGCATCCAGTCTACCTGGGAAGCGCCCCTGCGGGCACTTGGGCCTGTGGCGTGTACCCACGCCTCGGCAGCCCGAGAATCGGATTCGCAACGGTGTTTTGAGGGGCTTGCTTGACCCCGCCCACCCTGCTTATACTGCAATTTCACCCTATGCCGGTGAGGAACGATTTCGATCCCGTCGCACCGCAGAAAGAAGCCGCCGTCTTCTACGGCCTCTTTCTGCGCGGCCACCCTCCCGACCTGCTGCGGCGCGACATCGACATCCCCAGGCCCCTCCTCGACAAGTGGATGACGTCCCCCGTTTACGAGCCGTCCTTCCGCGAATCCCTCCAGCGCCTGTATCGCTATCGCAAGCAGGTTCTGGCCATCTTCGAGGAGCTGGTCTCCAGCGAAAAGCTGCGCGCCCGCCTCCAGTGACCCGCGCCCTCCATGCCTGACATCGCCATCCGCACCGAGACCCTGACCCGCGACTTCGCGGCCGTGCGCGCCGTGGATGGTCTCACGCTCCAGGTGGAAGCCGGCGCCGTGTTCGGTTTTCTTGGCCCCAACGGATCCGGTAAGACCACCACCATTCGCATGTTGCTGGGCCTGCTCGAGCCTACCGCCGGCCGCGCCGAGGTTCTCGGCTTCGACACCCGAACGCACTCCGGCCAGATCCGCGCCCGCTCCGGAGCGCTGCTCGAGAATCCCGGCCTTTACGAGCGCTTTTCCGCGGAAGACAATCTCGAGTTCTACGCCCGCGTCTGGCATCTGGGATCGGCCGAGCGGCGCGCGCGCATCCGCCAGCTCCTCGATCACCTCGGTTTGTGGGACCGCCGCAAGGAGACCGTCTCTAAATGGAGTCGCGGCATGAAGCAGAAGCTGGCCGTCGCCCGCGCCCTCATCCACCGCCCCTCCCTGATTTTTCTGGACGAGCCCACGGCCGGCCTCGACCCCGTGGCCGCCGCCGCTCTCCGCGCCGACCTCCAGTCCCTGGTCGCCAACGGCGGAGCCACCGTCTTTCTCACCACCCACAATCTCGCCGAAGCCGAAAAGCTCTGCACCCACGTGGCGGTCATTCGCGAAGGAAAGCTGCTCGCCATCGGCCATCCGGACGAGCTGCGCGCCCAGAGCGGCGCTCCCAAAGCCGAGATCCTGGGCCGCGGATTCACTCCGGAAGTGCTCCTCGCTCTGCGTTCTCTCCCCATGGTGGCCTCCACGGAAGTGCGCAACGGCCGCCTCATCATCGCGCTGCGCGGCCCCTCCGATCTGGCCCCCATCGTGGCTCTGCTGGTGACCGTGGGCGCCCAGATCGAAGAGGTGCACAAGGGCCATGCCACTCTCGAAGATGTCTTCCTGAAGCTCATGGAGGAGGAGACCGCATGACCCGCGACCTCTGGACCATGGTCTGGAAAGAGTGGAAGGAGATCTTCCTCCAGCGCGGCACGCTGCGTGGCGGCGTATTCACCGCCATCGCTATTCCCTTGGGCTTGCTGGGGATTTTCATCCCCTGGCAGGAGGGCCCCCGCTGGGCTCAATCCTCCACCAATTCCGTGGTGTGGATCTGGCTCCCCGTTTTTCTGGTGGCCACCATGATCTGCGAGTCCTTCGCGGGAGAACGCGAGCGCAAGACGCTGGAGACCCTCCTCGCCAGCCGCCTGGACGACCGCACCATTCTTTTCGGCAAGCTCGCCGCGGCGGTCGGCTACGGCTGGGGGCTCGCCATGTCCAGCCTGGTCCTCGGCCTGATCACCGTGAATGTGGTCCACAGCCACGGCCCGCTTATCACGCTCCCCGCCGCGACCGTCCTCCTGGTGGCTGCCTTCAGCCTGCTGGCCTCCACCCTGGCCGCCTCCGCGGGCGTACTCATTTCGCTCCGCGCTTCCACGGTTCGCCAGGCTCAGCAGACCCTCAGCCTCTCCTTGCTGGGCCTCATGTTCGGCGGCCTCTTCGGTATCCAGGCGCTTCCTGCGGCCTGGAAGATTTGGCTGGCCAGGACTCTCTCGGGAGCCACCCTCCTGACCACCGAACTCCTGGGCGGCGCCCTCCTGCTGGCCCTCGACCTTTTGGTGATCTCCATCGCCGTGGCCCGCTTCCAGCGCGCCCGCCTGATCCTCGACTGATGTTCGCTCTCCACCTGGAATGTTCCGTCCAGGAGAAGGACCGCCTCATCGCCGAACTGTGGCAGCAAGGCACCGCCGGAATCATCGAGGAGGACGCCCCCGGCGCTCGTGCCCGCCTCACCGCCTTCTTCGACCAGCCCATCGCCACGGCGGAGCTGGCCGCCTGGAACCCGCGCTGGGAAACCGTCCCGGACCGCGATTGGATCCAGGTCTCGCAGTCGCAGTGGTCGCCGCTGGAAGTCGGAGCGCGATTCTATCTGGTCCCCGCCTGGAGCCAGGCGCCAGCTCCGCCCGGTCGCATCCGCCTGGTCATGAATCCGGGCCAGGCCTGCGGCACCGGATGGCATCCCGCCACCCAGCTCTGCCTGCAGGCCATGGAGCGCCACGTCGCGCCCGGCTCCTCGCTGCTGGACCTGGGAACCGGCTCGGGAATTCTGGCCGTGGCCGCCTCCCTGCTTGGCGCCAGCCCCGTCTACGCCTGCGACATGGACCCCGCCGCGGTCTTCGCCACGCGCCTCCCCAAGCTATTCCTAGGCTCCGCGCGCTCCGTCCGTTCCGCGTCCCTGGACGTCGTCGTAGCCAACATCAATGCGCAGGCCCTGCTTGCCCTTGCGCCCCAGCTCGCCCGCATCCGCAAGGCGGCCAGCCGCCTGATCCTCTCTGGTTTTCGTCGTCCCGATCTGGAGCGCGTCCAGGCCGCCTTTCCCGCTCGCACGGACCTCCTGGAACAAGACGACTGGATCGCCCTGGTAGTGTAGGGCGGAGGTCCACATCCGCGCTAGAGCGGAATGATCATCTTGAACCAGGCCTTGTCGCCGCCGAAACGGTTCCGGACGGCCAGCTCGTGCTGGTACTGGAAGATGAACTCCAGGTGCTTCTTGGTCGAATACGCCATGCTCGGTCCGGCCGAGAATGCCTGCCCTTTCCGGCCCAGGTCCCAAAAGCCCGGGTTGGCAGCCACCACTTGCCCGTTGACCGTGTCGTCCTCGAGTTGCTTGAGGTAATAGCCGCTCACGCCCAGCGCCAGGTGCCCGATGTGCTTGCCGGCCACGTAGTCGAAGTGAAACTCATTCCCGGAATGGTAGTTCGTCGCGCCGTTGGTCGTGTTGGCGTCGAACATGAACTTGGCGGAAGTTTCCCAGCCCTGCCCGGGCAGGAGAGTCAAAGCCAGGAGCGGCTGGAAGGTAACGTAGTGCGTTCCGATGCTTACCCGCGGATCGTTCTGGTTGTAGGGGCCCGTCGGCAAAATCGTGTCCAGACCAAGGACCGCGTGCCATTTCTTGTTCTTGCCGTGCCAGGCCAGCAGGAACGGATCGATGTCGATATCGCCCACCCCGAATTTGCTGGCCGTGCCGCCCATGTCCACCGATTGCCACACCAGCGGAAGGATCGCGTGCAATCCCCAATCCGCGCCCAGAAACTTGTAGGGCGTCGACTCGACGACCCGGAGAGCGTCGAACACGGCATCCACCGTGACCGCGCTTCCGCC
The DNA here is from genome assembly GCA_052144455.1 of Bryobacteraceae bacterium. Classification (GTDB taxonomy): domain Bacteria; phylum Acidobacteriota; class Terriglobia; order Bryobacterales; family Bryobacteraceae; genus Fen-330. The sequence goes on from JBKQQG010000027.1 coordinate 225,427, forward strand.
TATGCTCACCTTGTTTCCCGAACCGTCTTTCAGGTCGCCGGTATAGTATCCGGCATAGTTGAGAAAATACGTCCCCGGTGGAGGAAGGATGCCCGTAGACCAGTTCTCCGCGCCGTAGGCGTACTGGTCGGCTCCCTCTTTGGCGTACGCGGAGGATAGCGCCACCACGAAGAGAATAATAAGAACCCACAGTGTTCTTGATTTCATACTCTGCAACACACTCCATCGGCCTTGCGGCCTGAATTCAACAACAACTACCCGAGACGCCTTATGAGGCCCTCGTACTTCACCGGTTCTTGCCGGCCCACACTTAGTGAAAATTCTTTCACAAAAGCTTCTTATCTAACACCACTTTGTCGTGGTGGTTGTTTCTTGCTCTTTACCGCCCGGGCGCATGCAACTGCCGCAAGCGGGATGAAGCCGGATAGAATTCGCCGATACATTACTTAGTCCGACTGACTTGGCGGCGGATTCGGTAGGTCCGGCGCGAAGGAAGGAGGTGTTTTGGACCGGTAGGTCCGCAACTCCTCAACGCAGTATACACTATCGAACTTGTTTTGTCTCTCGCGGCGGGTTAAAATTATCGATTCGCCCGCATTCGAGACGATCTAGGCGGGCCGGCCCGCCTCCAGCGCGGGCTTTGGGAATGCGGGAGCAGCCATTGCGCTCGGACGATGCACTTCTGTTGAGCGGAGACGAGGCCGTAGCCCTGGCGGCGCGGCACGCGGGCGTCGCCCTGGGCGCCGGCTATCCCGGCACGCCCTCCACCGAGATTCTCGAGGCCTTCTCCGCTCTCGGCGGCCACGCCCAGTGGGCGCCCAACGAGAAGGTGGCCCTCGAAGTAGCTATCGGAGCCGCCTACGCCAACGCCCGCGCGCTGGTCACCATGAAGCATGTCGGGTTGAACGTCGCCGCCGACCCGCTCTTCACCGCAGCCTATACCGGCGTTTCCGGAGCGCTGGTCATTGTCTCGGCCGACGATCCCGGCATGGCCTCCAGCCAGAACGAGCAGGATAACCGGCACTTCGCTGTCGCCGCCGGCGTCCCCATGCTGGAGCCTTCCGATTCTCAAGAGGCTTACGATTTCACCCTCCTGGCCATCGAGATCTCCGAGCGCTGGAACTTGCCCGTTTTGCTGCGCCTCACCACCCGTGTTTGCCATTCCAAGAGCGTGCTGCGCCCGCGCCCGCCTCTTCCGCCACCGCCGCCCGCCGCGTATTCCAAGCTCATCTCTCAGCGCGTGATGATCCCCTCCAACGCCCGGCACGCCCACCGCCGGCTGCGCGCCAAGCTGTCCGAGGTGGCCGCCTGGAACGAGGCTGAGGGCCCCAACCGCGAAATGCAGGGCGCGCGCTCCCTGGGCATCGTTTCCTCCGGCGTGGCCGCCATGCATGTGCGCGAAGCCGTCCCTGGCGCGGTGTTGTTCAAGCTGGGCATGACCTATCCGCTTCCCATCCAGGCGCTAGCCTCATTCGCCCGCAGCGTGGAGCGCTGCCTGGTCATCGAGGAAGGCGACCCCTGGCTGGTCGACTCCATCCGCGCCGCCGGCATCCACGTGGCCGGCAAGCCCGAGATGTTCCGCTTCGGCGAACTGAACGTCGATCGCGTCCGCCGCATTCTTCAGGGCGACCTTTCGCCCGAGCCTGTGCCTCCGCCCGGAAAGCCCCCCGAACTGTGCCCCGGCTGCGCGCACCGCAGCGTCTTCCAGGCGCTCAAGAACCTGGATTGCATCGTCGCCGGCGACATCGGCTGTTACACTCTGGGCGCGCTGCCCCCCTTCGAGGCGCTCGACCTGTGCCTCTGCATGGGCGCCGGCATCGGCATGGGGCTGGGCCTGCGCCACGCGCTTCCCGACGACCAAGCCCGGCGCGTGGTCAGCGTCATCGGCGACAGCACCTTCGTCCACAGCGGCATCACCGGCCTGGTCGAGGCCATCTACAATCCACCTCCCACCGGCCACGTCATCGTCATTCTGGACAACGGAACCACCGCCATGACCGGGATGCAGGAGCACCCCGGCACCGGCCGCTCTCTCGACCACCGCCGCACCGGCAAGCTGATCTTCGAGGAACTGGCCCGCGCCGTCGGCGTCTCCAGCGTGCATGTCGTCGACCCCACCTTGAACCCGCGCGGCTTCGAAGGATTGGTGGCCGCCTGCCTCCAGCGCCGCGAGATCTCGCTGATTGTGGCCCGCCGCACCTGCCTGCTCGCTACCGGCCGGATCAAGGAACTGGAGAAGGCCGAGCTGGCCGCATGCCAGCCGGAGTGTTCGCATGACTAGCGGCGATAGCGCCCCCGTCAGCATCGTCTTCGCCGGCCTCGGCGGGCAGGGCGTTCTCAAGGCCTCCGACATCGCCGCCGAAGCCGCCTTCCGCTCCGGCTACGACATTAAGAAGAGCGAGCTTCACGGCATGAGCCAGCGCGGCGGCTCCGTTTCCAGCGACGTCCGCTTCGGCCGCCAGGTTTTCAGCCCCATGGCGCCCGCCGGCGAAGCGGATTTCATGGTGGTCATCGCGCCCGGCCAGGTCGAGGTGAACCAATGGCGGTTGCGCGCCGGCGGCATCCTGATTTCTCCGGACGCCGTGGACCAGGGCGCGCTCTCCAACAAGAAGACGCTGAACGTCGCCCTGCTCGGCCTGCTCAGCAACTTTGTCGAGATCCCCGAGGAGCACTGGCTCGAGGCCATCCGCGCCAACGTGCCCTCGCGGTTTCTGGATGCCAACCTGGCGGCCTTCGCCCTCGGCCGCCGCGCCACCCACACGGAGCTAACCAAATGACTGGAGTCTCGGAAGAACTTGCGGCCCGCTATCATCCGGCCAGCGCGCCCGACTACGTCCCCGCGCGTCAGATCAAAGACCTGCAGTTGGCCCGCCTGCAAGCCGTGGTGCAGCGGAGCTGGGACCATGTCTCCCTGTTTCGCGCCCGCATGCAGGAGCGCGGCCTCACACCTCAAAGCCTGCGCACTCTCGAGGACGTTTCGCTTGTCCCCTTCACCGTGAAGACGGATCTGCGCGACACCTATCCCTTCGGACTCTTCGCCAGCCCCATGAGCGAGATCGTCCGCCTGCACGTTTCCAGCGGCACCACCGGTAAGCCCATCGTGGTGGCTTACACCAAGGCCGACGTGGACGTCTGGACCAGCGTGATGGTGCGCAGCCTGGCCTGCTGCGGCGTCACCCACGGCGACATCGTCCAGAACGCTTACGGCTACGGACTGTTCACCGGCGGACTGGGCGCCCATTATGGCGCCGAGGCCCTGGGCGCCACCGTCATCCCCATCTCCGGCGGCAACACCGAGCGCCAGCTCATGCTGATGCGCGATTTCAACGTCACCGCCATTTGCTGCACTCCCAGCTACTTCATGCACCTGGTGGACCGCGCCGCCGAGATGGGCATGCACCTGCGCGAGCTGCCCCTCCGCGTTGGCGTATTCGGAGCGGAGCCCTGGACCGACTCCATGCGCCGCCACATCGAGGCCGAATCCGGCATTGAAGCCTACGATATTTACGGCCTCTCCGAAATCATCGGCCCCGGCGTCGCCATGGAGTGCCCGGGCCGCTCCGGCCTGCACGTTTTCGAGGACCACTTCTACCCCGAAATCGTCAACCCGGATACTGGCGACCCGCTGCCCGAAGGCACCGAGGGCGAGCTGGTGCTCACCACCCTGAGCAAGGCCGCCATGCCCATGATCCGCTATCGCACCCGCGATATCACCGCCTTGCTTCCGGGCGCCTGCCCCTGCGGCCGCACTCTGCGCCGCATCCGCCGCATCGGCCGCCGCAGCGACGACATGATGATCATCCGCGGCATCAACGTTTTCCCCTCCCAGATCGAGACCGCCCTGCTGGACGTCGAGGGAACCCTGCCCCACTACCAGATCGTTCTCACCCGCTCTAGCGGCTTGGACGAGATGGAGGTTCAGGTCGAAGTTACTCCCCAGATCTTCAGCGATAAGGTGGGCGCCCTCGAGGATCTCAATCGCAAGCTCGTCAACGCCATCGAGCGCATCGTCGGTTTGCGCGTTGCTGTGCGGCTGGTCATGCCGCACACGATTGCCCGCAGCGAAGGCAAAGCCAAGCGGGTCATCGACCGCAGAAACCTGGAGGTCTGAGCCATGAAGATCCACCAGTTGTCGTTATTCCTCGAGAACCAGCCCGGCCAGATCGTAGAGCCTTGCCGCATCCTGGCCCGCGCCGGCATCGACATCCGCACTCTCACGCTCGCGGACACGCAGCGCTTCGGCATCCTGCGCCTGATCGTCTCCGACTGGCAGGCCGGAGCCCAGGCGCTCAATGCCGCCGGCTACGTCACCAACATCACCGAAGTGGTGGCCGTCGAGATCCCCGACCGGCCCGGCGGCCTGGCCGGCATGCTCGAGCTCCTCGACGGTTCCGGCCTCAACATCGAGTACATGTACGCCTTCACCTTCGGCCGCGCCGACCGCGCCGTGCTCATTTTCCGCTTCGACGATCCCGACCGCGCCATCGCGCTTCTCCAGAAATCCGGCATCAACGTGGTCGAGCCCGTCGAAGTCTACCAGCGCATCCAGACATGAGCGTTTCGAAAACCGTCGCCGGCCAGCTAGACCAGGCCTCCTGGATTCGCCGCATGTTCGAGGAAGGCGCTCGCATGCGCGCCCAGCGGGGAGCCGATCGCGTCTTCGACTTCACGCTCGGCAATCCCGAGGTCGAGCCGCCCCCGGCCGTGCTGGCCGCCCTCCGCCAGGCCGCCTGCGACGAGCGGCCCAACCAGCACCGCTACATGCCCAACGCCGGGTTCCTCGCCGTACGCGAGGCCATCGCCGCCAGCCTGCGCGCCCGCACCGGCCTGCCCTATACGCCCGAGCACATCCTCATGACCTGCGGCGCCGCCGGAGCCATGAACGTCTCCCTCAAGGCCATGCTCGATCCCGGCGACGAGGTCATCGTTCTGGTTCCCTATTTCCCCGAATATCGTTTCTACATCGAGAACCACGCGGGCCGCGTCGTGCCGGTCGAGACCGACGCCGCCTTCCAGCCCGACCTGGCGCGCATCGCCGCCGCCATCACCCCGCGCACCAAGGCGCTGGTGCTCAATTCGCCCAACAACCCCACCGGCGCCGTCTATCCCGCGCCGCTGCTCGCCGAATTAGCCGCCTTGCTGGCCCGCTACCCGGACCTTACCGTGCTCAGCGACGAGCCGTACCGCGCCCTGGTCTTCGACGGCCTCGACGCTCCCACGCCCGCCGCCCTCGTCCCGCGCACCATCGTCTGCGATTCCTGGTCCAAGACCCTGGCCATCGCCGGCGAGCGCATCGGGTACCTCGCCATCTCTCCCAGCATCCCCGAATGGGCCGCCCTGCGCGACGCCTGCACCTTCGCCAATCGCGTCCTGGGCTTCGTCAACGCCTCCGCCATCTGGCAGCGCGTGGTGGCCCAAGCCGGCCGCGAGACCATCGATGTGGCGCCCTACCAGGACAAGCGCGACCTCTTCTGCGACGGCCTCCGGACCATCGGTTACCACGCGCCCAAGCCCGCCGGAGCTTTCTACATTTTTCCCCAGACGCCCATCCCCGACGATCTGGCTTTTATCCGCCTGCTCCTGAACGAAGGCATCCTGGCCGTCCCCGGCTCCGGCTTCGACCGCCCCGGCTATATGCGCCTCACCCTCACCGTCCCCCGCGACACCATCGAGCGCAGCCTCCCCGCCTTCGCGCGTGCCTTCGAGGCCGCCCGATCCCAGCCCTGAAGCCCGCCTTGATCTCGTATCGGATCGTGACCGACTACACTTGGTCTATATGGCTCCAGATGAGCTGACTGTGGCCGATGCGAGGAAGTTCGCGGACACCTTCATGCGCAGGGAACTGTGGAGCGCGGCTGTTGCGTTCCTCGATGAACATGCACAACTGGTCGAAAGCGACTTCGAGCTTTCCTGGACGCTAGGTTGGGCTCACTTCAAACAGCAGCAGTTTGCCGAGGCGCACCGGTTTCTAGAGCGGGCGACACAGTTGGCTCCTCGGGAATGGAGGGGCCACTGGGCACTCGGACTTTCCTGCCGCAGTCTCGGCAAGTATGATCGGGCGGAAGCTTCCCTGCGCGAGGCTCTGCGCATTCGCGATACTTCACTTGTGCGATTCTTCTTGGCGCTGGTGTACATGGAGCAGGGGCGTTCAGCCGAAGCCGAGCAGGTCCATCTGGATGGGATTCGGATGAAGCCAGAATCTACTGACTGCTGGAACGCCTACGCCGCTTTTCTCAGCGACGAAGGAAGAGAGACGGAAGCCGAAGAAGCTTACGCGAAAGCACATCGCAGCCCAGGCGATTCCGGAGCACGATAGGCCAAGCATCAAAGTGAGTCCCGCCGCGCCAGCAGGTCGGCGACGCCTGCGCCTTCGCCAATGAGCGTAGCCTCCCCGCCTTCGCCCGCGCCTTCGCCGCGGCTTGGGCGCTCGCTTGAAGCCCGCTGTGGGGCTCTCGCCCTCCAGATGCGGGCCTGGCGGAAACGCCAGTTAGATGCAGTCGTGGCCGAACCGGCAACTGGCCCACAGGAACAAGGCCGAAACTGGCCAGAGGAGGCATAGGGGCAGTCCCAGCAGCAACCATCGGCCGCGGCGCCCAAAAGTCCTGAGCGCATCTACCACCACCGCTGCCCACAATACGGAACAACAGGAGCTGGCGAGGAGCAATGAACCGAAATCCCGGTCCCGGTTCTGGAACGGAATGAGAAACGACAATCCAGCCAGCGCAGCGGACAAAGCCAACAATCCCCAAAACGATCTCATCCCAGTTTCTCCACTCACTCCGCCACCCGCTTGGCCGGCATGTTCGCCCCGTTCTGGTGCAGCACCAGCCCCGTGGCTCGGCCGTCCTTGTCGACTTCAAATGTAATCTGCGCGTCGACAACCTTGAGGAAGAACTCCCGCGCGCCCTCCGGAAAGATCTGGACTTTGGATTGCTGCGTGCCCTGCGCGAATAACTGGCCGCCCTCCCGCGTAATCGTCATAAAGAAACTCGGTGTCAGTTCGTATTTCCCCACGTACCCGTCGAAGAGCTTCGCATCCACGGCCGCCTCTTTGCGCTCTTTCGGCGCCGCCATCAACGGCGCACGCAGGTCCAACAGGTGCATTCCGATGTCGTCGACGCCGGCCGCCGTGAACGTGTTCGACAGCACCACCACTCCCACGCGGTTTTTCGGATCGAAGCCTGCGAACGACCGGTAGCCCCCCGTCCCGCCGTTGTGAAAGACGATCTCGTCGCTGGACGGCTTGGCGATCAGCCATCCCAGGCCGATCTCGGGAAAAGCGGGAACACCCGTCTTCCGGCACTCCGCCAGCATCGAGGCCATGGCCGGAGCGAGCGGCGACTTCACGTAGCCCAGATTGGCCGCCAGGAACGTCAGCATGTCGTTGGCGCTGGACCGCAATGCCCCGGCGCCCGCCAGTGTGGGCAGGTCCCAGTTGGAAACCGCCGCGAGTTGGTCGTTGTGCCCCACGGCCAGCCGTGCTTTCATCTCTGGCGTCAGTGAGATTCCGGTGCTGCTCATGCCCAGCGGCCCCGCTATGCGCGAACGCACCAGCGCCTCGTAGTCCATGCCCGCGCGCCGCGCCACGGCCAGCCCCAAGAGCCCGCCTCCCAAATTGGAATACTCGAATTGCGAGCCTATGTCGCGCGTCAGTTGATAGCCCGAAAGGAATTGATAGAGCTGCGCCACCGTGTAATCCGCATACGGATTCGCCGAGTCCTTGGGCTGGAAGTTGGATGGCAGGCGCGGCAGGCCAGAAGTGTGTGTGGAAAGGTCCTGCAACGTGATAGCGCGCCCGCCGCGCTCGGGCATCTTGACCTCGGCGGGAAGATACTTCGCCACCGGGTCGGTCAGGGCAACTTCGCCGCGCTGCACCATGTCGGCCAGTTCGAGCGACGTGAACACCTTCGTAATCGAGCCGATTTCGAAAATCGTGTCGCCGTTAAGTGGTCGCGGATCGCCCTTGTCCAGGCTCCCGTAAGCGACGATCCGGCGGCCTTGCGGCTCAATCACGCCCACCACGATTCCAACGCCCTTGTGAAAAACATCGATGCGCTCCACCAGAATCTTCCGGATCTCCGAGTCGGGCGGGACGGCCGTGGCCGGCGGAGCCTGCGCCGCGGCGCCGGCAACCAATAGTACCGTCCCGAGAATCACATCTACGCGTATCATCGTTCCCTCAGCGTATCCAATTCGTCAATCAGCCGCTGCAAGCTTCCCGCCGCCCGTTGGTTCAACTTCCATACGAAAACAAAGGCCAGAGCCGCAACCAGATTCAAAATGCCCAACGCCAGGCCCACTTGGCGCAGGTGGCCTGGATTGGCCCGCGCCATCGCCGCCGTCAACAGCACCCAGCCGGGAATGAGCGGCCCCAGGTACCACGACCACACGCTCTGCACCAGGTCCCGCTGTCGTTCCAGTTCCCTTCGGAAGAACTCCAGGCCGCTGGCCAGCCCCATTTCTTCCGGCAGGCTTCGCGACGAGCCTTTCCGGTGCAGTTGCCACGCCAGATACATCATTCCAGCGATCATCACGCCATAACCCGCCCGCATTAGCGCATCGCGCGTAAGAAAAAGCTGGAAACCGAAAAAGATCACCACCGCCAGCGCCGTAACATACTCCCGCGCGTTGCGCCAGAAGATCTTACTTTGGAAGCTGCCGGCCTTTCGGCGAATGTCCTCGACTGACATACTTATACCCTCCACCTTCTGGTTCTGCCAGATACTCTGCGGGGACTCACTCATGTTCTTGTCCCTCCTGAAAGCGCCGGGCGAGGATGCGTTTGATCCGGTGTATCTTGGTCGCCACGTTGCCCGGAGAAATGCCGGTGATTTCCCCAATCGACGCCGCATCCAGGCCCTCGAGATAGGATAGGATCACCTGCCTGTCCAGCGGTTTCAGCCGTTGGATCAGCTCCAACAGCCGTTCCAGCGCCTGCTCGCGATCCGTCTCGCCCGGGCTCGGGCCTGGTCCGGCTATCCTCTCCAATTCATCGAGCCCAACCAGTACCTCCGGCCTTTTCCGCCGCTCGCGGACCACGTGGGAGGCGCCCGCATTGTGAGCCACTCGGTATACCCAGGTGCGCAGCGAGCAGAGTCCGTTGAAGCCCCCGAAGCTGCGCCACAGGGCGACGTGCATATCCTGCAAGAGGTCGCGGCGCTCTTCCGGATCGGCTTCGTAGGCGCGCGCCAGCCGCTCCAGCGCCCCGCCGTAAGTCCCGGCGGCCTTTTGGTAAAGCTCGTCCTGAGTGGGACGCTTTGCCGCCATCGCCTCAGTTTCTCTCACATCCAAGGTAGTCGGCGGACCGGCAAACTTCTTACACCTTCCGCTTGATCGGCGCCTGCCGGAAAGCTCAGACGGTCTTATCGGGAGCGTGACAGATGGGCTCCAGGAGGCATTCCGCGCACTTCGGTTTGCGTGCGACGCAGACGGCGCGCCCGTGGTGAATCAGTTGGTGCGCCACCAGGATCCACTTGTCCTGTGGGATGACCTTCATGAGATCTTGCTCGATCTTGACCGGATCGGATTGTTTGGAGAGACCCAGCCGGCCGGCGAGCCGCTGCACGTGGGTATCGACCACGATGCCGCTGGGGATGCCGTAGGCCGTGCCCAGGACCACGTTGGCGGTCTTGCGCGCCGCGCCCGGAATCGTGAGCATCCGCTCCATGTCGCGGGGAACCTGGCCGCCGTAATCGGAGAGGATCTTCCTGGCGGCGCCGATCACGGACTTGGCTTTGTTATTGAAGAAGCCCGTCGAGCGGATATCCTGTGCGAGCCCGGCCTGGCTCGCCCGCGCGAAATCGGCGACGGTGGGGTACTTCGAGAAAAGCGCGGGCGTAACCTCGTTCACGCGCTTATCGGTGCACTGCGCCGAGAGGATGGTCGCGACCAGAAGCTCCCAAGGGCTGCGGTGCAGGAGCGCGCAGGTGGCCTGCGGATAAGCCCGGTCGAGAAGGTCCAGGATCTTGCCACCGCGGGCGGCCCGGACGGCGGTGGTCTTGGGCATCACGGGCCCGTGATCTCGGCGCGAAGGAACTGCCAATCGGGAAGTTCGTAAGCGCGCATCTTGGTGGTCACGGGGACCTTCACATCCTTGGACTCATAAGGCCCCAGCGTGGCGCGGAAAGCGAACGTGCCGATCGGCTCCAATGCCTGCCGCGCAGTGATGGCATTCAGGCTGGCCGTGGCGCCGACGTCGCCGAGGTCGGCCCCGGAATGGTTGATGACCACGCATTGCAGGATCACCGTCAGCTTGGCGTCCTCGGTGAGGCGGAATCCGGTGAGCTCGAGGTTCTTGAAAATGGGACTGGCCTCGGCGGCGGCGGAAGGCTGTGTGGGCGTTTCGAGCGCGGCGTCGGGACTCGGCGTGGGCTCGGGGCGTTTGCGCGCGTGGATCACTAGCAACGTGACTCCCACGCCGATGAACAGGGCGGCGATGTTCAAGCTCACCAGCCACAAGGGGAGAACATTACGCCGCACTGTTCTAGTGGTGGAGCGCGGCGGAGTCTCGACCAGAGCAGGATCGGGAGCGGGAGCGGGTGCGGCGGCAGCAGCCTCCGGTGGCGCTGCCGGTTGGTCCGTCCCGGCGCAGTTGGGGCATTCCGAGTACGCGGGCGGGACTTCGTTTCCACACTTCGGGCAGATCCAGGTGAACATTCCACTTCTACTGTAGCGCAGGCGTCTCTAAGATAGGAGCATGGAGTTTTTCCGGAGGGCGGCGGGCCAGGCGCAGCGGCTGGGCGTGTTTCCAGGCTCGTTCCATCCTCCGACGCGCGCGCACCTGGCGTTGGCGAGGGCGGCTCTGAACGTGGTGGGCGAGGTCGTCTTCGTGCTGCCGCGCCGTTTTCCGCACAAGGGGTGGGAGGGCGCGGGGTTCGAGGATCGGGTGCGCATGTTGGAAGCGGCGGCCGGGGAGGAGACGCGCTTCTCGGTCGCGGCCAGCCAGAACGGATTGTTCATCGAGATCGCGCGGGAGTGCCGGGAGACGTACGGACCCCAACCCGAGCTGTTTTTCCTGTGCGGGCGCGATGCGGCCGAGCGCGCCGAGAATTGGGACTATGGACGGCCGGGCGCGTTCGCCGAGCAACTCCGCGAGTACCAGTTACTAGTGGCTCCGCGCCGGGGCATCTACGTGCCGCCCCAGGAGTTGCGCGGCCGCATTCACGCGCTCGAGATGGAAGACGATTTCGACGAACTCTCGGCCAGCGAAGTGCGGAGGCGGATATCGAGCGGCGAGGCGTGGGAGCACTTGGTTCCGGAAGCCATCGTGGAAATGGTGAGAGAGTTGTACGGGAAATCAAGCCAGACGAATCCCAGCTAACCCTGTGGCGCCGGTCCCTATTCCTGCAGTCCGGTGTCGAGGAAGGCGCGCAGGCGGTGGCTGCGGCTGGGGTGGCGGAGCTTGCGGAGGGCCTTGGCTTCGATCTGGCGAATGCGCTCGCGAGTGACGGCGAAGTGCTGGCCGACCTCCTCCAGAGTATGCTCGCTGCCGTCCATAAGGCCGAAGCGCATCTTGATGATCTTCTCCTCGCGCGGGCTGAGGGTTTTAAGGACTTCGGCGGTCTGCTCGCGGAGGTTGAGATTGATCACCGCCTCGGAAGGGGAAACCACGCGGTGATCGATGATGAAATCGCCCAGGTGCGACTCTTCCTCCTCGCCCACCGGGGTCTCGAGCGAAATGGGTTCCTGGGCGATGCGAAGCACCTTGCGTACCTTGGGCACCGGGAGTTCCATGCGCTTGGAAAGTTCCTCGGTAGTGGGTTCGCGGCCCAGTTCCTGCTGAAGCTTGCGCTGACTTCGGACCAGCTTATTGATGGTCTCGATCATGTGCACCGGAATACGGATGGTGCGCGCCTGGTCGGCGATGGCGCGGGTGATGGCCTGGCGCACCCACCAGGTGGCATAGGTCGAGAACTTGTAGCCGCGCCGGTAATTGAATTTGTCCACCGCCTTCATCAGCCCGATGTTGCCTTCCTGAATCAGATCCAGGAACTGTAGGCCGCGGTTGGTGTAGCGCTTGGCGATGGAAACCACCAGCCGGAGGTTGGCCTCGATGAGCTGCTTCTTGGCGTTGTCGGCCTCCAGCTCGCCGCGCTCGACGATCTGCAGCGTGCGGCGAAGCTCGGTGGCGGAGGCGCCGCACTCCTCCTCGAGCTGCTGTATGCGCAGATTATGCTGGCGGAATTCCTTGCGCAATTCGCGCGGGGCGGGCGTCTGCGAGCTGGCGGCTTCTTCCAGGCGGCGCTGGATGCGCGAGACTTCGCGTTCCAGGGGCTTGAATTCCTCGACGGCCCGGCGCACGCAATCCGCCAGCCGGTGCTGCACCTGAGGGCTGCACGGGATGGAGCGGATGAGCCGCGAGATGCGCACCGTGGCGCGGGCCAGCGCGTAGCGCAACGTGCGGTACTGCTTGGGCTTCATGGAGCGCGGAATGGCCAGCATCTTCTGGCGGAACTGCTGGGCCTTGCGGTAATGGCGCTCCACTTCCTCGACGATTTCGATGATCTCCTGCTTCTGTGTATCCAGGGAATCCTCGTTGACCACCAGGTCCGGCAGCACCAGGATGTCGCGCACGGAGACGGCGCCGCGGATTAGGTCGTCGCCCAGGTTGAGCACCTCGCGAGTAATGAGGGCGGAGCGTGAGAGCGACTTGCGCACCGCGTTCTGGCCGCGCTCCACACGCTTGGCGAGCTCGATTTCGCCTTCCCGAGTGAGCAGCGGGACGGTGCCCATCTCGCGCAGATACATACGCACGGGGTCGTTGGTCTTGTCGGCGAATTCGGGGCCCAACTCCAGTTCGGCAAGCTCTTCGGTCTCGCCGATCTTCCCGATCTTGGGTTCTTCCAGGATCTCGACGCCCGCGCCGTCCAGGTTCACGAGCAGGTCGTCCAGCTCGGGACCGGGCGCCATGTCGTCGGGAAGGAGCTCGCTGACCTCGTCGTAGAGGACGTAGCCCTTCTCTTTCCCAGCTTCCATGAGCTGCTTGAGACGGTCGAATTTATCCTCGATTGCCAAGGGAACCCCACCCGCCCGCGGTCAACTCCCCGCTATTGTACAACACTGCATCAACCCCCACTCAGGCCCGTTCCAAGCGGGCAAGCTCTTCGGCGATGCGCAGAGCTTCCACCATATTACCAGCACGCTCGGCGTCCTCGATACGGGCCTTGATGGCGGCGCGCTGTGCATCTCGGGTATCCTGTTCCAGCCTGTGCAGGCACTCCACGGCCTGCTCCAGGGAGTATTCTTCGTCATCTGGCTTATCGGCGAAAACGACCGCGGCGAGCAATTCCTTATCCGGATCCGCGAGCCGCGCCTCCAACTCCGCGAAGCGGAAGGGCCCCCCCAGCTCGTCAATGGCAAGCAGCGCCTCAAAAATGCGGTGGGTGACGAACTGCTGCCAGGCGGGCATCGGCTTGAGGCGGGGCAGAACGGCGCGCCGGACGTCCGGGCTGGCCAGCAGCGCGTTGAGCAGGATGCGCTCGACGGGGCGGGGCAGTTGCTTTTCGGCGGCGATTGATTTCTCGCGGCGCTCGGCGGCGGCCTTGCGGAAACTCTCCAGCACCAGGCCGCGCTCGATGTGCAGGTAGTTGGCCAGCTCTTCGGCGATGGAGGCGCGCTCCAGCTTGTCGCTTACGCGCTGAATGGCGGGAAGCAGGAACTGCAAGCCCGCGATGCGGCCATCGGAGGTGCGCATGTCGAACTGGGCGCGGGCGCGGTCGGCGAGCCACAGGAAGTAGCCCGGCGCCTTGTCCAGGCGGGTGCGATACAGTTCGGCGCCGTTCTCTTTGATGTACTCGTCGGGATCGAGGCCGCCCTCCAGCTCCAGCACGCGCACTTTCATGCCCTCTTCCAGCAACATCGAGATGCACTTCTCGGCGGCCTCGACGCCGGCCGGGTCGGGATCGAAGTTCACCACGATGCGCTCGGGTTGGCGCAGGGCGCGCACCTGGCCGGAGCCCAGCGAGGTGCCGCAGGAGGCTACCACCTCGCGCACGCCGGCGCTCCAGACGCCGATCGCGTCCATGTAGCCCTCCACCAAAACCGCACGCCCGGACTTGCGAATGGATTCCTTGGCCCGATGCAGATTGAAGAGCACGCGGCTCTTGTGGTAGATGGCCGTCTCGGAGGAGTTGAGGTACTTGGGCTCCTGGCCGGCGGAGAGCGCCCGTCCGCCGAAGGCGATGATCGCGGCCTGCTCGCTGTGGATGGGGAACATGAGACGGCCGCGGAAGCGGTCGTAGAAGCCGGGGCCTTCCGCGCGCTTCAGCACCAGGCCGGAGGCCTCCATCTGTTCGGCGGTGAACCCTTCCTTCTCGAAGGCGCGAGCCAGCAGGTGGCCGGAGGGTTCCGCGTAGCCCAACTCGAACTCGTCGACGATGGACGGCGCGACGCCGCGCTTGGCCAGGTAAGCGCGCGCCTCCGCGCCCGGCGAGCTCTTGAGGGCGGACCGGAACAGGTCGCGCGCGATTTCGTGCATGCGATACAGCGCGGCGCGGAGCTTGGTCTCGGGATCGGAGTACTCGGCGCGCTTGGGCATGGGGATGCCGTGCCGCTCGGCCAGAATCTTGAGCGCCTCGTAGAAGGTGAGGCCCTCGATCTCCATCACGAACTTGATGGCGTCGCCGCCCGCGCCGCATCCGAAACACTTGTAGAACTGGTGGACGCTATGGACTCCGAACGAGGGCGTCTTCTCGGTGTGGAATGGGCACAACCCGACCCAGCGCGTGCCGGCCTTTCGCAGACGAACGTACTGGCCGACCACCTCGACGATGTCGATCGAGGATTTTAGCTGCTCGACGAAATCCATAGCGGCGCGCCTTCCATGGTAGCGCGGCGCTTCGCGCAGTGGCGCGAGGCGGGGCGAACGGGGTACAGTAGCTTTTCGGTGCATCATGACAACGGCATCTAAACGGACTCTGGCGGGGGGCGTGCTGCTGCTGACCGCTCTGTGCGCCACCTACTCGAATCACTTTCACAACAGTTTTCATTTCGACGACTGGCATACCGTGCCCCCCAACCCGTGGATCCGGGACCTCAGCAACCTCCCACGGTTCTTCACAGACTCCCGCACCATGAGCATTGTACCTACCAATCAGAGCTACCGGCCGCTGGTGACGGCCTCCCTGGCCCTGGATTATCGCCTGGGCCACGGGCTAAATCTGGTGTATTTCCAAGCCAGTACTTTCTTCTGGTACGTCGTGCAACTGGTTCTGATGTTCTTCCTCTTCCACCGGATCATGCAGAGCATCGAGCCTCGGGAGAGGAACGCCTACCTGGCCCTGTTTGCGGTGGGATGGTACGCCTTGCACCCGGCCTGCGCGGAGACCGTCAACTACATCATTCAGCGAGCGGATCTCTACGTGGCGCTAGGGATGGTGGGCGGACTGCTGCTCTATGTCCGGTTTCCCAGTAAGCGAAAGTGGGGGCTCTATCTGGTTCCGGTCGCGCTGGCCGGATTGTCGAAGCCGACCGCGGTGATGTTCCCAGCGCTCCTGATCGCCTACCTCTGCCTGATCGAACAGGACCGCTTCTTCACGGCAATTCGCAAGGCTGTTCCCGCGCTTTTGGCAGCGGCCGGCATCGCTCTTCTCCAGCGGGTCATGATCACATCGACCTTCATCTCCTGGGGACCGCCTGCGTACTTTTATCTGATTACCCAGCCCAGGGTGCTTCTTCACTACTTCTTCACTTTCTTCCTGCCGATTGGGCTCAGTGCCGACACGGACCGGGCTTCATTCCCGAGTTTCTGGCGCGAAGACGCGATTCTGGGTTTCGTGTTCCTGGCAGCACTGCTCGGGCTGGCCTTCTATCTCGGGCGGAGACGGCAGTATCGCCTCGTCGCGTTCGGCATTTGGTGGTTCCTCCTGTCCTCGCTGCCGACTTCGCTGTTCTCGCTGGGAGAAGTCGAAAACGATCACCGCATGTTCGCACCCTTCGTCGGCCTCGTTCTGGGCGCCACCTGGGCCGCGGCGGCCCTCTGGGACCGCTTTGGCGACCGTCTTCGGCTGGGGCGCTTTCGACCCTACGCCCCGGCGGCTGCCGCCGTTTGCCTGCTGGCGGCTTGCGCTGTCGGCGCCTACCAACGGAACCGGGTCTGGAGCACGGAAGATACGCTTTGGCAGGATGTCACCTACAAGAGTCCTCTGAACCCGCGGGGGTACCTGAATTACGGAGTGGCGCTCATCGGGAGAGGCCAGTTCAGCCAGGCGGAGGCCGCTTTCGAGAAAGGGCTGACCCTCACCCCCAACGACTACTTGTTGGAGATGAACTTGGGGGGGGCGTTGTCGGCGCTCGGCCGCGACGGCGAGGCGGAAGGCCATCTTCGCCGTGCGCTCGCTCTTTCTCCCAGGAACGCCGATCCTATTCGCGGCTTCGCCCGGTGGCTGAAGCACCTCGGCAGAAGTGCGGAGTCCATCCCCTATTTGGAGGAGGCCGTGCGTCTTGAACCGATGAACCGCGACAGCCGCCTCCTGCTGCTGGAGGCCTATGTGGATGCGAAAAACTGGGGGGAGTTAAAGGCCTTCGCGCAGAAGAGCCTGGCGCTGTACCCCGGAGATGGCGCTTTTGCCGCCTTCCTGTCGCGAGCTGAAAAGCCGTCGATCCCGGCGGCCGCGGCCGAGGCACAGGTGATGCAGTCGAAGATTCCGGACCAGGTGCTCGAACTCTCGGATGCGTACTACCGTGCGGGGCGGTTCGAGGACTGCGTCGCGGCGGCCAAGCAGGCTCTCCGGTTGCGGTCGGACTTCCCCGAGGCGTACAACAACCTCGCTGCCGGATATCTGGGCCTCCAGAGGTGGGATCAGGCGATCCGGGCGGCGAAGGAAGCGCTTCGCCTTCGGCCCGGTTTCCAACCCGCCCGGCAGAACCTCGAGTACGCTCTGGCGCAGAAGAATCCGGAGCGCCTCGCGACGGCGCAACACCCCGCGAGCCCCGTGGCCCTCGCCGAGCTCAAGGTGAAGCAATACCCGTCGTCGGATAACTTCCTCCAGTTGTCGCTCGTTTATCACCAGGCGGGCCGTTTTCGGGATTGCATTGCGGCCGCTCAGGAGGCGCTTCGCCTCAGGCCGGAATTCGCCGAGGCGTACAACAACATGGCCGCGGGGTACCAAAGCCTGGGGATGTGGGATGAAGCGATCAAAGCGGCGAGCGAAGCGCTCCGTATTCGCCCGGACTTCGCGCTGGCCCGCAACAACCTGGCCTACGCGCAGGCGCAGAAGAGAGCCGCCCGCACCATCCCTCAGAAATAGACGTGGCGGGCGACCCTTTCGAGTCGCCCGCCACAAAATGCCTCAGTGCTTTGTGCGCGTTACTGGCAGAGCACGCCGTAGCGAACATCAACGCCGACTGTCAATCGACCATGGGCTATCCAGCATACCCATTGCGTCGACTGAGCGCTCGTATTGTTACCCGAGAGATTGGGGCCGAAATAGACCACGTGGGCGGACTCGTTGTCGACAATATTGAGCGCTCCGCAGTATCCGCCGATCACGTAGTGACCTGTGGGGCAGGACACCGCGGTCGTGAAATATGAACCGTAACCAGTACCGGTAAACGACCCCGTGTACTCCAAGAAGGTCGTCGCGACGGTGCCGGCGGGTCCGGTGGGTCCGGTGGGTCCCTGGGGTCCGGTCAATCCGATCGGTCCAGAGGGTCCGGTTGGGCCGGTGGCTCCGGTCGCTCCAGCAGGTCCGGAAGGTCCGGTTGGCCCGGTGGCCCCGGTCGCTCCAGCTGGTCCGGAAGGTCCGGACGGCCCAGTGGCTCCGGTCGCTCCAGCAGGTCCGGAAGGCCCGGTTGGGCCAGTGGCTCCCCTCGCTCCAGCAGGTCCGGAAGGTCCGGTTGGGCCGGTGGCTCCCGTCGCTCCAGCAGGTCCGGAAGGTCCGGACGGCCCAGTGGCTCCGGTCGCTCCAGCGGGTCCGGTCGGGCCAGTGGCTCCCGTCGCTCCGGTCAATCCCGTGGGTCCAGTGGGTCCCGAAGGTCCGGATGGGCCGGTGGCTCCGGTAGCTCCAGCGGGTCCGGAAGGTCCGGTCGGGCCAGTGGCTCCCGTCGCTCCGGTCAATCCCGTGGGTCCAGTGGGTCCCGAAGGTCCGGATGGACCAGTCGCTCCAGTTGCTCCAGCGGGTCCGGAAGGTCCGGTCGGGCCCGTGGCTCCCGTCGCTCCGGTCGATCCCGTGGGTCCAGTGGGTCCCGAAGGTCCTGATGGGCCAGTCGCTCCCGTCGCTCCGGTCAATCCCGTGGGTCCAGTGGGTCCCGAAGGTCCAGATGGGCCGGTGGCTCCGGTAGCTCCAGCGGGTCCGGAAGGTCCGGTCGGGCCAGTGGCTCCCGTCGCTCCGGTCGATCCCGTGGGTCCAGTGGGTCCCGAAGGTCCTGATGGGCCAGTCGCTCCCGCTGGTCCGGTCGGGCCAGTGGCTCCCGTTGCTCCGGTCGATCCCGTGGGTCCAGTGGGTCCCGAAGGTCCTGATGGGCCAGTCGCTCCAGTTGCTCCAGCGGGTCCGGAAGGTCCGGTCGGGCCAGTGGCTCCAGTCGCTCCAGCCGGTCCCGAAGGCCCGGATGGGCCAGTGGCTCCCGTACCTCCAGCGGGTCCGGAAGGTCCCGAAGGCCCGGATGGGCCGGTGGCGCCCGTAGCTCCGGCGGGTCCCGAAGGTCCGGATGGGCCGGTGGCTCCGGTAGCTCCAGCGGGTCCGGAAGGTCCAGCCGGCCCGGCCAAGCTGATCTCAAGGATGGCGGGGTGGCTGGTGGTAGTGCTTTCCTTAGTATCGAAGTAAACGGAGGTGCTCGGGTTTGAGGACGATGGAACCAGGACAATTCCGAGGTTTTCAGTGGGGGTTGTGACCCAGCTCTGCACGAGGGTCGTGAGATCCGCGGATAGCCACGTATACCTCCCGGTTGTGGGCACCGTGATGGTCGTTACGTAATTCCCGTTGCAGGACGGAGGGAAGGTGTTGTAGGTCACTCCGGTCTCAGTCCAGGTGCATGTTGGCGCGTAGACGTCCACCGCTCCAGCCGTCGTGAGAGTGTTCACAAAAAGGTACAGCGTAGCCTTGGACACCTGACTTGCCGTGGTGCCCGCCGGCAGCCCGTCGACTACGTCGAACTGAATCAAACCGGTGGTATTGGGGCTAACCCACACCGTGGGCTGGGAGCCCTGGTTCAGGGTGGGGTTAGCGCTCAGGATGTACGCGTCAGCCTGCGGAGGCAAGTCTACGCACCAGCCCGGCGCCGCCAACAGCAGCAGCGCGGGAAGATAAGTCCATTTCAGCAAACTTCTCATTTGCGCTCCTCAAAACCTAACGGACACGCCGCACGCCGAACGCACGCGGCAGGAAAAACAAAGCAAGTCCAGCCACAGCCAAGCTCAGGGAGGCGGGCTCGGGTAATTCTCCCGCCTGATCCGGGCCGATGATATCCACTTCCCAGTTTCCGGTGCGCTTCTCGCCACTCTCATACAACAGGAAAGGGGCGTTCTGCGGGTACTCACAATAGCTGTAGGGAGGGTTGCAACTGTTCGGCCAGACTTGGAAGTTCTGGGTGAAATAGGGATCGGTCTGGGAGAAACCGTCGCTCAGGGTCGGTCCGAGCGGAACATTATTGTACTCGGTAAGAGACATGAGGTACCAACCCGCGGGCAGCGGGTTGGTCTGGATGTAGGCGTCGTAATAATATGTGTTGATGGAGGGGTCGTAGTTACAGCCGTACTCCTCGCAGTCAAAGTCATTGCCCCCAGATTGATACGCCGTCAGATCTCCATTGCTGTTGAAGATCGCCAGGTACGGGAAAAACCCGCCGTACGGAATGGTTTGACCGGTTGCGTCGGTGCCTCCACCGAACGACCAGGTCTCAGCCGTGACCGTCCCCTCAGTGGAAAGGTAGAAGTAGAAGAACTGAACATCCGCGTCGTTACTGAACGTCCCAGAATACGAAAACGCCAGCGGGTCGGCATTTCCCGACCCAGCGCATAGCAGCACCAGGATCGCTAGCACGACGGCCGGGCAGACCCCCCAACGAAACCTCATTGCTTCCTCCTTGACTCCCGTAGGGGCGCAATTTCAGAACACGCGCCGCCCTTCGAGAGTCGGACCGAAATGATATGTTAGCAGAGAATCCGGCCTAAGGCATTGAACTGGCTGAAAAAAGAGTACTATACAGTACCAGAGAACAGGTCCCGCACGACCTAGGGTGCTTCCGTATGGTACGGACCGAGGAGGCTCGGCCAAGTAGCAGAATCGGCGTGAGAAGGAGCCAGATCCAGCTACTTCCTGGGCGTCGGGAAGGCCGTCTCCAGTCTCTGGAAGAGGCCCCTACGAGACGCGAAGCCAGCCAGACCCGCGACGAGCAGACCTAAGACGGCCAGCAGGGGCTTGAGCATCCCGGCTTCATAGAAGACCGCCACGCCGTGCGACCCGGCTGGGACTGGTATGGCCATCAAGCCGGGCGTGACCATCACCGGCTCGACGCGCGCGCCATCCACTTCCGCCTTGAGCCCGGGGTGGAAGCTGCTGCGGAAGAGCACGTGGCAAGAGCCGTCGGCGCGTACCCTGGCATGGTAGACCTCCCCAACTCTGGACTCACTCAAGACCGCGCCCGCAGGAGGGTTGTCGGCAGGGGAGGGCATCGGAAACGGGTCGCCTGGATGCAGAATACGTCTGTATGCCCCGACAGGGGCCCTACCAGCCGGGTAAAGCGCCAGGTACTGCCGGGACTGGCGCAGCGGATGTGACATCCACGCCTCACTGGAGGCGTAAGTGGCCTTAAGATCCTCCTCGAGGGCGTAGGGCACGGAGACGATGTCGAAGAAACCTGAGTTGGGGACCTCATACAAAGAGAACCTGCCGAAGGTCTCCCGCGGAAGCACCGTGGACGGCGCCGGCAAGCCCGTCGGAACCACCATGTAGCGCACGCCGAACAGTTGCAGGTCGCCGGGGCGCCATTCCTGCAGGAGGGGCATCGTATCCATCGCCAAAGAAAAGATGTACCAGAGGAAGCCAGTCGCCGGAATGTCGCGCTGCGGAAAAACGCTGTACAGGGGCACCGAGCCGATCTTGAACTGCCCGCCCCAATCCGTGAACCGGCCGGCATGAACGCGGCCTGGGGTGGTTTCGGTGAGGTTCTTGAGGCGCTGCAGCAAGGCTTCTATATCGCGGCTCTCTTGATGGAACGCCGCGAGGCTGGATTCTCCCCAGGTGGCGTTGGTCCGGAGATACTCTCTGCGTTCCGCGTACATCGGGGCAAGCGCGGCCACCAGGCAGAGCGTAGCCGCAGCCACACGCCACTTAGTCGCCGCCGGGGCCAGGGCCAGGAACAGGCTCTCCAAGGCGCAAGCCGCCAGTAGCACCGCGAAGACCTCGAACCCGAGCTGGAACCGATGCACTTGCTGCATCTCGCCCGGCATGATGAAGTCGAACAACCTGCCCCAGGTCGCGGGTCCGAAGAACGCGGCCAGCCAGAACAGGGCCAGTGCAAGGAGCGCCAAAGAAAGCCGGTCCTGCCGCCGCCTCTTGAATGCCAGAACGAGGCCCGCTCCGAACAGAACCGTCAGGATCGGCAGCCTCTGGTTGTCGAGGAAGGTGCCATTGCAGAGACTTCCCAGAATCTTACCGGCTCCGAACGACTGCACCCTCCAAGCTTCCGCCCAATGGCTGGAATGAATGTAGAGGCGGTCAATCGCCATCGGGATGACGAACCATGCCAGCAGTGTACACGTGACTGCTCCGATGATCGCCCCGCGGAAGAGGCGCTGGCGGAGACCAGGCAGGTCGTTCCCCCATCCGATGAGCACCAGCAAAATCGCGCTAACGACTAAGATGTATCCCACCGCGACATGGCACAGAACCGCCAGTGCCATCAAAACTCCCGCCAACACCAACCCGCGTCCCCTGCGAATGGCCCGCAAGAAATACGCCAGCGCGGGCAACCCCACGGCCAGTCCCCAAAGTTGAGTGGTCATCCCCGAGCCTCGCCAGACATAGGAGCCGTAGCTGATCCCAAACCTCCCGAATTCCTCCGCGCCGGACGGAAGAACGCTCAGCGCAGCCGCGGCTCCCGACGCCAGGCGCCCCAACCCCAGACTTCGCGCCAGAGCATACAGGGAAAGTGGGAAGAAACTCAGCAGGAGGTAGTTGATGAGCAGGAAAACGGAGCGCGGCTCCAGCCAGGGTCCCGTTACCAGAAAGGCGGCGGCGGTCACGAGATGCGGAACAGGCTGGTAGTATCTCCAGAATGGATACCCCATGCAGCAGGCGCCCAGCCAAGCGTCCACGGGGTTCTCGCCCGAGGTGAGAGCTTGCGACATGCGATGCGAGGCGGCGAACTGCAGCACTTCGTCGTTGAGCGACCAGCGTGAGATCGAGAGCTCCGGATACAAACAGAACAGGTTAAAGAGGATAGGAAGGCAGACCAGGGCAACCGAAACGATCCTCAACGTACGGTCATGTTCGCTCAGAGGGGTCTCGCGCCCGGCCACATCGCTCGGTGGCATCTCTACAATCTACCAGTTATCGGGAAACCTGGCAGTTCTACCCCAGCGTCACCAGCTCCGGCTTGGTCGGTCCGACATCCAGGCCCAGCGTCTCCAGTTGCTGGTCGAAGGGCATGGAGTACTTGCGCTCGATCTTCTCGCGGTAGGTGGGGCCGGAGTTGTAGGCGCAGAACGGATAGATCAGGCCGTTCGGGGCGGCGTAGTGGATCACGCAGCGCTTCACCCGCTCGATGTCGTAGTTGTAGGAATCCATGAAGTGCATACCGGCGACCATCAGGGTCTTATAGGTATACCCTTCCTTCTCGAGCTTGCCGCGGCCGTAATCCTTGTCCATGAGGCCCTGCAAAGTCTCCAGGAACTTGCTGAACGTGAGGCCTTCGGGAGCGCGCTCCTCGCGGTAGTGCTTGCGCAGGGAATTCCAGGTCTTCATCTTCGAGAAGAACTTGATGCGCTGTTTGCCCAGGTTGCGGGACATGCTGTCCAGATCCTGCAGGAACGCCCCGATGTCGACGAACTGCGTGATCGGGGTCGCCTTCTTGTGCTGATCGACGAACATGTAGGTCCCCATGGCGCAGTGCGGGTGCGAGCTGAGCGTGGGGATAGGCTCGCCGCGCAGCGCGCCCAGGAACTTCGAGAAGGGCGCCACGCAGGACAGCGGCATCCAGTCGTCTACCTCGTCGCAAATGCCAGTTTGCTCGTGAATCGCGTGGGCCACGTCGGACATGGTGAGGCGCTTGGCCTCCAGTTCCTTGCGCGAGATGCGGCCGGTGAAAGCGACGGGTTGGAAACTGATGGCGCTCACCACGTCGATGTTGTCCAGCGCCAGCCGGATGATGTCGCCGATCTGATGGTCGTTGAGCCCCTTGACGATGGTGGGCACGAAGCAGATCTTCATGCCGGCCTGGCGGGCGTTCTCGATGCACGCCAGCTTCTGGGCCAAGAGGGACTCGCCGCGGGTGCGCATGTAGACGTCCTCGCACACGCCGTCGAACTGGAGATACAGGGTGTGGAGACCCGCCTCCTTGGCTTGCATGGCGAATTCGAGATCGGTGAACATCACGCCGTTGGTGGCGCACTGGATGTGGGAGAAACCCATCTCCTTGGCCATGCGCAGGGCTTCCATGAAATGCGGGTAAATGGTGGGCTCCCCCCCGGAGAACTGCACGATGCGGTTGGCCACCGGCTTCTCGTTGCGCAGCGCCGCGAGCATGCGGCGGACCTGCTCGAGCGTGGGTTCGTACAGGTAGCCGGCGGCATTGGCGTTGGCGAAGCAGACCGGGCAGGTGAGATTGCAACGGTTGGTGAGATCCACGTTGGACAATACCGTGTGGTTGGTGTGCATCGAGCACAGACCGCACTGGTCGGGGCAGCGGCTGGCGTCGGGGATGGCGGGGTTGCTCACCCCACGGCTGTCGCCGAAACTCCACTGCTCCATCTTGAGGTAAAGCCGAACGTCCGAGTAGATGGTGTCCTTGAAGTAGCCGTGCTGCGGACAGGTCTTCTCCATCAGGACCTTTCCGCTCTCCTCGAAGAGGCGCGCTTCGATCACACGGGTGCACTCCGGGCAGAGCGACTGGGTGATTTTGGGCAACCCCTGGCGCATGGGGTCGATCCGGGACCCGCCATAGGTGGTCTCCGGCTGGATGACCTTAAAGGCCTTCGCGGTGGTCGGGGAGAAGGTCTGGGTGCTCAATGTCGAATTCCTCCTAGGGACGTAGCAGCGACGGTAAACAGCGATTATACGGAGAAGGGGACCCGTTAGACACTTAAGTGCATCAAACTGCTTGCTTTCCCGGTTGTACGGGGATTTCCGGGGTTGAATGGGTCTCCAGCTCGCTGTGCTATAATTCCCCGAATGACGGCGGGCGCCCGGCAGTGGGGGATTCTGGCGGCTGCCGTGCTGGCATGTGTCTGGCTGGCCTATTCGGGACCCGGATACCACGACGCTCCCAGCTTCTATTCCTTCCTGGCGCTGCTGGTCCTGTTGTTGCCGCTGTTTCTGCGAGTATTCGAGGCTGCCATGCCCGGTCCGCAGGCCCGGTATACGGCTCTGTTCGCGGTGGCCTGGTATGGATTGAACCCCGCTAACGTGGCCACGCTCACCGATTTCACCCGCCGCCCGTTGGTTTGGAGCACGCTGGGGATGGTGGCGGGCCTGGTGCTCTACCAGTGGCGGCCGGCTTGGCGGAAGTTCGGGATCTACCTTCTGCCGGTGGCCGCCGCGTCCGGCTGTCATCGCGTTACGCTGGCGTTCGCTCCGCTCCTTCTCGCGTGGGTGTTCTTGTGCGAGATGAACGCGGAGTGGCGCGCATTTCCCGCGGCGCTTCTCAGATGCACCCCGGGGGCGCTGGTGTCGATGCTCTCTCTGCTGCTCGTGAAGGCGGGTCCTTCGATCCCCGGCGATACGCTGCGGGCCGGCGCGGCGGGCGCAGTGCGAGCTTTCCTGGGGCCATTCGGCCCCACGGCCTCGGTGGCGGCGGACGACTGGGTGTTCATCCTGCTGGCAGTGGCTGGCGTCGCAGCGGCATTGTGGCGAGAAACCAGGCTGGTGTGCCTTGGAGTGTGCTGGTTCTTGTTCCTGCTGGCAGCCGCGCCGGGGGAGCCGCTTCCCGCCTGCATCGGCCTGGTCCTCGCGGCGTCCCTGGTACTCGCCAAAGCCGTCGAACGCCTGGGCGGAGCCGGACGCTGGTTAGTTCCCGTCGTGTGCGGCTGTGTGCTGATCGCCAGCGCCCTGGCGAGCGAACAGAGAATCGAGGCCCTGGGGTCCAGCTTGCCCTTCGACCAAACATTCCGCTCACATGAGCCGGAAGCCTGGTTGCGGGTCTCGGTCCTCCGCTACAAGGAGGGCAGGTACGGGGACTGTATCGCGGCGGCCAGAACGGCGCTGAACCTGCGGCGGGATGCCGGGGCCTATGACAATCTCGGCGTCGCCTTCGCCGCGCTGGCCAGGTGGGACGAAGTGATAGAGGCAGCCGAACAGGCCCTCAAACTCAACCCGGACGACCCTGTGGCCAGGCAGAACCAGGCTTGGGCACGGAGGCAGAAGGAACTACACCCCCGCTGATTCACCGATGAAGAAGCCATCCACCCCCACGAAGGCTCCCGCCCGGCCCGGTTCGGCGACCCTACTGCGCGTCGCGTTGCTGGGGCTGATTGCGATTGGAGTCGTGCTCCGCGTTGTCAATCTGGATGGGGTTCGTTCCCGGAGCCCCGACGAACGCGTATACACACACTATGCCCGCGAGATCGTGGACCACGGCCTCGGCGCTATCCCGACGCTGATCGCGGAGTTCGAACGCGATCCCGGCAATTGGGTCTACCCGCCCCCGACTCGGATCGGCTACGTATGGCTCGTCGCGGCCGCGATGAACCTCGGCGGCGTTCGAGACGAGAGTGCGGGGGCCGCGGTGGCCTGCCTCCTCAGTTGCCTCTCGCTGGCGCTCGTGGCGTGGTTCGGGTGGCGTTTCTTCAACCCGTGGATTGCGCTGTTCGCCACGGCGTTCCTGGCGTTCTCGGTGGGCGAACTCGGCATGGCTCAACGGGCGTGGCTGGACGCTCCGCTTGGCTTCCTCGGCTTGCTGCTGGCTTACCTCACTTGCGAGATCGCGCGCAGCCCCCGGCGGGTCCTCCTGTATGCAGCATGGTTCGCGGTCGGCGCGTATTCCCTGCTGACCAAGGAGTCGGGAGTCCTCTCCTACGGGCTTTGCGCCGTCTGGGTGCTCGGGGTCCTGGTGCTTAGGGAACGATCCTGGAAGGCTGTCGCTCTCTTGATTCTGGGAGGGCTGGCTTCCCTGGCCGGAACTCTCCTGGTGTGGGGCATGCTAGCCCATGGGATTGCCCCGCCGCTCTCCGCGCTCAAGCACGTGCTGTCGGCCCGCTCCGTCGCCGGATCTTATCCCGAGCAATACTGCTCCGGCCCCTGGTTCCAGTTCTTCTACCTTCTATGGATCGTCGGCCCGGCCACAGCGGCGCTTGCCCTTCTGGGTGCGGTCGCGGCGGCGGTCCCCCATCCTCGATTCGGACCCTTGGAAACTGCGGAACAGCCTGGGGATCCGAGCGCCGCGCGGGCCGTCGCACTCGTCGCTTTGGGCTTTTGCGCCTTCGCGGCTTTCGTCCCCAACTTCCAGTACCTGCGGATCGTCAGTCCGGCTGACGGCTGCTATTGTCTGCTGGCGGGTCTCGGTCTTTGGTCTCTGTTGTCGCTGGCGCGGCGGGTCTTGCCGGCGGCCGATTACCGGGCGCTGCTGGTGCTGGCCATCGCGGGGACGGCGATCGCGGCGGCTCGGGACTACGGCACATTCCGCTCCGCAGTGGTCGGTTCGGGCATGCAAGACCTGGCGGTGCGAATGATCCGCGAAGCTATGCAGCGGTGAGCGGCGGCCAAACCGCTCCCGCCTCAGTCGCCTTTCGGGTAGCAGCCCAGCACGCGCAGGAAGTCGGCCAGCTCGCCCAGGTGGCCCAGAGCTTTTTGCACTTTGGGATCGTCCACCCGCCCCAGCAGGTCGAGGTAGAACAGGTACTCCCAGGGCTTGCCGCGCAGGGGGCGGGATTCGATCTTGGCGAGGTTGATGTCCCGCAGCGAGAACGCGCTGAGGGCGCGGAAAAGCCCGCCGGGGACGTTACGGGTGGAGAAGACCAACGACGTTTTCCACTCCCGGGCGCGGCCCGTCGCAGCGAGCGAGCGGCCCGCATCCGCGCTACGGCGCAGCAGGAAGAAACGCGTGAAGTTGCGCCGGTCGTCTTCGAGCGAACGGCGCAGAATGTGCCCGCCGTAGATTTCGGCGGCCACGGCGGAAGCAATGGCGGCCGCATCCGAGCGCTTCTCCTTGACGATCGTCTTGACGCTGCCCGCGGTGTCGTAGAACGGCACCCTCTCGATGGCCGGGTAGCGGGCGAAGAACTTCAAGCACTGGTTGAGCGCGACGGGGTGGGAGTAGACCTGGCGCAGGTCGCGGAAGCGCACGCCGGGCGCGGCGATGAGGTTGTGATTGATGCGCACATTGGTCTCGCCGCAGATCTGAAAATCGAAATGTAGAAGGTGGTCGTAGTTCTCGTGCACCGAGCCCGCCAGCGTGTTCTCAATGGGTATGACCGCGCCGGAAACGCGCTTCTCCTTAAGCATGAGGAAAACATCTTCAAATCGCTGACAAGGAATGGCTTCTGCGTTCTTTCCGAGGAACTTCTCGAGGGCTTCCTGGCTGAACGCGCCGGGTTCCCCCTGGAAGGCGGCTCGTAGGGCAGGTTTCTTCATTTCAAACTCCTTGGGAGTGGTCCGGAGCAGGGTCCCAGCGGCGGGCATCCCGGGCCGGCAGGCCCAGCAGGTCCAGCACCCGGTCCACGCTGTGATCGACCAGGTCCAGAATGCTCTGCGGCTGGTGATAGAACCCCGGAATCGGAGGGGCGATGATGGCTCCCATCTCGGTCAGAGCGACCATGGAACGGAGATGGCCCAGATGGAAGGGCGTCTCGCGGACCATCAGGATCAGCCGGCGCCGCTCCTTGAGGGTGACGTCGGCGGCCCGGAGCAGCAGATTGGAGCTGATGCCCGAAGCAATCGCCGACATGGTGCGAATCGAGCAGGGCGCGACTACCATGGCCTGGGTCGGGAAAGAGCCGCTGGCCAGCCGCGCGCCGACGTCTCCGATGGAATAACTGAAATGGGCCAGCGCCCGGAGCTCGGCCAGCTTGCGCCCGGTCTCCAGGTACAGCGTGCGTTCGCCGGAGCGGCTCACCAGCAAATGCAGCTCCACGGCGGGATTGGAACGGAGTTTCTCCAAAAGACGCAGTCCATAGATGGAGCCGCTGGCTCCGGTAACGGCGACAATGATGCGCAAAACGGCTCCTCCCGAAAAATCTGTTCCGAATTCAGAACAAAAACTTCCCGGCGCTCTTGCCCTGTTCCCTTAGCGTCGCTATAATTCAACCTGAGCCAGCATCTAACGGTGAAAGCGCCGAGCCCATCTCATCCTGCGCCACGAAGCATTCAAGCTAATGATTCTTCATGGGCCGCAGGCACTTTCCCCTGCTTCGACCCGGGTCTTCTGGTGCGTGGCTGGCAATTCCACGCCCCGGGGAACGCTCTCCGTCAGGCGGAGCCCGCCGAGAGAGGATCATAGCATGGAGGAAGCCGGACAAAAACTCAAACGGGCACGCGAGCGCCTCAACCTCCGCTATCGGGACGTCGAAGAAGCCAGTCTGCGCATCGCCGAGCGGCACAAGAACGACGAATTCATCATGGCGCTAAGCCGCCTGGCCGACATCGAAAACAAGGGCACTGTTCCCACTATATACCGGCTTTACTCCCTGTGCGCAATCTACCGCCTGGATCTGGCCGAGGTGCTGGACTGGTACGGAGTCGATCTGGGAGCGCTGGCGGCGGATTCGGTGAGCGTGGTGGAGATCGAGCGGACCCACCCCATCGGCTTCCAGGCGGACACCCGGGGCGAGGTGCTGCTCCCCATTTCCCTGGACCCGGGCATCGACTTGCATCGCACCACCTACCTCAGCCGCATGATCCAGCGCTGGGGGAAACTGCCCCTGATGCTGCTGAACGGGATGGACCTCAAGAGCCAGCGTTACGGGTTCGTGGGGACGGAGGACTGGTCCATGTACCCCTTGCTGCAGCCGGGTTCGCTGGTGGTGATCGACGAGTCGCGGCGGAAAGTCGCCGATAGCGCCTGGGCCAGCGAGTTCGAGCGGCCGATCTACTTCTTCGAACATCGCAAGGGGTACGCCTGTTGCTGGTGCCATCTCACTGGCGATCGCCTGCTGTTGCAGCCCCACCCGGCCTCCCAGTGCAGTCCCGAGATGTTCGCTTATCCCGACGAGATCGACATCATCGGGCAGGTGACCGCGGTGGCTATGCGTCTGGATCAGGGGAAACGACGCCGTACTCGCTCCTGAGCAGCTCGAGGATGGTCTCGAGATCCACCAGATAGAGCTGCCGCTCCACCTCGCGGGCCCCCGCCGGGACCAGGTTGCGGTACGGCCTGAGGCGGATCCAGGCATCCAGCAGCGTGCGCGGGTTGTCGCCCAACCCGTCCAGGTACAGACCCAAATCGGCCCTCTGCCGCTCCAGCGTGAAGCAAAGCCATTCCGCGAAGGCCTCTTCGTGGCTCTGGCGAAGCACCCGGTCGGCCTCCTGGTCGCTGAAAGCCTGGGCCAGGCCGTAGTGCCGGTACTCGCCCGTATTAGGGTCCCGCAGCGAACACAGATACACCAGCCGGCCGAAGACGCTGGGGATCTGAGAGAGCGTGTGGCGCCACAGATCGGGAGCGGGGCCCCGCGGCAGACTGGCGTTGGACTCGAAACGGTTCATACGGCGCGTCCGGAATTTGTTCCCTATTTTACACGAATCCTCCGCGGCTTTCAGGAGTTTCCGGGGACGGGGGCGGAGCGGGGCGGCTTGTTCTGAAAACGGAAAATCCAGCGGGGGGCCTTCATGGGGTAGGGCGGAGTGTATACCCTGGTTCCGGGATAGGTGGTATCACCTACTCCCAAAGGAGAATCTACCTATGTTGATGAAAGCTCTGTTGGCGATGATCCTGGCCCTCGGGCTGGCAGGTGCGTCGGTGGCCATGCAGCGGTCGCAGCCCCCAGTGCCGAATTGTTTCCCCTGCGACGACGCGCGGTAGGCGACGCACCGGTCGGGAGGCCCGTTCCGGGCAGGGCGGGCCTTAGCCCGGGTGGAAGAAAAGGCCTCCTGCCGAGGCTTTCTGGAGTAGGCCGAGGGCGGATTGCGCCCTAGGTTCCGGCTCGGGTGGAGCTCGCCGATGCTAAGATCGTGGTGTGTGTGCCGGCGTCCACCATGCCTAGGTCCGAGCTAGTGTTGCAATACATCTGGTGGTTGACGATCGCGGGCCATCTTCTCCTCTACCTGAAGCTGCGCCGGATCGGGCTTCATCGCACCTATCGCGCCTTCTCCGGCTACCTGGCGTTTACGTTTTTTCGGGGAGTTGTTGTGGCAGCCTTGCCTTGGGTCGCCAGCCTGATGCGGGGAAGGCCCAACCATCCCTTCGCCACGAACGTGTACGCTTATGCGTGGCTGGCTACCGAGCCGGTAGTGTGGGTGTTCTACGTGCTGGTGGTGCTGGAGTTGTTTTCCCTGATCCTCCAGAACTTCAAGGGAATCGCAAGTCTTGGGCGGTGGGTCATGCTGGGGGGACTGGCAGCGGCGGTGGCAATCTCGACGCTGACGTTGTCGATGGACTTGAGTAATGCCAGCGAGAGGTTCCCCATCCTGCGCGTCTTTCTCATGGTGGACCGCGGCGTGGCCTCAAGTCTCGTGATCTTCCTGCTGGTCATATCGTGCTTCCTGGCCTGGTACCCGGTGCCGCTGTGCCGCAACGTGGTGGTGCACTGCATGGTCTACGCCGGGTACTTCCTCAGCCTGACGCTGGGGAGGTTGCTGCGGAACCTGACTGGCAGCGCCGTGAACCAGACGGTGAATCTGGCGCTATCTGGCGTGACGCTGGCCAGCCTGCTCGCGTGGATCGCCTTCCTGGACCGGGCCGGGGAGAGCGTGAAGGTGCGGGTCCGGCCGGACTGGGCGCCGGGCGACGAGGAGGAACTGGTGGCCCACCTGGCGGCCATCAACTCGTCCCTGCTGCGGACTGCGCATAAGCAATAGACCCTAGATTACTCCGGCAAAATCACTGTAAACATGTAAATTAGTTTGCATTTCCGGTCGGGATTGGATTATTCTGGACACTGTGCCGTTAGGGAGGCGCCGCGTATGAATGTTGCCTTTGTCGGCTCCGTGATTTTGGCGGTGCTGTTTGGTGTCGCGTTTTTTCAGTTGTTCAACCGGCTCATCTTGCGCCAGAAGGAGACCCGCGCGGATGTCGAGTGGTGCCGCGATTTCTCGATTGCACGGTACCGGCCGATGGAGCGGCTGTTCGTTGAGGAGGACTACGATTTTCTGTCGGAACAGCCGGGATTCCATCCGGGGATCTTTCGCAAACTACAGGCGGAGCGGCGGCGGGTGTTCCGCCACTATCTGCGCTGTCTGCGCCGGGACTTCGACCGGCTTTCCGCCGGGGCCAAGCTCGTTCTGGTGCATTCGGCCGAGGACCGGCCGGATCTGGCCACCACCTTGCTGAAACAGCGCTGGCTCTTCAACTACGCGATGGCGGTGGTACAGGTCCGTCTGGTGCTCCAGACGATGGGGATCGGCAGGGTGGATGTACACCGGCTGGTTTCTCCGCTGGAAGCCATGCGAAGCCAATTGCGGCAGGCGCAGCCGGTCGCGATCTGAAGGCTGGCCGGAGGGCGGCTGGCGTTGCCGGCCGTCCGCGGGCGGGGTCGGATCTGGGTCCCGGTCCGCACGTTCGCGGCCCGCAGGCCGGTTAGAGCCTCTTCAAGAGTTCCTTGGCTTCCTTGAGGCGCCCAAAGGCGCGCTCCGCTTCCCTAAGCTCCCTGGTGTGCACGCTGCGGCGGGCGCCGTGTGTCTCGGCGGGATAGCGCAGGTGGAGCATCTCGTGAAACAGTACGTATTCCAAGGCCAGCGGCGGGGCCAGGGGAGAGTCGAGCAACTTGCTGATAACGATGGCGTTGTGCGAGGGATCGTAGTGCCCCAGGGTGGTCCGCGAGGGCCGGCGGCTCCAACCTAGAAGCGGGCGGGCCATCAATCCGTGGAAATACTCGAAATTCAGCTCCTCGAAGACTGTCTCCAGATTGAAGCGCGCGCCCTGGGGGCCCGAGATGAACTTACGGCCCCGAATCTGCCGTACCAGATCGACGCTGCGGCGGATGTCGCGGCGGTTGAGGTACAGGCGGTAACGCCGGGCGTAGGCCGAGGGCACGGGACGGCGGAGCAGTTTCCCGAGCAGGATGTAGGCCAGCGCCTCGTGAACCGGGGAGGGCGCCCCTTCCAGCAGATCGCTGATGCGCACCGTGATGCAGCCCTCCGACAGGCGCGCCAGGCTATCGGGATTCGCGAAGCGGCAGAATTCGACGGCGAATTTGGGCGGGCTGGTGCGCGGCTTCAGGGCCGAGAAAACGCGGGCGTAGATCTCTTCCGGAGTCTCGAACAAGAGGGCGCTCTCGACGG
The DNA here is from genome assembly GCA_052144455.1 of Bryobacteraceae bacterium. GTDB lineage: Bacteria > Acidobacteriota > Terriglobia > Bryobacterales > Bryobacteraceae > Fen-330. Next base: position 257,949 of record JBKQQG010000027.1, read on the forward strand.
GCATGCTTCTGGTATTACCATAGCAGGATGGGCATTGTGTTGCCCTGGACCTGTTTCGACATCGACCTGGAGGATTCGTGCCTAAAGCTAAGATCAGCGCTCTGGGGTGCTACGTTCCGCCCCGCGTGCTGACCAATTCGGATTTGGAAAAGATGGTGAAGACCAGCGACCAGTGGATCCTGGAACGCACCGGGATCTCGGAGCGCCACATCGCGCCAGCGGAGATGGCGACCTCGGATCTGGCGGTGAATGCGGCCCGGGAAGCGCTGGCCCAGCGGGGCATCCAGGCCTCGGAACTGGACGCCATCATCGTATGCACGGTGACCCCCGACATGCTGTTTCCCGCCACCGCCTGTCTGGTACAGCATCAACTGGGAGCCAAGGGCGCCTGGGGCTTCGACTTGGTGGCCGCCTGTTCGGGGTTCCTGTTTGGGCTCACCACGGCCGCGCAACTGGTGGCTTCGGGCAGCCACCGGAAGGTGCTGGTCATTGGCGCGGACACCATGTCGCGGATCATCGACTACACCGACCGCGCCACCTGCATCCTGTTTGGCGATGGGGCGGGGGCCATGCTGGTGGAGGCTGGCGACGACGACTCCGTCGGGTTCATCGACTTCCTCAACGAGATCGACGGGTCGGGCGGAGTGTACTTGAACATGCCCGCTGGGGGCAGCCGCCTGCCGGCCTCCCTCGACACCGTCCAGAAGCGGCTGCACTATGTCCACCAGGATGGCCAGCAGGTTTTCAAGTACGCGGTGCGGAAAATGTACGAAGTCTGCCGGAATCTGCTGGACAAGAACGGTATCCGTCCGCAGGATGTGGCCGTCATGATCCCGCACCAGGCCAATCGACGGATCATTGAGGCGACAGCCGAGCGGTTGGGCCTGGGTTCCCAGCAGGTGGTCATGAACATCGAGCGTTACGGCAACACCACAGCGGGAACGATTCCGCTGGCCACGCGGGACGCGATAGCGGAGGGGAAACTCAAGCAGGGCGATATCGTGCTGTTTGCCGCGGTAGGCGCGGGCTGGACGGTCGCGGCGAATCTGTGGCGCTGGGCCTATTAGGCTGGCGATGTCCAGGCCGCGGTTGCCGGTTGACGCTCTGATTCCAGAGGTGTTAGCGCAATTGCGCGAGGGGCTCGCGGTGGTGGTCGAAGCGCCGCCCGGGGCGGGGAAGACCACCCGCATTCCGCCCGCTCTTTCCGCTGGAGCCGAGGGTGAGGTGCTGGTGCTCGAGCCGCGGCGGCTGGCCACGCGCCTCGCGGCCAGACGGGTAGCGGTCGAACTGGGCGAGCGGGTGGGCGAGAGCGTGGGCTACCAGGTCCGGTTCGAGGACGTGGGCGGCCCGCGCACCCGGCTGAAGTTCATGACCGAGGGCGTGCTCACCCGGCGCCTGCTTTCGGACCCGGAACTGGGCGGCGTCTCGACGGTGGTGCTCGACGAGTTTCACGAGCGGCACTTGGAGGGGGACCTGGCGCTGGCGCTGCTGCGGCGCCTGCAGAGAACCGCGCGGCCGGATCTGCGGCTGGTGGTGATGTCGGCGACCATCCAGGCTGCCCCCATCGCGGCGTTCCTGGGGGGCTGCCCGGTGTTGCGCGCCCCAGGCAGGCAGTTCGACCTTTCGGTCGAGTACCGCCCGTCGTCGCCGGCGCCGCTGGAGCGGCAGGTGGCCGAGGCGGTCGAGAAACTGGTGCGGGAAGGCCTGGATGGGGACGTGCTGGTGTTCCTGCCGGGAGCGACCGAGATCCGCCGGACGGCTCGGGCCTGCCAGCCATTTGCCGAGAGGGCCGGGTTGCTTCTGGTTCCGCTGCATGGCGACCTGCCGCCGGAGGAGCAGGACCGCGCCATCGCGCCCACCGAGCGCCGCAAGGTCATCCTTTCCACGAACATAGCCGAAAGCTCGGTGACCATCGAGGGTGTGCGGGCGGTGATCGATAGCGGCCTGGCGCGTGTGGCCAGCCAGTCGCCGTGGTCGGGCCTGCCGAGGCTCGATGTGAGACGGGTCAGCCAGGCGTCGGCGAACCAGCGGGCTGGGCGCGCCGGGAGGAACGGGCCGGGACGAGCGATCCGGCTCTATCCGGCGGAGGATTATCATCGGCGGCCGGCTCAGGAGACGCCAGAGGTAGCCCGGGCCGAGCTGTCCCAAATGGTCCTGACCCTGGCGGCGATGGGCGTGCGGGAATTGGAATGGCTGGACGCCCCGCCACAGGCCGCGCTCGAAGCCGCGCGCGAGTTGCTGGCCAGACTCGGCGCCCTGGACGGCCGCGGAGGCCTGACCGGCGAGGGGCGCGAGATGGCGGGCTTGCCGCTGCATCCGCGCCTGGCGCGGCTGGTGCTGGAGGCGGGACGCCGCGGCGCCTCGGACGACGGTTGCGCGCTGGCGGCGCTGTTGAGCGCCGGAGAACGGCTGTCCGTGGACGTGGAGGGAGTGGGGCCGTCCGACCTGCTGAAGCTGCTGGAATCGGTTTGGGAGCCGCGTACCAAGCAACTGTATGGACAGATCCGTCGCATGGCCCCGTGTGGCAGGCCCGGGCGGCCTGGCGACCAGGCGCTGCTGGAGGTGGTGCTGGCGGCGTTCCCAGACCGCGTGGCGCGGCGGCGCAAGGGGAACGATCTGCTGCTGGCCTCGGGCGGGTCGGCGGTGCTCGCGCCCGCCAGCGTGGTTCGCCACGCCGAGTTCCTGGTGGCGGTGGATATCGAGGAGCGCCGGGAGAATGGCCTGCCGCTGGTGCGCCTGGCGAGCGGGATCGAGCCGGAATGGCTGCTGGAGCTGTTTCCCGAACGCGTCACCGAGCGCCAAAGCCTGGAATGGAATCGTACGGCCGAGCGCGTCGAGGAGGCCAGCGTGCTGCTGTTTGACCAGCTCGCGATCGAGGAAAGCCGCGGCGCCCCAAAGGACCGGGAAGAGGCGGCGCGATGGCTGGCCGACCGGGCCTGGGATCAGGGCATAGCGCGCTTCTCGGATGCCGGGGAACTGGAGCTGTTCCTGGCCCGCGTGTGGTTTGCGGCCCAGCACTCCAGCCTGCCGGATTTGGGAGAACAGGACCTGCGGGCGGCGCTGGGATCGTTATGCGACGGCTTGGCGAGTTTTGCGGAACTGGAGGCGGCGGCCAAGGGGCGAGGGATCGTTCGCGCGCTCGAGGGGCGGCTGCCGCCCGGCGGCCGGCGTCTGCTCGAGGAGTACGCCCCGGCACGGCTGCGCTTGCCCAGCGGTCGGGAAGTGCGGGTGAACTATGCGCGCGGCCAAGCGCCCTGGGTGGCCGCCAGACTCCAGGAGTTCTGGGGAATGCAAGAGTCGCCGCGGATCGCCGGCGGGAAGGTAGCGCTGGTGGTGCATCTGCTCGCGCCCAACAACCGGCCCGTCCAGACCACCACCGACCTGGCGGGCTTCTGGCAGCGGCTGTACCCGGAAGTGCGCCGGCAACTCAGCCGCCGCTACCCGCGGCATCGCTGGCCGTGACTCAGGCGCCCGGGATGACGATGCGGGATTGGAAGGGCAGGTAGGCGGCGCCGAACAGTCCGGCCTCGTTGCCCAGAGTCGCCTTGTCGATGCGCGTCGAGGTGTTGCGGAAGACGAAGGAGCGCCGCCGCAGCTCTTCGAACATGGTGGGAGCGAATAGATCCCAAGCCGGAAGTACTCCGCCGCTCAATAGATACAAAGGAAAGTTAAAGATATTCACGAGGCTTGCCAGAGCCACCCCAAGCGCGCTTCCCATGCTCTGGAAAACCACCTGAGCTTTGGCGTTGCCCGCCAGCGCCATTTCGCACACGCTCTTGGCGGTGACGTCCTCTCCGAGCCCCATCATCCTGGCCATGGCGGTGATCGCGGTCGCGGAGGCGTGCTTCTCGAGACAGCCGTTGTTTCCGCAGGCGCAGGGGTTGCCACCCGGAACGACCGTCATGTGCCCCAGTTCGCCGGCCATGCCGACAAATCCGTGCAGCACCTTGCGGTCGGAGATGATGCCTCCGCCGACGCCAGTGCCCAGAGTGAGCAGGACCAGGTCGTCGACCTCGCGGCCGGCGCCCATCCACTTCTCTCCCAAGGCCGCGGCGTTGGCGTCGTTTTCGAGCTGGACCGGGGCTTTGAGCTGCCGCTCGATCTCGTCGCGCATGGCGAAGTTCTCGAAGCCGGGGAGGTTAGGGGACTGGATGATGAGGCCTTTTTCGATGACGATAAAGCCCGGCGTGCCGATGCCGATGCCCACCAGGCGCCCCGCGCCGCCACTCGAGCGCAGCCTCACGATGGAAGCCACGATATCGGCGACCACCGCGTCCCGGCCGGCCGAAAGATCGGTGGCCCCTTCCACCTTCTCCAGCACTTTTCCGCAGTGGTCGATAGCCGCCGCGCGCAAGTTGGTGCCTCCCAGATCCACTCCGATCGAATATTCGCTCATGCGCACGAATGATAGCAGATCGGGGCGGCCAATGCGGATGCCGCCTGGCTAGGGAGTGGGTTTTGGGACCAGCTTGTCCGTTCGCACGAGCACGCTGCCGGTGTTGCCCGTGGCGGCGTCCCGCAGGACCACTTTGAGCGTATAGGCGGCGCTAGGCAGGTCGAGAACCTTTTCCACTCGCATGCCTTCCTGGAGGGCTCTTGAGTACGTTTCGCCGAGCAGTTGCAGGTTGAGGGCGTCGTGCACCACCTTCGCCGTCGAGTCCGGGGTCGGCTGCTGGACGTAGAGTGCATCCAGGGACCCCGCCCAGCGTCCGTCTTTTTGCTCCAGGAGGCTGACATCGTGTAGATCGAAGGTCACGGCCACGCGGAGTTTGCCGGGCGCCGGAAGGCCGGGGCTGAGCTGCACCGTCATTCCGATCCCCGTGGCTTCCAGAGGAGCTCGGACGGCGTCCTGCATGGCGGCATGGCGATCCGCGGGCGCCTGCGGCGTCTCGGCGAAGGCGAAGTAGCCGAGACGATGGCGCACCTCCACGTCCTTGCGCTCCACCTCGACCTTAAGGCTGCGGAACGTTCCATTCCAAGCATTGTGGGTGGGATAGTATCCCAGGAGGTAGGTAACGCGGGAATCGTCCATGGCCTGGCGGATGGCGCTCTTCAGGTCGTTGGTGTTGTAGTAGGCTTGTCCGCCGGTGCGGGAAGCCAGGACTTTCATGCTGTCTTGCGAGTTCTGCACCGCGGTCATCGTGGTGGACGCTCCCGCTGGAGACGCGGGCCGGCCGGCCAGGGCGGGGTTGCGGGGCCCCACTCCCAGACTGCTGCTAGGAGCGCGCAGAGGGCTGACCAACGGGTCGTTGACCACGCCGCGCGCATCCACCGGATAAATAGCCAGGTTGGCCTGGTTTACCGCGCGGGCGGTCCGCTCCGTCTCTTCGAGAAAGACGCGGGTCTCCCGGCCGCTCCCGACATAGAAATCGGTGAGGCCGAGAGAGAACGGGAAGCCGCCGGAAATCCAGACCAGGTTCTTGCGGCCAGGCAGGCGGGCGGCGTGGTTGGCGATGGCTTCGATGGCCGAGAGCGTGGTCTCGGCGCGGTTGGCGACCTGCATGTCGGCCAGAATCTGGTTAGTCTGGGTCAGCCAGTCGTCGAGTTCGGTACTACCTGAGTTGGGCGCCTCCGGTTCGGAGTCGGCAACCTCGACGGAATTGCGGCCGTAGTGGCGCGCCAGCGCCCGCAGGAGCACCGTGTTATCGCTGGTGAAATCGTGAAGGATGCGCAGCGTGCTTCCCAGCGTGTAAAGGGCCACGCGATCATCCGGCTGGAGCTGCTGCAGGAATTTGATCAGGCGAATCTTGGCGCGGGCCTGATCCTGGAAGCGGGTATTGAGACCGTCCAGAAGAATCACGGTGGCCGCGCTAGGCGCCTTGGGACGGAGCTCCAGCCGATTGGTGAAGGTGTTGGGAGCCAGCGGTGGCGCGCCCGCCGGCCCGGGCGCGGGCGACTGGCCGGACTCGACCGCAAACGTCGAGATCTTCTGGCGCTCGCCCTGATCGAAGAGCGCGAAATCGTCCTTGGTGAGATCGGCAACCGGCTCGCCTTTCTTGTTGTGGACGACCACGTTGACCTGCACCAGGTGAGTCGTAACCTCGATCACCGGTGGGGGAGGGGCGGCCCACGCAACCCCAACCAGCACCACCACGCAGCGAAGAGAACCTGCGATTCTGGGCATCACGGAAGGGAGACGCATAACATTCGGAACACGTTTAGATTATTTGAGACGATCCAGCTTCTCTTCCAGAGAGCGCCGGAGCCAAGGCTCGGGCTGTGAGGCTCCGGTGAGAGCCAGCGCCTGGTGCACCAATTCCAGCGCCGCCTGGCGATCGCCGCTCTGAAGTTCCGCTTCCGCCTCGGTGTCGAGCGCGTAGGCGTTTTGGCCCTTAGTCAGCTCGACGGCGCGGCGCGAATAGCGCAGAGCGGCGCCTGGAGCGCGGAGTTCCGGGGGCTGGCACATCACCAGGGCGCGAGCCGCGCGAATGAGTTCGCCGGCTGGGGCGGCGGGGTCGTCGGCGATCTGCCGGAGCAGGTCCAGCCCGCGAGCGGTCTGATGGGAGGCGTCCCCCCGCTGCCCGGTTTGAACCAGCATTCCGCCGATACGCACCAGGGTTTCCCCCAGGTGCGCGCGCCAGGCAAGGTTGACGGGATCGGTCTTCACCAGGCGGTCGAGGGTGTCGGCCGCCTGGGAATAGTCGCGCAGCGCGGCGGGGAAATCGCCGTCGCTCTCCAGCATCTCGGCCCGGTTGCCCAGGACCACGGTGAGGTCGAACTGCGCCTGCATGTTGGAGGGGTCTAGCGCGGCCAGCGCGGTGGCATTGTCCAGGACCTGGCGATAGCCTTCCAAAGCGCCCTTGTGATCCTTGAGCTCCCAAAGCACATCGGCCATGCGCCGGCGGATGTTGCCTTCAATGCGGCGGGTGGGCGCCGCAGCCTGTTCCGCGGGAGGTAGCGTGCCCAGGGCGGCCAGGGCCTTTTCCAGCTTGGCCAGCGCCGCGTGCGGGTCGCTGCTGGCGTCGGAATCCGAAATCTTCATGTTCAGCGTGGCGATGGCGCGGCGCGCACGGATGTGAGCCGGGGCGAGCGACAACACGGTCTCCCATTCGGCCAGCGACTTCTGGTAGCTGCTGAGCCCGCCGGCGTCGTCGCCGAGCCCCTTGCGAAGCTGATCGCCAAGGCCATCGAAGGAGGCCGCGAGGTCGATGTGCGCTTGCACATTGCCGGGCTCCGCCGCAGCCAGCTTCTGGAACGCGGCCGTGGCTTGGCGGGCGTGGGCTACCGATTCCCGATTCTGGTCGCTCAGCAGGAGAACGTCGCTGAGGTTCTCGTGAACCAGGGCCAGCGCCCGGGCGGCGCGCCGGTTGCCGGGTTCGGAGCGGGCCAGCGGTTCGGCGATGGCCAGCGCCTTGTGGTAGCTGGCCAGGGCGCCCACCGTGTCGCCGAGGTTGGCCTGGTAGGGGTTGCCCTGGACGTCGCCCAGCCTGTTGTAGGCCTCGACCAGCTCGAGTTCGAGACTCGAATCCCCGCTGGCCTCGCCGGCCAGGCTGTCTAGATATTGGAGCGATTGGGCGACCAGCATCTCCTGGGCGGGGGTCGAGCCGGGCAGCTTCTGCACCGCATCCCGAAAATCGAACAGCAGGAACGTCGCGAGCTTGCGGACGTCCTGGAAGCGGTGCTCGGCGCGGGCTCGGGCGGCCATGGCGACACGCGCCTGCCAGGCTACGCCAGCGACCCCTCCCAGGACGGCCAGCGCGACCAATGCAGCCGCGGCCACGGCGATGCGGTTGCGCAGAACGTACTTCGTGGCGCGGTAGCGAAACGTGCCCTGGTGCGCCAGAACCGGCCGGCCCTCCAGATGGCGCCGGATGTCCTCGGCCAGTTGGTCGACCGAACCATAGCGGCTCTGCGGCTCCTTGCGCAGCGCCTTGAGGACGATGGCGTCCAGATCTCCCTCCAGGTGGCGGGCTTCGGGAGCGGCCTCCAGCGCCGCGCTGGGACGCCGCGGTTCCTGCACGCAGGCGGCGCTGATCATCTCCGCGTCGGAGTGCGTCTCAAAGCGATATGGCGACTGGCCGGTGAGCAGTTGATAGAGAATCATGCCTAGCGCGTAGACATCGCTGGCGGTGGTGACCGGTTTGCCCATGAATTGCTCGGGGCTGGCGTACCTGGGCGTGAACGGCCGCTGCGCGCCCACGGTCATGAAAGCGCCGGCCTCGGATTGCGGGGCCAGCACCTTGGCGATTCCGAAATCCAGCAGTTTGGGGGTGCCGTCGGCGGTCACCAGGATGTTGGTGGGCTTGAGATCGCAATGGACGATGAGGTGCCGGTGCGCATACTCCACCGCCGCGCAGACCAGCAGAAACAGGCGCAGCCGCCCGGTCAGGTCCAGCGAGCGATCCGCGCAGTACTCGTCGATGGGCCGGCCTTCGATGTACTCCATCACCAGGTACGGCAGGCCCTCCTCCGTGGTGCCGCCGTCCAGCAGGGCCACGATGTTAGGGTGGCTGATCGCGGCCAGCGTCTGGCGCTCCACCCGCAGGCGGGCCGCCACCTCCGGGGATTCCGCGGCGTAGCGCACCAGCTTGATGGCCACGCGCTGGCGGAACTCATCCTCCCGCTCCCCCAGGTAGACCACCCCCATGCCGCCTTCTCCTATGCGCGCCGTGAGGCGGTAGTGCCCAATGCGGCGGTTGAGCATCGGGTCGGCGAGCTGATCTGGCATATTGATGGGCATTATAGGCGAACTGAGAGCCTGCCGGGTCCCGCACCCGGAGAATCGGCTGGAAATGCGTTGGGTCGCGGAGGCTAGGCGGTCGTCGCGCGCTGGAAGCTGCGAACCGCCTCAGCCTCGTCCGTGTAAGTCTCGAAAACGCTGTAGAGCTTGGTGATCTGCATGAGTTCCAACGCGCGGCCCTGCAAGTGCAGCAGCTTCAGTCGGCCGCCGCGGCTGCTGACGCTGGCGAATCCGCCCACCAGCTCGCCCAGACCGGAGCTGTCGATGTAGCCGACGCCGGCGAGGTTGAGGACGATGCTCTTGATCCCCTTGGCCAGCAAGCCCTTGAGCGATTCCCGCAGCTCGCCGGCCGCCTCCCCCAAAGTGATCCGACCGCCCAGATCGACGATCGCCACGTCACCCACTTCTCGAATGCTCAGTTTCAGGCTCATGAATTCCTCCCAGTCATGACCACGATGCCACGCCCGGGCGGGGAAGTCAACCCGTAGTAGAATGGCCGGCCAATCCTCGATAGGAATGTCCCCCTCTCCGCCGCCGAGTTGCTCGCCCTCCCGGCGCAAGAAGCCGAGGCGGAAGAAGAGCTATGATGGCTGCTATGGAGCCGTTGCACATCAGCGAGGCGGAAGCGATACGCGACATCGCAGCCATCCTGGAACGCGTCGAACGAGGCGCCGAGGTGGTCGTTGAGAAGGACCGGCGTCCCGCTGTGGTCATGAGGCCCGCGCCCCGTCCTGGCCGGCTGCTGTCGGAATGCATCGCTCTGGCGGAATCCCGCGGCTCGACAGTGACCCTGGATGAAGACTTCTCCAAGGACATGGAAGAGATCATCGCCAACCGGCAGCCGCTGGACGCCTCGCGATGGGACTGATTTTCGATTCCAGTGTTCTGATCGCAGCGGAGCGCGGAGGCCAAACCCTCGCGCAGTTCCTCAGGCAAGTGATCACGGTGACGGGCGACCAGGAAACGGCGCTCTCCGCCGTCGCCCTGGTCGAGTTGGCGCACGGAGTCTACCGCGCCAACACGCCGGCAATCCGCTCCCGGCGGGAGGCGTTCATTCAGGATCTATTGGCGGACGTTCCCGTCTATCCCCTGACGGAATCGATTCCCCTTCTGGCCGGAAGAATCGACGCCGAACAACAGTCCAAGGGCGTCAAGATCCCCTTCCAGGATCTCTTGATCGGAGTCACCGGGCTGCATCTGGGATACAAGGTGGTGACCGGGAATCCGCGCCACTTTCGGACGATCCCGAATCTCGTGGTGCAGCAGCTCTGACCCACCACTGGCCCCTTCACACCACGCGATCATGCTTGGGCGGCGGATAAGCAACCCTGTTAGTCCTTGCGCGGCCTGAAGAACGATGATAGACTCCTGTTGATCCAGCGCCGCTCCGCGGCGGGCTTACAGGAGGACATATGCGCCTCGCATTTCTGATCGTTCTCACCCTCGGCATGTGGGTACTTCCACCCCTGAAGGCAGATCAGGCCATCGAGAAAGTCGGTGATGTGGACATCGTCCGTGAGCATGACGTGATGGACGGGCATAGCAGCGTCTTACTTCGCGTGCGCGCCAAAGCTCAATACGGCACGCTCTCAGAGAAGCCGGAGCTATTGGTTGAGTATCTGACTGACGGAAAGAAATCGCTCCACATTATGTTCAATGCCGGCGTCGTCTGTAAGTCCGATACGGGCAACTTCGCCTACATGCGGGTGAAGCTGGCTCACGGAGGCGTGTCCGCGGCGCCGCAGCTCTTCACTTGGTATCGCTCCGAGGACTTCAGGACGTTTCTGCTGATCGGCGTCGGCACGGCTCAAAAGATGGCCAGGGTCAGCCCCAGAAACCGTCAGAGGGCCGACGAAGAGCAGGCCAAGGTCGTAGCTGACTTGGCGGAATCGATCCTGACCCAGAGCGACATGGTGTACATCGAGTTCCAGCCGCTTGACGCAGCCGCGCCGGTCGTCGCTGAGTTCGATACCGGTGGCATGAAGGCGGCGCTGGCCCGCTGCGCCGAGTGCGGATGGCACGACGCCACAGCCGCCAGCAGCGCGAGCACGGCTGCGGCTCCCGCAGCCGCTGCCACGCCACCTGTGAAGGCGGAAGCACCGAGCGAGGTGCCGGCCGGCTTACCGGGGACGCTCGCCACAATACACATCTCATCTGATCCGACCGCGGCCGACATAGAACTCGATGGTCAGTACGCCGGGAACACGCCAAGCGACATCAGGGTGAAGCCCGGCCAGCACACCATCAAGATCACCAAGAAGGGATTCGTGGTGTGGTATCGGCACATCGCCGTTGAAGGCGCGGACGCCAGGAACATAGTCGCGGAACTGGAGCGGAGCCAGTAGAATCGGAATAGTGGCGCTTGAGAAGCACCCACCGAAGCGCGTTGCCGGACTGGAGACGCTCGACAGAAGGCTCATTGACGGCCTGACCTTCTGCCGGAGGGCATACACGGTCTTTGACCGTATACGCTCCGCTCGGGGCGGCGTCAATGAGCTGAGGTTACTCCAGAGGCAACGCTCGAGAAAGCTGGTTGAAGAGATCCTTCCCCTGGTGGCGTACACACAGGCGCGGTACGGCCCGGCCCGGCATCCCCATACATGAATCCTGTAGAATAGCGCTGAACACCGCGGGTGGAGACCGTCTCGATGGAAACAGTGCTGTGGCTATGCGGAGGAGCAATCGCCGGGGCGTTGGGCGCGTGGCTGTACTTTCGTTCCGCGCGGGCCGTGCTCGAAGAGCGGCTGGGGGCCAGAGAGCGTCAGATCCAGGATCTCGAAACCCAGGGCAGGGAATCGAAAGAGCGGCTCGAGGCCCTGGAAAAGGAGCGCACCGCGCTCAAAGTCTCGGAGGCGCAACTGACGGCCCAGCTTGCCGCACTGGAGGAGGCGCGCCAAAGGCTGAGCGAGGCCTTCAAGGTGCTCTCCGACGACGCGCTGAGAAGCAACAACCGGGCCTTCCTGGAACTGGCTAAGGAGACGCTCGAGAAGTACCAGATCGGCGCGCGGGGCGAATTGGAGAGCCGGCAGACGGCCATTCAGGAATTGGTGAAGCCGCTGGGCGAATCGCTGGGCAAAGTGGAGCGGGAGATTCAGGAGCTCGAGAAGACCCGGGCGGGCGCTTACGAAGGCTTGAGTCAGCAGGTGCGGTCGCTCGCGGAAACGCAAACCAAGCTGCAGAGCGAAACGGCGAACCTGGTCTCGGCGTTGCGCGCTCCCAAGGGGCGGGGCCGATGGGGCGAGATTCAACTCCAGCGCGTGGTCGAAATGGCCGGCATGGTCGAGTACTGCGACTTCCAGCAGCAGGAATCGGCGGCGACGGAAAGCGGGCGGCTGCGCCCCGACTTGGTGGTCCGCCTTCCCAACGACAAACGCGTGGTGGTGGACGCCAAGACGCCGCTGATGGCCTATCTGGATGCGCTGGAGGCGCCCGACGAGGCCACGCGCACGGCCAAGCTACAGGACCACGCGCGCCAGGTGCGCGCCCACATCTCGGCGCTGGCCGCCAAGTCCTACTGGGCGCAGTTCAGCCCGGCGCCAGAGTTTGTGGTCCTGTTCCTGCCCGGCGAGGTGTTCTTCAGCGCGGCGCTCGAGCAGGACCCCGGCCTGATCGAATTCGGCGTGGAGGAGCGCGTGATTCTGGCCACGCCGACCACTCTGATCGCGTTGCTGCGGGCGGTGGCCTACGGCTGGAAGCAGGAGAGCCTGGCCAAGAACGCGCAGGCCATCAGCGAGCTGGGCAAAGACCTCTACGACCGGCTGGCGACCCTCGCCGGCTACTTCGACGATCTGCGCAAGGGACTGGAGCGCGCGGTCGAGTCTTACAACAAGGCGGTGGGGTCGCTGGAGGCGCGGGTGCTGGTGAGCGCGCGCAAGTTCCGCGAATTGAAGGCCGGTTCGGAGGAGGAAATCGAGCCGCTGCAAGCCATCGACCGCGCGCCGCGAGCTCTGGCTATGCCGGCTTCAGCCCCAGGCCTGGGCGGTTTGGAAGAATGAGCTTGCCGCGCTCCACCAGAACGCCGGAATAGGGATCGTTGGCGATCAGCAGGTTGCCGTCGAGATCGGCGTAGTCCACCAGCGGCGATAAATGTGCCGCCGCCGTGACGGAAACCGAACTCGAGATCATGCATCCCAGCATGGTCTTCAGGCCCAGCGACCGGGCGACCTGGATCATGCGCCAGGCTTCCAGAATGCCGCCGCACTTATCCAGCTTGACGTTCACCCCGTCGTAAGCGCCTACCAGCTTGGGGATATCGGCGGGGTGCAGGCAGGCCTCGTCGGCGATGATCGGAATGTGTACCCGGCTGTGCACCCAGCGGGTTTCCTCTAGCATGGCGGCGGGCATGGGCTGCTCGATGAATTCCACCCCCTGCTTTTCGAGCCAGTTGATCTTGCGGACGGCCTCCTCTTTGTCCTTCCATCCCTCGTTGGCGTCCACGCGCAGGGGTTTCGCGGTGACGCTGCGCACGGCGGCGATGGTGGCCTCGTCGGTGTCCAGGCCGACCTTGATCTTGAGGACCGGGAATGGCTCCGCCTCGCGCACCTTCTCTCGCGTGATCTCGGGCGTGTCGATGCCGATCGAAAACGTAGTGACCGGGGCGTCCTGCGGGTCGAGGCCGAAGTAACGGTAGAGCGGGACGCCTAGTTTCTGGCCGATCCAATCCAGCAGCGCGATGTCGATGGCGGCTTTGGCGGCGAACTGGCCATCCAAACGGCGAAAAACCAGGGCCATCAATTTCGAGAACTGCCACGGATCGGCAGCGACGACGAGGTCGCGCAGGGAGGTGACGGCGGCCTGGGCGGAGCGGGCGTCCTCGCCGAAGCGGACAATGGGAGCACCCTCGCCGATGCCGGTGATTCCGTCGGCCGTGTAGCGCACCTGCAGCGTGTCCCGGTACTGGCTCGAGCTCATGGTGGTGGTCCAGGTGTGGCGCAGGTTGAGCCGTACCACGCTAGTGTCCAGGACCGGCTTGGGCGGCGCGCCCTGTGCGGCCAGCGGCGCAGCAGCCAGCGTTTGCATCCATTGACGGCGGTTCATTTCAGCTTCTCCTCGGGCTCAGGCTCCCAGCGACGCCTGAAAGCTCCTCTCGGGCGCAATCGCCCGCACCCGCTTCGTCAGATTGGGGTGCGTCGAGGTGATCTCCGAAAGCCAGACGAAGAAGCCGGTCTCGGTATGGGCCTGAGCCTGGTACTCCTGGGCATTCACTCTGCCGTAGAGTTTCTTGCCGGCGGCCAGAACCAGCAGCCCGGCCACCGCGCCGCCGGGTTGATAAGCCGCGCCGAACCGATCGCAGGTGTACTCGCAGGCGCGCATGTACGCCTTGCCGAGGAATGGAATCAGCAGAGCCGGAAGCAGCCACACCCGCTTCAGCAGATGGCCGCGCTTGATGTGCGCCAGTTCATGCGCGATGACAAAGCCCAGTGCCTCCTCGCCCTTGTCGTAAGCCAGTTCGAGAACGTCCGAGTACAGAATTACGAAGTGACGGCCCAGCAGGCGCGCCGCGAAGGCATTCAGCAGGCCGCCCGCCTGCAAGACGTAGATGTCCGGAACGTACCTGAGATTCATGACCTGCGCGAGCTGGACTGCCCGTGCGTACACCTCCGGGAATTGGCGTTCCGAGACGCGAATTCCGTTAGCTCGAATCCTTCCCAGAAACAGGCCGGTAGCCATCAGCACGACCAGCCCTCCGAGTAGCAGGTACAAGATACCGACAATCGTAACCACCAGGACGATGTAAACCAGGATGCTGGCCACCAGGCAGAGTACGAAATAGAAACGCTCCTTGGGGTGCACCAGAGCATCCTGCCCGACCGGCGCGGACTGGACTGCGCCCAGCGCGGTGCCGCAGCGCGGGCAGAAAGTTCCTTCGACCATGGAACCACACGAGGAACAGAAAGGCATTGCCTGCTCTCCTTCAGCTATCCGGGGATTGCGGACCGGACCATTATAGATGAAGCGCGCACGAATCGCTGCAACCAATATGGATCATCCAGGCGGTCGATGCGTACCACAGGACTGCGGAGCTTGGCCCAGCCACCCTTTTCCTCGAATGGCCCGCGACATTACCCCTCGAGACCATCCCCGCCGCCCTAGCAGGCTGCTGAAAAGTCCCTGGGCAAGCTGAAGCTTACCCTACGCTGGGCTGTAGGACATGCTTTAGCTTGTCCGCTTCGGGCCGCCCTAGAGCACCGTAATGGTGAACGGCGGGGAGGTGCGGTAGTCGATGGATACGGTTAGCGGCTGTGGGCCGGTCGGGACCTGATTCGACAGCAGGATCAGGATCTGGTATTGGCCAGGCGCGCCAGGCGCCGGCACGGCCGGACCGCCGATTTGTTGGTTGACGCCACCCACGCTGACCTGCAGGAGGCTGGCATCCACGGTCGCGTCGCTGTCAACCAGGCCGGAAACCTGAATGGTCAGCACGTCGCCGGGGTAGGCGGGATGGTTCGCATCCAAAAGCGTGCCGTAGTCGGTCACCGAGACGACTGTCGGCGGCGGCGGATCGATCCAGACCGCGATCGGATTCAGCACCGAGCTCCCCACCTGGATGCGCAGCACGTCCATGCCCAGGCTCGCGCCAGCCGGCGCCTGGAACGTGATCTGGTTCGGCCCCAGCGCGATCACGGTCGCCGGAATCCCGTCGAGCGTAACCACCGGCGTGACGCCCGAGGGCAAATTCGAAATCGCGAGAGTCGCTTCCGCGCCAGGGTACACCCAGGGCTGTTGTGTGACCGCATTCACCAGGCTCGAGCTCGCCACCATCGCTTGGGCGTTGGCGGGCAGCACCTGGAAGGCAGCCGGTTGCGGGATCACCTGGAAGCCCGTGCTCACACTGACCAGCGTGCGACCGGCAGGCGCCGCGGCCGCTACCACCACCTCGGCGCGCAGAAGCGTGGGGCTAATCACCGCCAGCCGCTTCACCCAGACATCGCTCGAACCGAATCCCAGGCTGGTCTGGCCATCCATGAAGCTGGTGTTCACACCCTGGACTTCAATCATCGCCTCGGCTCCCGCAGCCAGCGCGCTCAGGGAGAGCGAAACCGAAGGCTGAGGGCTCGACCCATATGAGTAAGTGGGAGGGTCCTGGGTGAACAGGGAAGTCTGGCCATCCCCGTTCAAAGCGACGACGTTGGCTTGGTAGGTGGAAGCCCCTGCGGGCGGCGTAACCGTAAGGCTGCCCGTCCCGGCGTCGAAACTGGTGACCGTGGCCAGTAAGCCGTCGAACAAGATGCGGCTGTTCGCTTGCAGCGCGCTGCCGGATATCTTGGCGATGGGGTTGCCACTGGCATCCACCCCTGGCGCGACGTTAGTGATCGAGGGCGGCGGCTGGCTCACCAGGATCACACTCGAGGGCAGCACATAAACTTCCTCGCCCGCCGAGAAAACCAAATGTCTGGGGCCTTCTCCTGAGAACGGCGTAAACTGCAGATTAACTTGTAGATAATCGGTGGGGTCGAGGTAGTAGGGATAGATGCCGCCGGGCACCACCCAGGCCGCGTTGCCGAGCACCGAGATGCTCAGACGCGGCGTGGCCGCACCGTTGGCCAGCAGCCCCGTGCCACTGGCCACCAGCCAGCGCTTGGGAATGCCGAAGTTCTCAAAGGCCGGGTGGACCGCGCGCGAACTCGGAAAAGCGTAGGTCGTGACGCCGTAAAGCTGGGGAACGCCCGAGCCAACCACCGAAAAGTCGATCCCGGCGCTGATGCCTCCCGTCTTCACCGTCACCAACACCGCTTGCTGCGGATTCTGCGTGCCAGGATAGAACTGCATCTGGAAAGGACCGCTCGCCGGAATCGACCCGCCGTTGGAATCCAGGGGGAGCACGATCTCCGTAGGACCGAGGTCCGATTGCACCGACGGGGGCAGGGGATTCGTGTACACGAAATACTGGCCGGGGAGCAGGCCGTCGATGCGGTAGGTTCCATCCGGGTTAGTCAGCGCGCTAATGGCCCCGCCGGAAGGATCCAAAGCCACCACCGAAGCCAGGCTCACGCCGTCGCCAGACATCGTGACCTGCCCCGACACGCTGCCGAACTGCGCCGAGATATTCGCGTTCGGGTAGAGCAGCGAGATACCGGCGATGTCGTCGGCCGCCAGCGGCTGGGCTTTAGTCGTGGCCCGGGTTACCTCGGTGGCCATGACGCTGGAGGTCAGCGTGTGTTGCAGACCCAAAGCGTGACCCAACTCATGCACAGCGGTCAGCAGAAAGTCGCTGGGAGAACTGGCGTAGCTCGGCTGCTGGGACATGTCGGGGGACAGGACGACTGTCGAGCGGAGTATTGGAACGAACGGGCCGCCAGAGCCATTGACAACACCGGTTTGCGTGGTGAGCCCGGTCATCGCGAGCAGGCCGGGAGGCACCTCCTCGAAGACCACTTCGACATGCGGCGTGGCCTGCGCGGCGCCTGCCGTGAACAGCCCGCCGTAAGCCAACCGCAGACTGGAACTCGAGACCCCGTTCCAGGTCTGGCCCGCCAGTTGGATTTGGCTGAGCAACGCCGGGAGGCTGTCCCCCGGCGCCATCGCCGTCGGGCCGGAACTGGATACGTAGTAATAGAGCGTGTTGTTGTTCAGCGCCGTGAGATCGAATTTCTCCGGAATGGGAGTGTACGAGCCGCTCGCGGTCGCGTAGTGCACGAAGTAGGTGTACGCGGAAGCGATGCGGGCCAGCCCGGCCAGCGCCAGGGCCAGCAGGGCGAAACGTAGAATCGTGCGAAGTGACGGTTTCACTTGGCGCCTCCCGTGGCAATAGCCGCGCCCACACGCTGGCGCAGGTCGCTGAGGCTGTAACTGGCCGCTCTGTCGCCCACGGCCTGGCCGGTCGCGGGATCGAGCATCGGTCCGGCCGAAGCTTCCCGCGTGGCGACGACTTGCCCATTCGCATCCCGGCCCACCTTGAACAGGCCCTGGGACAGGCCCACAATGTGCGTGAGCCCGCTCGGTCCCTTCCACAGGAACAGCACGTAGTCGCCGCCCATAACGAGCTGGGGAGCGCCGGAGAAGACCTGCTTTGAGGCGCCCACCACCCCACCCGGCGTCACTACCTCCGCAGCTTCACCGCCCGAGCCTTTCCACCACTCAACTACCTGGAGCCGGTAATGGGTGTAGATAATTGAATTGCTCTGAGCGGCGTAGGAATCGAGCGCCCGCACGCGCACGATGGCCGTGGATTTCTGAGCCAGATCGTCCAGGCTGAGCCTCTGGAGCGTAGCCGCCGGAAGCAGAATGGCTAATGACAGCGCCAAAACCGCAATTCGGACTATTCCGCGCATAAAAGCACCTGCCCTTGACGAGCAATCCGGCCGCCACCAATAAGTGTTGCAGAATCAATCAAGGACGGGCATGCGCTGTGTCCACCCGACACACGCCTGGGTCACCGCGCGCCCCTCATTGATCCCGCACAATCAGGATAGGGGTATCCAGCGCATGGCGCACCCCATTAATGGTCTGGCCAAACACCAGATCCTGTATGCCTTTGTGCCCGTGAGCGCCCATCACCACCAGGTCGGGCTTCATCTGGCGGGCAAAGCGCACGATCTCCTCTTTCGGGTCGCGCGAATAGCCCACCGCGACCTCCGCCTTAATGCCCTGGGCGTGCAGCGATACGAGGATCTCCTGGAGGTACTGGGCGCCCGCCTGGACCTCCGCCGTCGAAGCCATGGCCCCGTACATCTGGCTGGTAACATCTTCCTCAATATGAAGGAGATAGATCGTGGACCCGTGAATCCGCGCCAAGGCCGCCGCGTGCGCGATGGCGGCCCGGTCGCGCACCGAGTGGTCCAGTGGCACCAGAATGCTGCGGTACATCGGAACCGGCAGTGCGCCGGCTGGAGGCGCGGCCAGCTCCACCGCCTCCCGGCGCTTCCATCTCCAACGGGGCAACCAGGGTTGCACCGTGATCCACAGGAGCAGTGCGAACAGCCCAACCAATATCGGGATCACCGTGATTACCAGTAGCAGCCGATAGCGGCCCGCCGCATCCAGCCAGTCGCTCACCGCCATCCACGCCAGACGGACGTTTAGTCCGATGATGATCGCCGCCACGACCCAGGCCACCAGCCGGACCCAGCGCGGGCTAATGAACTCGCCCATGCGTTGGCGGTCGCTGGTGAAGTGAATCAGCGGGACCACCGCAAACGGAAGCTGAAGGCTGAGGATGACTTGGCTCAGAATCAACAGTTGCAGGGTGCCGCGATCGCCGGCCAGGTAAATGGTCAGGGCGGCCGGGACAATGGCGGCCATCCGCGTGACCAGCCGCCGCAGCCAGGGGCGCATCCGGATGCGGAGGAAGCCCTCCATCACGATCTGGCCGGCCATAGTGCCGGTCATGGTGGAGGACAGGCCCGAGCACATCAAGGCGACGGCGAAGAGGACGCTCGCCACCGCCGCCCCCAGAAGTGGCGTAAGTAATTGAAAAGCCTGCTTGATCTCGGTCACCACGATGCCGCGCTTAAAGAACACGGCGGCGGCCAGAATCAGGATCGCGATGTTGACCAGCATGGCGCCGTTCAGCGCCACCAGCGAATCGATCAGGTTGAATCGGCAGGCGCTGGCCTTCTCTTTGTCGCTCGCGCCGATGCGCCGGGTCTGCACCAGCGCCGAGTGCAGGTACAGATTGTGGGGCATCACCGTCGCGCCCAGAATGCCAATGGCCACATACAGGCTTTGGTTGGTGAGCCGCGGGATCAGCCCGGTGGCGATCTCGGAAAGCACCGGCCGGGCCATCAGGATCTCGACGAAGAAACAGACCCCCATCACCGTGATCAGCGCCAGCACGAAGCTCTCGATCACCCGTATGCCGAAGCGCGACAGCCAGAGCAGGATCAGGGTGTCCAGGGAGGTGATCAGCACCCCCGCCAGCAGCGGCAGGCCGAACAGCAGGTTCAGACCGATCGCCGCGCCCAGGACTTCGGCCAGGTCGCAGGCGGCGATGGCGATCTCGCATAGTGCCCACAGCACCACGCTGACGGGACGCGAATAGCTCTCCCGGCAGGCCTGCGCCAGGTCGCGGCCGCTGGCGATCCCCAGCCGGGCCGAGAGCGTCTGGAGCAGAATCGCCATCAAGTTCGACATCACCAGCACCCACAGCAACTGGTAGCCGAACCGCGCGCCCCCCTCCAGATCGGTGGCCCAATTCCCGGGGTCCATGTAGCCTACGCTGACCAGGTAGGCGGGACCGGCAAAGGCGAACATGCGGCGCCAGATGGAGGCCTGGGACACTCCCACCGAGCCATGCACCTCAGGCAGCGATCGAGACTCCTCTGACGCGCCGATCATGGTATTTAAGATTACTTAATGGTAGTTTAGCATTGGCGCCGCGCGGCGGCTCCGGGCAGTTAAGCCTCCCACTGCTTGCTTTCGAGCGGTGTGGTGGTTTTCAGCCAGTCTCAAGGAAGCCGTCGAATGAGCAATGTGCTTTAAAATCATAAAGTTGCATGTTTGGCCGGGAAAGTGCCACTGTGCGGGGCAGGGACCACCATGAACCGCGCGATCTGGATGCTTTGGCTGAGCGGCGTGTTGCTCTCCAGCCTTGGCTGGGCCCAGGACGAGACCACAGAGCGCGGCGTGGCCCGCATTAGCCTGATGCGCGGCGACGTGGCAGTGCGCCGTGGGGATTCCGGCGATGCGGTGGAAGCTGCCGTCAACAGCCCGCTCGTGGTTTTCGACGGCTTGGTCACCGGACCCGGCGCCCGGGCCGAGATCGAGTTCGATCACGCCAACTTGCTGAGACTGAGCTCGGACACCGAGATCCGCATTTCCGCACTGGCCGAGCAGCGCTACCAGGTGCAGGTGGCCCGCGGCACAGTTACCTTGGCCGTGGTTCGCGAGTCCCATGCGGACATGGAAGTGGATACGCCCAACGTCTCGGTGCGGCCGGTCGGGCAGGGCAGTTATCGGATCGCGGTAACTTCGGAGGGCCAAACCGAGGTCACGGTTCGCGCGGGCGAGGCTGAGGCGTTCACTCCGCAAGGCAGCGAGCGCATTCCAGCCGGCTCCAAGATGATGTTGCGAGGCCCCGCCACCGACCCCGAATTCCAGATGGTCGCCGCCTCCGCCCCGGACGCTTGGGACCAATGGAATCAGGATCGGGACCGCAGCCTGGTGCGTTCGCCGAGCTATCAGTACGTCAGCCCGGACGTCCCCGGCGCCGAAGACCTGGACTCCTCGGGACGCTGGATCAATGTGCCGCCCTACGGCTGGGTTTGGAGCCCCAATGGCCAGGGGCCTGACTGGGCGCCCTACCGCGACGGGCGCTGGGTCTGGATCGATTGGTATGGCTGGACCTGGGTGGATTACTCCCCGTGGGGCTGGGCGCCCTATCACTACGGGCGCTGGTTCTACGGCGCATCCTACGGCTGGTGCTGGTTCCCTGGGCCCATCTATGAGCGCTATCACTGGCGGCCGGCGCTGGTGGCCTTCTTCGGATTCGGCGGCGGGGCGGGGATGGGTATTGGCTTTGGGTTTGGCTTTGGATTCGGCGCCATGGGCTGGGTCCCGCTGGCGCCTTACGAGCCCTTCTATCCGTGGTACGGACGCGGTTACTATGGCGCCTACAGTCGCACTTCGGCCATGCTGACCTCCGTCAACGTGGGCAGCGTTTACCGCAACGCCCGGTTTGGCAATGGCGTGAGCGGTATCGCGAGCGCCGATTTCGTGCGCGGGCGGGCCGGCCACGCCATGACTGTCGGACAAGCCTCGGTAGTTCGGGGGCCGGTGCCGGTGACGCCGACAGCGGAGAGCCTGCGGCTTTCCGATCGCCCGGTCCGTATGGCCACAGCGAACCGCAGCCTGCCAGCCAGCTTCATGGCACGGAGGCAGGCGCCGGCGGTACAGCGCATTCCCTTCGACCAGCAGCGCCGTGGCATGGAGCAGGTGGCTCAGAGGAGTTTCAGCAGCGGCAACGCGGGGACGCAAATCCAGAGCGGATGGCGGCAGATTGGGCAGCCGGCAAGCCCGGGCGTGAACCAAGGCTCGAGCTGGCGTCAGATCGGGGCTGCGCCAAACCGAACCACCGAGTCGATCCGCATCAACCCCCCGATTGTGCGTGCGCGCACCGCGCCGCAGAGCGTCGTCTACCGGGGCAGCACTGGTGGCGCGAGCCGCCCCGCCGCTAGCGCGCCCAGGACCAACAGCAGCGGCGGCGGCTCCCACACCCCCAGTGGTGCACCGAGCCGCGCCGGAGACGCGCACCGCTGATCCAAGCTTCTTCCCTCAGGCCTGTCCCACCCAGCGCTAGGTGGGGCAGGCCACTTTTTTGAGGTGGCAGTCGTGGATCGTCGTTCCGAAGCTCATCGTTTGTAGGACGACACAGATCAGACTCTTGTCGTTGGCAACACCCGGATCTCTCCGTCGAAACCTCCGGCGATACAAGCTGAGATGGCATCTGAGAATTCGTCCATCAGGGCAACGCCCTCGGGATCAAAGTCATTTTCAGCATGAAGGACCACCGCGACACCGCCCCACGCACACACTACACTCCTATGCCAATGTCGACGGGCGAATTCCTCGGTTATGGCGATCACCGCCTGGGGTCCTGCATCAGGTGGCACGGCATTGCAGGAGAGCACTATGCGGTAGAGGGATCTCGATGGCGCAGTTTCCGCGACCCAGTCTTCGTCTGGCATCTTGGCGGTTGTCTCCCGCCTCGCTCCTCACAGAGAGCGGGGCGACGAATATCAGTCTAGTCGAGAAACTGCCCGTTTTGTGAAACACGGGGTAGTCCTCGGGCCTCACCAACACGGGAAGGCAATCCTGGTTGGCCGCACGGGGCGCAAACCGGAAACTAACCCGCTCCCACCAGCGTGGTAGTGTGTCAGTTGCCGGATGGGCCGCCATCGGTGCGCAGGACGCTCCCGAGAGTCGTCCGTGTGTTGTGCTGAGCTACCGAGCCAGGGATGCGGTGCTATACTCCTACGGACGGGAAACATAAGGGCGGACCGTTGGGCCTCAACAATGCGCAAAGTTCTGACTGTGTTCATCGCCTCGCCGTGCGATCTGGCTGACGAGCGCAGGAGAGCGTTCGAGGTGGTCGCCGAGATAAACGAGGCCATCAAGAATATCGATTGGTCCATTGACTTGCTCGGCTGGGAAGATACTCTTCCCGGGTACGGAAGACCGCAGGATCTGATCAACCGTGATGTCGAGCGATGCGATCTTTTCATCGGCCTGCTCTGGCGGAGGTGGGGAACCCCACCCGGGCAGGATTCGAGATTCACGTCAGGCTTCGAAGAGGAGTTTTCGAACGCCACCCTCCGCCGTGAGCGGACTCACTCGCCAGAAATCTGGATGTTCTTCAGGACGGTCGAAGTGGCGCAGATTGCTGACGCTGGAACACAGCTCCAGCGCGTAATTGACTTCCGAGAGTCCCTCATTGCGGGCAAGAAAGTCTTGTTCAAGGAGTTTGAGGACGTCGACGGCTGGGAGAAAGTGTTGCGGAAGTGCCTGTTCCGGCACGTCTTAGACATTGCGCGTACCCGGAGCGGCACGCCCGAAGGGCCCGCTGAGCAGCCTGCACCAACTTCGAAGACTATCCCGATGGAAGCGGATGCCTCGGGCGCACGTATGGCCGGACGTCAGCTGGCTGAGCTCACGCACTCTCTGATACCGGCCTTCGAAACAGGCGACTTGAGGGACATCGCAGCGGCAATTGGCGACCCGCGTGAAGTTACATTCCTGGCGGTGCGCAGCCTACTGTTCTCGGCCGCTCTCGTCGCAGTGTCCGAAAGTTCGGACACTCCGCTTCCAGTTCATGAGCTGAACACACTGTACCGCCATCGCGACCGGCTCCTGGCAACAGACAACGAACTCTACATTTTATTGAGAACCGTCTTGGCAGATTCCTTCGATGTCAAGCCTGGGTGGTACTGGTTCAGAAATCACGAGCCACCCGCGACAACCGGTGCCTTGGTGGCGATCGCCTTGCTCGACAACGAAGCAACAGCCCGGGCCAGGAGCTTCGAGATCCTGCGTCACGCGCAAGTCCCGGTATCCCCGAGCGTTCGTGACCCTGTGCTGGTACGCGGGCTGATGGAGATCCCGTCAAACGTCCGCGACGCTGCCTGGGCCTATCTGGTTGACGTTATCAAGCCCGAGGATCTCGATGCGGTGCGGGAGTCAGCGGACGGTACTTGGCTGGAGCCACGGCTCGACTGGTTACTCGCGTGGACGGAAAGCAATCGGAATCTGGATCGTTTCTTGCCGCACATCCCTGATCCACAATTGATTCCAGACCAGATGAAGCAGTCGATACTCGCCGGCATTTCCGACCTTGCGGATGCATCTCTGGAAGCCCTCAAGTCCATGCCCGTTCCCGGTCTGAGTGAGGCTGCCGTAGCAGAATTAAGAGCCCGAGGCACTCTAGGCGAGGGCGGGCGCACGCCGACTGTCAGGCGGCATGGTTTGACGCTGGCTTCGTCGTTTCGAGGTTTTCTTGGCTCCAGTTCTGAGGCGGGGGCGACGGACGAGGACGAATACGATCGCCTCAGCCGCGAGAACACCGACAGTATCAGGAACTCACTGGATTGGTACCAGCTTGCTGGCCCAGCCGCCTATCAGCTGCTCGTCGAGCGCGGTGAGATCGCCAAGGAGATCGCGCGCAAGGACCTGACGGAGAGATTTCAGAGGATTCGCGACGAGTCCCACGAGCGCCTGGAAGAAGCTCTCGGCACAGAAATCGCAGGAATACAACGTCAGGCTTTCGAAAAGTACCAGGAGTTCCTTACTCGGCTGTACACCGCGGGAGCACTGGCCGCGTTGGCGACGGAGCCAACAAGGGAAGACCTCATCGTCGCACGCCAGTGTCTAAACGACAACGATGATGCCGTTAGAACCGCCGCGGTTGGGATAGTCGCGTCCAGGGGAACGGCAGCGGATGTCAGGGATCTGATCGACATCGCGCGCTCGGGTTTCGGCGAGCAGCGGAGGCTGGCGCTAGACGGGGTGGTACGATTGACTGCCGACAAGCTCGAAGCTGCGAGGACCCTGATAGTGTTGGAAGGTCGCGACATGCGGCGCACGGCTCTTTCCCTGACGGAGGGGCTGGGTGACGGGGACGCGCTTCCGTTCCTGGAGGAGCTTCTCGCGCACGAGGACGAGGAGACCCGCCTTGGGGCAATCGGGCAAGTCATCAAGAGGCTTAACCACGAGCGGTTGGCGAACCTGCTTTGCGAGTACACCGAACGTGGGGGCTACTTCTACAATGTCGCTGTGTGGCTTGATCGTGTGCTCTACGCACCCCCGCCAATCGGGGACTACTACGCGGCCGAGCTGGTGAAGAAGCTGGAAGCGGCGAGTCACTAATGCATCCCCCGGGGGCTTCGGATACCAGGGGGAGGGCCCGGGAGGCGCCGGTTCGAGTCCGCTGGTGGAGGAATTCTCATCAACTGGGAAGCTGACCCACTGCCAGAAATCGAAACTGACCCACTACCACTAAAGTTGACATAATATCCGTTATCGGAATCCATCCCCAACCGCCCGCCTCGCTCTCTGTTTCGCCACCGCCGCAGAGGACAGCCCAGACCACACCTCCAAAGCCGGCAAGCGCCGGCAATACCCTCCACAACCCTTTCACTCTCCAACGATGAGAATTACCGCCGACCGGACACACATTGAGGTTATGCGGCCAGTTCTTTTCCTCACGGTCTGCGCTCTCGCCGCCAGCGCGGCGCCAAAGCAGCGCGACTGGAAGACGGGAACGCTGCTGCAGACGGAATTCAGACGCGTCACAATCGGTGGTACCCCCATCGCCGTCGCCCAGAGTAGCTCTTGGCAGGCTTCTAATCCGGCTGTGCAGGCGGGGGGCAACGCGGCCATGGCGGCAGCCATCGCGGCGAACGCTCCGAGGACCCTGGTTTGGCAGCACTTCACCGTTCGCGGGGACGTCTATCGATTCACCGTGTCCCGGCAAGGCTGGGGCAGGAGGCTGCCGAACGTGACAGTGAATGGACCCATCAAGTACGCGTTTGAGAAAGGGAAGTTCTACCTGTTGGACGACGACGGCAGGGAGTTTCAGGCGGTTGTGCTAGAGAAGGCCTTGATGCTCCCGCCCCCGTAGTGAAAAGAATCCGGCGGCTCTGAGCTAAGTGAGAAGACCTCACGGTTCAGGATCTTGAGCCGTCAGTTCGCCCGGCGCTCGCCAGCGCCGCCCGGACGCACTCCGCCGTCTGGGCCGCGCTGGCCACCCGGATCACTTCAAACCCGGCCGCCCGGGCGCTTTCGACGCCGGCTTCCGAATCCTCGACCACCAACGGGCGGAGTGCGCCCAGATTCCGCGCGGCCAGTAGGTAGGGATCCGGCGCGGGCTTGGTTGCGCCCGCTTCTTTGCCGCACACCAGCGTCCCGAAGCAGCCCAATATCCCGGCTTGATCCAGGATCGGCTCAACTTCCAATCTGTTGCTGGAGGTCACAACGGCCAGTGGGAACTCCGCGAGCGACTGAACTAGAGCCACGGCCGCCTCGCTGATGGGCGGTCGCGCTGCCGCCATCGCCAGGAACAAAGCCCGCTTTTCCGGATACCTGGATCGTATTTCCTCTTCCGTCACACTACATCCCGGCAGCGCGGCGAAGACCGCCGCCATGTTGGTCAGTCCCAGCGCGCACCGCGCATACGTCGCCCAATCCAGATCCACTCCCAACGGCTTCAGGAACTGCGCCCAGGATGCCCAGTGCAGCGGTTCCGTATCCGCCAGCACACCGTCGAAATCGAAGAGAATCGCGTCGTAGCGGCTTCCCTGCCCGGATTCGCCCGCCTCGGAACCCATTTCCTGAGCATACGATAGGTTTCCATTGGCTTATAATGACCTTATGTTAGTCCCCACCGAGAAGATCTGGCGCAACGGCAAGTTCATCCCCTGGCAGGAGGCCACCATACACGTTCTGTCGCACGTGGTGAGCTATGGCAGCTCGGTATTCGAAGGAATCCGCTGCTATGACACGCCCTCCGGTCCGGCGGTTTTCCGGCTGCGGGAGCACGTCCGCCGCATGGCCGATTCGGCCAAGATCTATCGCATGGATCTCCCCTTCGAGCAGGAGGTTCTGTGCGATGCGCTGTGCGAGCTGGTGCGGGTCAACAAGATGAGCGCCTGCTACCTGCGGCCCATCGCGATGCGCGGTTACGGAGAGATGGGCGTGAACCCCGCGCTGAACCCGGTGGACGTCTACCTGGCCTGCTGGGAATGGGGCCGCTACCTGGGCGAGGAGGCGCTGGCGCAGGGCGTCGACGTGTGCGTCTCGAGCTGGAACCGGCTGGCGCCGAATACCCTGCCCGCGCTCTCCAAGGCCGGCGCCAATTACATGAACTCGCAGCTCATCAAGATGGAAGCCCTGACCAACGGGTATCAGGAAGGCATCGGGCTGGACACGTCGGGTTACGTGAGCGAGGGGTCGGGCGAGAACATTTTCGTGGTGCGCGACGGCAAGATGCTGACGCCGCCGCTGGGCGCCTCGGTGCTGCCGGGCATCACTCGCGCCTCGGTGCTCCAGTTGGCCGAGGACCTGGGCATTCCGGTGGTCGAGACGCTGATCCCGCGCGAACTGCTCTACATCGCGGACGAGGTCTTCTTCACCGGCACGGCGGCCGAAATCTCTCCCATCCGCTCGATTGATCGCATCAAGGTGGGCGCGGGCCATCGTGGGCCGGTCGCCGAGAGGCTGCAAAAGGAATTCTTCGCCATCATCGGCGGGACCAAGCCGGACCGGCATGGCTGGCTGACGCTGGTGAATGCGGCCCAACCTGCGGCGGTAAGCGGCTGAGGAACCCCGAGCGTGCGGGCCGACTGGAGGCACCCTGGGAGCTCGGCCCGGACAACTACCTCCCCCGAGATTTTCATCCGGACCGGGCTCGCAAGAGGCATTCCTATTTTGCCGGGACGGAGGCCGAAATGCCAGGGCGAAGAGCGGATTCCCACATCTTACTAACAACTTTTATCACCTCTGTTTTCATAGAGTTAGCTGGTACAAAGTGTGAGAAAGCTGTCGAAAAATCAGGAGCGGTATGAAATGTTGCGGTGCTGACGCGCTGACCGGCCGCCCGGTGGAGGCCGTCTTCGGGGCCACCATCGAATCGGTAGTCCCGGCCCAGGACGCCTCCGTGCAGCTCGCTCCGGGTTGGATCGATCTCCAGGTGAACGGATTCGGCGGGGTGGACTACAACTCTCCCACTACCCCGCGGGAAGAGATCGCCCGCTCCATCGGGATGCTGTTTGCGACGGGGGTGACGCGCTTCTACCCTACCGTGATCACGGCCTCGCCCGAGGAGATGCAGGGCGCCTTGCGGAACCTGGCCGGCGCCAAGGAGGCTCTCGCCGAGGGCGAAGCCATGGAGGGGTTCCACGTCGAAGGCCCGCACATCTCGCCGGAGGATGGTCCGCGCGGGGCGCATCCGAGGCGTTGGGTGCGGCGGCCGGACGCGCACGAGTTCCACCGCATGCAGGACGCCGCGCGGGGGCACATCCGCCTGGTGACCCTGGCGCCGGAATGGCCCGAGGCGCCGCGCTACATCGAGCGGCTGGCCGGGGAAGGCATCGTGGTCGCGATTGGGCACACCAACGCCTCCCCAGTCCGGATCGCCGAGGCGGTCCAGGCCGGCGCGACCTTGTCCACGCATCTCGGCAACGGAGCGCAACCCGTGCTCCCGCGGCAGGACGGTTACCTGTGGGCGCAACTGGCCGAAGACCGGCTGGCCGCCGGATTCATCGTGGACGGCATCCATTTGCCGGGCTCCTTTCTGAAGGTCGCCATCCGCGCCAAGGGGCTTGATCGTAGCCTGCTGGTGACCGACGCGGCGATGCCGGCGGGCTGCGCGCCGGGCCGCTATAAGCTGGGCGGCCAAGAAGTGGAACTGACTCCTGATCGGCGAGTGGTGCTGGCCGGGCAAACGCGGCTGGCGGGATCGGCGCTGCGCATGGACCGCGGTATCGAGCTTCTGATGCGCCTGGCGGGCCTCAGTCTGGCGCAGGCGGTGGGCATGGCCACGCTCAACCCCGCGCGAGTAGCCAGGATCGAGGGGCGGCAGGCGGGCCTCGTGCCCGGCGAACGGGCCGACCTGGTGGAGTTCCGCTACCACGCCGCCGAAGAGCGGATCGAGATTCTAAAGACGTACCTCAGCGGACGGCTGGTCCACTCTGCCTGAGCCTCACGGGTGAACGGTGCGGTCCACAACCAGCGGCTGCGACCAGGTAGCGCCCCAGCCGGCCAGCACGAAGCTCTTCTGCGTCCCAGTGGCGTTCGGGTCGATCCCGCCCAGCACGGACAGGTCGAAGTCGAAGGCGTTCTGGCGCTTGGGCAATGCCAGGACCACCGAAACCAGGTTGCGGCTGCGGAAGTCCAGCGACAGAATCCTGAGCAAGCCGGAATTGCTCCCGGGAGCGACCGCCCCGGAAACCCTTGAACCGTCGCCGTGCAGGACAATTCCCTCCTTGAGGCCGGATTTCAAGGGAGCTTCTTCGAAGTGAATCCCAGGGACCGCCGTGTTCGACGCTTTCGAGGCGTGTTCCGTGGGAGCCTCTCCGGGCATCTTCCCGATCTGAACCGGGCTGATCAGGTCGTCCATCCAGATGAAGACGGCGTACTTGGCGGTCCAGTCGGGCAGGCCCAATTGGGTCCGCAAATCGAGCTTAAAGTAAGTGTCGACCAGGCCAGTTCCGGCCGCGGTGGAGGGCGGATCCGAATTCAGGAGCGTGGGGAGCGGCGGCGCGTTCCTGCGTTCTGCGTTGCCCTGGAAGATGGCCCCGGTGCGAAGATCGACGGCGACCACCAGGAGGGCGCCCGCGATCCGGTCCCCATAGGTTGCAGCGTAACGGCCAGGGACTCGCGCCAGGCCCAGCAACGCCAGCGTGGGTCCTTTGGAGCCGGTGGCGGGGAGGAGCGAGAAATCGAGGCCGGATCGCCCGGGGGCCATGCTGGGCGATTGCGGTTGGACGCCGGAAGAGGGCTGTTTTTCCACGGCCAGCACGTCCGCAGCGGCCGGGCTGGCAGCGGCGGGCAGCGCCGCGAACAAGACCGTAAGAATCACCTCTATGACTCGCATGAAAAGACCCTTCTTGATACTATACGCTGTCGCAGCCTAGGAACCAAAGGCAGAAACACCGGATGGTGAGAAGCAAGCCAACGAATCCTGTAGCGCACTCAACTCCATTGTCGCTATACTTCCAAGTTCGGGAGGGTGCGCGGAGGTGCGGGTCGGAATCATCGGAACGGGCGCTGTTGCTCACAAACACGCCCAGGCCTACCAGAACATCGGATACGAGCTGGCGGTCTGCACGGACGCGACCGAAACGGTGGGCCGCGCCTTCGCCCAAAAATACGACGCCGAATTCGTGGGCGGTTACCAGGACGTTTGCCGGCATCCGCGGGTGGATTTCGTGGACGTCTGCACCTTCCCGGATTTCCGCTTGGAACCCCTCGAAGCCTGCGCCCGGAACCACAAGCACATACAGGTGCAGAAGCCCATGGCGACCAGCCTGGAGACGGCGCGTGCGATGATCGAGGAGGCGCACGCGGCGGGCATCCTGCTCGGCGTGGTGAGCCAGCACCGCTTCGACGATTCCAGCCAGTTCCTGAGCCGCGCCATCCCGGCCGGCCGGCTGGGCAAGATCTTACAGGCAGACGCTTACGTGAAGTGGTATCGCACGCCGGAATACTACGCCCGGCCGATCAAGGGCAGTTGGGCCGTCGAAGGAGGCGGCGCGTTGATCGGCCAAGCCATCCACCAGATCGATTTGCTGCGCTGGCTGATCGGGCCGGTCCAGGAACTGTTCGGGTATTGGCAGCTTGGCGCGGTGCACCACATCGAGTCCGAGGACGTGGTCAATGCCCTGCTGAAGTTCTTGAGCGGCGCGACCGGCGTGGTGCAGGCGGCGACCGCCTTCCACCCGGGCTACAGCGAGCGCCTCGAGATCCACGGCGCGCGGGGCACGGCCATCGTCACCGGCGACCAACTGACGGCCTGGGACGTGTCGAACGATTCGGGCGAGCCCGCGCCAGTGGTCAAGGCGGCGATGTCCGGCGCCTCCGACCCCATGGCCATCTCGCTGGCCCCCTTCGAGCGGCAATTCCTGGATTTCGGCGAGGCCATCCGTACCGGGCGCCAACCGCTGGTTTCGGGCGAGGCCGGCTACCAGGCGCTGGAGATCGTGCTCTCGGTGTACCGCTCCTGCCGCGAGGGCCGGAAAGTGACGCTCGGCTAAACAATGAACTGGGTAACTCTGAAAGTACCGGCTTCCAGCGCCAATCTGGGCCCTGGCTTCGACGCTTTGGGCCTGGCGCTGGGCGTCTATCTGTTGTGCCGTTTCCGGCCCAGCGCGCGCCTCGAGATCCGCGTGTCGGGCCGCGAAGCCGAAGCCATTCCGACCGGCGAGGACAACCTCATCTGGCAGACCGCCCAACAGGTGGCTGCGGACGTAGGCGAGCCGCTTCAGCCGATTGAGCTCGAAATCTACAACGACATCCCCATCGGCAAGGGCATGGGTTCCAGCGCCGCGGCCCTCACAGCGGGCGTGGTGATTGCCGACCATCTGCTGGGGCTGGGCTGGAAGCCGCTGCGGATTCTGGACGAGGCGGCGCGCATCGAGGGGCATCCGGACAACGTTTCGGCCTGCGTGCTGGGCTCCATCGTAGCCAGCGCCATCGATTCCGGCGGCGCGGCTCGGGCGGTGCGCCTCGATCTGCCGGCCCGCTTCGGCGTCGCGGTTGTCGTTCCGGACTTCGACCTGCCCACTGCCAAGGCCCGCTCCGTGCTCCCCGACTCCTATTCGCGCGCCGACGCCGTTTTCAACGTGCAGCGCGCCGCCCTGCTCATCGCCGCGCTGGCCACCGGAACCATCAGCGCGTTTCCTACGGCGCTGGAGGACCGCTATCATCAGTCCTACCGCGCGCCGCTGGTGCCCGGCCTCGACGAGATCCTCAAGTTGCGCGCGCCCGGGCTGCTGGGCTGCGCGCTGAGCGGCGCCGGCCCATCTATCCTGGTCTTTTACGAGCGGGGATACGAGCCGGTCTGCGACCTGGTGCGCCAGGTCTTCGCCATGCACGGTCACGTCTCCGAGATTCTGTGGACGCAAATCGCCGAGAAGGGCTACGAGCTGACCCAGGGCTGAGCTGGTGATCGGCAACGCGCTGCGATTACAATTAGAGTCGTGTCCGTAGTGCCCATCCAATTGCTGCGCGTCGCGCTGGGCATCCTGGCGGCGGCCTTTGCCTTTGCCCTGGGCCGCGTGGGCGTTAGGCTGCATCGCAGCGGCCAGCCGTTCACCAAAGCTCTGACCTGGGTGCTGCGGATCACGCTGTGCGTCTTCGCGGTGTTCTGGCGGCGGGGATTGGATGCGACCTCCATTGCGACGCTGGCGCTGGTCGCGGCTGGCCTGGCTCTCGGCGTGTTCATGGAACAGCGGCCGCGCCACGACGAAGAGATCCATTTGTTCCGGGAGTAGAGGGGATGGAACCTCCCGGCCGCCGGCTTCGTACCTCTACCAAGGAGACTTCATGAGAACTATATCTGTTCTGCTACTGATCGCGTTCGCGACGGCGCTGCTGGCACCGGCGCAAAGCAAACCGGCCGGAGCCGGCCACTGGGAGGGGGCGATTCAGGTTCCCGACCACGAACTGAAGATCCTCGTCGACCTCGCCCGGAACGCCAAGGGCGATTGGATCGGCACGATCGGCATTCCGGAGCAGGGATTGAAGGACTTTGCGCTCTCGAAGGTCGCGGTAAAGGGCGCCTCGGTCGCCTTCGTGATGAACGGCATCCCGGGAGATCCGTCCTTTGAGGGCCAGCTTTCCGATTCCGGCAAGGAAATCAAAGGCAATTTCAGCCAGGGCGGCGCGCTGCTGACCTTCGAGTTGAAGTGGGTCTCCGAGCCCAGTGTGAAGGAGCCCGCCAAGAGCACCGCCATCGCCAAGGAATTCGAGGGCAATTGGGAGGGCACGCTGGCCCTGCCCAACGGCAGCGCGCTGCGCCTGCTCCTGAAGCTGGCCAACGGCGCCGGCGGCGCCACCGGGACGCTCGTTAGCATCGATCAGGGCGGAGTCGAGTTGCCGGCCACCACCATCACGCAAAAAGGCGCCGCGATCACCGTCGAGGTGAACGCTGTCGGAGGCAAGTTCGCCGGCGACCTCAAAGGCGCGGAGCTGGCCGGCGCCTGGACGCAAGGCCCCGGTTCCCTGCCCCTCACCTTGAAGCGCGCCACAAAGTAGCCGTCCGTGAAACTCCCATGCCCGAAAAGAAAGTCGTAATCCTGGATGGCGCTGGATCCGGCGACCGCGATCTGCCGCCGATTCTCGACGTGTTGTCTCACGTGCTCCAGGCAGACGGCGCTCAAGTCGAGACGTTTCCTCTGCGCGACATGAAACTGGCCCATTGTCTGGGCTGCTTCGATTGCTGGCTCAAGACGCCGGGCATCTGCGTGGAAGCGGATGCCGGCCGCGAGGTCGCCAAGGCCATTGTCCGCAGCGATGTGACGGTTCTCTTCACTCCCGTGACTTTCGGAGGTTACTCGCCGGAGCTGAAGAAGATGGTGGACCGGTTCGTTCAACTCGCTTCCCCTTTCTTCCAGATGGATCACGGGGAGGTTCACCACCCACCGCGCTATGCGCGCATGCCGCGGTTCATGGTCGTGGGAGTCCAGCGCCAGCCTAACCTGGCGGAGGCCCGGCTCTTCAAAACCCTCGCCGGACGCAACGCGATCAATATGCATCCTCCCAGCTACGCGGCGGAGGTGGTTCTGGCGAGTGATGGTCCCGCGGCGCTCACGCGACGCTTCGAATCGCTCCTCACCAGGTCCGACGCTCTGCCTTTCGGCGATGCGGCCGCGTCCCTAATGCCCGCACCGGTCATGCCGGGCACGGCCGTCGAACCCGCCGGCGCGCGGCGAGCCTTGCTCATCGTGGGTAGCCCCAAGACCAAGGAGTCCAGCACCTCGGGAGTGCTGGGAGGCTATCTGCTGGACCGCCTCAAGGAGCGGGGTTGGGAGACCGAATCCCTGACCCTTCGAGCCCGCTTGAATCGCCCGGAGGGCCAGGCCGATCTGCTTTCCGCGGTGGAACGCGCCGGGCTGGTCCTTTTGGTCTTCCCGCTTTACGTCGACGCCTTGCCCTATCTCGTGACCAAGGCCCTGGCGGTGATGGCAGCCCATCGCCGGGCGGTTGGCGAGCGCTCCCCGCAGCATCTGATGGCGATTGTGAACAGCGGCTTTCCCGAAACGCTCCAGAATTCGATGGCGCTGGCCATATGCCGCGAGTTCGCCGCCCAAAGCGGCTTCACGTGGGCCGGTGGTCTGGCCCTGGGCGGAGGAGGAGCCATCGGTGGCCAGCCTCTCACCGGGGCAAAGCGCTCGGGTCCGCCCGTCAAGCACGTGATTGGAGCCTTGGACATGGCCGCCGCCGCGCTGGCCCAGGGCCTCCCGGTACCCGCCGAGGCGGTACGCATGATCGCGAGCAACGGCATTCCTCTCGTTCTCTGGCGTTGGCTCTACACATGGATGGGCGGCCGGGGCTTCGTAAAACTCGCGGCCAGGAATGGGATCGGCAAGGAAAAGATGCTCGCCCAGCCCTACGCGGCATGAGGGCGCACGGGGATCAGGCTCGCTTCGCCTCCCGCCGAATCCCCTCCGCAATCCACATCCGCAACTGGGTCTGGTAGCCGACCGACTTCGCCTCCGCGATCTGTTTCGCCGCCGCGATCTGTTCCGGCGCCAACCGAAGCGAGATGGGAGACTTGGCGCGAGCGTGGCGCTCCCGAATCGACTTCGCCAGCGCCACGGACGGTTTAGCCTGCCTGCCCGCGGGTAGTTGGTCCCACACCTCTGCGACTGAATGCGTATCGAAATACTCGGCGGCCTCTTCGTCCGAGCGAAACTTCGGAAGAGGCCCCTTCGCCGGCTGGAGTTTCTTCTTCATGCAGAGGATCGATCAAAACACGGATCAAAACACGGTGCTCGATGTTTCAAGTTGCCGTTTCAGATAGGCGAGGTCGAGCTATACGCATAACCGATCGTTCCCCGCAATGCCTTTTCTCCGAACCATACGACGTCTGCCTCTTTCGCCGTCGCGAGACCCTGAATCTTCGC
The DNA here is from genome assembly GCA_052144455.1 of Bryobacteraceae bacterium. Lineage (GTDB taxonomy): Bacteria > Acidobacteriota > Terriglobia > Bryobacterales > Bryobacteraceae > Fen-330. Next base: position 292,686 of record JBKQQG010000027.1, read on the forward strand.
ACCCGCGAGATCGTGAATCCGATCCAAGAACAGCTCGACGTCCTGCAAAACCGTCTTCAGCCTCTCCCTCGGGGTGATCATCTCGTCTAGCGTTGACGAAGGGAACCATGCCGGCTCCTCGGGACCATGAACATCCTCGCCAAACAGCCTCTCAGACCTCCCATGAGCGATCCAGTCGCGCAGTTCCCTCAGATCGAGAATGGTCTTTAGCGGCCGTGCGCCGCGATCAGGTGGTGGGAGATCCACCAACTCCATCACTTTCCTGAGCTTTCCATCCCAGCCGCGGTAGGGTTCCTTCCCGAAAAATTCTCGCTCGCGCCGCCAAACCTCCGGGGCCAGTTGTTCACCCACGTAATTCAGGTACGCTTCTACGGCATGAAATGCGAACACCATAGCCACGAGGGTTGGGTCACGCCAACCCTTCTCCCGTCTATTGGCGAGCTTCGCCTCCGCCTCGACGATTCGCCAAAGAAGCCGATGAATCAGTTCCCTGCCCTCATAGGTCGTCTTCGCCATGGGCCCTCTCCTACCGTCATAGTGCGTCTTCAGGATGTGTTCTCTCGTATTCCTGGAAATGTCGAAAGCCCGAGCCGCTCCGCACACCCATACTTGCGCATCAGGCCATCGCCGCCCCTTGTCCGATCCCGCCTACTCCCCCGCCCGCTTGGCCAGCACCTTCGTCTCGTATTGCCGGATTTCGTCGAACCAGGCGCGGCCCACCGGGACGCCCTTCTGCGCGCAGTAGTAATCCCAGACCGCGGACCAGGGCAGGCTCTTCTGCTCTTCGAGCATCGCCAGCCGCTCGGTGAAATCCATATTCAGCTCGGCCTCTTTCAAGGCGGCGGTCGGCTCCAGCTCGGCGATCAGCAGCGCCTTGAGCATGTTGCGCGTGCCGATCACCCAGGCGGCCACCCGGTTGATGCTGGCGTCGAAGTAATCCAGCCCGATATGGATCTTGTCGAGCTTCCCGCTGCGCACCAGTTCCTTGGCGATCGCCTGTAACTCGTCGTCGAGAATAACCACGTGGTCGCTGTCCCAACGCACCGGCCGGCTGACGTGCAGTAACAACCCGGGGCAAAACATCAGCACGCAGGAGATCTTGTCGGAGATGACTTCGGTGGGATGGAAGTGGCCGGCGTCCAGCGTCAGCACCTTCTGGCGCGAAGTGGCGTAAGCCAGATAATACTCGTGCGACCCGGCCGTGTAACTCTCGGCCCCGATGCCGAACAGCTTCGCTTCCACCGCGTCCAGATGCACCTTCGGATCGATCGGCTCGGCGAACATCCTATCGAGCGAATCGGTGAGGCGCTCGCGCGGTCCGGTGCGGTCCACCGGAATGTCCTTGTAGCCGTCCGGAATCCAGACGTTGGTGACCGTGGTCGAGCCAAGCTGCCGGCCCATCTCGGCGCCGATCTTGCGGCAGCAGATGCCGTGCTCGATCCAGAAGTCGCGGATGGCTTTGTCGGGATGCGTCAGCGTGAACCCGTCGGCCGCCTTCGGATGCGAGAAGTAGGTCGGGTTGAAGTCCATGCCCAGACCGTTGGACTTCGCCCAATCGATCCAGCTCTGGAAATGCTCGGGCAGCATTTCGTTGCGGTCGACGAACTTGCCGCCGTTGTCGATGTAGCAGGCGTGCAGGTTCAGCCGGTGCTTGCCGGGAACCATGCTGAGCGCTTTCTCGACGTCGGCGCGCAGTTCGGCGATCGAACGCGCCTTGCCCGGGTAGTTGCCGGTGGCCTGTATGCCGCCGCCCTCCAACTTGGCCCCCACTTTCTCGAAGCCGCCCACGTCGTCGCCCTGCCAGCAGTGCAGGGAGATCGGAATGGTTGCGAGCCGCCGCAGCGCGGCCTCGGCGTCCACCCCGGCAGCCGCGTACTGTTCCTTGGCAATCTGGTAAGCCTCTGCGATCTTCTGTTCGGTCATGCGCGTCCCCTCACGGGCAGTATATGCCACCACGCGGCCCCGTCGCCCGTGCCTTGCCCGATGGAGTGAGATGATTGTGACGCGCTCGGGATCAAGAAGGAGATCCCACTTGAAGAAGAGCTTTTGGCGTGCACGAGTCGGCGGGCCTTGCATGTCCCAAGGCTTCCGCCACACCTACTAAGGCCCAGGTTCGCTGTTCACTTGTCGGCCTGGAGCGCGCCCACGTGACGACTGCCTTTGGGCCATCTTTGATCGTCCAGTAACGCGCAACTCCATGAACTGCTTCGTTAAGGCTATCTTCCCTGAAGCCTCGGATCCGGATAGCCCCAACATTCAGGTTCCGAAGATCGCTGAGGAGACGTAACGCATCGGTGATGTTGCCCTTCTTGGCCGCCGCGACCGCCAGCTGACCGAGACCATAGAGCAGATCCTCTGGATTCGACCTGCTGCGCAGCAGATGTTCCGCTCCCGCTGGGTCGACGGCATATTGCCTGATAGCAACGACAGAGACGTATGTGCAATTGTTTTGCTCAATCAGTGCATCGGCTTCGGCAAACTTCCCGTGCAGTCCGTAGTCGCCGGCAGTTTCACAGGGCGTCGCCGGCCTCACCTCCTCGGACGGGGGGGGACGAAAGCGTAAGCTGCACCGCCTTCGCAAACTCCGCGGCAAGTTTGCGGTCCCTCATGCCGGACGCCAATTCACGAACGCGCTTCTGCTCGCCAGGTCCCCACAATGCGGATCCCAGTTCGTAGAACACCTGATTGGGAGACTTCATTTTCGCAGCAGTCTCCAACGCCGCCGCGAACTCGCCATTTGCGATCTGCCGCCGGGCAAAAGCCTCAAGGGTCCCCTCTCGGTCTACACCGCTCGCGGCAGTTTCGAGTGCCCCTGCTAGATCGCCCTTGCACGCTTGAGCGAAAGCGACCGCCTCGGCAGCTTTCCTACCAAGATCCGAGCCGGCGAATCGCTTCACTATGGCCTTGGCGCCCTGAAGATCGCCGTTTTCCGCCCGGATCCTCGCTATCTCGACACCGGACCATCGCATTTCAGCAGGCCACCCCCAGAACAGGTGGGCGGTCGCCGCCGCATCGTCGTAATATCCCTGCGCGGCCTGCTGCTCAAAAACCTCGTAACCAAGCTGTCCCCTGAATTCGCCGGCGCGTTGGCATTCTGCCGCTGCTTCTTGAAGCAGCTCCCGATCGGTGATTATGCGGCCAGGCGGTCGCATATACAGCATCCAGCCAACACCGGCCCCGAGGCATAGAACGATGGCGACAGCTATGATCTTTAGCCGAGCGCTCAGCGGTCGCATAGGGGAACCCCCATAGCTGTATTAGACACCGATCACCGCCGAGTCGGCTACTCTCTTCGCCAACAGAGTCTCCGAGCGCCTCGGTGATCACCACAAAACCGGTCATCGCGAGGCAGCCGAGCCATCGACGCCACCCGCGAAACACGGCAGTATACGCCACCACGCGGGTGCGCCGTCCGTGCTAGTCTGGACTCTCGCTCCGCATGTCGATCCGGCACTCTCTCGAAGGCTATTTTCAATTCCGGGAACTGGGCACGGACTGGCGCACCGAAACGCTCGCCGGCCTGACCACGTTCCTGACCATGTCCTACATCATCTTCGTGAACCCGTCCATCCTGCACGAGGCGGGCATTCCCACTCAGGCGGCGATGGCGGCCACCTGCGTCTCGGCGGCCTTTGGCAGCCTCATGATGGGCCTCTATGCCCGCTACCCCATCGCGCTCGCTCCGGGCATGGGACTGAACGCTTACTTCACTTACACGGTGGTGCTGGGCATGGGTGTGCCCTGGCCGGCGGCCCTGGGCGCGGTGTTCATCTCCGGCGTCGTTTTTCTTCTGCTGACGCTGGTGGGCATCCGCCAGTTGATCCTCTCCGCGCTGCCGCCGGAACTCTACGCCGCGGTGGCCGCTGGGATCGGGCTGTTCATCGCGCTGGTGGGCTTCCAGAAATCCGGCATCATTGTGGGAAACCGGAACACGCTGGTCGCGCTCGGCAATCTGAAGGAACCGCATACCATGCTGGCGATCTTCGGCCTGCTCACCATCGCCGCGCTGATGGCCTGGCGCGTGCGCGCGGCCATGCTCATCGGTATCCTGGCCACGGCCGCCGTGGGCGCGGCATTCGGCCTGGTGCGCTGGCAGCCGCAATCGCTGAAGTGGACGGAGCTGACCGCGACCGCTGGCAAGCTCGACATTCCCGCCATTCTCCGCGTCGGATTCCTCGAGATCGTCTTCGTGTTCCTGTTCATCGACCTCTTCGATAACCTGGGAACCCTGGTCGGCGTCGCCAAGAAGGCCGGCATGCTGGATGGCGACAACCGCATTCCGCGCGTCGAGCGGATTCTCGCCACCGACGCCTCGGCCACCATCGTTGGCTCGCTGGCCGGGACCTCCACCGTGGTCAGCTACATCGAAAGCGCGGCTGGCGTGGTGGCCGGCGGACGCAGCGGATTCACCGCCGTGGTGGTGGGCCTGCTGTTCCTGATCGCCCTGGTCGTCGCGCCCGTGGTGGGCTTCATCCCGCAGGCCGTGACCGCCCCGGCCCTCATCGTGGTCGGCAGCCTCATGGCCTCCACCGTAGCCGACATTCGCTGGTCCGACCCGGTGCTGGCCCTGCCCGCCTTCCTCACCGTGGTCACCATCCCGCTCACCTTCAGCATCGCCACCGGCGTGGCCTTCGGCTTGATCGCCTACACGCTCCTGCGGGTTTTCCGCGGAGAATTCCGCCGCGTGAGCTGGCTGGTCTACGTCCTCACCGCTTTGTTCATCGCCCGGTTCGTCTACTTGAGTTCGTAGCGGCCGACTATGGGTCAAACAGCTCGCCCTGTAGCGCGTCGGCCCTGCCAGGGTTCTTCTTTGCAGGCCTTATCTCAGTTTCAACGATTCCGAACCCGTAGAAGTCAAGGATCCCCGGCAATTCTGAACGGAGTTTTCCATCGGGCTCATACCACGGACGCGTTTCGATGACCTCCAACTCGGGACCACGGTCGAAAATGGCGGCGGCCTGCCTCTCGTGGTTGTGCCGGGCTGGGAACAGGATGCCATCCACTTTGACGTCGGGATGCTGATAGATCGCACGAGACCACTTCCGAGCGACGGACCGTTCGCCGGCGAAAAGGCGGCTGTCCGCACCGATACGGACCAGGCATCCGGAGCCGCACAGATCGACCATGATCAACGGGCGCGGTGGGTACAATTCCGAGAGGCAGTAGGACTTCAATAAAGCGCTGCTTACGGTCCGGATGCCCGTAATCTGGCCGAACGTTTCAATGAAGGCGCCGTAGGCATCGCGGGCCGTGTAGAGCACTCGGTACTCGCCGAGCGGATCGTCGAAGCGGTATCTGCGGGACTTGCCGTAATAGAGCGGACCGCGATCGCTCGGGTGGTTGCGAAAGAAGCTGCCGCCCAATCTCAAAATCGGTAATCTGCGAGCGAAGAAATCGCCCGGAGGGCCTGGATGGCGACCCGGATCAGCCATTCATTCGGCTCCGTGCTGGCCGAACTCCATTGCGGCTTCCAGCACCTCGGTGACCTTGCCATCGCGAAGATACTCCAGTGGCCGGCACCCGGCGAGGCGGCTGTTGGGGGTGATGAAGAAGGCGTTCTGCATCCATTCATCGTGTTCCGCGAGGGCCGTCAGGACCTCGTACAGCCCGGCGACGGTCCCGCTTTGGATGAATTGCCAAGCTGGGTACATGCACCCACGCTTCCGAAAGGTCAGACCCAGCAATTGGCGGCTGTGGCGCCGCTTCGTGACCGCCTGCGGCGTGATGTCCAGGTACCTGGCCACCTGTTCCGTGCTGAAGACGCCACCGTTCTCCTGGATCAACTTGGTGCGAGCCTGTATTCCGCGCAGGAACGCATTGGCAAGAGGGTCCGAGGCCTGCATTTGCCTCAGCATCTCCGGGCTGCCCATCGTCCGAAGTACAACTTGCAAGTTGTCGGGCGCCGATGACGCATCCACGAGCGCATCCTCTGATAAGTCCATCAATTGCAGAATGAAGTATCCGGCCTTTTCCGCCCACCCTCGCTTGGCCGGGCTCTCCTCCTGGACGCGACGCCGCAGCCTGTCGATCCACTCGGGCCATTCGAGCGGGTGGTTGGTTTCAGGACCTCGCTGCTGAGCAACGGGGCCATGCTTGGCGGTATTTCGTTTTGCCGGCATACTAGAGAGTATAGCTGAAACTTCAGCAACTATAACTACTACGGAAACCTAAGAAACTTTGGAAACCGCACCCAGCATTTCTCGTGGGCCGCCGCTGCGGAGCCCACCTCCCCTGCCTCTGCCCAGTCCTATCAAGTACTTGCGTGGGGTCTCGTCTTCCAGAAAGTCCTCATCGGGCTCAGACCAGCATACATGGATGTGCCCGACGACCCTGGGAGATTCTCAAGTAAGCGGTCATCCCGGCTGGGGCCAGTTGCCGGCCGGGCCGCAGGCGCGCGCGAGCGCTCCGCTCTCAAATCGTCATCGCCAGGAACCCGCCGTCCACCCGCAGGATCGTGCCGGTCACGAACGAGGCGGCGTTTCTGGACGCCAGATAGACCGCGGCGCCCACCAGTTCCGAGGCCTCGCCGAATCGTCCCATGGGCGTGTGCGCCATGATGGAGGCGGTGCGCTCGGGGGTGAGCAACTTGCGGTTCTGTTCGGCCGGGAAGAAGCCGGGCCGGATGGCATTCACGCGCACGCCCTGAGTGGCCCATTCCCGCGCCAGGAACAGCGTGATCTGATCCACGCCGGCCTTGGTGATGCTGTAGGTGAGCACCTTCGAAAGCGGCGGACCGGAGGACGCCGAGGAGATGTTGATTACCGCCCCGCCGCGTCCGCCCTCCACCATCGCCTTGCCGAACACCTGGCAGGCCAGGAACACGCTCTTCAGGTTCACGTCCAAGATGCGCTGCCACTCCTGTTCGCCGATCTCGAAGAACGGCGTGCCCGAATTGATGCCCGCCGCGTTCAGCAGGATGTCCACCTGCCCGAATTCGGCGAGCGTGGCTTCCAGCGCCCGCGCCAGGTCCGCCTTGTTAGCCGCGTCCGCCTGGATGGCGATCGCGCGCCGCCCCAATTCCCGGATGGACTTCGCGCGCGCCTCCGCGCTCTCCAGGTTGAGGTCCACGACGACCAGGTCCGCGCCAGCCTCGGCGAATCCGCTAGCCATCGCGCCCGCCAGCACCCCGCCGCCGCCGACGACGACCGCTACCTGCCCGTCCAGTGAGAATAGGTTTTCTTGTGCCATTTATTATTCAGTTTGACACAAATACAATCGCCCGCGCCGTTCACCCGCGCATCAAGCGAATCGTGTCGGTGAGCGAAGCCGGCTCCTCGCGCGGCGCCGCCTCCGGGGCTTCCTCGGCCGCCGCTTCGACCGCCTCTCCGGGCGCCACCAGCAGGTTCTCATCCAGGCCGTGCTGCCGTG
>JBKQQG010000028.1:0-10285 GCA_052144455.1 Bryobacteraceae bacterium
CCTCGCCGGATCTCTTCGAACAGTTCCACTTTGTTCCTCCTGTCCATCCCGGCATCATCCCATCCGGGCCTGTACAGGTGGGCCAAATTAGACGATCAAAGTGGGCCAAATCAGATGCGCGAACTCAACTTCGAAGAGAAACCCGAGTCTGCGCCGATTTCCATGAGCAGCGACGGGCATTGAATTGGCCGGAGTGCGACAGCGCACGCACGTGGCGGGGTCGGCAGCGCAGCTACCGGAAGCGACGGCGGCAGAATTGCTTGTGCCGAGTTTTGCACCCGCCCGCGGGCGGTGCGGCCTCCAAGAAAGGGGCTGTTCACGTACGTGGTGGAATGCTACACCCTAATCGGTTGATTTCGAAGGGCTAGTTTTCGGAAGGGGAGCGCTCCTGCCGCGACGCGAAGGGGATTGAGACGCCGCTTTATCCCGACCACCAGTGGGACTTGACGGGGAGGTCGAGTGCCCGTCAGGGGCAGCGGAGTGGTCTTCACCTCCCTAAGCCGAAGGCCGCCGCTCGGCGGCCTCACAAAAGGCGCGACGAGGGTCGGCCGAAGGAGTCGGCGACTGCGCAGTGCCGGCATCCTCCTTACTGATCGTGCACACTGACTCGTTTCTGCACTCCCATTCGACTCCCATTACCCGTTCCCGAGGCTTCCTGAAGGCTCTCTTGAGTTGCCACTCGTGCCTTGTTTTGAACTACTTAGCCATTGCTTAGCACGCTCATAACCCAAAGGTCGTAGGTTCAAATCCTACCCCCGCAACCAACCTTTCGAGTTCCCGAAAACGAGGCAGCCTTCACGTGTTGGGATCACTGTACAGCGCGGTTGTGGTCACGCCACTGCGGCGAAGCGGCTAGCGTTCGTTCGGCTCCATGGGTATTCGGCGAAGAAGCTTCCACCGGTTGTTTTCCCATAGAAAGTAGTGAGCGTAGTTGGTACGCCCTTTGGATGGATCGGGGTTCGCCTTGACGATCACCAGATTGCTGTTCTGGCGAAACGCCACGCCGGCCGGCCACGGGATGAAACTATCCGCTGCTCCGGGTACGGCGGCGGGGAGTGGAGGCAGTCGGAAACCCTCCGAGATCGGCGGGCTGTAAACCTTGCCTGTGGCAGCGTCAACAATGGCCATCATTTCGCAGGGTGAGCCACACGCCCACGTCATGACGATGTAGTGTCCTGCAAAATTCGGCCCCGGCTGTTCCTTCCCGTCACGCAGGACTCCCGTTCCCTTCGCCACGCCTTCCCGAATCCGGGTACGGAATAGCCTTTGGGCCGCCGTGACGAGGATCGGGGAAGCGGGAGGGCCGCTGAAGATTTCGTTGTCCGGATAATCCTCGAAACGGGGCGGGGGCGATGGTCCTTGCGCAGCCGCAGCGAGGGACATTACCGCTGCCGCCGCCACGAGACCGATGGGACTCGAGCTCACGACATCGATTCTAACCGATCCTCCGAAATGAAGCCGGAACGCCGAGCTGAGTCCGTCCGCAGGCGCGGGCACCTGCGGAGCGGGCACGGGAAGCGGTAGAATCGGGGACTTGAGTCGAGTTCTACGCTGGGTGGCGACGCCTTCACATCTGCTTGGCCTGGTGGCCGCGCTGGGCATGGTGTGCTATTGGCCGGTCCTCCAGGGGATGGCGGCGCAGTGGTATTTCGACCAGGACATGGGGCACGGATTCCTGGTCCCGGTGGCGGCGGGCTGGATCGGCTGGCAGCAGCGCAAGCGGCTGGGGGTGGCGCGGCCGAGCGCCTGGGGCCTGGTCTTCGTTCTGGCGGGCGCGGCACTGCAACTGGCGGGCGCGGTGGGCGCGGGGCTGTTCGTGGGTTCGCTGGGCTTGGCCTGCGCGCTGGTGGGAGTCCTGCTGGCGGCGGGGGGCTTGGGGTGGTTGCGGGAACTGTCGTTTCCCCTTTTCCTGGTGGTCTTCATGCTGCCCAAGCTGCAGTTTGTGTACAACGAAGTCACGCTGCCGCTGCAATTGCTGGCCAGCCAGATGGCGGCGGCGGTGGCGCGGGTGGCGGGAACCAGCGTAGTGCGCGAGGGGAACATCCTGCTGGTGGCCGGGCACCGGATCGCGGTGGAAGAGGCGTGCAACGGCATCCGGTACCTGCTGTCGCTGGCTTTCGTGGCGTTGTTGTGGGGACACATGGCGGGCCTGCGCGGGTGGCGGCGCGCGCTGATGGGCCTCTTTGCCGTGCCGCTGGCGATTGTGGTGAACGGGTTGCGGGTGGCGGCGGTGGCGGTGATGTGCCGATACAATTACCCGCTGGCGGTGGGCACGTTCCACGATGCGTCCGGATGGGCCGCGCTGGCGCTGGCGCTGGTGCTGCTGGTGGGGGCCGAGCGCGCCATCCGGTTGCTGCCCGCGGGCGCTGGAGGGCCGGAGCCGCCGCCGCCCGTCAGCGCGGCAGTCCGCCCGGTCTGGCTGATGGGCGCGGCCCTTATTTTCGCAGTACAACTGCCGCTCGTGCAGGCCGTTCCACGGATGGAAGTGGCGCCCCGCGTCCCGGCGCTGGCCCTGTTTCCGGAACAGTTGGGGGCGTGGCGGATGACGGGGGCCGGGACGCTGGCGGCGGACGAAACCGCAATCCTGAAGGCCGACGACACGCTGCTGCGATACTACGCGGGCCCGGGCGGCGCCGGGGCGATCGAGTTGCGCGTGGCGTACTACGGCTCCGAACGCGGCGGCTTGCGGCAACCCCACTCTCCGAAGGTGTGCCTGCCGGCCGGCGGATGGATGCCCACCGAATCCCGCACGGTAGGTGTGGAGGGCGGCGAGGTAAATCTCTACCAGGTGGCAAAAGGAGAACAGCGCGCGACGGTGCTGTACTGGTATCAAACGCCCTACCAGACGGCGGCGGGCGAATGGACGATGAAAGCGCGGATAGCGGAGAATGGCATCCTGCACCGGCGCACGGACGTCGCGCTGGTGCGCCTGGTGGGAGAGCCGGAGGCGGCGCTGGCGTTCGCGCCGCTGGTCATGGCGGAGATGCGGACGCGCTTGCGCTGAGCGAAGTGCCATAGCAGGATTGCCAAGCGGGTTATGGCGGAGAGAGGGGGATTCGAACCCTCAGTCTCCGCAAGTTGTTGAAATCAAGCCATCTTGATCGCAGAGCGTTGATAATAAAGGCCTAAGTACGTTCTCCAATCTCTCGGGATTCTCGATAGGCCGTACCGTACGACCACGAAAACAGACACCAAACAGACACCAAATGCCGAAGAGATCGTTTCCCGGAGAGTTTCTTTATCGTCCGCTCTACTGAAGCGAAATCACGACGTACGGAGGTGTCTGCGCTCCTCCCACGGTCGCCACCAGCGGCACATCCCCCGTGCCGAGACCCCCCGAAACCGTCACATTGATCTGGTAAAGTCCGGCGCCGGACAAGCCCGCAAACAGCGGGGTGACACTCGCGTTGTTGATGAGAAGATCCACCGCATTAGTGGTTGGCGCGGCTTTCGAAAACGCCTGGCCGGCCGGTACCGCCGGGTTGGTCGGTCCCAGCCCGACGGCGAAAAGTTCGATCGTGTCTCCCGCCTTCGCCGCCACCGTCGGGTAGCCCAGCGATGTTCCGGTGGGGCCGAGGACGTCGTAGGCGCCTCCGCCGTAAGCTCCCGAGCCGTTCGGCCTGAGAATGATGCCCGCTACGTGTTTGCCGTCGAAGAGCAGGAACGAAGGCGCAAACTGGGCCAGCGTCACGGTCGCGGAAGCTGTTCCGCCCGGAGTTGTGACGGCCACCTGGACGGGCCCCAGCGCGGTATCGTCTGGCGCCTGCGCGTTGATCTGTCCGGGGCCGACGTACCAGAGATAGGCGGCCTTCCCGTCGATGGTCACGCTGGCGCCGCCGAGGGACTGCGGGAAGTTCCCGTTCCAGGTCACCGTCGAACTGGCGAAATTGGCGCCGTAAATGGAGATCCATTCGCCGGGCTGGATGGTCGCGACCGTGCTGTCGACGGGAACGACGCCGCCGGGGGAGATGGAAGGAGCCGCCGCTGCCGGAGCGGGGGCTAACACCTCGCGAATCCGATTGTTGCTGAAGTCCGCTATAAAGAGGTTGCCGGAACCATCCACGGCGACACACCAAGGGAAGTACAACGATGCTGAAGTCGCCGGCCCACCGTCGCCGGAGAAGCCCCCGGTTCCGTCGCCGGCGACTGTCGCGACGATGCCGCCGGCCGAAACCTCGCGGATCCGCTGGTTGTCGGTGTCCGCAATGAAGAGATTCCCGAAGGCATCCACGGCGACACGATTAGGAGTGTTCAACTCTGCCGCGGTCGCCGGGCCGCCATCGCCGGAGAAGCCTTGGGTTCCGTCGCCGGCCACTGTCGCGATGATGCCGCCGGCCGAAACCTTGCGGATCCGCTGATTGTCGGTGTCCGCGATGAAGAGATTCCCTAAGGCATCCACGGCGACACCCCTTGGAACGTCCAACAACGCGGAAGCCGCCGGTCCGCCATCGCCGGAGAAGCCCAGAGAACCGCTGCCCGCGACGGTCGTGATGATGCCGTTGGTCGACACCTTGCGGATCCGCTGGTCGCCGGAGTCCGCGATGAAAAGATTCCCGGAAGCGTCCACGGCAATGCCAGAGGGACCGTCGAACGACGCCGAAGCCGCCGGCCCTCCGTCGCCAGAGAAGCTCGGGATTCCGTTGCCGGCGACGGTCGCGATGATGCCGTTTGTCGACACCTTCCGGACTCTCCGGTTACCGCTGTCCGCAACGAAGAGATTTCCGGAAGCATCCACGGCGACATCTTCGGGATCATAAAGCGAGGCGGAAGTCGCCAGCCCGCCATCGCCGGAGAAGCCCTGGCTTCCGTTGCCCGCGACGGTGGTAATGATGCCGCTGCGCGACACTTTCCGGATTGCGTTGTGGAGTTGGTCCGCGATAAAGAGATCACCCATAGCATCTACGGCGACACCGCTGGGAAAGAACAACGACGCCGAAATGGCCGGGCCCCCGTCGCCGAGGCCGGAGCTACCGCCGCCCGCGACGGTCGTGATGATGCCGCCCTGCCCGACCGCTGCGGCACCCGCCTCGGCCACCACCACGATCTGTCCCGCGATGGTGACGTCGGCGCTGAGCGCCGTGCCCGTGTTGACGGCGACAACCATGGTGACTGTCGCCGGTCCCGTGCCGGACGAGCTCCCCGCAACGGTGATCCAACCCGGCAGACCGCTCACGGACCACCCGCAGGCCGCACCCGTCTGAATCGCGATCGTAACATCCCCGCCCGTCGCCGGAACCGTCGAAGGCGCCAACGGAGCGACCGTATACACGCACGACGAAACGCCCCCCTGCTCAATCGTGAAGGTCAGCGCGTTCGACGTGCCGCCGGTCTCTGCGACCGTGACGCTCACCGTGCCCGCCGTCCCGATCAGGCTCGCCGGAACGGCCGCGGTGAGCTGGGTCGCACTTACGAATGTCGTCACCAGCACGGTGCTGGCCCAGTTCACCGCAGCGCCGGAGATGAAGTTACTGCCGTTGACCGTCAACGTGAAGCCGGCTCCGCCCGCCGTCGCCGAGCCAGGGCTCAGGCTGGCGAGGGTTGGACCGGTCGCGCTCAGGTTGGACTGATATTCCCAAAGGTCGTTGAGAAAGCCCATACTGCTCGCGCCACTGAAGCCCTGGCCCCCAAAGAGCCAGAAATGGCCACTGCTGTCGGTCCAGTACGCACCGGGAACGCGGCCTCCGGGGATGTTCCCCGCGGCAGGCGTACCCAACGTGCCGTACACTCCGGGCTGGCCATACAGGCTGGAGCTTGGGTCGGAGATGCTGCCGAATGTGCTGCTTCCGCTCATCCATGCCCATTCGTTAGTCGAAGGATTGAACTCCCAAAGGTCGTTAAACACGCCTTCGTTGTCGTTGGCATCGTAGCCCTCGCCCCCAAAGAGCCAAGAATGGCCGCTGCTGTCCTTCCAGTACGCAGCGGTATCGCGGCCTCCGGGCGCGTTTCCGGCAGCAGGCGTCCCCAGTGTGCCGTAGGCAGCGGAATTGTAGACCGAGTTGCTTCCGCCCATCCATGCCCATTCCAGCGTGGAAGGATTGAACTCCCAAAGGTCGTTGAGGTCGCCCCAATCCTCCCTGGCATCAAAGCCCTGGCCTCCGAAGAGCCAGAGATGGCCGCTGCCGTCGGTCCAGCTCGCAGCGGCCCCGCGGGCTCCGGGGACGTTTCCGGCAGATGGCGTTCCCAATGTGCCGTACACCCCGGGCTGGCCTCCACTGCTGCTGACCGTGCTGCTGCCGCCGATCCACGTCCACTCCTTCGTCGCAGGATTGAACTCCCACAGGTCATTGAGGGCGCCTTCAGTGCCGTTGGCATCGTAGCCGTAGCCTCCAAAGAGCCAGAAATGGCCACTGCTGTCGATCCAGCTCGAAGCCGTCCCGCGGGATCCGGGAATGTTTCCGGCAGACGGCGTTCCCTGCGTCCCATACACTCCGGGCCGGCCACAGACGGTTTCACCGGAGATCTGGGTGCAGTTACTCCCAACCGTGCTGCTACCGCCCATCCATGCCCACTCCTTCGTCGAAGGGTTGAACTCCCAAAGGTCGTTGAGATAGCTCTCGTTTCCGCTGGCATAAAACATCCCGCCCCCGAAGAGCCAGAAGTTGCCGCTGCTGTCGGTCCAGGTCGCAGAGGATTCCCGGCCTCCAGGGATGTTTCCCGCAGATGGCGTTCCCAACGTGCCGTACACTCCGGGCTGGCCTCCACCGCTGCCGACCGTGCTGCTGCCGCCCATCCATCCCCATTCGTTCGTTGCGGGATCGAATTCCCAAAGGTCGTTCAGATTGCCGAGGTTTCCGCTGCCATCGTAGCCCACGCCCCCAAAAAGCCAAAAATGGCCCTTGCCGTCGGTCCAGTTCATTGCGCTCTCGCGGCCGCCCGGGATGTTCCCGGAGGCAGGCGTACCCAACGCGCCGTAGACTCCGGAATGGCCGGCCGTGCTGCTCCCGCCCATCCAGGTCCATTCGCTCGTGGCTCCCTGCGGGCGGGCGGGGGTTGCAAACGCCAAGAGCAGGCAGCAGCCAAGCAGCGCGATTCCACAAACCCCCTTTCCTGGGGAGCGCGTCGCCCCTTGCAAGCCAGATAACAACAGCGGCGTCGTCTTCCTCATCTTTGTCCTTTCGGATGCTCTCCAGGCAGATTCCTCAGTTGGCGTCCAAACGAACCGGCGCGCCCTGAAAGGGCCGGTTTGGAACCGGGATTGAGGTGTCCGTGGCTGGCGAGGCCGCTGGGAGAACGATCAGGAACGTCGTCAGGCAAACCCATTGCCACGTGCTCGATATTGGCATCGGACGTCTCACGAATGGAATCCACCCTATTAAGATGTCCTTAACGCGTGGCCATGTCAACGGTTTCGGACCCGAAGCTCGCCCGAATGTGCCCCGCGCGGGAGAATCCGTCTCGAAAGCCCACCCGTGGCGACTTACTGGAACGTCAGAGAAGCGTTCGCCTGCGTGGATTGCCCGCCCACGGTCATGACCACGGGCTCATCGCCGGATAGGCCGGGAGGCGCCAGCACGTCGACCTGGAACTCTCCGGCATGCACCATCCCGGCCCAGGACACCGTTGCATTCACGGAGCCGAACTGCACCTTAACGCTGGATGGGTCGGAGACTGGGTACGCCGTCGGCAGCACGACGCCGGATGGCGCTGCCGGGTTCGTGCTTCCCATCCCGATGGCATACAGCACCACATAGTCGCCCGCCTGCGCGGGGCGGCTGGGCGTGGCGGAGCCGAAGGTTCCAACGGGAGCGACGATGGTGCTCGTGTTCGCGATCTGCGCCACCGCGTAGAACCGGCCGGAGGGGAGCGTGTAACCGAACAGCGCCGGCGCGACCCGGGCCATCATGGCGGTGGTCATCGCCGTTCCTAGCGCCGTAATGATTTCCGCCGGCGCGGAGCCGGACGCCGTGTCGAAAGGCGTCGCCAACACGTTCGCCTGGCCATCCTCTTGCACTCCAGATATAGCGATGGACCTGACCTCAGGATGCCTGTTGTACCTCCTGGAGATCGAGTCCCCGTCAAGGGAACTCAGCGCAATCCACAACCGCTCAACCACTTGCCCGTGGCTGAGAATCCCCCAGTAGACACCATGATGCCGTAAATAATTGAAACTAAATGACTGGCGGAGAGAGGGGGATTCGAACCCCCGGACTCCGCAAGTTGTTGAAATCGCGCCATCCGGCACGAACGCATCTTGGATCTGGGTGGCCGGCTAGTTTTGTGTCCCCAGGAGCACCCAGGAAACCTCTGGGACGCACAGGCGGGTTTCGTTCACGGCCAGGAGGTCCAATCGGGCTACCGGGACCGGGTCTTGGGGGCCACAGATCGCGGGAATGAGGGATCTTTCGACCGGCGATCTTCAGGCGGCGTCGACAATTGGGATCCGGGCGATTCTTCAGCTCATGAACCGGGAAGGCTATCACCCCCTTCCGGGGTGAGAGTTCCAACTTCCCAGGGATGGCTTGGAATCCGCGGCCCTTCACCTCACCGCGATCGTTACCGGCGGACTACTCTGCCCCGCCACGCTCAGCACCACCGGCACCGCGTCTCCGGTCGCGATGCCCGCCGGCACGGCCACATTCACCTGATACAATCCCGCTAACCCGGGCGTCAGACCGTGGAACGACGGCGCCGGCGCCGCCACCCCTCCGATGGTCACCGTCACCGGATTCACGGTCCACGCCAGCGGCGAGAACGGCGCCGGAGAGCCTTCCGTCACCGCCGGCGTCACCGCTCCCAACCCCGCGCAGTAGATCACCACCGTCTCCCCGATGCCGGCCGGCGTGGCCGGCTGCGCCAGCGTCACACCGTCGCTCTTCATGATGATGCCTTGCCCCGTCCCCGACTCGTTCAAGGTGAAGATCCCCGGCGCCGCCGCCGCCACCACCAGCGATTCCGGCAACGACAGCGTGGTTCCGTTCTGCACCGTCAACTGCAACTGCGTGTTCACACCCACTCCGTACGGCACCTGCGCGTTCAACTGCCCGGCGCTGGTGTACAGGATCGGCAAGTACTGGCTACCCAGTTGCACCTGCGCCCCCATCAACTGCTGGGGCAACGGCAAACTGGTGCTCAGTCCCACTCCCTGGGAGAGGTTCCCGCCGTAGACCGCGATCAGCCCTCCCGGCGTAATGGGCACTCCCCCCTGCTCGCTGGCCGCCTGCACCACTCCCTGCTTGGTCACGATCGGCGTCGGCCCCGGCGCGCTCACCGCGCCGCTCACCGCGCTCGACGCCCCGGTCACGTTCGGCCCCAACGCCGACACCGTGAGCGTCACCCCTCCACCCGTGTGCACCGGTTTCCAGGTCCCTTGCCAGATCCCGTTGCCTAGGGGCGACATCAGCACCACGGGGTCCCCATTGCTGGCCCACGCCAACACGTCCGCGTTCGACGGCGGCACCGGGTTCCCGCAGGCATCTACTACCTGCGCGTCCACCGTAGTGGCTAGCCCCACCACCGCCGTGAAATTCGCCTGCAAAGATTGGATCTGCAAGGTCCACGGCTGGCACCCGGAGGCCGCGTCCTCCGGCCTCAGCTCTATCCGATAGCCCCGTGCTGCCGCCGAGCGATCCCTGGAACCGTCCGCATCTACCGTGACGGCGGTGGAACCCGGCGGCGCCACCACGATCAATATGTCGATCGTCTGCGACGGCGACCGGTCCGAAAACTGCAACGTGATGGTCCCCTGCTGGACGCTCCCCGCCGTCAGGTTGGTGAAGTTCGGGAATACGCGCACGGTGGTCGAAAGCTCGGGCTGCAGGCTCGCGTTGGCCGGCAGGAAGCTGAAGCCCGTTCCAATCTGTCCCGATTGGAAGCTGATCGCCTGCCCCCCGGGATTCCCCGCCTGCACATCCTGCGATCCCGGCGTCACCCCCGCTACTCCGGTGAAAACTAATCCCGTGGGGAACACTTGCGGGCCCAGACTCGACCCCGCCGGCAGCACCGTCAGGATCACGGTCATCACTTGCGGCGTGTTGGCCGCCGCCGCGGAGACCTGGATCCGCCCGTAATACGTCCCCGCCGCGAGCGCGCTTGCATTGATCGAGACGCTGACCGGCGATACATCCAGGAACGGTTGTTGCACCGTGCCGCTGGTGGGCGAGATCTGTAGCCAGTTGCCCCCGGAAAGGGTACTGGCCGTGGCGGTCCACGCCATGGAGCCTTGCCCGGTGTTGAGAATGCTAAAGCCCTGCGCGAGAGGCGCGCCGCCTTGCGCCACGGCCGTGAAGCTCAACCCCGTCTGCGAGATAAGGATCATCGCCGTGGGAGCGCTCACCGACAAAGTGAC